>JAFULC010000027.1 GCA_017483305.1 Clostridia bacterium | reverse complement strand
TTTTTGAATCAAACGGTGCGAAATGTCACGTTGTTGAGCTTTGTGCTGATTTTGACGTAAGACTTGAACGAAATAAGACGGAAAATCGCCTTGTCCATAAGGAATCTAAGCGAGACCTTGAATGGAGTGAGCGAGAGATGCACTCCACAAGTCAAAATCACCGTCTGAATTCATACGAGGGAGAAAATCTACCGTTTGAAAGCTACTTGAAGATTGATAATACGTTTCTTGAGCCACAAACGGTGGCGGAAATGATAAAGAAGCATTTTGGTCTATAAATCAATAGTAAGATGATATCCATTGAAAAAACCGTTGCGTTTGTTACGCAACGGTTTTAATTTTTACGATTCAGATAAAAACTTTTCGTACCAGAAAATTCCGTAGTTGAACGCCTCAAACATACCTTCCTTATCGGCCTGCTTAAGAATCTTGCCGCTCTCGGATTCAATAATCTGAATAAATATCTTTCCGGGCACCTTAACGCCTTCCTTCTCAACGTACGACATTATCTCAAAGATCAGAACGCATCTCTCGGTAAAATCTCCGTAGCAGATGGTGTCCTTTTCTCTGACAAGGGGTCTGTTTTTGTAATAAAGGATGTTGCCCTTGACCTGTTCACGTGTTTCAGCCATTTATATCACCTTGTCCGATCTCTCGAACCGTCCTTTCATCAGTTTTCATAGTAATACATTATATCAACTATAGATTATAACACACCAAAGCCGTCAAGTCAATAACAATTCAGTAATGTTTTCGTTTAATTTACAATTATTAGCTCAAAAACGGGTGTTTTTTCACAAAATAATCGTTCGCTGTGTCGTCCGACATTGCGCGAGCATATAAAGCGTCGGATGCTCGGAGTATTTCGGTAAGACAACCGTCGGGAGCGTCGGCAGGCTTGGTTATTATCGGGAAAGCCGAGCTTTTTCTGATTTTTGCAAGGTGAGTTCTGCCTTTCTCACTTGCCGCCAAAAGAGTGGTGTACTCGGGAACTGCCTTTGAGAAACGGTTTGATACACCGAGCAGGGCGAACAACACCGCGCGGTTGATTCTCGCGTCGGTATATCTCGAATTGTATGCTTTTGACATAAATTCTTTAAGGGTGCCTGCATTCCTTGCGGCGTTGCAAAGCCGCTCGACTATACCGCATCCGTCCTCGGCAACAAAGTCTCCGCCGCCCGACCTCGAGATCGCGCGAGAAATTATTTCCGCGGGAGTTAAAAGACTGAAGAAGCTGATTATCTCCTTGCCGATCCCGTCGCTGAATACGGGCGCTTTTCCGTCTTTCTGTGCAGCCTGAAGCACCGTCAAGGCCTCCTCGGGCATACTGCTGGACGAAATCGAGAAAAATCCGCTTTCGTTATCTTTGACAGCACAGCGAAGAGCGGTTGCCGAAGGATTTTCGGTGTCCGACAGAGTTCGTTTGATGTAGCTCGCGCCCTCTCGCTTTATTGGGAAAACGTCCATTTTTGCGCCGAGATCCTTTATCGCGGAAAGGTAAGATATTACGAGAATGTCGTTTGAGAGAGGCGAGAGATCGCCCTCAACAAAGTGGGAAAGCGTATCAAAATACGCCCTCGCTGCTCCCACGCCCTTGTCCGCCTTGGAGTAAGCCGAAATAAACTCATCCGAGCAGGCTGCATCGGCGGCCCTTGATAAAAGCGCAAGATCCGCACTCTCACTGCCAAAGCTCAACGTGTCAACGCCGAGCGACGACAAAATATGCACTCCTGCGCGTGAAAATCCCTCTGCGGAAAAGGAAGAAAAGGGGAAAGGGAGCTCGACGACTATGTCCGCGCCGCAAAGCGTCGCGCTTTGCGCTCTCGTGTACTTGTCCGCGATCGCAAGCTCGCCGCGTTGTGTGAAATTGCCGCTCATAGCGCAGACTATAAGCTCAAATCCATTTTGCCGCAAGAGCTCTATCTGGTGCGCGTGACCGTTATGAAACGGATTGTATTCGCAAACGATGCCAACGGTTTTCAAAATCTGTGCACTCCTTTCCCGAAAAAACTGTTCTTTTGGTAAAGTATATCATTTTTTTGCCCGAATGTCAAGAAAAATTGACCTATCAGTGCCAAATGCTAAATTTTTTATGAAAAAAATGAGAAAAATCTCCTCGAAAATAAAAAAAACTCTTGACAAAATGTGTTTTCTTATGTATAATAATTAAAGTCGCGTTTTGTGT
This sequence comes from Clostridia bacterium, assembly GCA_017483305.1. Lineage (GTDB taxonomy): Bacteria > Bacillota > Clostridia > Oscillospirales > CAG-272 > SVTX01. The sequence continues at coordinate 138,793 of JAFULC010000027.1, read as the reverse complement.
CTTGAAGAAGGGAGTGAATGTGTATGATTTTGGACGTCGGTCCGCTCCTGCGAGGAGAGAAAAATCGGATTACGTTTGAATATATGCTTGCCCCCATTCCTATGGACAGAGTGAAGTTTCAAAGTGACGCGCACGTCACGGGAGAGATAACCGACAGTGCCGGTTATATGCAGCTGAAGGCTCAGGCTCATCTTGCGTATGAGACCGAGTGTGACAGATGTCTCGATACCGTAGCGGGCGAGTTCGTCCTTGACTTCGAGCGTGTCGTTGCCGACGAGGGAACGCTCACGGAGGAGCAGATAGAGGATAACGTCGACGAGTACGTGATAGTTGAGAACGGAAAGCTCGACATCGACGAACAGCTCGCCGAGGCGCTACTGCTCGATTTCCCGAGAAAGATCCTTTGTACCGACGATTGCCCCGGACTGTGTCATAAATGCGGAAAATCTCTCAAGTATGGCGATTGCGGTTGTCAGAAAAAGGAGATAGATCCCCGCTTGGCAGTTCTGGCTCAGCTTCTGAACAAGGAAGACGAGACTTAAGCGACGAATAAATCAGTAAAAAATAAAATTTAATTATAAATCGGAGGCGTACGGATAAGTGCGTACCGAGAGGAGGTTTCAATATGGCAGTACCGAAGAAGAAAGTGTCGAAAGCACGCAGAGATAAGAGAAGATCCAACAATTCCAAGCTCACTATGCCCGGACTTGTTAAGTGCTCCAATCCCGCTTGCTCCGAGATGGTCGCACCTCACTGCGTATGCAAGGTTTGCGGATTCTACGGCGGTAAGAAGGTTCTCAACGTAAAAGAGGCTTAATCGACGAAAAAGCAAATAAAAAGGGATTCCCGAGGGGGAGTTCCTTTTTATTTTTTGTAAAAAGGAAATTATTTTCAGAGATTTATCAAATGCTCTTGCATTTTTGCCGATTTAGTTGTATAATAATTGTCGGTAATAATATAGCACACGTAGTTATGAAAGGATCAGATTAAAATGGCAGAAGGATGTACTCACGACTGCTCGTCGTGTTCACTTAATTGTCCGTCGAAGAACGGAGGAGTTCCCAAGGACGAGGCGAACCCCAAAAGCAACGTAAAGCATATAATCGCGGTAGTCAGCGGAAAGGGCGGAGTAGGTAAATCACTCGTTACCTCGATGCTCGCGGTTCATTTGAGCCGTGAAGGCTATGCGGTCGGTATTCTTGACGCCGACGTTACAGGCCCGTCTATTCCTAAGGCGTTCGGCTTGAAGGAGGACGTTGAGGGCGACGGAGAGGGTGCTATGCTTCCTCCCATGACCGCTACGGGAATCAAGATGATGTCGGTCAATCTTATGCTTGACGACGAGACCAGACCTGTCGTATGGCGCGGCTCGATCATCTCGTCAACAGTTCGTCAGTTCTGGAAGGACACTGCGTGGGGCGACCTTGACTATCTTATCATAGATTGCCCTCCCGGTACGGGCGACGTTCCGCTTACTGTGTTCCAGAGCCTCCCGATAGACGGTTGCGTGATTGTTTCCAGCCCTCAGGAGCTTGTTTCCATGATCGTCAAAAAAGCGGCGAATATGGCTGACATGATGAACGTTTCCGTGCTCGGTCTCGTTGAGAATATGAGCTATATCAAGTGCCCTGATTGCGGCAAGGAGATCAAGGTATTTGGCGAGAGCCACATTGAAGAGATCGCGGAGGAGTTTGGCTACGAGCTGCTTGCCAAGGTTCCGATCGATCCCGAGATAGCGTCCTACGTTGACAAGGGATGGATCGAGACTGTCAAGTGCAACTATCTTGAAGCGGCGGCAAAGAGAATATCCGAAAAATGCGAAAATAAATAATGAACTCTATGGGGAAAAGCCTTTGATTCAAGGTCTTTTCCCCAAAATTTATCGTATCTTCGCAAAAACGTCGCAGCGAAAGCCTGATGCGGCAAAAATTCATAAATAATACTTGAAAAATCTGCCGATATGGTGTACAATATACTAAATATGTAATTTGAAAGGATCCTGACGCCCAAAAGGCGCACATGGGAAGTAAATGACAGAAAAGATCATAAAAAAGGACGGGGCATTGCGCTTCCACGTTATAAATACCGATAAATTTAAAATGTCACGTCTATCGTTTAACTTTATTCTACCTGCGGATAAGGAAAGGTCTCCTCTGACTCGTATAATGCTTGCGGTTATGATGAGAGGCTGTGAGAAATATCCGTCGATAGTGAGCATAAATAAAAGACTCGACGAGCTTTACGGGGCGACTGTAAGCTGGCGCGCGGTCTCCGTGGGAGAGCGACATATTTTCAGAATATCCTGCGAGATTCTGAGCAACAAATATCGTCTGCCTGAGGATAAAACAGACATTCTTTGCGAGGTTGCAAAGGTAATTCTCGAGATTCTTTTCAATCCTCGACTTGATAAAAATAAGCTTCTTTCAAGGCCGAATTTTGAAAGCGAGAAAAAGCTTGCTATTGATGCTATAAAAGCCAAGATAAATGACCAGAAGGCATACTCGGCAGAGCGGTGCAGAAGGATAATGCTTGAGGGCTCGCCCGCAGGTATATCCGCAGAGGGAAGCGTGGAGCAGATAGAAGGCTTTACGCTGGAGCAGGTCAGTGAAAATATTGAATATTTTTTGAATAATTCTGCACTTGAGTGCTACTATATCGGTAGCGACGATGCGGATGGAGTTATATCTCTGGTTAGTGATGCCTTCTCAAAGTTGAAGAGAGGCGAGAAGGAATTTGTTGGCGGCGAAAAGCCCTTGATCAGAGGTGAGGATGAGCCGCTTCGCTCTGTCACCGAGAGAATGAACGTCTCTCAGGGAAGGCTGAATATAGGCTATACCTGCGGAGTCATAATGAGCGACGCGGATTACCCTGCGATGAGCCTTTTTAACGAGATATTCGGCGGCTCGTCGGTGGCGAAGCTCTTTATAAACGTGAGAGAAAAGCAGAGCCTTTGCTATTATTGCTATTCATCGTATCACTCGGCTACGGGCACGGTTATGATCGGATGCGGCATCAAGCCCGAGAATCGTGAAAAGGCTTTTGCGGAAATAGAAAAGCAGCTTCTTGCAATGCAATCGGGAGAGATTACCGACGAGGAGATCAAGACCGCGAAGCGCACTGTTATTTCGGGCGCGAGACAGATATACGACAGCCCGTCGGCGCTTGAGGCGTTTGGCTTCAGACGCATACTTGCAGGTCTTTCTGAAACCTCCGAGGAGCTTATGGAAAAGATCCAAAAGGTCAGCAAGGAGGAGATCGTTAGAGTGGCGCAGAGGGTAAGGCTTGACACAGTCTATTTCCTTTACGGAGATGGAGAGGAGGAGTTTGACGATGAGTGAGATAATTCGTTTTGAGTCGGCGCTTCTCGGTGAGCATTACTATAAGATCAAGCATAGTAGCGGTCTTGACATCTTCGTTTTTCCAAAGGATATGACCTCTACGTACGGTGTATTTTCGGTCAGCTTCGGAGGCAACGTAAATGAATATTTATGCAACGGAGAAAGGGTGACTATCCCGCAGGGATGCGCGCATTTCCTTGAGCACAAGCTGTTTGAGAACGAGGACGGCAGCAACGCGGACGATATTTTTGCATCCTTGGGTGCATACGACAATGCATATACATCTAACGAGAGAACCGCGTATTTGTTCTCGGCAACCGACAAGGTGGACGAGGCTATCAGCCAGCTTTTATATTTCGTGACTCATCCGTATTTCACCAAGGAAACGGTCAAAAAGGAGATAGGTATCATCGCCGAGGAGATACGCGGATGTGTTGACGATCCCTACGACAGATGCTATATGAATATGCTTGGTGCGATGTATTTTGAAAATCCCGTCCGTAACGAGATATGCGGTAGCGAGGAGTCGATATCTAAGATCACTCCCGAGGTGCTTTACCGTTGCTACAAGGATTTTTACACACCCGAAAATATGGTGCTTGCTCTTTGCGGCAACGTCACTCCCGAGTCTGTCCTTGAGATCGTGAACAGAGAGATCGGAGACGGGCGGCGCGACTTTGCTGCAAGGCTTGAGAGCTTTGACGAGCCCAAGGCGGTAAAGAACGCGTTTGTCGAGAAGATAATGCCTGTTGGTAAGCCGCTTTTCTGTATTGGAATTAAGGACTGCGAGATTCCCGCGTCGGCTTTTGAAAGGTATAGACGTACCGAGGGAATGAACATACTTTTGCATATGATGTTTTCCGAGGCGGGCGAATTTTATCTTGAAATGCTTGAATCGGGCATCGTTTCGCCCGGATTTGACAGCGGATATTCGTCAAGCGCGAAAACGGCGTACGTTATGATGTCGGGCGAGAGCGACTCTCCTGAGGCCTTGCTTGAAAAAATCAGGGAGCACATCGCAAAATGCCGCCGAGATGGGCTTGACAGAAGTGATTTCGAGCGCGAAAAGAGATGCGTTTACGCATCCTACATATCGGATTTTGATTCCACCGAGGATATTGCCTTTGCGCTGACCTCGTATGCCTACGACGGCATGGATCTGTTCGAATATCCCAAAATAATCGATTCGGTCACGTTTGAGTACGTGTGCGAATTGCTTGATACGGTCTTTTGCGACGAGTATTTTACCTTGTCCGTGGTAAGACCAGAAAATGAAAGAGAGAGGTGACTTTATGTTCATGCTATTGTCAAAATCGGTAATTTCCTTTCCCGGATTGGGAATAGGAGATTTCACACTTAACAATGTGGCGTTCAGTATCGGTGAGAGCTTTTCGGTTTACTGGTACGGCGTTATTATAACCCTTGGAATTGTATTCGCGTATCTTTACGCCGTTTATCGCGGCAAATACGAGAGCATCAGCTTTGACGATACCATTGACATCGCGATATGGACGGTTGTACTCGGCGTTATCGGCGCGAGACTTTATTACGTATTGACGAGCCTTGACAAGTATATCGACGATTCGATCATGCAGACCGTTACCAATATGCTCAATCTGCGAGAGGGCGGTCTTGCCATTTACGGCGGAATTATAGGCGGTATATTGGGAATTTTCATCGCGACGCGCATCAAAAAGATCAATACGATCAAGATGTTTGATATGGCGGCGCCCGGCGTTATGATCGGTCAGCTTCTCGGTCGTTGGGGTAACTTCTTCAACGGTGAGGCGTTTGGAGGAATCGTAAGCGAGAGTCATCCGCTCTATTTCCTCAGAATGGGTCTGATCTCGAACAACACGTACCACGATTTCGGCACGACCGAGATGGTGTACGTTCATCCCACGTTTTTGTACGAGTCGCTTTGGAATCTGACCGGCTTTATCATCATAAACGCTTTGTACAAAAAGAAAAAGTTTAACGGTCAGGTCGCTTGTATGTACCTGTCGTGGTACGGATTCGGCAGAATGTTTATCGAGGGCTTGCGCACGGACAGTCTTTACCTTGGAAACACGGGAATAAGAATTTCGCAGCTCGTTGGATTTATCTGCTTTATCGTCTTCGGCGCGTTGCTTGTCGTTGGTCTTATCTACTCGAAGAAGTTTAACGGTGACGAGAGCAAGCTGACCGCGTTTGATAAGATTCTTGTGCCTTCGCTTATTGAAAATCCCGTATTTTTTGCAAAGAAGTCGGCTGTCGCAGAGTCCGAGGCTGTACAGAATGGCGCAGATGCAGTTGAGGCTACAGAGCCCGAGGCTGATGAGGTAGCGGACGAGCCCCTCGAGGCTGAATCCGAGATCGATGCCGAGGACCCCGAAAAGGAGGCCGAAGATGGCGAAGATAATTGACGGAAAGGCTATATCGAAGCAGGTAAGAGAGGAGATCGCGGCAGAGGTCGTGCAGTATAAAGAGAGGTACGGCACAGTACCCGGTCTTGCGGTAATAATCGTGGGCAGTGACCCCGCTTCGCAGGTCTACGTTCGCAACAAGAAAAGAGCTTGCGAGGAGGTCGGCTTTTATTCGGTTGGATACGAGCTGCCTGAAAGCACGACACAAGAGGAGCTTATCGCTCTTATAGAAAAGCTTAACAATGACGATAAGATCCACGGAATTCTCGTTCAGCTTCCTTTGCCGAAGCATCTTGACGAGACCGAGGTCTTGCTTAAAATAAGACCCGAAAAGGACGTTGACGCCTTCCACCCCTACAACGTGGGCAAGATAATGATCGGAAATCACGATCTTTTGCCTTGCACGCCCGCAGGTGTTATGGTACTGCTTGAAAAGTCGGGAATCGACGTTTCGGGCAAGAGGTGCGTGGTTATAGGTCGCTCGAATATTGTGGGTAAGCCTATGGCGATGCTTCTGCTTCACGCTAACGGCACGGTGACCATTTGTCATAGCAGAACGAGGAATCTTACCGAGATCTGCCGTGAGGCTGATATTCTCGTCGCATCTATCGGTAAGCCCGAGTTCGTGCGCGGCGATATGGTCAAGGAGGGAGCTGTCGTTGTTGACGTGGGAATTAACCGTCTTGAAAACGGCAAGCTTGTCGGTGACGTGTGTTTTGCCGAGGTTGAGCCGAAGGCGGCTTATATCACCCCCGTGCCCGGCGGCGTTGGTCCTATGACGATCACTATGCTTTTGAAGAATACCTTGACCGCGGCAAGTATCGCGAGAGGGTAAAAGAATAACGTATAAAGAAAAAAGGTCGCATGGCGGCCTTTTTCTTTGTGCAAACATACTACGACAAAATCTCTGCAAAACGCTTGACATCTATGGAGAAATATAGTATAATAATATATTATCTATAATTATCGAAAAACGGTGAAAAATAATGAAAGAATACAGAATTTTGCCCGATGCGGAAATGCAAAAGCAAAATGAATATATAGCGAAAATAAGAGCCTTGGTGCTTGGCGTAAAAGAGACGACGGGAGAGGTAAAATATGCCTTCGTTCAGACCTTCGGTTGCCAGCAGAATGAAGCCGACAGCGAAAAGATCGCAGGAATGTGCTTGTCTATGGGCTATGAGATCTGCTCCGAGCCCGCCCTTGCCGATCTTATTATGGTCAACACCTGCGCGGTGCGAGAGCACGCCGAGCAAAAGGCGCTCTCGATAATCGGTCAGTACAAGCATCTTAAGGCGGCGAAGCCCGATATGCTTATCGGTGTCTGCGGATGTATGGTCACGCAGGAGCACCGCAAGGAGAATATCAAGCACAGCTATCCTTACGTTGATTTCGTGCTCGGAACCTCGTCCTTGCATCGATTGCCCGAGCTTATCTACACGAAAATGAAAAAGGGTAAGAGGCTCTACTGTCCCGAGGAAAAGGAATACCTCGTTGCAGAGGGCTTGCCGATATACCGCGAGTCGAGCTATCGCGCGTGGGTCTCGATAATGTACGGCTGCAATAATTTCTGCACGTACTGTATCGTTCCTTACGTTCGCGGTCGCGAGAGAAGCCGTCGACCCGAGGACATAATTGCCGAGGTGAAGGGCTTGGTTGAAGCAGGATACAAGGATATAACGCTGCTCGGTCAGAACGTCAATAGCTACGGCAAGGATGCGAGGAGCGACGACGGCGAGATTTACGATTTTGCCGATCTGCTTGCAGACATTGACAAGATCGAGGGCGATTATCACATCCGATTTATGACGAGTCACCCGAAGGACGCGTCGGAAAAGCTTATCGACGTTATCGCATCCTCAAAGCACGTGGCGCATCAGTTCCATCTGCCGATGCAGTCGGGAAGCGACCGCATTCTCAAGGCGATGAACCGCCACTACGACACAGAAAAATATCTTCGCACGGTTAATTATCTTCGTGAGAAGGTGCCCGACGTTACGATATCGTCGGATATTATTGTCGGATTCCCGGGCGAGAGCGACGAGGATTTTGAGGCGACGCTTGAAATGATCCGCAAGGTCAGATTCGATATGACCTACTCCTTTATTTACTCGCCGAGAAAGGACACGCCTGCCGCGGCGATGGAGTGTCAGATCCCCGACGCTATCAAGGGCGAGCGAATGAATCGCTTGCTTGAAACCCAGAACGAGATCGCGCTTGAGAAGAACAAGCCGCTTGAAAATAAGATATTAAGAGTTCTTTGCGACGGAAAGAGCAAAAACAACGAAAAGGTGTATTCGGGTCGCACGGAGGGCAACAAGATAGTGCTTTTCGACGGAAATGAGAGTGACACGGGCAAATTCGTTGATATTTTGATCACCCGAGCGGAGACATTTGCGCTTTACGGCGAAAAAGTAGAAAAATAACGGAAGGAATTAAGAAAATGAGCATATATGCACTTGCTGCCGAGCTTGGCAAAGCAATCAAAGCAGACGAGAGAATGATCCGCATGGAAAAAGCCAAGGAGGCATATGAAAAAAGCGAGAAGATCAACAATCTTATGATGGAATACGGTATTCAGCAGCAGGCTCTTACCACTATGGGTGATTCTGCCGACATTGATACCGATGCACTTGCAAGAATTCAGGACAGGATCGACGAAATTTACGCGATGATCACAACCGATCCGCTTTTCGTTGAGCTTGATGCGGCGCAGAACGAGGTCAACGAGCTTATGGAGACTGTGAATAACACGATCATGTTTAACGCGACGGGCAAGACCCCGTGTACTCACGATTGCTCTACCTGCGGCGGTTGCCATTAAGCAAAAGCTGTTGGCTTTTGCAGTGAAATATTTTGCTTTGCAAAATGTGAAATGTTGCATTGCAACGTGAAATGCTCTCTTTGAGAGCGTGAAATCTACGGCTTTGCCGTAGGTGATAAACAAATAACAGAAGCGAGGAAACCGCTATGACTCCGATGATGGAGCAATATTTTGAGATAAAAAATCAATACAAGGACTACCTGCTTTTTTACCGTCTCGGTGACTTTTACGAGATGTTTTTTGACGATGCTATCGTCGCATCACGTGCTCTCGGGCTGACCCTGACCGGCAGAGACTGCGGTGAGGCAGAGCGCGCGCCGATGTGCGGTGTTCCGTTTCATTCGGTCGACACCTATATCGGCGAGCTTATAAAGCAGGGCTTTAAGATCGCTATCTGCGAGCAGATGGAGGATCCCGCACAAGCAAAGGGAATAGTAAGGCGCGACGTTATACGCGTTATTACCCCCGGCACGCTGATTGAGTCGGATCTGCTTCCCGACAAGAAAAACAACTATCTTTGCTCGCTTTACATGGGCGAGTTTGAATACGGAGTTTGCTTCTGCGATATTTCTACCGCGGAGATCTACGCTACCTCGTTTTCGGGCACAAATATGGATTCGAGGCTTCTCAACGAGCTTGGAACGTATATGCCTGCGGAGATCATTTCTAATCTCGGCGCGTCAAAATTCAAGGAGACTGCCGAGTTTATTAAGAATCGTATAGGCGCGATGCTTAATGACAATCAACCCTTCAGATTTGAGCTTGACGCTTGTCTTGACAGAGTAAAGGTTCAGTTTGAGGAGACCTTGCGAGAGGGAGATCTTGACGACAGAGCGCTCGTTTGCGCGGTCGGCGCGATGCTTGATTACGTCCGCGATACTCAGAAGAAGGACGTTGGATATATCAATAAGCTCAATATTTATTCCGACGGTCAGTATCTTGAGATGGACGTTAACACGCGCAGAAATCTCGAGCTTGTAGAGTCTATGAGAGCGAAGGAAAAGAAGGGAACGCTTCTTTGGGTGCTCGACAAGACCCGCTCGTCGCTTGGAGCGCGCTTGCTTCGCAAATGGGTGGAGCATCCGTTGATCAACGCATCTGCGATCGTCAAAAGGCAAAATGCGGTCGAGGAGCTTTACAACAGCTTTATGCTTCGTGAGCAGATAAGCGAGCTGCTTGATAACGTGCTCGATCTTGAGAGACTTATAACCAAGATAGTCTACGGCTCGGCAAACGGAAAGGATCTTCGTGCCGTTGCCAATACGATCCGAATACTTCCCGAGCTTAAGGCGCTCATATCCTCGTGCACATCGGACGAGATGCGCAGAATATACGGAGAGATTGACACTCTCGAGGATATCTGCTCACTTATCGACCGTGCGATCAAAGAGGACGCGCCTTTCTCGGTCCGCGAGGGTGGGATCATCAGTGACGGATACAACGAGAGAGTCGATGAGCTCCGCGCGATCGTTGAAAACGGCGACGAGTGGAAGGAGCAGATCGCCGAGCGCGAGCGCGAGGAGACGGGAATCAAAAATCTCAAGGTCGGATACAACAAGGTGTTTGGCTTCTACATAGAGGTCACGCGCTCTCAATACGAGCTCGTTCCCGACAGATACATCCGCAAGCAGACGCTTGCAAATTGCGAAAGATATATTACCGAGGAGCTCAAGGAGATGGAGGCAAAGGTGCTTGGCGCTTCCGAGAAGCTCTGCTCACTTGAATACGAGCTTTTCTGCGACGTTCGTGCGACGGTTGCCGACAACAGTGTGCGTATTCAGAAGGTTGCGGCTCTTATCGCCGAGACCGACGTTTATTACAGTCTTGCGACCGTTGCTGCGAAGAACAGATACGTTCGTCCCGAGGTGAATTCCTTGGATGATATCGTTATTAAGGACGGACGACATCCCGTGGTCGAGCAGTTCGTTAAGGATTCGTATTTCGTTCCCAACGACACTAAGCTCAATATTACCACCGACCGCTTGCTGCTTATTACCGGTCCTAATATGGCGGGTAAGTCGACTTATATGAGGCAGGTTGCTATTATCGTTCTGATGGCGCAGATGGGATCGTTCGTGCCCGCTGCTGAGGCGACTGTGGGTATTACTGATAAGATCTTTACCCGTGTGGGAGCGTCTGACGATCTTGCATCGGGTCAGTCGACCTTTATGCTTGAGATGAATGAGGTGGCATACATACTTAAGAACGCGACGAGAAAGAGTCTTATTATTTACGATGAGGTCGGACGCGGTACGTCGACCTTTGACGGAATGAGCATCGCACGAGCGATCGTTGAATACACGGCAAGCCGTAAGATCGGCGCAAAGACGCTTTTCGCTACTCACTATCACGAGCTGACGTCGATGGAAAAGGAATTTGACGGCATCGTCAACTACAACGTCGCCGCGAAGAAGCGCGGAGACAGTATTACCTTCCTTCGTAAGATCGTCCGCGGCTCGACCGACGACAGCTACGGTATCGAGGTCGCAAAGCTTGCGGGATTGCCGAATGAGGTTATAAAGCGCGCCAAGGAGGTGCTTGCCACCGTTGAGGAAAGCGCGAAGAATATCAAGCTCACCGATAGAGAGGAAAAGACCGTTGAAAAGGACGATACGCTTATCACCTTTGACGATTGCTTATCCGATCAGGTGATCGCGGAGATCAAAAACACCGACGTGAACACGCTTTCGCCTTACGAGTGTATGTCTTTGATCTTTGATTGGAAAAAGAGACTCGGTTGAGCGGTTTTGAAATAAATTTTGAAAGGAGGCGGACATAAATGGGAGTTATTAACGTATTATCCTTTGAGGTTGCCAACCTTATCGCCGCGGGCGAGGTCGTTGACAGACCTGCTTCGGCTATCAAGGAAATGATCGAAAATTCAATAGATGCGGGTGCGAAGCACATTACCGTTGAGATACAAAATGGCGGAATTACCTTTATGCGAATATCCGACGACGGATGCGGAATGGATGCGACCGATCTGCCTCTTGCGATCAAGCGACACGCGACCAGTAAGATCAAGAACGCGGAGGACCTTGATGGCATATGCACTCTCGGATTCAGAGGGGAAGCGTTGGCAGCTATTTCCGCGATCTCGAGGCTTCGTATTATCTCGAAAACGCGTGGAGCGACTATGGGAGCGGAGCTTGTTGTCGATTGCGGTGAGCAGATATCGCTCAGCGAACGCGGATGCTCCGACGGAACTACTATTATAGTTGAGGATCTTTTTGCTAACGTTCCCGCGCGCCGCAAGTTTTTGAAGCGCGACGTGACCGAGACTACGGCGGTCTGCGCTAACGTGGAGAAGATCGCGCTGTCTCATCCCGAGATAGCCTTCAGGCTTATAACAGACGGTCAGATAAGGCTTGAGACCGCAGGTGACGGCAAGCTTTTCAGTGCGATATACGCCGTTTTCGGCAGGGATTTTGCAAACAGGCTCATCGAGGTCAACGGAGAATTTGACGGCATTTCGGTCAAGGGCTTTGTCGGTCGCTCGGATAACGTAAAGAGCAACAGAAATTACGAGAATTTTTACATAAACAAGCGCTTTGTGAAAAGCAGGACTGCAAGTGCGGCTATCGAGCAGGCGTTCGTGTCGTATATGCCGTCCGAAAAATTCCCCGTGTGCGTTTTGTTTATTTCGCTTCATCCCGGACGCGTGGACGTAAACGTTCATCCTGCGAAGCTTGAGGTGAAATTCTCAAACGAGAAGCCGGTCTTTGAGGCGATATACTATGCGGTCAGACAAGCGCTTGAGCAAAATACAGCGCGACCCGAGATGGAGATGCCGAAGGGTACTTCGGGTGGGGTCAGAATGTCGGACGCTTTTATGCCCGTTGAGCGCGAGAAGTCCTTGAAATCAAGGCAGATCACGATAGAAACGCAGGGTGTTGCCAAGAGCGACACGCCATCGCGCGCAGTTGCAGATTCGAGTGCAAAGACAGGTGAAAATCAGGCTTTTGTCAAGATAACGGCAGAGCAATACGTGCGCGAGATAATGCAGTACGACGAAGCTCCTGTGACTGCTGTGCAAACGGCAAAATCGAGCGAAAAGCCCGATCTGACAGACAACAACCGCTCCTCTTCGGTGATTGCAGGTAACCGAGTCGAAGTTGCCGAGGAGAAAAAGGTGGATCTGCCGCCCGAAAACAAGACTAACACTTTGAACGGTGATTCTGCGACGGGCGTGGAGACTGCTGCGGATGCAAAGCATCCTTCGGAAAGCGCAGCTATTGAGTCCGAGAGAGTTGAGCCCGTGAAAATTGAATACCGCATCGTTGGTGAGGTCTTTAATTCTTATATATTGGTCGAGCTTGGCGAAAAGATGCTTCTGATTGACAAGCACGCCGCGCACGAGAGGATAATTTTCGAGCAGCTCAAGAAAAATATGTACTCGCAAAAGGTGTCGTCGCAGCTTTTGATGCTTCCTATCGACGTTATGCTTATGAGCGATGAGGTTTCGGCTATTGAGGAATACCGAGGCGAGCTTGAGGCGGTTGGATTTGAGTTTTCCTGCTCTCGAAACACGGTATCGGTTACGGCTATTCCCGTTGGCATTGAACAAGATGCGGTCGGAGATATGTTTGCGGTCGTTGCAGACAGAATAAAGAGCGGTACGGGTAAGATCGAGCTGACCAGAAATATAATTTTCGAGAAGGCACTTTATCAGGCCTCCTGCAAGGCGGCTATAAAGGCAGGCAGGGAATACGCCAAGGGACACGGCGAGTGGTTGGTGGCAAAGCTTATGGAGCTTCCCGATATCACCTTCTGCCCTCACGGAAGACCCGTTGCAATGGAGCTGTCGAAGAAGAATATCGACAGACAGTTTGAAAGAACTTAAGCTCAACGAAAATCTGATGATATACCGTTTTTCGGTTGGATTGAAACGATTTTTTGCTTGGGTTTGAAATATGAAAATAATTAATCATAGTCCGCGTCACTTTGGCTTGTGTCTGCGGAAAAAGGAGCAAAGTTATGTTTGAACTTTTAGCACAGGACGGCAGAGCGCGCAGAGGCGTTTTGCACACCGTACACGGCGATATACAAACTCCCGTGTTTATGAACGTCGGTACCTGCGCCGCTATCAAGGGCGGTGTTTCTACCGTCGAGCTCAACGACGAGCTTGACTGTCAGGTTGAGCTTTCCAACACTTATCACCTGCACATTCGTCCCGGTGATAAGCTTATTTACGAGATGGGCGGTCTTCACAAGTTTATGAATTGGAAAAAGCCTATTCTGACCGACTCGGGCGGATTCCAGGTCTTTTCTCTGGCTCAGCTTCGTAAGATTACCGAGGAGGGAGTAAGATTCCAGTCCCATATCGACGGTAAGAGAATATTTATGGGCCCTGAGGAGAGCATGCAGATACAGTCCAATCTCGCGTCGACAATTGCTATGGCGTTTGACGAGTGTATCGAAAATCCCGCGCCCTACAAATACGTAAGAAATTCGATTGACAGAACGACCCGTTGGCTTGAGCGTTGCCGCACCGAGATGGACAGACTCAATTCGCTTCCCGAGACCATAAACAAGCATCAGATGCTTTTCGGTATCAATCAGGGCGGCACTTACGAGGATCTCCGTATCGAGCACATGCAGAGAATTGCCGAGATCAATTGTGAGGGTTACGCTATAGGCGGTTTGGCGGTCGGTGAGGAGACCGAGGAGATGTACCGTATTATCAATGCAGTCGAGCCCTTTATGCCCAAGGACAAGCCGAGATATCTCATGGGTGTCGGTACGCCCTGTAACATTCTCGAGGCGGTACACATGGGCGTTGATTTTTTTGATTGCGTAATGCCCTCGAGAAACGCACGTCACGGCAACCTTTTCACTTGGGAGGGAAAGATGAATCTTCTCAACGAAAAGTACGCCAAGGATCCCAGACCGATCTCTGAGTCCTGCAACTGCCCCGCTTGCCGCAATTACAGTCGCTCTTATATAAGACATCTTATAAAGGCGAAGGAGTCTCTCGGTATGAGACTTGCTGTTGCGCACAATCTCTATTTCTACAACAATCTGACGAAGAAGATAAGAGAGGCGCTTGACGGCGGTTATTTCGAGAGCTTTTATCAGAAATATCATATAGCGCTTGGTGAGCGAAACCCCGATTGATATGATAAAATACGCGATCTTTGATATGGACGGGACTCTTATTGACACGGAGCCCTTATACGAAAAGGCTTGGGTGGATATAGGAGAGAAATGGGGGCTTGACGGCATGGCGGAAAAATATCCGCTTATCGTTGGCAGAAGCATCGAATCTATATGCTCTATGATGAAGGAATGGTTTGGCGAGGACTTTGACGCGAGCGGATTTTTCGCGGAGCGGATGCAATGCTTCGTCGGACTTATCGAAAAAGAGATACCGCTCAAGGATGGGTGTATTGAGCTGCTTGAATTTTTGAAGCGGCAGGGCATACCGATGGCGATAGCGACCTCGACTCCCATGTACATAACAAGCAGCAATATGCAAAAGACGGGAATAGGAAAATATATGGATGCGATGGTTACCGCCGAGGCAGTTAAAAACGGCAAGCCCGAGCCTGATATTTTTCTTGAAGCCGCAAGACGAATCGGCGCAGATCCTTTATACACAGTCGTTTGCGAGGATTCGATAAACGGTATACGCGGAGCGCACAGAGCCGCCATGAAGCCGATAATGGTCGTTGACAGATTAGCCCCGACCGATGAGACTGAAAGACTGTGCTTTGCTACCTGTGACAGTCTTTTTGACGTCATGGAGCTTATTAAAAAAGAAAATAAAATAATATAATATTTTTGGAGGAAAACATTATGAAAAAACAGGGTATTTTAGGACTTGTGGTTGGAGTTACCGCAGGTGTTGCGGCGGCAGTTGCAGGAGGTCTTGCGACCGTTAAGGTCGTTAAGGAGATCAAGAACGATCTCAAGGACGTTGACTTTGCTTCTCCCAACGGCGACAACATCGTATCCCTCAAGTTCGGCTCGTCCGAATTTGCTAAGGGTCTTTCCTACGTAAAGGTTGAGGCTAAGATCGAGGACGGCGAGGATAGCTGTGATTTCGTTATGCTTGCAGGCAAGAACGCAGGCGGTCTGAGCTGTGAGTGGACCGACAACGAGCACTGCACGGTTATGCTCGGTGAGGGCAAGCGCAAGCAGCGCTGCGACATCGACTATACCGGTGAGGAGATCGTTATCAGCTACTATGTTTACAAGGTTGAGGACGAGGCTGAGGAGTGTGAGGACTTAGTTGAGGTCGAGGCAGAGGAGTGCGAGGAGGCGGATTGTGAGGAGCAGCCTGCTGAGGACGAAAACGCTTAATTGCTTATAAGAGCTTTTACAAAGGAGAACAAAAATGATTTCAAGAATTTTATTGGAAGACGTTCTTGCAGTCGCTATGTCTACCGGTGCAGATTTTGCCGAGGTATATGCGGAAAAGACAAGAAATAACGGAATCCGCTTTCTTGACGGCAAGATAGACACCGCGAGTGACGACATGGTGTCGGGCGTTGGTATCCGTGCTTTTATCGGCACGAGAACCGTTTACGCTACCACCACCGATTTTTCTCGCTCGGGTCTTATCCGTTGTGCAAGAGCGGTTGCGGATGCTCTCGGTGAGAGCAAGGCGGCAGTCAGCATCAATCTGACCGAGAGAATTTTCCCCAATATTCATCCCGTTAAGATCGTTCCCGGAAGCACTCCCATAAGCACGAGAACCGACATTCTCAAGGAGGCTTGCTTTGCGGCGAAGGAAAGAGACGAGAAGATAAAGCAGGTTATGGGTAACCTTTCATCTGTGGATCACACCATTCTTATCGCGAATAGCGAGGGACTTTACACGACCGACAGACACGTAAGAACGAGAATTGCCGTAAGTGCGGTCGCAGTATCGCCCGACGGAAGCGACAACCAGTCGGGAAGTGCTTCTCCCGGACGCGGAATGGGTCTTGAGATGTTCGATTTCATTGACCCCAAGAGCGTTGGTATCAAGGCGGCAGATCAGGCTCTCGTTAATCTTCGCGCGGACTACTGTCCCGCAGGGCAGATGACCGTTGCTATCGAAAACGGCTTCGGCGGTGTTATCTTCCACGAGGCTTGCGGTCACTCGCTTGAGGCTACGAGCGTTGGCACGGGCACGTCGCAGATGTGCGGCAAGCTCGGTCAGCAGATCGCCAACGTCAAGGTAACCGCTATCGATGACGGAACTATCCCCGGTGCGTGGGGCTCGGTCAACATTGACGACGAGGGTCATCCCACTCAGAAGAATATTCTTATCGAAAACGGTATTCTTAAGAGCTACATGATCGACCGTCTCGGCTCTCGCAGAATGGGAATGGCTATGACCGGCAACGGCAGACGTCAGAGCTTTATGTACGAGCCTACCTCGAGAATGACCAATACATTTATCGCTAACGGACCCGATAAGAACGAGGATATTATCGCATCTATCGAATACGGTCTTTACGCGAAGAGCATGGGTGGCGGATCCGTTAATCCTCTTACGGGCGAATTCAACTTCGGCGTAAGTGAGGGATATATCGTCAGAAACGGTAAGATATGTGAGCCTGTAAGAGGCGCTTCGCTCGTTGGCACGGGATCGCAGATACTTATGGATATCGATATGGTCGGACAGAATCTTGATACTGCGCAGGGAATGTGTGGCTCCTCGAGCGGAAGCGTTCCTACCGACGTAGGTCAGCCCCTTATCCGCGTATCAAAGATCACTGTAGGAGGTCGCTGATATGAATTTTGCTGAAATTAAGGATATCATCATTTCGGCTTGTAAAAAGCACGGAATTGAGGAATATGAGGTTTATTATACCGTTGGAGAGGATATCTCCGCTGAAACGCTCAAGCAGGAGGTCAGTGCATTCAGCTCGGGTGAGAGCGCAAAGGTGTACTTCCGTTGCCTTGTCAACGGTCACATGGGCTACGCCTCAAGCAGCTACTTTGACGCTGATGAGCTTGAGGATCTCGTGCTTCGCGCGGCAGACAACGCCAAGGTCATTGAGAACGATGACGTTGTAGTTATCTTCAAGGGCTCTGAATCCTATGCTAAAACTACCGCTCCCGAGCCTGCGGATATCGAGGCTGCAGAGCTTAAGAAGTGCGCTCTTGAGCTTCAGAAGGCTACCTATGCCGTTGATAGCGCCGTTGTTGACGGAACGCAGTCGATCGCTATATCCTTTAAGAACGAGATGTATCTTTACAACTCGCACGGTCTGGAGCTTTCCAATCGCGTGGGTATGTCGGGTTGCTACGTTGCTGCGGTCGTAAATAAGGACGGCGAGGCAAGAGATAATTTTGAGTTTGCAGAAAACATTTACAGTGAGGATGCTAAAAAACTGCCTGCAAAGGCGGTTGGAGGAGCGCTTGACAAGATCGGCGCTTCCGAGATCCCCACGGGTAAGTATAACGTTGTTATCGACGGCGCACAGATGCGCTCGCTTCTGTCTGCTTTCTCGTCTGCATTCTCGGCTAAGAACGCGCTTCTCGGAATGTCAAGACTTGCAGGCAAGGAGGGTCAGAAGATCGCTGCGGATATCGTTACGATCACAGACGATCCTATGAGAGAGGGCTGTCCCGTTCAGACTCATTTTGACGATGAGGGAGTTGCTACCTACAAGAAGACCGTTGTTGAAAACGGTGTTCTGAAGACCATGCTTTACGACCTCACAACCGCTATCAAGACCGGCAAGGAAACCACGGGTAACGGTCGTCGCGGCGGCAATATTGCTCCTTACAACTTCGGCATTTCTGCGGGTAGCGAGACTCTTGACGAGCTTTTTGCCAAGGCTGGCGACGGAATCTACGTTACCGGAGTCAAGGGACTTCACGCTGGCGCTAACGCCATCACCGGTGATTTCTCGGTTGAGAGTGAGGGCTTTATTATCAAGGACGGCAAGAAGGCAGGTCCTGTTAAGTCCTTTACGATCGCGGGTAATTTCTTCAATATGCTTATGGAGATCGACTCGCTTTCGAGTGAAGTCAAGTGGGGAATTCCGGGCGGATTTACAGTTTTCGGTTCTCCCGACGTTCTCGTTAAAAACATGAGTATTGCAGGAAAATAAAAGATAAATTGTAAATTCTCTTGAAAATTTACAAAAAATAGGCGTTTTGTCGGTAGTATATGAAAAAAACTATTGACAAAGCGCCGTTTTTTCTGTATAATTAAATAAGGTGTAATAATATATTAATTAAAATGCGGTAATTTTTTGATATTTACAGTTTTTAATGTTTATTATATGATTGAGTCGGTAAAAATTCATACTTTTGAATTTGATATAGCCGTTTTCAATACATTCGCTATCCGTTCCCAAAGCGGCGGAGCGCGGTATGCCTATTTGCTTTGAATACAGAAAACAAATGAAGGAAAAAGGAGGTGTAAAGGGGAAATGAAAACAGAGATAGCGATTATCGTAAGCGTTATTTGCGCTGTCGTCGGAATCGCTCTCGGATTTCTGGTCGGTTTTCTTGTGAGAAAGAAGATCGGCGAGGCAAAGATAGGCTCTGCTGAGGCTGAAGCGCAAAAGATCCTGGACGAAGCAAAGAAAAATGCTGAGTCTGCAAAGAAGGAATCCTTGCTTGAGGCTAAAGAGACTATCATGGCTCAGAGAAATGAGCTCGATCGCGAGATCAAGGAAAGAAGAAACGAGATCAACCGTACCGAAAACCGTCTGAACAAAAAGGAAGAAACTCTTGACAAAAAATCCGAGGCTCTTGAAAAGAAGAACGAGGTTCTTGATAAAAGGATCAAGGATTACGAGGCTTTGAAGGATAAGGCTAACGAGATGATCGGAGAGCAGGTCAAAAAGCTTGAAGAAATTTCTGGTTATTCTTCGGAGAGAGCAAAGGAAGAGCTTATTGAAAGAGTTGAGTCCGAGGCGAAGCACGAGCTTGCTCAGAAGCTTGACGAGCTTGAAACTCAGTTCAGAGAAGAAGCCGACGAGAAGGCAAAGAATATTTTGTCGCTCGCTATTCAGAGATATGCTTCCGATCACGTTTCCGAGGCTACCGTTTCCAGTGTGGCATTGCCCAGTGAGGAAATGAAGGGTAGAATTATTGGTCGTGAGGGAAGAAATATCCAGAAGATCGAAACTCTTACGGGAGTCGAGCTTATTATTGACGATACCCCTGAGACTATAACCTTGTCGGGATTTGATCCCGTCAGAAGAGAGGTTGCAAGAATTGCTCTTGAAAGACTTATCTCCGACGGACGTATTCACCCCGCGAGAATCGAGGAAATGGTCGAAAAGGCACAGAAGGAAGTTGACGCGTCTGTTAAGCAGGCGGGTGAGAGAGCTACCTTCGAGGTTGGAATTCACGGAATCAATCCCGAGCTTGTAAGATTGCTCGGAAGACTTAAGTACAGAACCAGCTACGGACAGAACGTGCTCAAGCACTCTATCGAGGTTGCGTTCCTTGCAGGAATTATGGCAGACGAGCTTGGACTCGACGGTACTCTTGCAAAGAGAGCAGGTCTGCTTCACGATATTGGTAAGGCATTCCCCCACGACGTTGAAGGTTCTCATGTTGAGATCGGCGTAAATGCCGCAAAGAAGTATAAGGAGAGCAAAGAGGTAGTTCATGCTATCGAGGCTCACCACAACGACGTTGAACCCAAGACAATCATTGCAGTGCTCGTTCAGGCTGCTGACGCTATCAGCGCAGCAAGACCCGGTGCACGTCGTGAGGATATGGAAAATTACATTAAGCGTCTTGAAAAGCTTGAGGAAATTGCAAAGGGCTTTAACGGAATCGATAAGGCATACGCTATTCAGGCAGGACGTGAGATCAGAGTTATGGTCAAGCCCGAGGAGGTTAACGACGCAGGTATGAAGGTCATTGCGCGAGAGATGGCGGCAAAGATCCAGGCTGAAGTCAAGTATCCCGGTCAGATCAAGATCAATCTTATTCGCGAAAGCCGCGCAGTCGACTACGCTAAATAATTCAGATTGAGCTCTCGAATCAAATATGCAGAAATCTCTGTAATCTTTGTTCCTTAGTTACGGTTAAGGATTTATATATATTTAACATAGAACACAGATGAATGTAAGCACGACGTATGTCGGATAAAATATATTTGATAAAAACCGCTGTTGCGCCTTGGCGCAGCAGCGGTTTTGTGTCTGTATTGACAACCTGTGAAAAATATGTTAATATTAACGTGGAAGGCGTAATATTACCATTTTTTTGACGACTTATATTATGAAGAGATTGATATCGGAGGTGGTGTGATGAAGAGGACGGTTAGCTTTGATTTGTTGAAAAAGTTGTTAGGCTGTTTTTTGACTGCGGTTTTGATGCTTACTTGTATTACAGCTTGCGATACGTTTGATAGCATTTTCGGGGGAAAATCTGGTGTTAGTAAAGAATACTACGAAAACTGCGCTGTTTTCACATTCGACGATTTTGAGAGCAGAATCTGCATAACACTTGACCGTACAGGTCTTGGCGAAGGTACAATCTATTATCAAGTAAACCTTGAAGAAGGTGCTTTAAGTGTTAAATATTTTGATGTCGGTCTGATCAATGAAAATCAACCTCTTTCAGAGTTTACGGCAGATGATGAAATGCCCATAAACGACTCAGGCGGATATATTGAAGGAGATAAGGTCGCAATCACATTTGAAGCACTCAGTCCCGTAAAGGGTGAAATTATTATTGCCTTTACCGAGGATGCTCTGAAAGCAGTACACGGTAATTTGCAGCTCCACGAGCATAGTTTTATATATGAAACAAGCGAGAAAGCACACAAAAAAATCTACACCTGCGACTGCGATTGGCTTGAAGAGAGAGATTTTGAGCCTCATTATGATGAAGACAACAACGGTAAGTGCGACGAGTGTGAATATTATGTGGGCATATCTCACGAGGATCACAACTGGGGATATGATGTGAATGAAACCTCTCACAGACAGATATTCGGATGTGGATGTGAGTCTCCGAAAGACTACGAGGATCATTATAACAATGACGGAGATCGACTGTGTGATGCTTGCGGATATGAAATGTTAACAGACTGAATGGTTACAAATCTTAAAATTAAATACGTAAGGCGTAACATAGTCGATATTTTGTTGACCGATAATGTGAATGGAATATAAAGGAGGAATTTTATGAAAAAGGCGTTTGCTTTGATGTTGATTATTTTTCTGCTTGTAGCTTGTCTGGCGTCGTGCGATCACGAGCATATCAAACACGAGCATATCAAAGGAGAATGGGAATGCAATGAAAGCGGTCATTGGCAACCGATCACGTGCAACTTAAATTCTTGTAATTTAGAAGAAACTCCTATATATGATCATATTGATGATGACGAGGATGGTTATTGTGATATATGTAATTATCCTTGCGGGTTTTTTAGCGAATTTGTAATGTCTGAGTCGGTAGAAAGCATCAAATTGTGGTATATGGTAAGGGTAAATGCTATCACAATTGAGGATGAAGAAATAATTGAAGATTTGATTGCATTTATTGCTGATGCTAAAGGTGAGAAGGGCGAGTCATCTAAGGGATATTATGGATGTTACTACGGTTTGGAAATTGAATTAATTGATGGAAGTATTTTGGATTTTTCCATTTGGAATAAAAACCAGTATACGAGTTCAATGTATGTTGACGAGGAAGGATATCAATTTTTCTTTAATGCAGATATGTCTGAAATGTTTGAATATTTAGAAGAAAAATATCCCGAAAGCTTTTGGTATTCGGAGGATACGGAAAATACTACAACTGCTGAACAATGAGTAAGTAACGAAATTTTGTATGAGGAGCTAATTTTTTTGTTACTAATATCATAACTTTATCTATATCAAAAATCACCCGAATGAATTATCAAAATTCATCCGGGTGATTTTTTGTTATTCAAACTCCTCAAAGATCAGCTTTATTTGATTTTCTGCTTCGTCGGCGCGGAGCTTATCTGCGGCGTAGGCTTTGCGGAGGAGGTCATGTGGGACGTAGTTGTCGTACTTTTCAAAGACAGGGATCTCGCCGTTTTCAACCAATGCCTCGCAGCTTATGCCGTCGCGCTCAACACCGTCCAGCAGTCTTGCGATAAAGTCGATATCCGACGTTTTTTCCATCTTGAAGGTGATATAATAGCAGCCCTCAAACTCAATTCCGCTGATGCCGTTTGCCGCGGCATTTTTCTTTATATACTTGCGCAGGGTACGGAACGAGCGCGTGCCGAGCCAAGGGAACAGACACCACGAATAACCGCCGAGATGGACGAGCGAATGCTCGAGCATTCCCGTATTGCGAGCGGTCTTGCGCGCTTGAATAAGGCGCTTGACGGCATTTTCCTTGAGATAGGGGTAGATCGTGTCCTCCATCAGTATCTGCTTCATTCTGCGCAAAATTTTAGTGTGTATCTCGCCGAAGTCGCCGGGCCAGGATATTTCCATTTTGCCGTCGACCTTCTTGACGTATATGAGCTTTCTTGTAACGTCAAGCTCCTCGACCTCCCAGACTCTGCCCGCCAATGCGAAGCGGTCGCCCACGGGGGGAGGGGTGGTGATAGTTCCGATTTCGTCGGAGCCGCAACGGACGGTAAAGTCCTCGCTATCCTTAAAAACGGCATAGAATTTAAAGCTCTTTAAAAGTCTTTCGCCCATAAGTCCGACTATGAGACCCTTTTCCTCGGTCATCTCTAAAAAATCGTTATTGAGCATCGAGACGATGAGCGTTTTGTAGTCTTCCTTGCTTACGAATCTGAAGGGTGGGAGCGAGAGGACTCTTTGGGCGAGTCTTGCCGCAGTCAGCTCACCGCAGGACGCGAGCATTGAAAGCGTTTGATGGAAGAGCAGGCTGAAGGGCATTTTTTTGCGCGAGGGCGGCTCAATAAAGCGCTCCTCAATATAGAGCTGTATGATCGCAATACCGCGTAAAAGCTCCCACGGGATAAGCTGGGGAAGCGGGGTGTTGGGAAGCGCTTCTTCTTCTCGAAATATCATCATCATTTCGGGGGTCTGACTGCGTCTGCCCGAGCGACCGAGTCTTTGGAGAAAGTTTGAGACGGTGTTGGGGGCTTCTATTTGTACTACGCGTTCGAGTTGACCGATATCAATTCCGAGCTCCATTGTAACGGTGGCGCAGGTTACTGCAAACTCCTCGTCGTCGCGCATCTTCATTTCGGCTTCCTCGCGGAGTGATGCCGAGAGATTGCCATGATGGATGAGGATATGACTGTCTTCGTCGCCGCGAAGTCTTGCTATCTGGCGCAAAGTGGCGCAGATATATTCGGTTTCCTCACGCGAGTTGGAGAAAACGAGGGATTTTTTATCTCTTACGCAATCGTAGGCGTATTCATATCCGGGGTCGATGGCGTACGGTTTAGCTCCGCCGATCTGCTCGTAGTTGTCGGTCTGTTCGTTCTTTTGAGGAATATCCTCGGTCTGCTCGACCGAAACGACGCTTTTAGAAGTCGCACTCGGTACGGCTTTTTCAGTCTCCTGCTTTTGCTTTTCGGCTTCGGGATTCTGAATATAGAAATGCTCGAGTCCGAGTCGCCATTTGATCTTTTCCTGGCTGAACGTGGGGATGTCGATATCTCTGCCCGTGTCGGCGGTTAGCCATTCTGCCGCGAGAGAGGGGTCACCTATCGTTGCCGAGAGTGCTATGCGACGCGGATGGAAGCTGATGAGGTGTGCTATGCGGGAAAGTAGGCAAATTATCTGATTTCCTCGGTCTGTACCCGTGAGCGTGTGTATCTCATCGATGACGATGAAGCGCAGATCGCCGAACAGACGGGGAATGTCGTTGGAGCGATTGATAAGCATAGCCTCGAGTGATTCGGGGGTTATCTGCAATATGCCCTCGGGTTTTTCAAGCAGCTTTTTCTTGTGCGACATTGCTACGTCACCGTGCCAATGAGTAACCTTTACGCCCGTCATATCGAGCAGCTCCTCCATACGCTCAAACTGGTCGTTTATAAGGCTTTTGAGTGGCGCAATATAGAGCACGCCTACGCTTGATGGCGGATCCTCGTGGAGCAGGGAGAGAATGGGGAAGAATGCCGCCTCGGTCTTGCCGCTTGCCGTGGAGGAGGTCAGGAGAAGATTGTTGTCGGTGTCGAATATGGTCTTCGCCGCCGCGACCTGAACTGCGCGCAGAGATTCCCACGAGTGCGAATAAATATATTCCCGTATAAAGTCGGGGAAGCGTTCGAATATGAGATCTGCTTGTGTCATTTTGTTCTCCGTTCCGCCGCGTTTTGCGGCATAGCTCTGTCATTGGACGGCAGAGGATTAAAATTCAATATCGTTTGCGGTGAATTTGCGGGTTTCTTCCTTTCCGAAAGGCTCTGCGGTGGGAAGGTTGTCATCCTCTGATCTGTCGGTCTTGAGGGTGACGTGAGTGCCGATAATATCGTCGAATTTTGCCTCGGGATTCTGCATAAGGATGTTGAGGACGGTCATATAGTCGCGGAGCATCTCTCGGGGGGTTATCATACTGTCAGCTCCTGCGCGTGAAAGACAGATGTTCAAGAATTTGAGTCTGTCGTCACTTGTAACTCTGCAATCCCAATTATAAAACTGAGAATAGAGTACGGTTATGCGCTGAATAAGTGCGAAAAGCTCGTCGTCTGTGAGTCGGCGAAGACGGATAACGGGACCTATGAGATTTTTGAAGCCGTCAAGCGCGAATTTGCTGTCGCAAAGTCTTGAGCGCAGGGCCTCGTAGCTGAAGAGTCCGCGTCGGGTATCCTCAAGGAACTGCGGAGTGCCGCCGAAGACGATGTCAAGTCCCGGGGCGCGTCCCTGAAGCGTGTCGTTGAACATAGAGAGGATCTTTTCGTAGTTGTTCTCACGGCTGACACGGTGGGGGATCTTATAGAGATTTACACACTCGTCGATGAAGACAACGAGTCCGCGATAGCCCATTTTTTTGGAGAGAACCGCCCAAAGCTTCAAAAAGTCGTACCAGTTATCGTCGTTTATGATGACTGAGACCGAGAATCCAAGCTCTTTTTTAGCTTCTGTCTTGGTCGAGTATTCGCCGCGAAGCCAACGCAAGCAAGCACTCATTTTCTCGTTTGCAAGCTCGCTATCCGAGATGCTTGCCTTGTAATATTCGAGTATTACTCGGGCAAAATCGAAGCCTCCGACCAAAAATTCAAGCTCGGAGAGCTCGTTATATATGCGCTTACCAAGCTCACGCTCAAATATCGCATCATCGGGGGAGATATTGTCGGATATAAGCTCGCCGCGGATCTTTCCGATCCAACGGGAGATTATTTTTGAAAGCGCGCCGCCGTCGGGGGAGGATTTGGAGGCGAGATTCTTCATCAGCTCGCGGTAGGTTGCAATTGCACTGTTTCCGCTTCCGCTAAGCTTTCTTTCCGGGGATAGATCGCAGTCGGCGGTGAGAAAGTCGCGCTCAAGCGCGTAACCTCTTACAAGCTGAATAAGGAAGCTTTTTCCGCTTCCGTAGCGCCCGATGAGGAAGCGCATAGCGCCGCCGCCCTCGTTGATCTCCTCAAGGTCGGAGAGAAATGCGGCGATCTCATCCTTTCTGCCGATGGCAATGTATGGTGCGCCTGCTCTCGGCACTACGCCTGCCGAAACGCTTGAAAGCAGGGAAGACAGAATTCTTCTCGGCACGGCGGTCTGAAGCGAGCCGTTTTGATTTATATTGTTTTCGTTCATATCTGTTATCCTCCTCTGTCAGAGTTGATCTGAATAATCATCGATTATTCGGTACGCCTCGCCGTCGTTTTCGAGAATGATGTCTCCGAAAATATCTACGGCGGCTTCGTTTATGCGGTCTGCCAGTTCATCTGTCGAGAGCTTATTTGCAAGGGCAAATTTTCGTTGCTCGGCGGCTGTACCGCATTGGCAGAGCCTGATAAACTCTGCAGCGTTGCCGAGTGATTGCTTGATTTTTTCGTACAGACCGCCGTTTCCGTTAGTATTTTCAGTTGCGTCGGGCGCTTTGGTGGGCTCGTACGTTGTGAATGTCTGTACGGTGGTTATTATTGATTCGGTGGGGATTGGCTTGTTTATTTCGTCAGATTCGTCGGCGAATGCCTCGGTGAGAATTTTGGTGGTCTCCCAGGATTCGCGCTCGATCTCCATAGCGTGCTCTGCTGAAAACTCGCGCTTTGGAACGTCGTAAAGCTTATCGTATTCGTGGGGCTCTGCTTCTTTTGCAGCCGCGGAGCGTCTTCTGCGGTCTACTATCGGCATAGGCGGATAGCTTTCGGCAAAGAAGCGGTCGATAGCCTCCTTGACGAAGGGATTAACCGACATTACGTTCAGCTTGCTTTTTGATCCGAGATGCTCGCGTATCTTGTTTTCGGAGTATCTGACTGCGTCGGTTACCGCTGCCTGAAGCGTCGACATCTGAAAATACGTGATCTCAAATTTGATACTGCGGTTTACGATGTTTATCATTCGTGCGAAGGGTCTTCGCTCACAGGTGATGCTTCCGTACATTCCCGAGGTAAAGGAGATTATCGCACCGAATGCCTGCTCGTCGGCAACGACGGCAGCAAGCGCGCCGCTTATTGCATTTTTAAAGAGAGCTTCGTTTTCGGGGGTGTAGAATTTGCTGCGCTTATAGTCGTACATTGAAAGCGATGATAGACCGAGGGTAGCGATGCGATCACGGTTTTCGCCCGAAAAATCGATGAAGAACTCGGGTAGAAATGCGCTTGAAAGCAGCTGACGGTCGAGCCCTCTCAATTTTTCAATTGGTGAGGGGAGCTGATGGAGCAGGCAGAAGTCGCATATCATGTCGCGTATCATCATTCTGAAAACTATGCTCAATTTTTTTTGATTATAATTGCAGAGAAGCGCGCAGAGCATATCGAGTGATTTTTGCTTGTCCTCGGTCTCGTCGGTTGCCGCAAGCTCGTATGCGTAAAGGATTATATAGGACTCATCGGTTTCGAGAAAGATGCCGTTTCGCGCGTTTTCTCGCCACCAGAGGTACCAATTCAGCTGTCCTCGGCTCATTTGCGAATATCTTGGAGAGTGCGAATAATATGGGGTGTGAGGACACACGGCGGCGGTGCGATTCAAAAGTGAGCGGCGCTCACGGATGAAGAGATTGGTTTCGACGAATATTTTTTCGTCGGGCTTTTCGGAATAGACCCTTACGCTTTTTATGAGAGGGTTTTTCGGTGAATACTCCAAAAGCGTATATTTCTTAGCAAATGCCGAGTCGTTGTGTGGGGGGATGAAGCGTGTGATCTGATCCTTGTCGTGCGACAGCGGGACGTCGCCGAAGCGGTGGGAGTCTGAGCTTTTTACGGTCGACTGAATTTCTATCGCAGAGGTGGATTTCTCCGAATTGCGCCTTGTCATAGGTGTTGGGCGCGAGGTCTTTGGTACGAATTTGTCGAGATCCCAAAAGCTATCGTCGCCGTAGCTGTTTTTCTTTTCGTCGCTCATATTTTCACCTCCCGAAATAAACGTTTATCGTAATATATTATTATACCACGAAAAATACTGTTTGTCAAATACAAATTAAGCGAGAGCTATAATTTTGGTGAAAAACCCCGACAGACTTCTGTCGGGGTTAAATATATTCACGGTTTTATTCTGAGTCCGCCTTTACCAACACCTTGATAGCCTCGTATATACTATGGATTGGTATGAGCTCGATGTTTGAGTCAATATTGCGTTTTTCGATATTTTTGGCTGGGATGACAGCTTTGGTGAATCCGAGTCTTGCCGCCTCCTTGACTCTTTGCTCGAGATTTGAGACCGCGCGACATTCGCCCGAGAGACCGAGCTCTCCAATCGCGATCAGCTCGTCGGGTACTGCCTTGTCGGTGAGCGAGGATATAAGCGCAAGGGCGATAGCAGCATCGCTTGCGGGCTCGTTGAGGTAGAGACCGCCGATGACGTTCATATATACGTCATTCTGATAGAATTTGAGACCGAGACGCTTTTCAAGTACCGCGATGATAAGGCAAAGGCGGTTGTAGTCGATGCCGTTTGCGGTGCGGCGCGGCGCAGGGAATGAGGTCGGGGAAACGAGTGCTTGTATCTCTGCGATGATCGGTCGAGTGCCTTCGATGGTGCATACGGCACAGTTACCGGGGGTGTTTTTCGGTCTGCCCGAGAGTAGCATTTCGGAGGGATTGGGGATCTCCACAAGTCCCTTATCGCTCATTTCGAAAACGCCTATCTCGTTGGTTGAGCCGAAGCGGTTTTTGTTAGCTCTGATTATTCGGTATGACTGCAGCTTTTCGCCCTCGAAGCAGAGGACCGCGTCGACCATGTGCTCAAGCACCTTAGGTCCTGCGATGCCGCCTTCTTTATTTACGTGACCGACGAGAAGCATTGATATTCCATCGGTTTTTGCGCGATTGATAAGTGTCAGTGCCGATTCGCGCACCTGCGCGATGCTTCCCGGGGCGGACTTGATCATATCGTCGTATATGGTCTGGATCGAGTCGACTATCATTATGTCGGGCTTGATTTTGTCTGCTTCTTTAAGTATGCTCTCGAGGTTTGTCTCGGTCAGTACGTAAAGATTTTTGCCCGATACGCCGAGTCTTTTCGCGCGAAGCTTGAGCTGTCCGCCAGACTCCTCGCCCGAGATATAAAGCACCTTGCGGCTTTCGCCGAGGCACTCGGATATCTGCATGAGAAGGGTGGATTTGCCAATACCGGGTTCGCCTGAGATAAGCACTACAGAGCCGTGGACAAGTCCTCCGCCGAGCACTCGGTCAAGCTCGGCAAGACCTGTGCCCGATCTTATGTAATCGGGGATCTCGAGATCGTTATACGAAATTGCATGGTTTTCTCCCGGCACTCCCGAAAGCATGCTTTTACGCTTGGGCTCGGGCTGATCGGAGGAGGTGCTTATGACGTCCTCTACAAATGTATTCCATTTATTACATGAGGGGCATTTACCCATCCATTTTGGTGAATGGTAACTGCAATTTGAGCAGATGAATATCGTTTTTAAGCCTTTCATTTATTTGTCCTTTACACTTAGTATAGCTTTAGTATATCACATTTTTTTGTTTTTTGCAACACAGGATGAGTATTTTATTCAATAATAAAAATTTTTTGATATATAACGCTTTTTTTCAACACTTAGTTTATTGACACGGGGGGGATGATGTGATATAATTTCTATGATGTGCGGTTCGGATGACCGAGCCGATGATTTCTAAAAAGAGGAGGTGTTTTTTGTGTTTGTTTCGGATAAAATACCTGAATATATATATGCTTCCTTGAGAGAAGAGGGAGTTGAGCTTGATAAGATCATGCTTGCGACCTATTGCGACATGGACGACGGTCACGTTTTTTGCGATACCTACGTTGTTGCAACTATAGATAAGCTTTACGTTTTGTCGGGCTCGGTCGTGCTTGGCGAGGGTCTTGACAAGGCATGGAAGGAGACCGCATTTCGCGAGTATGACGTATCGGCCATTGAGCGATTGAACTGTGAGGAGCTGATTTCAAGCGCAAGACTCACTGCTAAGACAACAGACGGACGGGTACTTTTCCTGACGGCTATGACCAACACCTGTCGCTCGTCGGTGTTATTGTTCATCAAGTATTTTGAGAGAATGAAAAGAGGACAGATATCTTCTCCCGATTTCAAGATAGACGACGAGGATACTCCCGAGGAGCGTTGCTGCCCGAAGTGCGGCATGCGCTATCCCGACCGAAATCGCAAGATATGCCCGAGATGTATGGAAAAGGGAAAGCTATACCGCAGATTCGGTATGTTTCTTGCTAAATACAAGATCTACATCGCGATTATGATAATATCGCTTGTATTGCTTACGCTTACAAGCATTTTAGTGCCTTACATTTCAAACGAATTTTTCTACGACGAAGTGCTTCAGGAGGACGGAAGCTTTTTCGGTGAGATTTTACTTGTTATAGGTCTTATAGTTGCGACGAGGCTATTGTCACAGGTGTTTACGGTTATTAATGGACTTGTCTCCGCAAAGATATCTGCTAAGATTGTTTACGATCTCAAGATGACGGTATTTAAGGCGATTGAGAAGCTTTCGCTTTCATTTTTTGGCAGCAGGCAGACCGGCGGTCTCATGGCGCAGGTCAATAACGACTCCAACACGCTATATTCCTTTTTCTGTGACGGTTTTCCGTACTTTTTGATCAACATTGTTCAGGTGGCGGTCATTTGTGTGCTTTTGTTTATTGAAAATCCGCTTTTGGCGGCGCTCTCATTGGTAACCGTTCCTGTTTTCTTCCTTATTATATTGAAGACCTACAGAAAGGAAATGAAGCTTCACGCTAAGACCTATTCGAGCACACGCGCAATGAATGGTCAGCTGACCAACGTGCTTGGCGGTATGAGGGTCGTAAAGGCGTTTTCTCAAGAGGACGCCGAGATACAGAAGTTTGACAAAGTAAGCAGACGTGCATCGAGAAGTCACAAAAAGCTTTCGCTCTTTAATAACTACGTTTATCCGTCGGTTGGTCTGATTCTTTATCTTGGAAATATTATTGCGCTCGGCGTGGGCGGTTGGATGGTTATTTCGGGATACAATGACTTTACCTACGGTAAGCTGATAAAGTTTGTGGCGTACGTCAACATGATATACAGTCCGATGTATTTCTTTGCGGATATGGTGGACTGGTCTGCTGCAAGCACCAACGCACTTCAGAGACTTTTCGAAATATACGACACACAGCCCGATATTTCCGAAAAGGAGAATGCCGTAACCCCCGAAAGCATTGAAGGAAAGGTTGAATTTTGCAACGTCGATTTTTCGTATACAAAAAACCGCAAGGTTATCGACAACGTCAGCTTCGACGTGGAGGCGGGCAAAACTCTCGGTATCGTTGGTCATACGGGCGCGGGAAAGAGCACTATCGCGAATCTGATAATGCGCCTTTATGATTGTGATGAGGGCAGGGTGCTTATTGACGGTATCGACGTAAAGGATCTTTCGTTCAAGGCGCTTTACGACAATATTGCGATCGTGTCGCAGGAAACCTTTTTCTTTATCGGATCGATACTTGATAATATCAGGTATGCCAACCCTACGGCAACCTATGAGGAGGTCGTGAAGGCGGCAAAGCTTGCAGGTGCGCACGATTTTATTATTAAAATGCCCGATGCCTATAATACGATGATAGGCTTTGGATATAAGAGCCTTTCGGGAGGAGAAAAGCAAAGGCTTTCGATCGCCAGAGCTATTCTTCGTGACCCCAAGATACTAATTCTTGACGAAGCCACGGCGGCGATGGATACCGAGACCGAAAAAATGATACAAAACGCTATAACCTCGCTTACCAAGGATAAAACGACTATAATGATCGCACACAGACTCTCTACTTTAAGTGATGCGGATGAGCTTATAGTGATCGAAAACGGTAAGGTGGCGGAAAGAGGCACACATAAGGAGCTGCTTGCTATTGAAAACGGAGTATATAACAGACTTTATACACTTCAGGCGGAGGCGCTCAAGAATGCGGGAATTACAGAATAAGGCGGTGATCTTATGGAAAATATTGAAAACAAAAATGAAATAATGCTTGAGGATGCCGCCAGGATAATTAAGCTTGACGGCACAAATGCAAGCTTTGTGATGAAGGACGGTTTTTTGGCTCTTACACTCAAGACAAACGGTGAGGAGAAGGTCTACGATAGAGTTTTTCTTCACAGAGCCTTTCCTCACGAGCTGCTTTGGGAGTATATCTCGGTTACGGGAGATGAAAACAAGGAGATCGGGCTCATATACAACGTCGATGACTTCGGTGCGGAGGACGTTGAGCTTCTGAAGACAGAGATAAACAGAAAGTACTATTCGCCTGTGATCTTTGAGATCCAAAGTGTGAAGGAAAGATACGGATTTTCCTATTGGAAGGTACGAATTGATGACGGAAGGATCCTGAGCTTTACTATGCAGGATACCTTTGGTAAAATCATACGCATCGGCGAGGACAGCGCGATTTTGGTCGACGTTGACGGAAACAGATACACTATAAAGAGCATCCTTGGGCTCGACAAGAAAAGCTACCGTAAAATAGAACTTTATCTTTGATAAAAAAGGGAAATGCAGAAGAAGGGCGGTGATAAAATGATATGGAGCAAAAAGCGAAAGGGCACAAGCGCGCCTTCTATCTTTGAGAAGGCGAAAAAACTGCGCCCCGAGCTCTCACGTGATGACGTAGTGGCTCTTTTGCGATACGATCTTCATCCGACGAAGCCCGGGGAAAAGGCTGATGGTATCGTTATAGTTGACAGAGAAAATATTACCGTATTTCTGAACGGCGAGGAGACGGATAAGATACGCTTTGACGACGTCGCCGCGATTAAGACTGACAACGGAGTCGGCATGATATTCGTGTCGTACGAATTGAAATCCGACAGCTCGACGCATTTGTTATTTATTACGAGCATGACGCATGCGAAAAATGCGATAGAAACCGCTAAAACACTCAACCGCATTATTGAGCACGGATGGGAATATTTTGACAAGCTGAAGGCAATAAGAGCTAAAGGCACGAAGTCCGAAACGCTTGGAAATCGCAACGTATGTGAGAAGTGCGGCAGACCCATGCCGAGAGGATCATCAAAATGTCCTCATTGCACGAGTAAGCTTGAGACTGTTAAGCGTTTATGGGGAATAGTAAGGCCTTATAAATGGTTTATTATCATCTCGATGGTTCTTTTCGCGGTAGTGAGCGGATTGAATCTTATAATTCCCGAGATAAACAAGATCATCACGGATGAATATATCACGAGCACGTCTCCCGAGACCTTAAATGCTACGAGCTACATCTGGCTGATACTGCTTATGCTTTTGTCGCAGGTGGCATTGCGCGCGGTCGGAGTGCTTCGCAGTCACGCGCTGATACACGCGAGCAACGATATGATAATCGATATGCGAAATATGCTTTTTGAGAAGATACAGCGCCTATCGGTTGAAAAGATATCCAAGAAAACGGCGGGTGCGCTCATGCGCCGCATTACGAATGACGTAGCCACGATACATACCTTTTTAATAAACACGTTTCCGTCGCTTGTGGAGCAGACGATACTGTTTATTGCTATCAGTATCGTTTTCATAGCGAATGATCTGAGCTTGCTTCTTCTGTTATTGCTCATTCCTGTGCCCTTGGTTATG
Organism: Clostridia bacterium; assembly: GCA_017483305.1. Taxonomy (GTDB): domain Bacteria; phylum Bacillota; class Clostridia; order Oscillospirales; family CAG-272; genus SVTX01. The sequence continues at coordinate 105,163 of JAFULC010000027.1, read as the reverse complement.
TTCGGATTCAGCTTTTTCTGGAAGAAGATACATGCGCTTTTCCACAAGTGCTGGGGAGCGGGAGCTAAGACTAACTCGATACTTCACGACATTTTTTCGGGTATCCGCGTAGTAAAATCCTTTGGTATGGAACACAGAGAGACCGAGAGGTTTGAGAAGTCGGCGGCTAATGAAAGAGATCTTCAGATCAAGTCGGATACCTTATGGTATACCATTATGCCGTTTATGCAGTTCTTTATGTGCTTTGGCGAGTTTATAATTCTGTTCTACGTCGGTAATGCGATTTTAGGCGGAAGCATGACGATCGGTGATATGTCAAAATTCTCGCTGTATGCGAGTATGATATACGGTCCTTTAAGAATGTTTTCGCACATTCCCAGACAGATAATCAACTTCTTGACCTCGACAAACAAGGTATTCGAGATCATTGACGAGCCGGTGGACGTTGCAGATGCGGACGATGCCAAAAAGATAAAGATCGAGGGTCATATCGACATTAATCACGTTTCGTTTGGATACGACAGCGGCTCGGAGGTGCTGACGAATATTGACCTGCACATCAAGCCGGGCGAGTTTATCGGTCTTGTTGGAAAGTCGGGCGTTGGAAAGTCAACTCTTATCAATCTGATAATGAGAATGTATGACGTTGAGGACGGAAGCATTTGTATCGACGGAATCGACATAAGAGATATTTCCCAGGAGTCCTTGCGCTCGCAGATGGGCGTTGTGCTTCAGGAGACCTTCTTGTTCTCAGGCACTATCTACGAAAATATCGCATACGCGAAGCCTGATGCCACAAGAGAGGAGATAATCGCCGTATCGAAGCTTGCGGGATGTCATAGCTTTATTCTGAAGCTTCCCGATGGCTACGACACCAAGGTTGGAGAGCGCGGTCACAGTCTCTCGGGTGGAGAGCGGCAGAGAGTTGCTATCGCTCGCGCTCTGCTTCACGATCCGAGGATACTTATTCTTGACGAAGCGACAGCATCGCTTGATACCGAGACGGAAAAGCAGATTCAGGATGCGCTTCAGCACCTGTCGGCAAACAGAACGACTATTGCCATTGCGCACAGACTTTCAACCCTTCGTAATGCGACCCGACTTGTCGTGCTTGACAAGGGAAGAGTTGCCGAGGTCGGAACACACGAGGAGCTTGTTGAGAAAAAAGGCATTTATTATGGGCTTGTTATGGCGCAGAGAGAGATGTCGAAGATGTAATGGGGCAGACTATGAAATACTACGAGCGTTACGATGACCGTTACAAAAAAATGTACGGCGAGGGAATTGACCGTTGGGGCAATACGCCTGATGACGACATGTTGCTCTCGATACTTGAAAAATGGGTTGAGGACAATGATCTTCGTGGCAAAAGGGTAATAGATTTTGCCTGCGGAGAGGGGGCTTGCGGAGAGATCCTCTCGAAGCTTGGATGTATTTACCATGGGGTTGATCTTTCTCCTGCTGCTATTGAAAAAGCAAGAAAAAGCTTAAATGATTACGCACAGGCAAGAGTGAGCCTTTTGAATATGGTAGAAGAGACTACAGGGGAGCTTTACGATGCCGCGCTTGATTGTATGGGACTACATATGCTGGTTACCGATCAAGACAGAATCAAATACCTTAATAACGCGTTTGAATCTTTAGTTAGCGGAGCACCAATGATTTTTATTAAAGAAATGTATGGGGAAGACTCATATAGCGGAGTGGTTGAATCGTTTGACGATTGGAAAAAGATCAAAAACGAGAGCTTTGAGGAGTCTAAGCTCTCTTGCGAGATAAACGGAAAGGAGATTCATTATCCAATTCTCCCTGCAAGAGGAAGAACTCGCGCTGATTACTATACGGAAATGGAATTTGTCGGGTTCAAGGTTGAGGCTTTTATAGAACTACCTATAAATAGCGCTTGCTCTGCATGCATTTATGTAAGAAAGCCTTAAAATCAGCTTATCCACTCAATAAAAATACAAACTGTCATAAAACAAAAAAACCTCCCATATAATTTAGCGATAACAAATATCGTCTGAATTTGTGGGAGGATTTTTTATGGCAGAGCATTCTATTTATAAGGATATTGCGGAGAGAACGGGCGGTGATATTTATATCGGTGTCGTAGGTCCCGTCAGAACGGGCAAATCTACCTTTATCAAGCGGTTTATGGAGGCGTTGGTGCTTCCTAACATCACCGAGGGATATTCCCGAGAGAGAGCGAGAGACGAGATGCCGCAAAGTGCGGCGGGCAAGACGGTTATGACGACCGAGCCGAAATTTATTCCCGACGAGGCGGTGCAGATAAGTGTTGACGGATGCTCGAATCTTAAGGTCAAAATGGTGGATTGCGTTGGCTATATCGTGCCCGAAGCTCTTGGCACTATTGAGGACGGTCAGCCGAGAATGGTGCGGACTCCTTGGAAGGAAGAGCCTATGCCTTTCGTTGAGGCGGCTGAAATGGGCACACATAAGGTCATAAGTGAGCATTCGACTATCGGTATGCTTATCACCACCGACGGCTCTATCGGGGATATTTCGCGACCGAGCTACGTGGAGGCAGAGGAGAGAATAGTCAGGGAGCTGAAGGCACTTGGAAAGCCGTTTGCAATGATACTCAATTCCGCGCATCCCGAAAGCGATGCGGCTATTGCTCTGGCGTATGAGCTTGAGGCGAAATATGACGTTCCCGTAGCACTTGTGTCCTGCATTGATCTTGATGCGGAGGATATACGCCATATACTTGAGCTCGTTTTGCACGAATTTCCCGTGACCGAGATCAAGGTGTCGTTGCCCGAATGGACCGAGGCGCTTGAGGATGGCCACAGGATCAAGGCTTCTGTTTTGTCAAGCATCAAGAGCTGCGCGGATAAGGTCAATAAGGCGGGAGATATCAAGGGCGCGTTTGAAGCTCTTTCCGAGAATGAATATATCAAGAGTGCGGCGGTTGACGAGATCGATCTTGGAACGGGAAGGGCTCATATAACAACGACAATGAACGACGGGCTTTATTATGAGGTTATAAGCGAGCTGACGGGCTTTGATATCGGCGGCGAGGAGGAGCTTATTTCGTTGCTCAAGGACCTTGCCGAAATGAAGGCGAGGTACGACAAGGTTAAGGAGGCGCTTGACGAGGCAGAGGAGAATGGCTACGGAATCGTTATGCCCGACGTGAACGAGCTTCATCTTGCAGATCCCGAGATAGTAAAGCAACCCGGTGGATACGGCGTGAAGCTTCGTGCATCGGCGCAGTCTATTCATATGATCAGAGCTAATATTGAGACTGAGATCAACCCAATAGTGGGAACGGAGCAACAATCCGAGGATCTTGTAAAATATCTGCTTAACGAGTTTGAGGAGGATCCCCAGAAGATCTGGGCATCCAATATGTTTGGCAAGAGCCTTTACGAGCTTATGAATGAGGGCTTGCACTCCAAGCTTGAGCATATGCCTGAGGCATCGCGTGTTAAGCTTTCCGAGACTCTTGAGAGAATTATCAACGAGGGAAGCGGTGGACTTATTTGCATAATTCTTTGATGTGGTAGTGAAAGCCCCCGAGTCAAATGCGTCTGAACGTTTGACTCGGGGGTAAAATTACAACGTTATTATTTCGGTGCGAATTTAAAGAAATATCGGAATTCAAAGCCATCATTGATCTCGTTAAATGCGTAGGCTTTTTCAAGCATTAAATATTCTTCCTCGGTGATGTTGACCCACTCACCGTTTTCTTTCTTGAGCCATTCTATTTCGCAATCGTAAAAGCCTGTATAGTCGGAAATGCCGTACGAAAAAATTTCGGTTGTTCCTGTTTTGTCAAAAGAGACTATGTGGCGTGTAATTCCTTCTCCTTTTCCAGTGATACTGCAATGTATTCTTCCGTCATCACCGATTTGGGTGATATGGTTGTAGTCATTGTCACTGAATCTTCCAATGAGCTTTGCTTCATTTCCGTCGCCTGTGAATATCATTTCGATATAATACTGGCTTAATCCGCCACCCCAACTGGAAAATACCATCTCTTCGGTGCCGTCACGGTTTATGTCGTACAAGAAAAATCCTCTGCCATAGCTGTGGCATTCTTCTGTATATTTGAGAAGTGCCTCGAAATTTTCAGAAGACAATTCGGGATAATCTGCGATAACGATGCCGTCGATGCTACCCTCGGTTTTCCTATGGGTCGCCATTTTTATGTACGCATCTAAAATGGGATGATACATATTCTGAACGTACGGATATTTGCTCATTGTAATTCCGCTGGAATTATAATCAATAAATTCTTGTGAGCTGTTTATTAAGGCGTCTGCCATTTTTTCGGCGAAATCCCTTCTGGCATCGGGATCTGTATTGATTTCAGAATCCTTACCGATGATTTCGTGTGTTATTAACTGGATCTGTGTTGAGGCTATTCTTTTGTAATCGTTTGTGTGTGCCTCGTACTCGGATTTGTCAACCTCTCGATCTTTATAATAGTAATGAACATGGGAGTCACTGTCAGTAGATTTAGCTAAAAAGTTGTTAGGATAGAGTACAGGCGCATAAAAATCGACGTATTTTGGAAAAACTCTGATATAGTTTGTGTATCCAATATCGATTTTACCTAGGAGACAACCTTCCGATAAAATAACAGGCTCTCCATTGCAGTCTTCGGCAACACAGAGGTTAATATTATCACCTGAATCCCAGTGATCTGCATCGTAAATAAACAGTTTTTCTCCTGTATCAAGCTCGTAAAACGTTGTAAATACATTGCCCATTGAGCCTCCTGGATATGCAATCAGGACCTCGGGTGAATTATCAAAATTAAGATCCATAAGGCCTACTGCGAAGCTTCCGTATATATCACAATTCGAGAGGACATTGATCAATTTGTCTCTCCAAGTGTTCTTTTCCTTCGAGGATATAAATGTGTATTTGTTTTCCGGATTTTCGATAGAGTTATTGTCGGAGGTGTTGCACCCAACAAAAGCAGAGAAGAGAAGCAGGGCGGATAGAATGATGGCGGCAATACGTTTCATAATGTTTTCTCCTTTTTCTTATATATTGTTTGTTTTTTGAAGATGTTGTTTACAAAGGGTAAAAATAGGGCGACAGTTTTTCTGTCGCCCTCGTTTAATTAAAATGAAGCTTATGTAGCTTTATGTCAACGTGTTGCAGTATATCTTTGCTCGTCCGCAGCACTCACTTTTTTTTGGATATCGGCGCCAAGCTCGCGAAGCTTTCCTACAATATTATAATATCCACGCTCGATCTTGTCGATGCCTTCAATGACGGAGGTGTCTTTAGTTGCGAGAGCCGCGATTACCATAGCCGCGCCTGCGCGGAGATCGTGACAGATGAGAGGTGCGCCCGAGAGGGTAGCGCCGCCGCGAATTACTGCATGATTGGAGTCAACCTTAATGTCTGCGCCCATCTTCGACAGCTCATCCATAAACTGAAATCTGCTGTTGAATATGTTTTCTACGATGTCAGAGGTTCCTTCTGCGAAGCAGAGCATAGCAGAGAACTGAGGCTGCATATCGGTAGCGAATCCGGGATAAGGCTGGGTGTTGATGCTGATGCCCTTGAGCTTGCCGGTGCTTTCAACGGTGATGTGGTCGTCTCCCACGATAACGGTTGCGCCCGCCTCTTCGAGCTTTGCGGAGATTGCTTCCATGTGCTTGGGAATTATGTTTCTTACGGTAACCTTACCGCCTGTTGCTGCAACTGCTGCCATATATGTTCCTGCTTCGATCATGTCGGGGATGATAGAGTAACGGCAGCCGTGGAGCTTTTCAACGCCCTTAACCTTGATCACGGAAGTTCCTGCGCCGGTGATGTTCGCACCGCACGCGTTGAGGAATACTGCGAGGTCTACGATATGGGGCTCGCGAGCCGCGTTGTCGATAACGGTCATACCGTCAGCGAGAACGGATGCGAGGATAGCGTTAGCTGTTGCACCTACGGAAACCTTGTCGAAGTATATGGTGTTACCGACTGCGCGGCCGTTTTCACACTCAACCTCGAGTCTGCCGTTCTTGTGGTAGCAGTGAGCGCCGAGAGTCTCGAATGCCTTCATGTGAAGGTCGAGGGGACGGGTACCGATGCTGCATCCGCCGGGGTGGGGAACACTGGATCTTGCAAAGCGTCCAAACTCTGCGCCGAGCAGATAGGACGATCCGCGGATCTTGGATGCAAGCTCGTTAGAGGAGGTGCAGGGAACAATGTTCTTGCAGTTGATCTCTACAGAGTTTTTGGTGAGTCTGTTTACGTTTGCACCCATGGATGCCAGAAGGTCGAGAAGGGTTTCGATATCACTGACGGGGGGGATATTATCGATGATGCAGGTCTCCTCGTTGAGAATGCATGCGCAAATTACGGGAAGTGCTGCGTTTTTCATGCCGTTGATAGAAATGCTGCCGTAAAGGGGATGTCCGCCGTTGATGATGATCTGCTCCATGATTGTCCTCCGTGTATTCCGCTTGGGTTTTGCGGTTGTATTTTAAGTTTTGACGATATGCGTGTGTTTGTGACGCATACGGTCGAAAAACGTATTATTTCGCTATGTGGGCGATGTATATATTATACCACTTTTCTGCATATAAGTAAATATAATATGCGCATATTTAATATTTTATTTACAAATATAATTTACATAAATTACCAATAAATTGACTCTGTTTAAAGCCTGGTTTTATGACGCAGTGTCGGGTACTTTTGTTCCAAATTACTCTAATTATGCCATAAATTTTGATAAAAAGTTAACGAAAACAATAAAAGTGAACAAAAAAATAACAAATAAATAAAATAAGACACAAATAATGTCATATATACAATTATTTGATTAGTACGACATAAAAATGAATAAAAATCAGAAAATAGCGCATATTGTTCAAAACAAAAATACCACCCTACAGACAGTTTATTCTGCAGGGTGGTATTTTGATATTATTAAGTTGATTATCGTATCTATTCGATATAATTTTGGCTCTTGAGATAGGCTACTGTGAGGTCGACGACCATTCCGTAGCTTTTTTTGCCCGCGGTGCCTTGGACCTTAAGATAGGTATCGTTAACGACTCCCGAGACCTGACTTGCTACCGAATTATCGTATTTTTCGAAAAAGGCATTATAGGCTTTTTGCTCGTGATGGGTGTGGACGTTGAGCCTATTGTAGATCTGTTGGAACTTTTTACTGTCCGCGCGGTATAGTGCGGACGCAACGTATTCAAAGACATTCAGGTATGCGCTGTACTGTATATACGGATCGTTGGATTCGATACAGACGAGAAAGGCGACCATATTCGCCTCGTCCTCTCGGGCAATTCCTCTCTGATGCGCCATTTCGTGAGCCGAGGTAAAGGGTATCGTGTAGTCAGGAAAGCCTACGTTGATATTGGTTTCGCCGGTGAAGAAGGAATATATTCCGGTTATATGCGCGTAGGACATTGCCTCGCTGAGCAGCACGGGCTTGAGACGGCTGTTGAATGTGCTTATAAAATCGTGATCCTCGCAAAAGTTAGCGTAAGCCTCGAGCAGCTTTTCATTCATTTCCTTGAAATCATAGGGCATTACCGAAAAATCATCGCTGCCATAACTGATTTCGGAGGAAAGCTCGTTTATTTTGTTTACGAGGTACTCTGAGGTTTTGTACAGATCATCGGCGTTGACTGCTTCGGTTTTGATATCAAGCTTTTTATCTAACGAAGCGTCTTTATAGCCTGCGGCAAAGCAGAGGACAAAGCTTGACAGAAAGAGCGATAATATAGAGAAGATGCAGACGATCGAGACTGTTGAAGAGCGCCTTGTGTCGCAACGGAATTTTAGGAGATACCAGATAGAGATAAATGCTATTATGGGAAGCAGGATGATGATCAGCTCCGCTAAAGAAAATGGAAGCAGATTCGTTATTTTGGCAAAGATAAATCTGAACGCCGTGCTTACGTATCTGTTAAAAAAGTCAGCGAATGGCTCGCTTATGCAAATAATAACGTAGAGAATCGCGCAGAACGCGCCTATAATGAGCGATATTTTGCAAAACAGGGGTATTTTTTCGTATTTTGCTTGGACGGGTGACCACTTGGCTCTCTCGTCTTCGCTCATATCGGCATATTCCTTGGCGGATATGCTATATATGATCTCATCTTTTGGGGGATTTTGTTTCTTTTTTTTGAGTTGCATGAGTTCTCCTTGAAGTTATTTGTTGAACCTGGAGAGATAGATTGATTCGAGGTCTTGTCCGCAGATCGATTTGGTTGCTTGCATCATATCTTCGGGAGGAGGGGCGGTAAATGAGACCTGCTCGGTGGTATACGGCATCGGGATCGACAAAAACGCGGCGTGGAGCGCGTGTCTGGATATGTGCTCGCTTGGTGTTCCGTAAATATCGTCTCCTAATATCGGGTGTCCGATATGGGCGAAATGAACTCTGAGCTGATGAGTGCGCCCCGTTTCGGGAATAGCCTCGACGATGCTTATATCATCACACGAGAACAACAGTTTCCAATGAGTTACTGCGGGGTATGCGCCTTCTTCCTCCGATTTTCCCACACAGCGAAGAATAACGCTATCCTCCTCGCGTTTCATATATGTGCTGATAGTGTGGAAGCCGTCGTCACTTTCTATTTTGCCGCAAAGGATCGCTATGTATTTTTTGTGTATCAGCCCCTTTTGTCTAGCATAGAAAAGATAGGATGCTGAGATCGAGTGGCGCGCTATGAGGGAAAGTCCGCTCGTATTACGGTCGAGGCGACCGATCGGTCTGAATTTTGCGGGAGTGTTTCTTTCCTTGTTTATATATGCCACGGCATTGGCGAGAGTATCGTCGGTATGTCCGTGGGAGGGGTGCGTGGGCATATTGGGCGGCTTATTTACGACGGTTATATCGTCGTTTTCATAAATGACGTTTATAGGGAGGTTGACGGGAGCTATAGCTTCGTTGCAGTCCTCCTCGGAATCCTTTTCGTCAATATAGAGCAGGTCGTTTTCGCGCAGGATATAGCGGACGGTCACGTGATTGCCGTTTGCCAATATTCCGCGCTCATTTCGCTTTAGCCTGGCGAGTGCCGAGCCCGATATTTTTAAAGTGGATTTCAGAAAAGACAGTACTGTGCGGCCGTCTTGCTCTGCGGTTATGGTAAAAATCATATTGATGTCCTTATTTGTTAATATAAAGTATTATAGCACTATTTGATTAGCAATATAAGAAGATTTTGTGAAGGTAATAAAAATTATTTCTTTGTAATATATCGGTATTTTCCAAAATATATTTAAAGTGACAGTGATGACAAATGTTGGGAGGAGATATTATGAAATTAATAAAAAAGATCAGTGGACTTTTATTTGTTGCGGTCATTGCGACCTGTTTTATTATCGGGGCGCGCGCGGAGGATTCTACGAGCCTTTATGGGATCTCTTCGTCGGTGACAGTTACCGAGAAACAAAATGCTCCCGTGTCCTGCGGACTTGAGGTTATTGCGGCACAAAACGATATGTCCCTTGCGGGAATAAAGGGAAACGAGCTTGTTTTTTCGGCGGATCGGTTTGCTTGCGCGATGAATCTTTCAAAGGTTGATTATATAGTTATAACGCGCCTGCCCGATGCGGTCTGTGGCTCTCTTTATATTGGCAGTGAGGGGGTGTCCGTAAATCAGAAGCTGAGCGCTGCAGAGATCGGTCTGATGACCTTTGAGGAATCGAGCGTTGGGTCGGGAAATAATGCGTCTTTTGATTTTACCGTGAACGGCAGCGCTTACGAAATAAGCTGCAATATATATATGATCGATAAGGTGAATTATTCGCCCACGCTGAGCCTTGCCGCGTATGCTTCACTTAATCTTGAAACCTATAAGGGAATGCAAATCTCGGGTGTGTTGTCCGCTTATGATCCCGAAGGTGATGAGCTTAAATACGAGATCGTCGAGTATCCCTCGAACGGTACGGTCATAATTGAGGACGAGGCGCTTGGAGCATACACCTATTATCCACACGATTCCTTCTCGGGTGAGGATAGCTTCAGATACGTTGTGTGCGATAAATACGGAAATTACAGTGCATCCGAGGAGGTAAGCGTGCGCGTGTCTGTACCGAGCGTGTCTATGGTATACAGTGATCTTGCGGACTATTCACTTCAGTGCTATGCGACCGCGGTGACAGAGAACGGTCTTATGAACGGCATTCAGGTAGGTAACTATTACTATTTTGAAGCCGACAGAGAAGTGACTCGCGCGGAGTTCTTGGTAACTGCGATGAATGCGGTTGGAATAAAGAATGTGCCCGAGGTGAGCAAGACCGTGTTTGCGGACGATGCAGAGATCGGCGTAGAAATGAAGGGTTACGTTGAGCTTGCTTACACGATGGGATATATAAGCGGCACTAAAATTGACGGAAAGCTTTATTTCAAGCCCGATGAAAGTATTAAGATGTCCGAGGCGGCGGTTATTATAAGCAATATGATCGGTTACGCGCAGGCGAAGGTTACTACCGTTTTTGCCGACGCGGATGCTATCCCGTCGTGGTCGAGCAAGGCGGTGGAATCGCTTTACACTCTTGGTATTATTGAGTCTGCCGATATGGTTTCGGGAGCAGGAGAGAACGTAACGAGGGGCGATATGGCAAAGCTTCTTGCGAGAACGATGCTGGTTATAGGGAAGTGATATGGCTCTCTGACAGACATTTTGACTGTGAAATCAAGAAAGCATTTAGAACTTAATCAAATAGTCAACCGCCGAGAGTATCCAAACGGTTACTCTCGGCGGAATTTTGTTGAGTTTTCTTAAAGATAAATATACGCTCCGATCGTATTGATGGTATTATCGTCGTATTTGAGCCAACCGTTATGTAAAGCTTGCTCAACAACATAACCGCGAGAAATTTCGGGAGCCTGATTTAACAAGATACCGATCTCTCTGTTCAATGAGGTTAGCTTCTCGGATGCCTCGTAATTTAGCGTTATTTCTGCGTTCTCATCGAAAATAACAATGCTTGGAACGATCGCCCCATAATTTTTTAAATAGCCGTATTCAAGCAGCTTCTCAATATGTCTATCTTCGCATTCTGTAATGCGTCCGTGACAAGCGAGCCACAGGGTGTATGCCTCATCATATGTTATGTAGTCCGGAGTTTTTTCGCAAATATTATTAAATCCAAATTTAAACTGCCAAAAATCAATATAATTGTTAATCTCGTCGTCATCATAAGTCATATATCCGTGTCTGCCGACAAACTGGGGAGTATCCCAGTTGACTGTTTCAAAGCCGGTCAACACCCATGCACCTTCGTTGGGGCGTTGGGGATAAGGCGTCTCCAGGCTTTCGTTTTTATTGTGCGATAACTGCAAGTAGTCAAACGCACGAACGATCAGTGCCCACTTTGCTGCCTCGTAACCGATATGATCAAAATTAATTTTAGAACCATCTTCGCGGATATATATGTCGATGAGTTCGCAGATCTTATCTGTGAGAGCCTTTTGCACTTTGATATTAGCTTCGTGTTTTTTACGCTGCTCCTCTCTGCTGATTATGGGAAATGCGGTCTGATACTTATTAGCGGTCTTTGTCATCAGCTGCTCACGGACAAGGTATTCAAGCTCGTCTTCCATATAAGGAAGAGCGATTCCCAATTCAAGCGACAATTCCTCTGCGGTTTGAGGATTTTCGTATGCTTCAAGGAAAATATTTTTATACAGCATATGATTAACGATAGTCCAAGGTTGACCGTTTTTGCCATCTCTGCCGTTTTTGGAGAAAAATATGTTCTCCGGATTATAACTTCTTTTTCCAAATTCTCTTGCCATATCCATACCTTCTTTCAAAATTTCTCTTGCACGGAGAAGCCGTGACTTCACCGTGTTTGTGGGAAGCGAGAGCAATTCTGCAATTTCACGAACGGATTTGTTTTCTATGTAATAGGCAACGACTATATTGCGGTAATCGCTTTTGATGAACGCCAGCTCTCGCCGAAGCAGAGCCAATTGCTCTGTATGTATCGTTTCATCAAGGATGTTATCGCTCTCGTCCTCGATCTCATAATCGCCGATATCGGAACCGGTTACCGACTCGTTGCGCTTATGCTTTTCCTTCGCCCATACGGAGTAACGGTTGCGTGCGATTTGCCATACCCACGCCGAAAAGCTTGTCGGAATCGTGCCTTTGTTCAAAGCCGTTATGATCTGAAGCGCGATATCCTGTGTCAGATCTTCAGATTCAATATGATTTCCCGTCTTTTTCAAACAGAAGTAAAACAGCTTCTCCATATAGTTTTCGACAAATTCACCCATAAGCCGATTGCACGTTTCGTTCGTCTCTTGCATTTTCTCGCCTCCTTTCATCCATATAGTGTGGCGTTTTTGAATTTGGGTGCACTAGTTTATAAAATTATATCATAAAGACAACGTCAGTTGTCTGTGCCGTAGGCTATGATATCAATGAAAGCTTCTTACAGCGTGTCAACGCCGCAAGGCATCGTTGACACATTAATTTGCTTTTATTATATCATAAAATTGTGAATTAGTTTATAACAAATAAAGCCCCGCTTTCGCGGGGCGAGAGATTATTTGCTTAGCAATTTTTCTATTTCCTTGCGTTGTTCGCCCGTATAGTCATAAACGGTAGCTTTGAACCATTTGCTTTCAACAAAATCTTCTTTGAAAGCATCCATGATTTTCAGCGCAATTCTAAGTTGAGAATTTGCCTTTTCGTATTCACCGTTTTCTCTTAAACGCTTACCTATGATGATCAACATATCTATCAGGTCCTCTGCAGAGATGTTCTTTTGTTTGTGCGCTGCCTCATAGCTATCATCTCCATCCAAAAGGGATGCCATAAGCTCCAATTTTGAAAAATAAATCTCCGGAATCAGTTCAAGAGTTGGTTTTACCATATCGTTCTGCCCGTTTTTCTTATAGCAGGTTGCGAGAATACGGCACGCATCATATTTCACTGAATCATCCTTGGTGGATTCAATGAGGGTTTTACAAAGAGTGATCACCTCGTCGGCTCTCGTTTTATAATCCAATGTATAGAGCAGATTATTTAATATAATGTCATTTCCGGGGAATCTCTGCAACCCTTTGCGCAAAATTCGCTCTGATTTCGCGCCATCAGTAAAACGATATTTATATGCTTCATTGCAGATCTCGTCGACCTGCTTCTCAATTTCAAATAGATTGAAATCAAAAAGCTCATCGGTTGAAACGCCAAAAAAGGATGCGATTGCGGGAATCATCGTTATGTCAGGCATCGTATTGCCGGTTTCCCATTTTGAAACAGCCTGAAATGATACTCCAAGGTAGTTTGCAAAAACCTCCTGAGAGATATTTTTCTGTTTTCTTAAGGATTTGATTTTTTCTCCAAGTTTGATCATGGTATTACCTCCAAATTGTTTTGGATCAGCGCTTATCCTAATACTATTATAGCACATACTTTTATAAAAACAATAACTCATTTGGAGAGAAATTTTCTAACTCAGGTTGAATTTGCTTGGAGATATTTGTTATCTATAAAAACTTTCTTGTATCTTTATATATGAAAAACACCGCCGAGAAAGCTCTTGGCGGTGTTTATGATTCCCCTGATATAAAAAGGGAAGTTATGTATTATTTCAGCTCGCTCTTGACCTTTTCTACCCATGCGAGAATGTCGGCCTTTTCAGCATCGGTTACCTTAGAATCAAAGAGTCCCATGGTGATCTTCATAGTATCCTCGATAACGTTGGTGCCTGCTTCGTGGAGAAGCTCCTTGGTCTTTTCAACACAAGCGTCGTCGCCTGCGCTGAGGATAGCTACGTTTGCGGCGCCTGCCTTGCTGAGTCTTCCAAGGAAGAGTCTGTAATCGTCGGGAAGATTCTTCTTGATATTTATTGCGAGGATAACGATTCTTTCCTTATCGCAGGGGTATGCGGGGGGAATTCTGTCGACAGCGTTAACGCTGAGATCGTATTCCGCTTTGATCATGTTACCGATAGCGAGAAGCTTCTTCTTCTCGGGGTAGCAAAGTACTCTCATTTTGATTGCCATTGTTTTGTCCTCCATTATTACGGCTCGTGTCCGTATCTTTAATTAATTGTATCATAGTTTAAAGAAAAATGCAAACGTTTTACAACAAAAATGACATTTTTGGAGATTTTAACATAATTTTTCTTTAAATTTGTGTATTATAACGATGTTTTTATTTGAATTCGATGAGATGCTTATCGTACACGCGGTTTCGCATAATGCGATAGCTATCTGTATCTGCATCCGAGCCGAAAAGTCCGTTTTCCTTTATTGCGGTGACGATATACTCGGGGTTGAGGTTTTCGGTGCTTCCTGCGGAGAGGACGGTGTTGACCGTCATCTGTCCTGAGGAGGCATTGAACGAGATCTTTTTGATAAACGTGGTTATATCAACGTCCTTTTCGCCCGATTTTGACTTTTTCTTCATAATTATGGGCGAGGAGAAGAGAGCTGCCGCCTTTTTCTCGGTTTCCTCGTTGATCCTTGGAGATTTAAGGGTTATAGTATAGTCGGCGTATGCGATATCCGCGAATTTGGTTGAAGGATAGTAAGCCTCAAGCACGTACATCTCGTCTTTGAGGTGAGAATTGAGGCGGTTTTTGATCTCCTCAAGGCTTATTTTGCGCTCTATCTTGAGATCTGCCATTTCGCACATGCTTTCAGTGCCTACCGAAAGGGGAACACCGAAAACGAGCTTAGCGTGAGGGTTGAAGCCCTTTGTATACCACATCGGGATAGCGGCTCTCACCAAAACTCTGTGGAAGGTCCTTTGTAGATCGAGATGAGAGATGAACTGAAGATTTCCTATCTTGCAGAATTTGATTCTGACGGTTTCGGGGGCTTCAAGCATAGGGAGGTCGAGCTTTTTAGCGCCGGGTCTTATTTTCTTTTCGGACAGCACGATCTTTCACCTCCAAGCTTATTTGCTCCGCATCCTGAGCATTTTTCACGGCAGTTAGGCGTAGTTGAGCCCTCGTGTGCCTTTTTGCTTTCTCTGATAAGGAATTCCTTAGTTACGCCGCAGTCGATGATATCCCAGGGGAGAATCTCATCGTAAGAATAGCGTCTGTTGGCGTAAAATGCGGGATCTACGCCTGCGCGCTCAAATACGGACATCCACTTATCAAAATCAAAATATTCGCTCCACGCGTCAAATTTAAAGCCTTCTCGGCAGGCGAGCTCAAGCGCGGGGGCGAGTCTACGGTCTCCGCGAGCCAATACTGCCTCTATGCAGCATATTTCCGCCTCGTGATGCTGATACTTGATCTTTCTGTCAGTAACGCATTTACCGATGAATTCCTGTTTTTCCTTAATGACCTCTAGGGTGTCCTGAGGCTCCCACTGGAAGGGGGTGAAGGGCTTGGGAATGAAGGGCGAGACACTGAAGGTGACCTGCGGTGATTTCGCACGGTTTCGGTTGGGATTGGCGTAAAATGCCTCGATGACCTTTTTGGCAAGTGCGGGTATGCCCATAAGGTCCTCCTCGGTCTCTGTGGGAAGTCCCTGCATAAAGTAAAGCTTGACCTGAGTTTTTCCTGCATCAAACGCCACGTTGACGGCTCTCATAAGATCGTCCTCAAGGACGTTCTTGTTTATAACGTCACGAAGTCTTTGAGTGCCTGCTTCGGGGGCGAAGGTAAGGGAGGAGGAGCGCACCGATGCAACCTTTTCCATAAGCTCCTTTGT
Source organism: Clostridia bacterium (assembly GCA_017483305.1). Taxonomy (GTDB): domain Bacteria; phylum Bacillota; class Clostridia; order Oscillospirales; family CAG-272; genus SVTX01. Next base: position 89,523 of record JAFULC010000027.1, on the reverse strand, counting down.
GAAGCTATCGACTCTCAGGGAGGGCAGAGAGAAGCTGACCATATTTTCCTGCGTCCAATCGAGGAGCTTGTCCGTAAGCTCGGGGAGTCCAGTATAATCGCTTATTGAGAGTGAGGAAAGCGAGATCTCCTCGTAGCCGGTGTTTTCAAATATACATTTTGCCTGCTCGTTGAGAACGTCGGGTGTTTTTTCACGAACGGGACGATAAATTATGCCTGCCTGACAGAAGCGACAGCCTCTGATACAGCCCCTAAATACCTCAAGCATGATTCTGTCGTGAACCACCTCGGTGTAGGGCATAATAGCATAATCCGGGAAGGGCGCTTTGTCAAGATCCTCGACTATGCGCTTGGTTATTTTAGTGGGAATATCGTCATATACGGGGGTGTATGCCTTGATCGTTCCGTTTTCGTTATATTCAACATTGTACAACGAGGGTACGTATACTCCGGGGATGGTTCTTGCAGCTTCGTGGAGAAAGTCTGCCTTAGTATATCTGCCTTCGTCCTTCATCTTTATGTAGAGGCGCACTATCTCGACAAGAAGGCTTTCACCCTCGCCGATATTGAAAAGATCGAAGAAATCCGCGACGGGCTCGGGGTTATAGGCGCAGGGACCGCCTCCGATGACTATGGGAAAGTCTTCGCCTCGGTCTGATGCACGGAGGGGGATCTCGGCAAGCTCAAGCATATTCAAGACGTTGGTATAGGACATTTCATACTGAAGCGTGAAGCCGAGAAAATCGAAATCCTTTACGTTGTCCTTGCTTTCGTGTGCCCAAAGCGGAATCTTATGCTCCGCCATTTTCTCCTGCATATCTACCCATGGGTCGTAGACTCTTTCGCACCAGATATCTTCTTCACGATTAAGGCAATCGTAAAGGATTCTGACACCGAGGTTGGACATGCCTATTTCATAAGTGTCGGGAAAGGCGAAGGCAAATCTCGCCTTGATCTTTGATTTGTCCTTGATTATCTGACCGTATTCGCCGCCCGAATAGCGTCCGGGCTTTGAAACCTGTTTGAGAATCGAGTTTAACTTATCGTTCATTTTTGCTTTTTATCTCCGTTTTGAAGAGTTGTTTTTTTTAGGCTCGCTTATTTCTTTTCTGAATTTCAGCATATAGATAAGCATGGGAACAATCCCCAATAATAGCCCGATATTCAGTATCAACGAGCTGTGTGTTTTTATGAAGTCCAAAATTGCCGAATTGGCATCCGAATTGATCACAAAAGCTAACAGACACGAGAGGATGAGTCCGGTTGCCATCAGACCGTAATTTATGTATTTACAGATCTTTCTTTGACGGACCATTTGCTGGCACGTTCTGATGATTTTGGTGAGTCGGAAGCATCCCGATGCCGAGACAACGTTACCGTTTGCTATATCGCTATAAGTGTGGGGCTCGCGATCCTTGGGCTTGAAGGTGGCAACGGAGAGCTTCTCGTCTGCGTTCTGCGCAAAATAAACGTCGTTGATGTGGGGCTCGTAGGATTCAACAAACACCTTGACACCGCATAGCTCGAGCTCGTGTGCAGATTTGATGAATTTCCCGTCAATGCTGCTACCCAATATGAAGCCAAGCTTTGGAATGCCGTCAAACGCCATATAAAGCACGGATCGGTCTGCGCCCTTGGTTGCACCGTGTAGAGTGCTGTCGGTTTTGACCTTGATGTTGTGTGCTTTCATATAGTTTTTGTCGCCAAAGAGAATATTGGTCGACGCGGAGTAAGTGAGATCAATGCCGTTGTCGGAGATGCTGTTGATCACAACATCTTTATTATCCTGAGATTTAGGGATCTTACCGGTCGACGATAGCGTGCCGTTCAAGGCGTTAAACACGTTGTAGGCTATGTTGAGTGAGCTATTACCGACCGCATTCTGAGGCTGTATCTCGGAATAAGAGTTTACAGATACAACGTCGCTATCCTTGAATATTACGTTCTGAATTTTGGCGTATTCTTCTGCTGCATCGTAGCCTATAAGAGCGATCTTGTCGATAGCGAGCTTTGACGATGTAATATGCTCGTGGAAGGGGAAGATGCAAACACATGACAAGGGAATACACAGGAAAACTGCGACCGTTGCCGAGGTGATTCCGCTCATTACATTGCCCGTCGGGATGGCGAACGCGCATCCGATTATGAGCGCGATCAAGGGAACTACACCCATAATATAGATAAGATTTACAGAAGGCGCTCTGTTATTAGCGGTCTTTTTGAAATAGCCGCTTATAAGGGTTGCTTTCCTGATTCTATAGGTCTTTTCGTTATGCGCGTGATTGAGCTCGTCGGGATCGGTGCTTTCTGCAACGGAAAGCTTATTTGACGTCGCGATAAGCTCAAAGGCGGATGCTTCCTTGAAGCAGGTCACAAGATCCGCGGTGACGGTCAGAAGGGCGTAGAGAGCCACACAGACGCCAAACAGTGAGAAATCGGATCTTTGCATGGACGAGTGATTAACCGCGTAAATGATAATCGCAAATACGTCGTAAAGCGCGTATATTGCGGTCACAAAAGCGAGCACGGAATATTGGTCGGGCTCGAATTTGATTATTCCGATGATACCTGCAAGGAGCTTTTTATAAAGCACAAGCCCTATGAGAGCTACCAATACAAGCTCTATAAACAGCAATATCGGGAAGCTTTCCGTACGAGTGGAGTAGCAGTCGAAGTATACCGTTATCGACGATATCATAAGGAATAGGACGAATACCGAGGCTAAGGTAATTATCAAGGACTTTTTGGCAGCCTTGTATTTTTGACTGATGCTCGGTATCTGAGATTTGTCGGTCAGCTCCTCGCCGCAGAAGCCGTAGGGCGTTTTATTATCCTCGGCTACGAAGTCGGAGTTGCTTTCCAGAATCGCATTTTGTGTCTTTTCCTCGCCGACCTTGGATTTTATTTCATCGTCATATCCCAACTTTAGTAAAAGAGAAATGTCATTGTCGTCAAAATGCTCCTCTGTGACGGCGGCGGTTTCCTCGGCGATATCCTCGACCGTTTCGGGCTGATCGGGATTTATTGTGATTCGTTTGAATTTCGGAAGTTGATCTTGTAACTCGTCGGACGTATAGAGCGCGGGGTCTAAGATCAATACGGGCTCGATCTTTTCGGGGACAACGGGCTCGTCTGTATCAGACTCCGAACTTTCGTCGATTTCGGGTTCGTCCGCGATAACGTATTCGATTTCGTCATCAATTGGCTGCTCGATTTCATTATCATCAGACTTGACGTCATATTCCTCATCTTCTACCGCAAATTCGGTCTCCTCGAGGGAGAGAATTTCCTCAGCGGAGAGGTCATTGTTATCCTCGTCATACACTTCAATTTGGTCGAGGTCATCTGTCTCATCAAAGACCGCCTCGATGTCTTCAAGATCATCGAGATCCTCGGATTCAGTGAGGTCTTCGTCCTCGTAGGGAGTTGAATATTCATCGATTTCAACGGCGAATGTTTCATCTTCTTCGCCGAAGACTTCGTCATCCTCATTGATGGGGTCGTTTATTTCTTCGGGATATTCGGTTATATCTTCACTATCTTCAAAGGCTTGGAGCTCGACGGGATCTTCTTCATCTTCATCGAAATTTTCGGATTCGATCAAGATTTCCGTGTTTTCTTCAGCGTCATCTGATTCAACAATTATTTCGTCCTTTTCGTCGACGATCTCTTCCTCGGTCTCGTCCTCAGTGATAAGCGTGTCGGTGCTTTCGGCGTCGTCTGATTCTTCTCCAAAGAGCTTGGAGAGGACAGCGCTCAGCTCGAGATCCTCTTCAGATTCGTAGGAATCGTCCGTTATATCATCGGAGGACTCGGTGCCGTATGACTTTTTCAGTTGTTCAAGGATAATGTCAAGCTCTTTGTCTTTTTTATTCTTTTTAGACATTCGAGATTCCTCCTTTCAAAATTATTTTAACCGTTTCTATGCTGCTTTGCTACCTCGCAAAGAATGACGGATGCGGCGGTTGAAACGTTGAAGGAGTTGACCTTCCCGTACATAGGAATGGAGATCAACACATCGCAGTTTTCTGTTACCACCTTGGATACTCCGTTGCCCTCACTACCGAAAACGAGAGCGCAGGGTCCCTTGAAGTTAGTTTCGTAATAGGGGGTTCCGCCCGCCTCTGCCGCAAACACCCAAACGCCTTTTTCTTTAAGAGAGGTAATTGTATTGTTTATGTTGGAGACCTTTGCGATCGCCATGTGCTCTATCGCGCCCGCAGAGGATCGGGATACCAGGGGAGTGAGACCCGTGGAGCGTCTTTTGGGGATGATTATTCCGTGAGCACCAGTGCCTTCAGCACATCTGATAAGCGCGCCGAGGTTGTACGGATCGGTAATACCGTCCGCGATGACTATGATGGGATCTTCGCCGCGGCTTTTTGCTATCTCAAGAATATCCTCGACCGAGCAATATTCCTTTTCGGATGCCATGGCGATAACGCCCTGGTGGGTAGCAAACCCCGACATAGCATCAAGCTTTGCCTTGTCGGTCTCTACAACGGGAATGCCTTTTTCAACCGCCATTGCAACGAGAACTACGATAGAGCCCTCGCGCTCGCCGCGCTGAACAAGTATCTTGTCGATCTCACGGTCGGATTTGAGAAGCTCCCTGACAGCGTTTCTTCCGATGACAAGACCGAGACCTTCGTCCTCGGGAGTCTTTTCAAGGGTAGAGTACTTGCCGTAGCGGTTGTTGCGCGGAGAATTTTCTGTCGCAGGCTTTGTTCCGTATCCTTTATTGTTATATTTTTCGGATCTGTTTTGTCTGTTGTTTTTGTTATTCATTTATATAGCCACCTTGCAATAAAAATTACTGTTTTACGGATTAAGAGTTGCCCAATATATAAATAAATATATATTCCTTTATATTATACCATATTAACTCTTTTTTGTACATAGTTTTTTGATTTATTTTTACAAAATAAAACAAAAACATATCCGAAAAAGCTCGGATATGTTTGTATTACCTGGATATTTGATTATAAATCGTCGAGATGATCTGTTTCGTCGTGGTCCTCTGAATGCTTTTCCTTGCGTTTCTGAGTGGCGAATATGAAAAGGAGGAAGAGAATAGCCGTGATGGCTGAGGTAAAGGGCGATTTGTTTAACAAGGCGAAGACAACACCCGTTATTACGGTGAGCACCATACCGATTGCCGCCCACAAATAATCCTTTTTCAAAATTCCGAATCCGAGAGGAATAAGACCGCAAAGAAGCCCTACAAAAATACCGACCAGCAAGCTACTGTCAAACATTTTTCGCGCCTCCTTTGCAAATAGTTTCTCTATTTACATTTTATCGCATTACAAGAAAAAAGTCAATACGTTTGCATTAAAAAGTTATAATAATTCGCGAATCAGATCAAAAAATAAAAAGGGAAGGAGTGAATTTTATGAAACGCTTAAAGGCTTTACAAATTATGACAATATTCGTGTTTTTGTTTGCAGTCTCGCTCAAGGTCGGGGCACTCGATTCGGCATCGAATTGGTACTGTGTGCACAGACCCGATAACAAGCAGCCGTCTGCCGATCCGTCGATAGCGTACGTTGAAAAATATAACGGATTTTATATAGACAAGAGGCACGGAGACGATTGTGAGGAGAAGGTGATCTATCTGACCTTCGATGCCGGATATGAAAACGGAAATATAAGTAAAATTTTGGACGTTATGAAGAAAGAAAACGTAACGGGTGCATTTTTTATTTTAGGAAATCTTATTGAAAAAAACAGCGATTTGGTGGTCCGTATGTTTGACGAGGGACATTTGGTTTGCAATCACACCTACTCGCACAAGGCTATGGTCAACAGAAGCAAGGATAATATTGAGTCGGAGCTTATAAGATTGGAAAATTTATGCCTTGAGAGGACGGGCAGAAGCTTATCAAAGTACTACCGCCCGCCTGAGGGCAAATTTGACGAGATGAGCATGCAATACGTAAGCGAGCTTGGATACAAAACTGTTTTTTGGAGCTTTGCTTACGCCGATTGGGATAACAATGCTCAGATGTCGGCGGAAAAGGCAAAAAAGAAGGTTCTGGAGAATATTCACAACGGAGAGGTCATGCTTTTGCACCCGACTTCTTCGACTAATGCCGAAATCCTTGCTGACGTCATAAAGGAGTTGAAGGCTCAGGGTTATAGATTCGGAACCCTTGACGAATTATGTTCACAATAAGGAAAGATCCGCACTCCCATATCGTTTGGGGGTGCGGATTTGTTTTATTCAGTTACAGCTTCTTCCTCGTCTGGCTCGGTTTTAGTTGGCACAACCGGGTCGATCATATGCTTCTTTATAACGGGGTATGCCGCGTAGGTATAAATGAATGCGCAGACACCGAGATAGTATATCAACGGTAGCACCAGAGCTACTCCAAGACCCATAGGCAAGAATAGCATTATCGGAATTATTGCAAGTGCAGTCACGACCACAAGCCCCAACAGAGCCATTACATTGCGCTTTATTCCAAGCACGATGAATATAAGCGCGTTTTTGAAAGCCTTTGTGATCTTAATGTTAAATGTTACTATCATAAGATACGTATAGAATCTGAATATGATATAAAGAACGATCAGTGCCAGAGTCATTACGTATATGAAATTTGTAAATCCTGTTTGCTCGGTGTTGAAGAAAAAGAAGAGATCGTAGCCTAAAATGAACATTATCGCACAGTCGATAAGACCGAGAACGAAGCCTTGCTTAAGGTTCTTCTTTATAGCGTAGAAATAGTCCGAGAAAACGAACACGCTATCTCCGCGCACAAGTCCGCGCATTACGTATATAGAGCCGACCTTCTGCCAGCCGTAAGTTAATACGAGCAGAAGCAACAAGGCACCTATTACCCAATACACGTAGGTGTTATAAGTAGGCAGACCAAGCTGGAATGAGAAAATCCCCATATTTACTGCGCCTGTGGCGGTAGATGCCGCTTCCTGAATGCCAAAAAGCGCGGCGTACTCGGGATAATATTGCGTCGGCGTTGTGGGGGACGCGAACACATAAAGATAGATGCATATTAATATCGGGATGACCTGGAAGATCATCAGGATATTAAGCGATACGATTTTAGAGAATTTCCTTGCAAGCTGCTTGAAGAAGAATCTCAGATTTGGTGTAGTATCTTCGCCGGGATCGACGCCCTTGCCATCTCTATTCATATCGAAAAGCTTAAATTTCTTACGGGCTGTACTCAATTTTGATTTCCTTTTCCTTTAATGTTTTTTATTTTTTTCCCAAATAAAAAACCGCAGTGACGTTTTTATTGGGGAATTTATAAGATTGCCCTTGTTTGAGGGCTTTTACAGATATTGTCATTACATTTTAACATTATAACATACATTTGGCTTTATATGTTCAACAAAAAGCGACTTTTTTGTAAAATTTATGATTTGTTGCGCTTTTGCCTTAATATTTCGAAAGAAATTACTGAAATTGCGGACGCGGAGGGAAGTGAGCCGAGAAATTCGCGACCGTATTCTATACGGACGTTTGTGTCGGCAAGCTCAAGTATTTTTCTTGAAATTCCTCGTTTTTCGCCGCCTACTACCAATAAAACCGAGTCTGAAAACGTGTGATCGTAAAGAGATTCTGAGTCACGGATCTCAGCGCAAACTATTTCAAAGCCTATGCTCTTAAAGGAATTTACCGCATCCAAGGGGTCTGCGATATAGATATTAGCCAATTCGGAGGTTCCTGCGGAGGAGCGTGCTACCGTTCCTGCAATTTCCATCCAATTTCGCGGTGGAAGTATAATGCCGTCAACGCCTGCGGCGTACAGAGAGCGCACCGAATAGCCGAAATTATAGGGATCCTCAACGCCTTCGATCAAGGCGTAAAAGCCTCCATTTGTTAAATTTTTAACATTCAACTCCGGAAAGGATCTTGGCGTACATATAGCTATAATGCCGCCGTGAGTTGTGCCTGAGGTCATTGCATCTATCTCGGCAGATGTAGTCGAAATGATCTCAAATCCCAGAGAATCAGCGGCGTGCTTTAGAAATTGTATCTCGCGGAATTTCTTTGAAAAACGGTCTTCATTATAAAGAATTTTAATGATCCTACGGTCACTGGAGCCGTTTTGGATAGATTTTATAACCGCAGATATTGAGGTCATACCTTCAAAAATATCAAAATCCGGCATAGATTAAGCTCCTTTAAAAGTATAAAAATAGGTTGTTTAGCATAAATTATTATAACTTATAAATTCGTAGAGAGGTAGCCGTTATGATGTATTTATCATCCGCCAAGGAACGCTGCGTGGTATTAGGATTATATATAGTTGAAAACAATGCCACGGTGAGATCAACAGCAACAAGGTTCGGAATCAGTAAAAGCACAGTACATAAGGACGTTACGCAAACTTTGAAAAATATAAACAGATCACTTTATCTGGACGTAAAAAGTGTGCTCGAAAAAAACAAAGGTGAAAGACATCTGCGCGGCGGTGAGGCTACCAAGCAAAAGTACAAGAAGGACGGAATTTTGAAAATATAGCTATTTGGGGGCTTTTTTGTCGTTTTTTAGTGCCCTAAATTATACAAAATTTTGATTTTGTATAATTTAGCATACAGATTGGATCGGATCGAGGAAATGTTCCCCTTTTGGATCAAACACCCGAATATGCCGAAAAACCGCCGTCTACCGGTATAACCGCACCTGTAACGAATGATGCCGCAACAGGATCAACTAAAAATTTGAGAACTCCAAGCATCTCGGAAATTTCCCCAAGGCGTCCCATGGGAGTTGCCGCAATGATTTTTTCGGCTCTTTGAGCTCCGCTATGCAGACTGTCCTTATTTTGAGCAGTTGCGATGAATCCCGGTGCAATTGCATTAACTCTGATTCCTTCCTTTGCGAAATGAACGGCTAACCACTTTGTGAAATTGGATACAGCCGCCTTTGCAGAGCTATATGCGGGTGTTTTGGTATTAGGTGTATTTGCATTCACTGAAGACAGGTTGACTATCGAGCAGCCCTTTTCACCGATCATATCGAGAGCAAAGATCTGCGTAGGAATAAGCACACCTTTGACGTTGCGGTCAAACACGAGGTCAAAGCTGTTCGTATCAAGATTGAAAAAGGTAGCGATATCGTTACGCCTTTCATCGCCGTATTCGTAGTACTCGTTAGACGTTGTTGCTACAGAGCTATTCCCTCCCGATCCGTTGATCAGAACGGTACATTTTCCAAGCTCCGCTAAGACTTTGCGGTGAATCGATGCAACGTTTTCTTTGTCTAAAACGTCGGTCTTATATGCTTTTGCAAGACCTCCGTAAGCGCAGATCTCGTCTGCAACCGCTTGCGCGGCGCTTTCCTCTATATCAAGAAGCGCAACGGCGTAGCCGTTTTTTGACATTTCTTTTGCAAATTCGGAGCAAATTTCGTTTGCCGCGCCGGTTATAACACATACTTTCTTCATAATCAAATCTCACTTTATATTTATTTTTCAAGGTCAAAAACATGTTGACAATTTTTAAAAATTGTTCTATAATAATTATAACATAAATATCAGGAAAATCAATGGACTTTTAGGAACTTTTTCAAAAAAACGGATAATATAGCTTAATTTGAAAGGAATTTAATTATGGCAATCAACGTAGTTATCTGGAACGAATACCGTCACGAGAGGTACGAGGAGGCTTGTGCATCGATTTATCCCGAAGGAATACACGGATGTATCAAGAGCTTTCTTCAGACCGACGAGTCCTTGAATATCACTCTTGCTGCGCTTGACGATCCTGATCAGGGCATTTCCGCTGCTCTTCTTGATAAGACTGACGTTTTGCTTTGGTGGGGGCATATGGCTCATCACGAGGTAAACGACGAGCTTGTCGAGAGGATACGCCAGAGAGTTTACGCAGGTAAGATGGGACTTATTGTGCTTCATTAGGGTCATCATTCAAAGGTGTTCAAGTCGGTGGTAGGAACTACGGGAAATCTCTCGTGGGGACGAGATCAAAAGGAGATAATCTGGAATCTTATGCCCTCCCATCCCATTGCGGCGGGTATTCCCGATCACTTTATCATCGATGAGGAGGAGCTTTATTGCGAGCCCTTCTATATTCCCCAGCCCGATGCGCTTGTTTTCGGCGGCTGGTATGAGGACGGATATATTTTCAGAAGCGGATGCTGCTTTATCCGCGGACTCGGAAAAATCTTTTATTTTCAGCCCGGTCATGAATTTTGCCGATCCTTCTACAATCCCTACGTTCAACGCATTATAAAAAATGCGGTCGAGTGGGTCAAGCCTGCGGATATTGGCTATGAGATCCCCGAGGGTTGTCCGCAGATACTTACAAAGGCAACCGACGAGTTTAACAAATAAAGCAAACAAACCGTGCAGATCCAAAGGATCTGCACGGTCGTTTTTATTTCAAACTGCTTTTCAGCAACCGCATTTGCCACCGGGTGCTTTGTCGTGATGATGATGTCCTGAGCCCGAGCTGCATGTGAACTCGGAGATCGGGAATGCCATAGAGTTGAATACGCTGCAGGGATCGTCATTGGAGGGCGATATGCATTCCTTATCGGGTATTACGTATTCGGATGCGGAGATCAGGAATTGTCCGGGACGGATAATACGAACGATCGAGAATATTCCGAGCGATACCGCAAGATATCTTCTCTCGTCACCGTCGTCGACGAGACAACCGTTCATTGTGGATACGACAGATTCGGGAATGTCGTGGGCGCAGCAACAGCAGCAACAGTTGTCCTTTGCGCTCTCAAGAATATTTACTCCGAGCACGATGGGATCGACAACCTCGACAACTGCCGTGGGTACGTTCTTTTCCTTGCAACAAAGCTCTACCTGAGAGCAGAAATCCGAGAAGTCACCGCTCGAACGGAAGAGGCTTGTGTTGCATTCGCCTCCGTAAAGGATCACTCTCTTATCCAATACGGCAATTCCTTCGAATTCCTGAGATCTGCCGTTGCCGATGCAGGATTCAAATGTCAGCTTTACGTAAAAGCGGATATTTACCGTGTAAAAGCCTCTGTTGAACTGTACGGGATCGAGGCTGATGTGTGTCTGTGCTACGCATGCATTCTTTACTCTTATTGCGGTGGTGTGTTCGATTATTTCTTTTCCGAAATCGGTAAGGAATACCTTGGCGTTTTCAAAGCAGTCGCGGTCTCTGCAAGAGTCAAGTATTCTGTTGGTTTCTATACAAACAGTTTCCTTGCCTATGCCGGAGCCGCACGAAAATCTGTTATCTTGCATAAATTTTCCCCCTGTATGTTTGGTGTGATAGAAGCATAACGCTATCTTCAATATCATTCTATGTCGAATTTCGGGAGAGGTGAAATATTCGTGCTGATTTTTGAGGATATTTAGAAAAAGAAAGGATCAAGCAAGATGATCTCGCTTGATCCTTTGAAATTAATAAAATGTAGCTACCTCTTGGGTGGGTTTGTCGGTATATGTCGAGCTTTCCGCATAGATAACGGGACCGGGGCGACCGTAAAGCTTGTTCTTTTCGATCTTGATCCTTCCCTGCACGTATATCCAATCACGTGTCTTATACGCGACGTTGGACTTGAATTTGCAGACCAGACCGCTATACGCGATATCGTCAGCACAGCAGGTCATAACGTGTCTGCCGATAACGAGCGCGTCCTTGCCGAGCTTGAGGTCTCTGGCGACAATTCCCTTGAATTTGACTACCTTGCCGTCGTATTTATCGGTTTCTTCGCTGAGGTCTCTGTACCATATAGCATAGTCATCGTCGGCAATTTCGATGACGGGAGCGTCAATGTCGAAAGGCAGAGGGTCTTCGATATCGTCGTATTCAACGTGTCCGTCGGGATAATCGTAGGTGATGGTTGCGCGGCGCGAAATGCCGCGAACTATCTTATGAACCTCCTCCTTATCTATATCGTCGGGGGTGCGATTGAGCACTATCATCTCGCAGGACATAAGCTTATCGACCATCAGGCTTCTCATATTCTGATTATACGTAAAGAAGGTCTTTGCATCTGCAAACATCATATTCTGGAAGATGAACCAGTCCTCGGGGAGATTGTTGTAGAGGGTGGCGAGCTGCCACATACCGTTATACTCTATAATTACTCGGTCTATAAGGTGTCCTGCGCAGCATTTCTCAAGGTTTTCCGCCGTTACATCCTGTTCGCTGTCGAGAGCTGCGAAATAGATATTCTTTCCGCTGAATTGGGAAATGTCGAGCTCGTCAATTCCCTCTTCGCACTGAATTATGAGCGTTTTTTCACCCGTATTGAAGCGATCGTCGCACATGGTTTCCTGAATAATGTGCGTTTTGCCGCCTTCAAGGAATCCTGTGAAAAGATATACGGGAATATTAGGTGATTTCATATTTTTCGTCTCCGTTGTTATTTTAATTCGACACCGAGGACCTCGGATATAGCGGTTTTATCAAGCTTTGAGCCTATTACGCAGAGTCTTCCGATAACGCCTGCACCACCGTGGCGCACGTCGGGCTCGCCGGGAATATAGTCGAAGTGTATCCATCTGCCGTCATCCCCCGCAACGATTCCCTTTGCGCGAAGGATCATTCCGTAGCGATCGCTGTTTGTAAAGGATTCGAGCGCCGCTTTAAGCTCGGCTTCGTTGAACTTTTTGGTGGTTTCTGCTCCGTAGCTTACGAATACCTCGTCGGCGTGATGGTGATGATGCTCGTGCTCGTGATGGCAGCACTCGCCGTCGTGATGGTGATGCTCGTGCTCGTGATGGCAGCATTCACCGTCGTGGTGGTGATGCTCGTGGTCGTGATGACAGCACTCACCGTCGTGATGTTGATGTTCGTGCTCGTGATGGCAGCACTCGCCGTCGTGATGGTGGTGCTCGTGATCGTGGTGGCAGCATTCGCCGTCGTGGTGGTGGTGCTCGTGGTGATGATGTGCCTCTTTTTCAAGACTTTCAAGCTCTGCTGCGAGTGTCGATCTATGCTCCATAGCCTCGACGATCTGTGCACCCGAAAGCTGATCCCAGGGTGTAGAAACGATCACCGCATCGTGATTGTGCTCTCTTATAAGAGCAACACATTCGCTGATTTTTGCATCAGAGATACCGTCGGTGTGGCTGAGAATGATGCAAGCCGCGTTTTCTATCTGATTGTTGAAGAATTCGCCAAAGTTCTTCATGTGCATCTTACACTTATTGGCATCTACGACGGTCGTAGCTCCGTTAAGCTCGGTGCCGTGAGTATCTGCATTCTTGACCGCAGAAACAACGTCGGAGAGCTTTCCTACGCCCGAGGGCTCGATAAGTATTCTGTCGGGGTTATACTCATCAATAACCTTTTTTAGAGCCTCTGCGAAATCGCCAACCAAGGAGCAGCAGATACATCCCGAATTCATTTCATTGATCTGTATGCCTGCCTCAGAGAGAAATCCTCCGTCAATACCGATCTCGCCGAATTCGTTTTCTATTAAAACGAGCTTTTCGCCCTGATATGCTTCTGTGATAAGCTTTTTAATGAGCGTTGTCTTTCCTGCGCCCAAAAAACCTGAAAAGATGTCAATTTTGGTCATTTTTATTGCCTTCCTTCTAAATTTATAAAAATTACTTCCAACCGGTAGAACCGAAGCCGCCCTCGCCACGCAGAGTTTCGCTGAGCTCGTCCTTAAGCTCGAACTCTGCCGCATAGTAAGGCACGAAAACCATCTGTGCGACTCGTTCTCCGTTTTCAACTGTTTGGGGTACATCTCCGTGATTGTGGAGCGCTACCATTACCTCGCCGCGGTAATCACTGTCGATAACGCCTACTTTGTTTGCAGGGGCAAGACCTCTCTTGGTTGCCATGCCGCTACGCGCGAAATTGAGCCCCACAAGTCCCTCGGGGATCGCCATTGCGAGACCTGTGTGAATAAGCTTTGTCTCGCCCGGATTTATTGTTAAAGGCTCGTCAAGCAGAGCGTAAATGTCCGCGCCTGCCGAAAATTCCGTGCCGTACGTGGGGATTATTGCTCTGGGATCAAGTTTTTTGATTTCAACTTTTGTTTTCATAATCATCTCTCCGTAATATCTTTAAATATAATTATATCAGCAAATAATTAAGAAATAGTTAACAGAGACGATTTTTGCTAAATAATTATTCAAATATAAGGGTTGAATAAAACGTGAGCGCGTGAAATATAATGGCTATGGGACAAGATTTCAAAACTGGGGGTTGACAAAAATGAATTTATGGTGTAAAATGACTTATAACGAACTTGAAGAAGGTCGATTTTCACAGAAAGGAGTCACAATTATGAAAAAGTCAAAGGGACTTGAATATAAGCTTTCTGATAGCGGCGTGGCTCTTCTCTGCGGCATCGGATCTTGTGAGAGCGAATATATTTACGTTCCTGACAGCGTTGAGGGCTTCAGCGTTGTGGGTGTGGCTGAAAAGGCGTTTTGCCGTTGTGAGCAAATTAAGGGCATCGTGCTTCCCTCTTCTGTAAAGGCTGTGGGGGCGCAGGCTTTCGCTTGGTGTCGCAATCTTGAGTCGGTTACGATTGAGGGCGCGATTGAAATAAGCGACCGAGCGTTTATCGGTTGCGACAAGCTTTGTGACGTAAGGCTTGGGGACAGACTCGAGAATGTAGGTGATAAGGCGTTTGCTTATTGTCCGTCGCTCACTTCGATCGTATTGCCCGATTCTGTTACGGATCTCGGCTCTGCAGTGCTTGAGGGATGCAGAAACCTTTATAGTGCTTCTCTTTCAGACAATGTAAGGATTATTGAAAACGGAACCTTTTACGGTTGTACTTCCTTGCAAAAGGTCTCTTTGCCTGAGAATCTTGAATATATCGACGAATATGCCTTTGCTTACTGTATATCGATATCAGATATGGAGATCCCCTCCAAGACCGTTATCAATCGCGACGCGTTTTTTGAATGCGGAAATATTTGCCTTAGCGATAAGGTTTCATAATAAAAGCAAAAAACGACCGCGGTTTTGCAAAATTAGCGGTAAAATTGAATTTAGCCACCACGTTTGTGGTGGCTTTTTGTATGCAGAAACCAAAGAAAAGCTTCGTGTGAGGAGGTTGGAATTTATTTTGTCAAAAGCTCAGTGTATTCTTTGTAATTACGAATTGTATCAAAGACTTTTCTGTTGCACATCTCTTTAATATCGTCAAAAAGAGTAGAGTTGTCCGCGTGACACCATTCGCGGGAATTGATTGTTAATTTGTTGAAAAGAGGTGAAGTAAAAGTATATTCACCTGGAGATATGCTATCTAACAAATCATATTCTTTTGCATGATAGATTGCCTTTTTCAAAAGATCTAAGGCTTCATTCGTACGTTTGTCCTTTGCTTCAATTTCAGCCTTTCGAAATTGAATATGTGCCATTTCGTAATGATAGCTACAGTAGTTTCCGTCCGGTATCATAGCTTTGATAATTTCTTCTGCGGCTATACAAGCATACTTGTTTTCTGCCACTCCATCCCATAAAAGTGTGCGAATCAAAACTCCCAAATATCCTTCTAAATAATGTTGCTTATGTTTAATTTGTTCGTCACCTTCTAAACACATACCAAGTAGTTGATCTTTATCGTGGGAAACGATTTTGGTTTCGGGAAACAAATTAACGTATTTTTTTGCCTCATTTTTACACCCTTTTTCGCACAAGCATTGGACGATACCGATAATGGCATGAACTTTGGTTTCATCCTTATCGGTATTTTCAATTACTATATCAAATAATTTGATTGCTCTCTCACGTTCCTGCTTGAAAGATTCGTTATTGAGTTCTCCATTGGCTCTACACCAAACAGTCCATGCATAGTTATTTAACCAATCCATATCTCGGGGGTATTCTTTTACTGCGGTTTCACACACGTTCAATCGAGTAAGCATATCTCCGTTTTTAAAGGTTTTATCATAATCAGCTTTCAACTCCGAGTAACGCATATCATTGTTTTCGGGATTGGCTCCAAGTAACTCATCTGTTGTTATATTAAAAAGCTTAGCCAATGGAACAATTAAGGCAAGATCGGGACTTGATAAACCGCATTCCCATTTTGAAACGGCTTGATAGGATACGCAAAGATAATCAGCAAGTTTTTCTTGTGTTAAATCATTCTTTTTTCTTAATTGCTTAATTCTTTCACCGATCGTCATAATTTCACCTCTTAAAAAATGATTGAATCCGAATTCTGTATTTATTATAGCATACAACTCAATGCAATACAATAACTTGTTTTTTTAGCTAAATGCAACCATCGGTTGAGTTTGCGAACAACAGATGGGCGCACCCACCTTATCGTAGGTACGCCAATCATTCGGTTTTTTTCTTGTTTTATCAAAGCTCAAATGTATATTTGCCTGCGGAAAGCTCCATTACTATGCAGCCGTTTTCAATTACACAATCTTTGATATTGAGTTTATTGCCGTTGACGGTAAGCGTTTCGCTGTCGGTTACAAGCGGTAGATAAAGCGTTGTGCTTGTGGGAGTTTCGGCTTCATATCTAAAAACTCCGTTCTCAAGATGCCACCCGGATGAAATAAAGCCTCTAACCGAGTTATAGGTCGCCTTTACATACGTGATCCTTTCCTGACCTGCGGGTATCTCGCTCTCGGTTCTCATATCGGGCTTGGGCTGAAGTATGAGACGGTCAAATCCTGCCTCCCCGACCTCAATGCCTGCAACGTAGCGGTACATCCACTCCTGAATCGCGCCGAATGAGTAGTGATTGAAGGAGTTCATACCGACATTTCCAAATCCTGTTTCAAGAGTGTATGAATTCCATCTTTCCCAAATGGTAGTTGCGCCCTGATGAACGCTGTAAAGCCATGATGGGTCCTCTGTCTGAAGCAAAAGCGAATACGCGATGTTGTTTTTTCCAAACTTTGCAAGAGTTTTGCAGAGTATTGCCGTGCCGACAAATCCCGTAGACAGCTTATATCCGTTTTCAATGATCTTTCGTTCCAAAGCATCAGCGGCGTCTTGAATCTCGTTATCATTAAACATATCGGTGTGAAGCGCCAACAGATATCCCGTTTGTTTTCTGTATTCGGGGAGAAGATCTCCATCTTCACCAATATAGGACTCGCGGAAATCCTTTCTTACTTCAGAATAGACGTTTTTGTATTCGGCTCCCTTTTCGTAGTTGCCTAAAGCGGTGTGAAGCATGCACATTATCTGTGCATCGAGCGCGTAGTATGCCTTGCTTATATAGCTATTGTCGACAGGATCGTATGCCAACCAGTCACCGTAGGTGGGTATGGGGCCCTGCATTCCGCGTGACGCGAGCCAATCCATATATGTATCAAACGAGTCGATATTTTCCTTTATGATCTCAAGATCTCCGTACATTCGCCACATAACGTAGCCAACGATCAGCGGTGCATCTGCCCAAGCGGCGCCACCTCCGCCAACGGCTCTCGTCATAGGTATAACGTCGTGGTAAAGACCGCCTGAATGCTGTGAATCACGTGCGTCGGTAAGCCATTTTCTGAAGAATTCAAGCACGTTTGCGTTGTATGCTGCGGTATTGCAGAAGAATTGAGTATCTCCCGTCCACCCAAGGCGCTCGTTTCTCTGAGGACAGTCGGTGGGCACGCTCAAATAATTGGAACGCTGACCCCAAAGAATGTTGGAGATAAGCTGATTTACATCCTTACTTGACGTTTCCATAGTTCCCGTCTCTTCGATCTCAGAGCCGACTACAAGCGCGGTGATATCTGTTACGGCAAGATCCTCTGTGGCGGAGATCTCAATGTAGCGGAATCCGAAGAACGAGAACATGGGGCAGTAATGCTCGCCCGCCTCGCACCCGTTGGCGATATAATATGCCTTAGCCTTTGCATCACGATAATTTATCGTGTATGCAGAGCCCTTGGCGTTATCGTTGCCGCGAGAGATAAGTCCGCTGTCGTTGAGCATCTCGGCAACTCGGATCTGAATATAAGCTCCCTTTTCGGTTTTGAAGCAGAGATCCGGGAATCCAACAAGCTCTTGGCCGAAGTCAACCAAAGCCGTCTCGCCCTTGTTAAGCGTGAAGCAACGGTTATCTTTGACTGTTGAGGTCACGTTGATCTCACCGTAATCGCTTCCGTTGTCCTTTGTTCCGTTGTAGACGGTAACAAGGTGGGGCTTTCTTGAAAGATTGGGGCGTATTCTTACCTCTGGGCCAATGAAAGGAATGATCTCAATATCCTTGATGTTTTTGCTGATCTTGGGAAAATGAGGAACGTCGAAGGTAGATATTACGGTATCATCCGACCATTCGGTTGCATCCGTCCAATCGGAAGCATCAAAATCTATGTGGGAAAGCTCCTCATACGACGGGAGCATAGCGTTATAGATCTCTCCGTCATAGAACTCCGCGGCGCGTATTCTGCCGCCCCAAAGTGTCTTCCACGAGCTATCGGTGCAGATCTTCTCTCCTCCAACGTTTATCTCGGCGCAAAGTGCCAATGAGGGATCAAAGTCATTATTGATCGCGTACGATTCGCAACAGATCCTTCCTGCCCACCATCCTGCCGCGAGGACGACGAGAATAACGTTATTGCCGTCGCAGATATAGTCGGAGAGATCATATGTGGTTGCCATAACTCGATTGCAATATACCGTCCAACCGGGATTGAATTCGTCGTATACGGTGTCCCCGACGGCATTTTTTACACCGACTCTTTTACCGTTACACCATACGTTATAGACGCCAAGAGCAGTGATGGTTATTTTAACGTTATCTGATTTTCGGCAGGAAAATTCTTTTCTGAACATGGGAAGACCGCCGTTATTGTCAATGGGCGCGAACTGTATTTCGTAATCATCGTGACGGGGAGTGTACTCAATACCCTCCCAAGGATTTTTGGGGTCGTCAATAACGAGATCGTTTGGTTTTTTACATTCGATCCATTTTGAATGAGGCATAACGTTCATGATTTTGCTCCTCCGATTTTATTTTGATTTTTAGAAAAAGCTTAACTGGTCGGTCTCGTCAAGTCCTTCGAGAACCTTGTTGTTCCGAAGCACGTCGATAACGGATTTTGTGAGCTTTGCTCTTATCTGAAGATCCTCGACCGAGAAGAAGGGCTCCTCATCTCTTGCGGCGACAATATTTGCCGCTGCATTTTCGCCAAGTCCCGACAGTGCCGAGAAAGGCATACGGATCGCACCGTTTTCGGGCACGAACGCCGAGGATTGCGATTTGATGATGTTGATGGGAAGGAATCTGATTCCTCTTGCCATAGCCTCATTGACAAGCTGAAGCGTGGGTATGCTTTGCTGCTCCTTGGGAGAAGCCTCCTTACCTCGCTTTTCAATGTCCTTGATAGTTGCTACTACCTTTCCTTTACCGCCCATAACTATTTCGGCATCGAAGCCGCCGGGTGCTACGGTAAGCATAGCGCAATAGAAGGCTATAGGCTCGTGGACCTTATACCAACCGAGACGGATAGCGGACATAACGTATGCCGCAGCGTGTGCCTTCGGGAACATGTATTTGATCTTTTTACAGGATGCGATATACCAATCGGGTACGTTGGCCGCCTTCATCTCCTCCTCCCATTCGGGCGTGAGTCCCTTGCCTTTACGAACCGACTCCATTATCTTGAACGCGTGAGATTTCTCAACACCGTACGCGATAAGGTCGTTCATTATGTTGTCTCGACATCCGATAACGTTGGAAATGTTACATATTCCCTCGTGTATGAGGTCCTGAGCGTTGCCTGTCCATACGTCCGTTCCGTGCGAGAGTCCCGATATCTGCAAAAGGTCGGAAAATGATTTCGGCTTTGCTTCCTCAACCATCTTAATAACGAACCTTGTGCCGAACTCGGGCAGTCCGTACGTGCCTATGCTACAACCGAGAATATCGTCGGGATGGATTCCAAGAGGCTTGGTTGAAAGGAAGAGCTCGTAGACCGACTTATCGTTCATAGGAACGCTCATAACACTCTTGTTTGAATACTTCTCGAGATACTTATACTTGGTCGGCATATCGTGTCCGAGCTCGTCAAGCTTCAGCAGAGTATCGTGGAGATATTCAAACGTGAAGTGGGTGGTGACAATATTGGAGTTGGGGTCGTCTGCGGGGTGCTGTACGGGACAGAAATCGTATATCTCAAGCTCCTTGGGCACAACGACGATACCGCCCGGGTGCTGACCCGTTGAACGCTTTACGCCGACGCAGTTTGAAACTATTCTGTTGACCTCGGCACGAGGCAGGCTGATTCCCTTTTCTTCAAGGTACTTCATAACGTAGCCGTACGCCGTTTTATCTGCAAGCGTGCCGATAGTTCCCGCTCTGAACACGTTTTCCGCACCGAAGAGCTCCTCGGTGTATTTGTGTACCTTTCCCTGCACCTCACCCGAGAAGTTGAGGTCAATATCGGGAGATTTATCTCCGTAGAATCCAAGGAAGGTCTCGAAAGGAATATGATGTCCGTCGGCGTTGAGCTTTTCGCCGCACTTAGGGCATTTTGCATCGGGAAGGTCGAATCCCGAGCCGACCTTGAGCGGATTTGAAAAGTCGCTGTACTGACACTTTGAGCACCAATAGTGAGGAGGCAGAGGGTTGACCTCTGAAATTCCCGCCATTGATGCGACGAAGGACGAACCGACAGAGCCTCTTGAGCCTACGAGGTAGCCCTGACTTTCACTGTACCATACGAGCTTCTGCGCGATCATATAAAGTACGGCGAAACCGTTTTTTATGATTGAGGTAAGCTCCTTATCAAGCCTTTGCGCGACTATTTCGGGCAGAGGATCTCCGTACATAGATTTTGCTCTGTCGTAGCAGATTCGGGTAAGGTCATCCTCAGCGCCTTCCATTGAGGGAGTGAACGTTCCCTTGGGGAAAGGACGGATGTCGCTGTCGATCATATCGTTTATGAGATTGGTATTGGTAACAACAACCTCGTATGCCTTTTCTTCGCCGAGATACGCGAATTCCTCGAGCATTTCCTCAGTCGTGCGGTAGTAGATATGAGAATCCTTGTCGAAGTCCTTGAATTTTTGTCCTGCAAGCAATATCTTGCGGTAAAGCTCGTCTTCATCGTTCAAAAAGTGAGCATCGCAGGTTGCGACTACGGGCTTGTTGTATTTTTCGCCGAGAGCAACGATCTTGCGGTTGAAATTGCGAAGATCCTCCTCGTCCTTTGCCTTTTCATCGGCTATGAGGAAGCGGTTGTTGGAGATGGGTTGAATTTCGAGGTAATCATAGAAATTAACTATCTCCTCGATCTCTGCCTCGGGTCTGTTATCTAAAAGCGCTGTAAAGAGCTCTCCCGCCTCGCAGGCAGAGCCGATTATAAGACCCTCTCTGTGCTTTTCAAGCTCGGTTTTGGGTATTCGGGGATTACGCTTGTAATATTTCAAAAATCCCATTGAAATGAGCTTGTAGAGGTTTTTGAGTCCTATTTTGTTTTTAACGAGAATGATCTGATGATAGGGCTTGAGGTTCAGGGGGTTGGAGTTGGCGCTCATATCTCGCTTAAGCTGATCGAAGCTCTTGATATCCTGCTCTCTCATCGAAGCGATCATTTTTATGTAGATCATTGCGAGCATTTCGGCGTCGTCGCAGGCTCTGTGGTGGTTGAAATCACCGAGATGATAATATTCCGCAAGCGTATCGAGCTTATGCTTTTTCAGATCAGGGTGGATGTAGCGCGAGAGCGCAACAGTGTCAAGATAGGGGTTTGTGAACGCCATTCCGCATTCCTCTGCGGCGCGGCGAATAAATCCTGTATCGAAGTTTGCATTGTGCGCGACGAGAAGCTTTTTACCGTCTCCTACAAACTCAAAGAAGCTATGGAGAGCCTCCTCTATTTTGGGGGCATCGGCTACCATTTCGTCGGTGATGGAGGTCAATTCAACGATATCTGCGGGAATCGGCACCTCGGGGTTGACAAAGGTATTGAATATTTCCGTCACCTTGCCATTTTTGACCTTGACTGCACCAATTTCGGTGATCTTACAGTTTTGCACCGAGAGACCGGTAGTCTCAATATCGAAAACTATGGTTTCCTCATCAAAATCCTCATTATAATTGCCGTAAAGCGCACCTGCGGTATTGTTAACAAAATATGCCTCAACGCCGTATATTACCTTCTGACCGATCTTTTCGGAGGCAAGCATTGCCTCCTGATAGCCCTGAACGGTTCCGTGGTCTGTTATTGCGACGGCGGGATGTCCCCAAGCCTTAGCCTGCTTTACCGCAACGTCGGGAGGAATGAGAGCGTCCATGTGTGACATCTGGGTGTGCAAATGAAGCTCGACGCGCTTCACGGGAGCATTGTCAACCCTCGAAAGCTTTTTGATCTTTGCAATGCTTGAGAAGTAGAACTGAAAATCAGTTCCTTCGGTCCTATCCTTTCTCATCTCTTTTTTGGAGTAGCCCTTGAGGGCAATAACCGCGCCGTTCTTTACGTTTTCGGAGATATCTGCGGCATCCTCAAGTGTGGCGAAGCATTTGACCTCAACGGACGAATTTCCGTCACTTATTGAGAAGGAAATGTTCATTTTCTCGCCTGAGCGGCTGGGCTCCTGCGCATAGTCAAAGACGGTTCCGAGAATTACTATGTTTCTTTGCGGCTTTGTTATATCCGAGATCGACGTAGGAGTGATCTCAAACGGCTCGCCGTAGACGTATTCGGGAGCGGAAACGTCGAATTTTGTGTTTCCAATCTGACAAATACCGTCATTAACTGTGGGCACGGCGTTTTCATCAAACAAAGAGGTCTTCCTCGGAAGCATATTTGCCTCCTCGGCGGACGGCGGTGTGGCACTGAGCCGACTTGCCATTCTTGCCTCGTACGCTTTTTCCTCTGCCGCCATTCTCTTGTCGAAATCTTCCTTGTATTTTTCAAGTGAATTGTTGCTTGCGAGGAATATCTCGTCGCTTGTATGTATGATGTTTACTCGCACGTTGATACCGAATTCGGAGAGGATAATTCCCTGCATAACTCCCGGGGTGCGAGCATCGTAAAGCAATCTGACCCCGTTTTCGTCGAACGGTATCTCGACTGTAAGCGTATTATTTTCAAGATTGAATCTGTATTTGCTGAAAAATCCGCGCGCGACGATGCCTACGTTTTCGGTCTCCTTTAAGAGCTCGGGCACGTAGCTGCTGTCGAAAAGACTTGACGGATAATGAGGCATTATTTTTACCCAATTCAGAGAGTATGCCTTTGTTATCTCACGCTCGATTCGATACAGAATGTCCTTCTTGATGAGCATAGGAAAATCAGCCGATGCCTGCAGGATCCTGTTTTCTTTATCGGCTTGAATTTTTATATTCTGCGCTTGATTAAGTATCTCTGCGCTCTGCTCGTCGGGTTTATATTTTTCAAAAATCTGTAAAAAAGTTTTTGACATATCTTTAAGAGAATCTTTCTTCCTTGATCTTTTTGATTTCCTTTATCAAAGTTGGGATAATATCATTTTCAGATATCTTTCCAAGGGCTTGTCCATGGGCGAAAAGCAATGCTTCTCCCTTGCCGCCCGCGATACCTATATCCGCCTCGTGTGCTTCGCCGGGACCGTTTACGATACATCCCATAAGTGCAACTGTTATCGGGAGGTCGGAAAGTCCCTCGGTAGCAACTGCGGATTCAAATTGCGCGCTCAGGGATATGAGATCGATTTTTGTTCGTCCGCAGGTGGGGCAGCTCACTATATTCATTCCGCACTGACCTTGAATGTTCAGAGCGTTCAGAATATCCTTTGCAGCAGCGACCTCCTTGACGGGATCTGCCGTGAGCGAGACTCTGAGCGTGTCGCCTATCCCATCGCAAAGCAATGAGCCTATTCCAATAGCGCTCTTGATGCTGCCGCCCTTCTCCGCTCCCGCCTCGGTGACTCCGATATGTATCGGATAGTCGCATCTCTCGGCTACCAATCGGTTGGCGGTGATCATCGAGGTGACGTCGGAGGATTTGATAGAAATAGCGGTATCGTAAAAACCGTATTTTTCGAGAATTGACGCGTGATAAAGCGCACTTTCGCAGAGTGCCTCGGGAGTGGGAGAGCCGTATTTGGCAAGAATGTGCTTTTCTACCGAGCCGCTGTTAACACCGATTCTTATCGGAATATTCCTTTCCCTGCAAGCCGCCACTACTGCCTTGACTCGATCCTCGTCACCGATGTTTCCGGGATTTATTCGGATCTTGTCGACCCCGTATTCCGCCGCCTTGAGCGCCGCGCGGTAGTCAAAGTGGATATCCGCAACGATAGGCGTACGTATTCCCGATTCCTTAATTATCCTCACGGTTTCTGCCGCTTCGGCATCGGGGACGGTGATACGGACGATGTCGCAGCCTGCCGATGCGAGTCTTTTGATCTGCTCGAGAGTAGCTATAGCATCCTTTGTGTCGGTATTCGTCATTGACTGAATGGCGATCTTGTTGTTCCCGCCTATTCTGACGTTTCCGACGGTTATTTCTCGGGTTTTTCGTCTTATATCGTTATAGATCATTTTTTTATCCTTCGCTTAAATGAAAAGAGTGAAAATATCCTTGAACGTAATAAATATCATCAATGCAAAAAGGATGAGTATGCCGACGGTATTGACCATCTGCTCAACCTCCTTTTTGACGGGCTTTCTCGTTATCGCTTCGATAAGCAGAAATACGATCCTGCCACCGTCAAGCGCGGGCACGGGTAAAAGGTTGAAGACACCGAGGTTCATGGTAATGAGCGTGAAGAGATAAAGCAAGGAGGAGATTCCGCTCTTCGTTGCCTGGCCTACCGCTCCTGCCATACCCACGGGTCCCGATACCGCTTCTGCGCCGTAGCGCCCCGTCAAAAGATCCTTGAGGCTATCCGTGATGATCTTTATAGTCGAAAAGGATCTGAACACCGAGTGCTTCAATATCGATTTGAATGTAGCCTTTTCTCCGTAAATCGTGAAGTCGTACGAGCCAAAGGTTGCACCCGCAGAGGTCTCTGTCGGGAAAACGACATCCTCAAGTGTGATAGTCTCGCCGTTTCGGATGACTACTATATCGATCGGCTCGTAGCCGCTGTTCATTATCTCGTAAACAAGCTCGTTTCCCGTGTGAATTCTTACTCCGTCTACCTTAATTACGGTATCGCCCACCATTAAAGGCGATTCGCATTTATCTGATAAGGCGTTTTCCTGAAATCCCGCGATGGTATTGGATGCGAGATATCCGTTCTGCGCGCTTTCTATACCAACGAGTGAGAACATGCACAGAATACCGAGTAGAATATTCATTATAGGGCCTGCGACGGTAATGAGAAATCTCTTCCATACAGGCTTATTGCAGAAGGCGTTGGCATCGGTCGAGGCATCGTCCTCTCCCGCCATACTGACGTATCCGCCTATCGGCAACGCCCTCACGCTGAAAACAGTTTTTCTGTTTTCGGGCGAATCTTCGTCGCCAAGCGCATCGGTATTAAGCGTAATGTCTTCGTCTGAGGAACGGAACGAAGCTGCAAATCCGTCTTCCCTCTCTGCTTTGCCTTTCTTTTTCGTGGTAAAGAGAGCGGGACCCATTCCTATTGAAAATTCCAATACCGTCACTTTAAAGAGCTTGGCGAAAAGAAAATGACCGAGCTCGTGAATGACTACCATTATGCTGAGCAACACAAGTGTCAGCAACAAATACAACAAAGTCATAAAATCTCCGTTTGCGGTTAATTGCGTTTTAAAATAAGAGACTTTGCGGCCTCTCTGGCGGCAGATGCCGCCCTAAGTATCTCGTCGGGATCGTGAATGCTCCGGCAATCCGACATAGAGTCAACAGTTTTGCAAACAATATCAAAAATATCGCAAAATCCGATTTTTTTGCTTAAGAATGCTGCAACCGCCTCCTCGTTTGCGGCGTTAAGTACCGCAGGCACCGCTCCGCCGAGAGTTATCGCCTCGTAAGCCTTTGCCAAAAGCACGAAGGTGTCCGTGTCAGGCTTGGCGAAGGTCAGCTTCCCGACCGAGAAGAGATCGAGCTCTTTGGTGGTCGCCTCGGCTCTTTCGGGATGGGTCAGGGCGTACTGAACGCAATGTCTCATATCGGGAACCGACATCTGTGCGATAACGCTGTTATCAATATATTCGACCGCAGAATGTATTATGCTTTCTCTGTGGACTACGACTCTTACCTGTTCGGGTCTAACTTCAAAAAGGTGCACCGCCTCTATGACCTCAAAGCCCTTGTTCATCAGCGTTGCGCTGTCAACTGTGATCTTTGGTCCCATCTTCCACGTGGGATGTGCGAGGGCGGTTTCCACCGTTACGCTCGAGAGCTGTTCTTTATTATAGCCAAAAAACGGACCGCCCGATGCGGTGAGAATGAGATTTTTGATCTCCGAGTTATTACCCGAGCGCAGACATTGAAATATAGCACAATGCTCGCTGTCTACGGGGAGTATTTCTATGCCGTTTTCCTTGGCGGATTTCATTACTGCCTCGCCGCTGACGACCAAGGATTCCTTGTTTGCCAGGGCGAGCTTTTTCTTACAGATCAACGTTGTTAGAGTAGGCTTGAGACCTGCTTCGCCGACTATTGAGTTTTCTACTATCTGACCAATCTCGCCGTCTGAGTTGGTTTCTGCGATCATCTCGCAGATGCCATCGGTTTTCGCGTAGACCTTGATATCGGTGTCCTTGAGTCTCTCCTTGAGGTCCTTGGCTGCATCGGGGTCGCTCATAGCGCAAGCCTTGACACCAAAGTGTCTTGCCTGCTCCTCCGCTCTTTTTACGTTTTTATGTGCCGAGATGGCATCGACCGTCACTCCGAATTTCTCGGCTACATCGATCGCCTGCTCGCCAACCGATCCCGTTGAGCCCAGGATCATCATGCTTGGTTTGTTTATATTCATATCCATTCTTATTTTGTGATCGGAAGCAGGTCAAAATACGTGCAGATGAAAGCAAGAATAAGAGAAACTGCCAAAACCGAATCGAATCTGTCAAGTATTCCGCCGTGTCCGGGAAAAAGCTTACCGTAATCCTTGATGCCGTATTGTCTCTTAACGAGTGACATAATAAGGTCGCCTATCTGTGATACCACGGAGATGAATACGCCGCTTATTGCCAAAACGAGATAATTTGCGTGAATGACACCGTCGGGATTAAAAAATCTTTCGATGACAAATCCGAACACTACCATTCCGATAACGCAGAACACAATGCCGCCGATCGCACCCTCTACAGTCTTTTTGGGGCTGACTGCGGGGATAAGCTTGTGCTTTCCGAAAAGTCTTCCCGAGAAGTAAGCGAAGCTATCGGTAACCCACGCGCAGATGAAGGTCAGCAGATAGATATGTACACCGTTGCTAATAAAATCGTGGATATAGACTATCGATGTGAACGCCGCGATTATGTAGAAGGAGAGCGCAAATATGAGTCCCGCTTCGGTAACAGCGATCTTTTTGTTTGCAAATACAGCAACTCCAAACACGTACAGAGCGGTTATAAATGCAATACCAACAAGAAGCTTGACCGCTTCCGAAAGGAAGATTCCGTTTTCGTGAGTGTATCTCATACAAAGCGGAGCAAACGCCGCAACGAGACAGAGCGGTAACGTAAAGAAAAGGTTCTTTTTCTGTCCCATGCATCCGAGCATCTCGATGATGCCGATGACTGCGCAAAGAGATATTGCTGCGGGAAATACCCAAGTTTCGCTGAATATAACGATCGGAATGAATACGCAAAGCGCTACTATTGCCGTGATTATTCTTTTCAACATAAGATCAATCCTTCTTTTCTGGTTCTTTATCAAGTCCGCCAAAGCGTCTTTTTCTGGAGTAAAATGCGTCAACTGCTCTATCCACGTCCTCAGAGGTCATATCGGGCCATAGCGTGTCGGTGAAATATAGCTCGGAATACGCCGCCTGCCAAAGCAGGAAGTTCGAGATTCGGAGATCTCCGCCTGTGCGAACGATGAGGTCAGGATCGGGGCAATCGCCCGTATAGAGCGCCGCGTTGACGTCTTGCTCGGTCACCTCGCTCTTTCCGTCTGCCAAAAGCTTATTGAAGGCGGTAACGAGCTCGGCGCGCGAGCCGTAGTTTATCGCAACATTTAAAACGTATTCGTGCCCCGCGGTCTCTTTTGTCATTTTGTCGATCTTTTCGACTATTTTAGGGTCTAATATACTTACGTCGCCAATGAAGCGTATGGAAGCGTTATCGGGGCGCTGTTTGTCGAGATACTCGTCAAGAAGCTTCATTATTGCGTTGACTTCCCTCTTCGGACGCTTCCAGTTTTCGGTGGAAAAGGCGTACACGGTAAGATACTTTATTCCGATCTTATGGCAGTATTCGGTGATCTCTCTGAATACTCTTGCGCCGTTTTTATGTCCGTATTCGCGAGGCATATTGCGAGCGGTTGCCCACCGTCCGTTGCCGTCCATAATAAACGCGATATGACGAAGCCTCTCGTCAACTTTTTTTACAGAATCATTGTTAGTCATAACATTCTCCACATCGTTTATGGAAATTAAAGCGGAAGCATTTTCTCTTCCGCTTTAAAAGTATTAAAAATATGTGTCCTATAAGGATCAGACCTTCATAATGTCCTTTTCCTTTGCGGAAGTGATGGTGTCGATGTTCTTAACGAACTTATCTGTGATATCCTGAACCGACTTTTCAGCGTTCTTTACGTCGTCCTCGGTGAGAAGTCCATCCTTCTTCTGCTTCTTGATATCGTCGTTTGCGGTACGTCTGAGGTTACGGATAGCAACCTTTGCCTCCTCGCCCATCTTTTGAACCTGCTTTGCAAGCTCCTTACGGCGTTCCTCGGTGAGCTGGGGGAAAACGAGGCGGATGATCTTACCGTCGTTCGAGGGGGTGATACCGATATCGGAGGTGAGAAGAGCCTTTTCGATAGCCTTGAGTGTGCTTGCATCGTAAGGGATGATCTCAAGAGTTTTAGCGTCTGCAACTCTTACGTTTGCCATTGCAGTGATCTCTGCGGGAGAACCCCAATAATCGAAGGTTACACGAGAAAGGACTGCGGGATTTGCCTGGCTTGCGCGGATGGAGGCGAGGTTCTGCTCGTAGGAAGCAATGGTTTTTTGCATTTTCTGTTCAAGATCTTTTGTGTTGTACATTTTGATGTTTCCTTTCTATGTATATAGCTTATTTATGCATTTTAGTACCCGTAGCGGTGCCTGTTACCGCACGGTAAATGTTTTCGGGATCGGAGAGTGCGAACGCGTAGCAGGTGATGTCGTTTTCGTTACAGAAGGATACTGCGGTGAGATCGAACGCCTTGAGATTCTTTTCAAGTATCTCGGCATAGGTTACGTCGTCGTATCTCTTGGCATCGAGATCCTTCTTGGGATCTGCGGTATAGAGACCGTCCACGTTCTTTGCCATAAGAACAACGTCTGCACCTATCTCTGCCGCGCGGACTACCGCGGGTGTATCTGTTGAGAAATAAGGAGCTCCGAGACCGCCGCCGAATATGACGACCTTGCCCTCCTTGAGATATCTGTCTGCATCTCTCTGGGTATAGAAATCGGCAAATGTGTTCATTTCAACCGTGGAAAGAACCCTTGCATCTATTCCCTGTCTCAAAAAAGCGTCTTGAAGCGCCAAGGAATTGATAACGGTGGCAAGCATTCCCATGTGGTCTGCTCTTGCGCGGTTCATACCAACGCCCTTTCTCGCGCCTCGCCAGATGTTGCCTGCACCAACGATTACGGCAACCTCAATGCCTGCCTTGAGGCACTTGTCGATAGACGATACGACCTTGTCGACAAAGTCGAAATCGAGAATGTCTCCCTCGCATCCGTTTTTGAGTGCTTCGCCCGAGATTTTGATTAAAACTCTTTTATAAATCGGTTTTGACATTGCTGCTCTCCCAAATGATAATTTCTAAACAATATTGTACTACTTTTTTGTCGTTTTGTAAACAGTTTTTTGTAAATATTTTCTGTTTTTTTATAATTTATTTAAATAATATAGACTTAATATAGAAATTGGCTTGAATTTCAAAAAACGCCGCACAAAATCTGCACGGCGTTTTTGTTAATAAAATTATCTTCTCTTTTCTGCAATCTCAAGAAGAAGCTCGCTGATAAACTGATCGGGAGACATAGCGCCCTTTTCGCCGTCTTTTCTGGAGCGAACTGCAACAGTGTTGCTTTCGACCTCCTTCGCGCCGACTACTATCATATAAGGCACCTTTTCAAGCTGAGCGTTGCGGAGCTTGTAGCCGATGGTCTCGTTTCTTCTGTCGACCTCTACTCTTACGCCAAGCCCTGTAAGCTTTCTTGCGATAGCCTCACAATAATCGATCTGCTCGTCGCCTATGGGAAGCATCTTCACCTGAACGGGAGCCATCCATGTAGGAAGCGCGCCTGCATACTTTTCAAGAAGGAGTGCAAGAGTTCTCTCGTAGCAACCCATGCTTGTACGGTGGATGATATAAGGAGTTTTGAGAGTATTGTCGGAATCAACGTATTCCATACCGAACTTCTTGGCAAGAAGCATATCGATCTGTATCGTGATAAGAGTGTCCTCTTTTCCAAATACGTTTTTGATCTGAATATCGAGCTTAGGACCGTAGAATGCCGCCTCGTCGATGCCTATCGCGTAGTTGCCGCGGCCGAGATTCTCGTCGAGAAGCTTTTCCATAATGCCCTGCGCCATATCCCACTGCTCGGGTGTTCCCTCATACTTGTCGGTACGCTTGGGATCCCACTGAGAGAATCTGAAGGAGCAGTCTTCGCGGAGTCCGAGAGTGTCGAGACAGTAGAGCGCGAGGTCGAGACAGCCCTTGAATTCCTCCTCAAGCTGCTCGGGACGGAGGATAAGGTGTCCCTCTGAGATCGTGAACTGACGTACACGGATAAGACCGTGCATCTCGCCGCTATCCTCGTTTCTGAAGAGAGTGGAGGTCTCACCGAGTCTCATGGGAAGGTCTCTGTACGAGCGCTTTTTATTGAGGAATACCTGATACTGGAAGGGACAGGTCATAGGACGGAGAGCAAAGCACTCCTTGGTCTCGTCATAAGGATCGCCAAGGATGAACATTCCGTCGAGATAGTGATCCCAGTGTCCCGAGATCTTATAAAGATCTCTTTTTGCCATAAGGGGAGTTTTGGTGAGCTGATAGCCTCTTCTCTGCTCCTCGTCCTCGATCCATCTCTGGAGAGTCTGGATAACGCGAGAGCCCTTGGGGAGAATGATGGGGAGACCCTGACCGATCGAATCAACGGTCGTGAAATATTCAAGCTCGCGACCGATCTTGTTGTGGTCGCGCTTTCTTGCTTCTTCAAGCATCGTTACGTAGGTGTTGAGCTCGTCCTTGGTCGGAAAAGCTATACCGTAAACTCTCTGAAGCTGCTTGTTGTTCTGGTCGCCCTTCCAATAAGCACCCGTGCACTGTGTCAGCTTGAACGCCTTGACCGCGCCGGTAGCAAAGAGGTGAGGTCCTGCACAGAGATCGGTAAATTCGCCCTGACGGTAGAAGCTGATCGTTTCGCCCTCGGGAAGCTCCTCGATGAGCTGAACCTTATAGGGCTCGTTTTTCTCGGTCATAAGAGCGATAGCCTCGTCGCGAGGAAGCTCGAAGCGCTCGATCTTGTGATTTTCCTTGACGATCTTTTTCATCTCGCTCTCAAGATTCTTCAGTATCTCGGGAGTGAAAGGAACGTCGCTGTCAAAATCGTAGTAGAATCCGTCGTCAATCGCGGGACCGATGGTAAGCTTCGTCTCGGGATAAAGTCTCTTTACTGCCTGTGCAAGAATATGAGACGCGGTGTGTCTGAAGACGTGCGCGCCTTCCTTGTCCGCGAATGTCAGAAGCTTGACATCTGCATCTGCGCCGATCTCATAATTGAGAGCAACGGTTTCCCCGTTAACGCTTGCGGCGATAACGCTTCTCTCTACCATTCCGAAGGCTTCCTTTGCGGCATCGTATACCGTTATGGGAGCATCGGATTCAAAAATTTGTGAACCAAAATTGATTTTCATTTTTCTTTACCTTTTCCTTTGTATTGTATGTGTTTTTATTAATCATTTCCGCCCGTGCCCGAGGAAAACAAACACCCCGAACACAAAACTGTGTTCGGGGTGCATATATGCACGGTTCCACCCGAGCTTTTAACTCATTTTTTATTAAATTGCACGCGAAAGTGGTATTCTAAATAGGGGCGCAAAAAACTTTCAGCATATGTTTTCTCTCTGTGTACGCCTGATTAAATAGAACGTGTCTTTCGGTATTTGGTTATCAGCGGTTTCTGTTGTAGCTTGAGGTCGGATTTACGAGCTCACGCCAGCTGAGATCTCCGCGGTCGAGCGCCATAATGATGACCTCTGCGGTTGCAATATTGGTCGCGACGGGGATGTTATAACGGTCACAAGCCAAAAGCAACTCTCTTTCGATCTTATCGTGCTCGGAATACATGTCGGACGAAGGACGGGTATCGCGGAAGTACAGAAGCACGTCGATCTCGTTATAAGCGATTCTCGATGCGATCTGCTGCTCGCCTCCCTGCTCTCCGCTGAGCATCTTCTCTATCTTAAGCCCTGTTGCATCGGATATATATTTAGCAGTAATTCCGGTTGCGCAAATATTGTGCTTACTGAGTATGCCACAATATGCAATACAGAATTGCGTGATGAGTTCTTTTTTCATGTCATGTGCTATAATCGCTATTTCCATATAGATCCTCCTGCTGTTTGGACTTTAATTACCTAAATTATATCACAAAGTTATAAATTTGTCAATCATTCTGCAAAAATTTTATTTGTTTTTTTATTGAGAAGTTACAAAATTATATTTATTCTTTATCCTTGCGGCTTTGACAGCGCGAGCAGACACCGGTTTTGTCCGCATTACGAGCATCTGTAATACTGCCCGACATTATTTTCGAGGCTGATTTTATGTATCCGCAATCCTTATAGAAATGATACACTCCTCCGCCCTCGGTCCAATAAACCAGACCGTTGTGCGCGGTGTTTTCCTTCTTGGTCGTTTCTTCACTTTCTTCTTCACCGTCAGTGGTTTCCTCTGCGCTGATTATTTCATCTCGGATCGAAGACATCATTTCCTCATTGAGTATCTGTCCGCCGCTGTAGCTGTGATTTGACGACCAGAACATCGAGCACGCTGGCAAAACGGTCAAAGTTGCAATCAGAAGAAAACATATTAGACATTTTGCTTTGATTTTCATAAGATTTTTCCTGTAATAATTAATTTTCGGCAAGCATGTGCTCGAGAATTTCGATCTTGTTCTGAGAAAACTCATACGCGCCCTTATAGTCGTTCATTTCTCTGAAGCATATTTCCATATCGGAGCACGCGAGGTACAGAAGCAATCTCGGGGGCACCTCGTCGGAGTCTGTTGTCTCGGTCAAAATCTTGAGAGCAGCCGAATAATTCTTGTTCTGTATGAGATTTCTGGCCTTGAGGTGTAAGGCGAAGAGCTTGTCTTTTTCTGAAAGACTGTTTTTCTGATTTTTTGAAAGATCGTCGACAAATGCATCGTATTTATCCTTGTCGAGAATGACCGTTATGTATTTACACAGAATGCTGTCGAAAATGGCGGGGTGGATGAGATCGTCGCTGATGACTGTATCGGTCTCGTTGGAATCGAGCGCCGGAGAGATCTCCTTTAGCAGCTCAAACATTACGGCAATGCTGTTTTTTTGCGTGACCGTGTTAAACATAGTGTTAGCGGAATGGACGAGCGCCTCGTCGAGATAATCGCGCGCGTTGCGAAGCCTTCCCTCTTTCATGTAAGTCTCTGCTACCCCAAGGCAGCAATCGGTGAGGATTAGCTCGAGCTCATCGTCAAATTCGTTAAATGACGACAGACATATATCGCGGCACAGCTCGAAATTGCCGTCCGTATAAGCGCGTCGGATGTTTTTCATAACAGCGGTTTTGTTGTATATGAATTCCTCCTCGCCCTCGGAAAGCAGATATCCGGCAGGAACGCCTAATCTGCCTGCAAGATAAGCAATTGTGCCGAGCGACGGCAGTGCGGCACCGTTTTCGATGCGGCTGAGCATATTTCTTGTGATCTCTGCGCCCGCAAGCTCGGATTGAGTCATAAGCTTTTTGGTGCGAAGCTGTTTAATTTTACTTCCAATATCCATTTTATCCTCGACAGTAAATTTAATTTACTGTTTTATTATACCACACATTGTGCGACAATTCAACCCCATTTTGCAAAAAAGAGCCATATAGTCAAAAAAACAACCGCCGCAAATACGCGGCGGTTGTTTATGTAATACTAAATTAGTGAACGATGCACTTTTCGGTATCCTTATCAAAGATGTGCATTCTTGCGGTATCGATAGCGATCTTAATGGTATCGCCTGCGCGAGAAGTGGATCTGGGGGATACTCTTGCAGTAAGTCTGGTCTCGCCAATGGTGAGATAGAGGTAAATCTCTGCGCCCATAAGCTCGGTAACTTCAACGTATGCGTCAACGGTGCTGTCCTCAAGCGCGGAGATCTGTGCGGGCTGGTCGTGAATGCTCTCGGGACGGATACCGACAACAACCTCCTGGCCGATGTACTCAGCGAGTGCGGGATCGTTTGCCTTTTCCGTGGGAACCTTGATGGAGTTGCCCTCAAACTCGAAATAAACGTCCTCGTCCTTCTTAACGAGAGAGCCGTTGATGAAGTTCATCTGAGGAGTTCCGATAAATCCTGCAACGAACATGTTAACGGGGTTGTCGTAGAGGTGCTGAGGAGTATCTACCTGCTGGATAAGACCGTCCTTCATAACAACGATTCTGGACGCCATGGTCATAGCCTCGACCTGGTCGTGAGTAACGTATACGAAGGTGGTTTCAACTCTCTGGTGAAGCTTTGTAAGCTCGGTTCTCATGGTTGCACGGAGCTTAGCATCGAGGTTCGAGAGAGGCTCGTCGAGAAGGAATACCATGGGGTTACGAACGATAGCACGACCGAGCGCAACACGCTGCTTCTGACCTCCGGAGAGAGCCTTGGGCTTTCTGTCGAGAAGGTGGGTGATATCGAGGATTCTTGCTGCCTCTTCAACACGTCTCTTGATCTCTTCCTTGGGAGTCTTGTTGAGCTTAAGACCGAACGCCATGTTCTCGGAAACGGTCATGTGAGGATAAAGAGCGTAGTTCTGGAACACCATCGCGATCTTTCTGTCCTTAGGAGCAACGTCGTTTACGAGACGGTCGCCGATAAAGAGCTCACCCTCGGAAATTTCTTCGAGACCTGCGATCATACGAAGAGTAGTGGACTTACCGCAACCGGAAGGTCCGACGAGGACGATGAATTCCTTGTCCTTTATCTCAAGGTTGAAGTCGGATACGGCGGTAACACCACCGGGATACTTCTTATAAATATGTCTGAGAGACAAGCTTGCCATTTGTTTTATTCCTCCTGAATTGTTTTTGTGCGTTTACTGACAAAACTTTAATTTTTAACATTATAATTCTACCAAAAAAAACGACTTTTTTAAAGAGCATTATTATCCAAAATTGTGAGTCTGATTTTGTGAATAATTCACAATCAGCTATGAATTATTGTGATTGTGAGGTGATATTAACGGCGGTAAGCGTTAATATATTAAAGCTTCATCGACAGAGATATTCTCTTTTTCTTCACGTCTACGGAAAGAACCTTGACCTTGACGATATCTCCGACCGAAAGCTCCTCGGAGGGATGCTTTATATATCGGTCGCAGATCTGCGAGATGTGGACGAGTCCGTCCTGATGGACTCCGATGTCGACGAACGCTCCGAAGTCGATAACGTTTCTGACAGTTCCCGTAAGAACCATATCGGGCTTAAGATCCTCAAGGTCGAGGATGTCGTCACGAAGAATGGGAGGCGGCAAGGAGTCGCGCACGTCGCGACCGGGCTTTTCAAGCTCGCCTATTATATCTACGAGCGTGGGCTCACCGATACCGAGAGTTGCGGCAACCTTCCCTACTCCGCTCTTATTGACCTGAGCACGGAGATTGCGGAGCTGTCCCTGACGGACGTCGTCTGCCGTGTAGCCGAACATCGAAAGCAGAGCCTTTGCCGCTTCGTAGGACTCAGGATGAACTCCCGTGTTGTCGAGAATCTCCTTTGAGTCGGGAACACGCAAGAATCCTGCGCACTGCTCAAACGCCTTGTCACCGATTCTTGGAACCTTCTTTATCTGGGCTCTGGACGTGAATTCTCCGTTCTCTTCCCTATATTTTACTATATTTTTCGCGCTTGTGGCGTTGATACCCGAGATGTATGCGAGGAGTGAGTGCGATGCGGTATTGACGTCAACTCCGACCGAGTTAACGCAGTCTTCAACGACACCCGTGAGTGCCGTGTCGAGTCTTGCGGGCTTCATATCGTGCTGATACTGACCGACACCGATAGATTTGGGGTCGATCTTTACAAGCTCTGCAAGCGGATCCTGAAGTCTGCGGGCTATTGATACCGCGGAGCGCTGCATAACGTCAAAATCGGGAAATTCCTCGGTTGCAAGCTTGGATGCGGAGTAGATCGAAGCTCCCGCCTCGTTGACTACGATATATTTACAGTTTGCCTCGGGGATCTCCTTGAGAAGTCCTGCGATGAATATCTCGCTTTCCTTGGATGCCGTTCCGTTACCGATAGAAATAACGTCAACGTGGTGCTTTCTGATAAGTCCCTTGACGACTCTGGTCGCTTCCTCAATTCTCTGACGGGGCTTTGTGGGATAAATGACCGCGGTATCAAGCACCTTACCGGTTTTGTCGACAACCGCGAGCTTACAGCCGTTTACGTATCCGGGGTCAAAGCCAAGCACGGTCTTACCCTTCAGGGGCGACTGCATAAGCAGATGTCCAAGGTTATCGGCAAAGACCTTGATCGCACCCTCGGAGGCGTTGTCGAACATATCGTTGCGAATCTCTCGCTCGATGGACGGAGCGATCAGTCTTTCGTAGCCGTCGACGATAGCCGCCGACACGTATTTATAAGCGGGGCTTGCGGGCTCGGTAACTACACAGCTGTGCAGATAGTTGAGCACGATATCGGAGGATATCTCTACCGATACCTTGAGGAATTCCTCCTTTTCGCCTCGGTTGATCGCAAGAATGCGGTGTCCGGGGATCTTTTTGAGGGGCTCGCTGTACTCGTAGTACTGTGCGTAGACCGAATCCTCCTCCTTTGCCTTGGTTACGTTTAGAACGCCGTAGTCAAAGGTCTGGGAGCGGAGCGCCTTTCTGTATTCGGCGTTGTCGGAGACCTCCTCAGCGATTATATCACATGCGCCTGCAAGAGCGGCGGCGGCGTTAGGAACTTCCTTTTCCTCGTTGACGAATGCCTCGGCAGCCTCCTCGATGGACGGCTGATATTCGAGCCTCTGCTCCATAAGAAGCTTTGCGAGGTCCTCGAGTCCTCTTTCTCTTGCGACGGAGGCTCTTGTTTTTCTCTTGGGTCTGAAGGGGCGGTATATATCGTCGACCTCGGTGATCGTTTTCGCGTTAAGGATCGCCTTTTCGATCTCGGGGGTGAGGTTACCCTGCGCCTCGATGAGCGACTTGACCTCCTCTTTTCTCTTTTCTATGTTGCGCAGATACTCGAGTCTGTCGTTAAGGTCACGGAGCACCGCGTCGTCTAGGCTTCCCGTAACCTCCTTTCTGTATCGTGCGATGAAAGGAATAGTGTCTCCGCCGTCGATAAGCTCGACGGTCTTTCTGACCTGATCTTCCTTTAGTTTGAATTCTTCGGCAAGGGTCTTGATTATGTCCATTGTGTCTCCTTTGGTGGTTCGTTTTTATTGAATACGGCGATTTGTTGCCGTTGCTTTCTTTTTTGAGAGTGTTTTATATTGACTTCCCGTGTGCTTCGAGTGCATTTTGCTCGTCCTCGGTGAGATGTCGCCACTCGCCTCTCTCGAGCTTTTCATCAAGCTTGATGGGTCCGAAGGTCACTCGCTCGAGATAGGTTATCTGATTGTGCACCGCCTCTGCCATAAGCTTTATCTGGTGATACTTGCCTTCCGTGAGAGTTATGTACCCTTCCTTTTCGTCGGTCATTTCGACCTTGCAGGGAGCGGTGATATAGCCGCCGATGTCAACGCCCGATTCAAGTGCGCTTACGTCGTCCTCGCTTATCGGAAATTTTACTCTGAAGCGGTATTTTTTGGATACGTGGTTTTTAGGTGCGAGGAGCTTATGGGATAACGGGCCGTTGTTAGTGAGTATCATAAGTCCAAGCGTGTTTTTATCAAGTCTTCCGCACGGAAAAAGGCCTATTCTCTGTAGCTCGTCCGGAAGCAGAGTGATCACGGTGGGAAATTTGTCGTCTTCGGTTGCGCTTACATAGCCCTCGGGCTTATTGAGCATAACGTACGTGAACTCGCGCCAGATCACGTCCTTGCCAAGATAGGTTACCTTGTCGGCGGTGGGGTCGATATGACCGCTCACTCGGCGAACGATCTGCCCGTTGACAGTAACGCCGCCGTTTTTGGCTACCTTGGTTATTTCTGATCTCGAAGCCAATCCGGATTCGACTATGAATTTGTCAAGACGCATTATCTCACCCCCTGAATCTTCTCTTTGAATTATACCATACTTTTCCCGATTTGTAAATGAAATTTTTTATGAATTTTAATCAAAATTCGGTCGGTGCTATTGACATCTTTTTTTGACAATGTTATAATCAAGATACGGATATAAATTATACGAAGAGGTAATTATTATGTCTTTAAAAATGAACTATCACAAGAGCCTTGAGCATCTTCACGTCAACTGTGAGGAACCCAGGGCGTATTTTATTCCCTACCACAGCGAAAGCACAGCCGCCGAGGGAAACAGGAGCAAAAGCCACGATTTTATCTCTCTTTGCGGAGATTGGGATTTTAAGTATTATCCGTCGTTTGCCGAAATGACGGAGGCGGAGCTGATCGGATGCGATCAGTTTGGTAAGATCACGGTTCCGAGAAGCTGGCAGAGCGATCTCGGCAAGGGCTATGACACTCCCAACTATCTGAACGTTTGCTATCCGTTCCCTATCGATCCTCCCCACGTTCCGGAGGAGAATCCCTGCGGACTTTACAGACGAGAGGTCTATATTCACAAGGAAATGCTCAAAAAGAAGATATATATCAACTTTGAGGGCGTGGACTCCTGCTTCTATCTTTATGTAAACGATAAATTCGCGGGATACAGTCAGGTAAGCCACATGACGAGCGAGATCAACGTCACAGATCTGCTTTGCGAAGGTGTCAACACCATAAAGGTTCTCGTATTGAAATGGTGCGATGGCACGTATCTGGAGGATCAGGATAAATTCCGCTATTCAGGCATTTTCAGAGAGGTCTACCTCCTTCTTCGCGATCCCGTGCATATTGTTGATATATACGCGAGGACGTCCCTTGATGATGATTTCGCGAACGGCAAAATAAATGCCGAGATCAAGCTTTGCGGCGAGTCGAAGGTGGCTTATAAGCTCGTATCTCCAAGCGGTGAGACCGTTGACGAGGGCGAGACTGAGATCGACAAGCTTGGAGAGATAGAAATTGACGTTTCCGCTCCTGCGCTCTGGTGCGACGAGGACCCTGCGCTCTATTCCCTCCGCTTTCTCTGCGGCAGCGAGTATATTTGTCTGAACTTGGGCTTCAAGCGCATCGAGGTCAAGGATTCGGTCGTATATATAAACGGAAAGAAGGTCAAGGCGAAGGGTGTAAACCGTCATGACAGCCATCCGATCCTCGGAAGCGCGACTCCGATCGATCATATGCTGAGAGACCTTTATATAATGAAGCGTCACAACGTCAACTGCATCCGTACGAGCCACTACCCCAACGACCCAAGATTCCTTGAGCTTTGCGATAAGCTCGGTTTTTACGTGGTCGATGAAGCAGATCTTGAAACTCACGGTATGGCTGTGCCCGCCTTTGAGCATTGGTCTCGTCTTACCGACAACGAGGAATGGACTCACGCCTACGTTGACCGCGCGGCGCGTATGCTTGAAAGAGATAAGAACCATCCCTGTATTATTATGTGGTCGGTCGGAAACGAATCCTGCGTGGGCAGAAACTATGAGGCGATGGCGGAGTATTACCACCGCCGTATGCCCGGATGTCTTGTTCACTACGAGGACGCATCGAGAAGACACGCGATGATATATATGGACGAGCTTGAGGGTAAGGTTGACGACGAGACTGCACGCGAGAAGCTGGAGTGCGCTTCTCTGGACGTTGAGAGCCGTATGTACCCTTCCATCTCGGAGGTCAAAAAGCTCTATTTTGAAAAAAATATTTTCCCGAAGCCTCTGTTTTTGTGCGAATATTCTCACGCGATGGGCAACGGCCCCGGAGATCTGAAGGCATATTGGGATCTGATATACACTCACGATAAGTTCTTCGGCGGATGCGTGTGGGAGTTTACCGATCACGCGTCGGCAGACGGAGATAACAGATACGACGATCCTCATTATCTCTACGGCGGCGACTACAACGAGGAGGTGCACGACGGCAACTTCTGTGTTGACGGTCTTGTATACCCCGACAGACGTCCGCATACGGGATTTATGGAGTACAAGAATATTATCAAGCCGTTCTATATTGAATTTGACCGTGAGAGTGGTACGGTTTCGGTGACGAGCCGCCGATACTTTGTCGCGCTTGACGATTATGATATTAATTGGCGAATCGAGCGCAACGGCGCTATTGTTTCGCAGGGCTCGTTCGGAGCGGCAAAAATCGCCCCTCAGGATACCGCCACGTATAAGCTTGACGCCGATATTTCGGAGCTTGACGGCAACTGCTATCTTATGGTTTCGCTCGCACAGAATTGCGATACTCCTTGGGAAAAGCGCGGATACGAGATAGGATTTGATCAGTTCGTGCTTTGCGAGGACAAGCCCTGCGAGCGCGTTCTTGACAGTATGAACCCCTATGCCGTTATTAGCACTGAGCAGATCGGAAACGATCTTATCGTGAGCACGGCGAAGACGGTCTACGTGCTTGATACTGTGAGCGGTCTTATCAGATCGATCAACGATAACGGCAAGGAGATGCTTTCTTCTCCGATCTCGTTTACTATCTGGCGCGCGCCCACCGATAACGATAGAGAGATCAAGGCGCACTGGTTCAACCAAAGACTCCACGAGGCAAGATCGAGATGTTATTCCTGCAAGGTCATCGAAGTGACCGATAAGACCGTCGAGGTTTTGGCAGAAATGTCGATCGGAGCGGCAGCGTTTATTCCTTATATTAAAATGACCGTAAGCTACACCTTCTTCGCAGACGGCGGTGTTTCGGTATCTATCGATGCAAACGGCGATAAGCCTATGTCACTTCCCCGCTTCGGAGTTCAGTGGTCTATGCCCGAGGGCAACGAAAGACTCAGGTATTTCGGCAGAGGTCCGGTTGAGAGCTACGTTGACAAGCGCCACGCCTCTTACGAGGGCTTGTTTGAGACCACCGTCACCGATCACTTTGAGCACTACGTCAGACCGCAGGAAAATATGGCTCACACCGATACCAAATGGGTTCAGGTCAGCGCACTTTCGGGTCACGGACTGACGGTTGCGAGAGTCGATGATGATTTCAGCTTCAATTGCTCTCACTACACCTCCCATCAGTTGACCGAAACCATGCACGATTTCGAGCTTGTGCCGATGAAGGATACCGTGGTCAATATTGATTACCGCCACGCAGGAATCGGCTCTGCTTCGTGCGGACCGGAGCTTGATGACAAATACAAGCTGATGAGCGATAAAATGATTCTTAAATTCAGAATTATTCCGTCAAACGTCAACGATATCGATCCGTTCGAGGAAATAAAGAAAAAATGATCGGATAAAATTATAGCCTCCCGACAAGATGTCGGGAGGCTGATCTTATACTATTCTGTTTCTCTTTTCGCCGCTGATATATACCTTTATATTCAAGGCAGTTTCCTCACAGCAGCGAACTCTTGCTTCATAAGATCCCCAAGCCATGTGAGGCGTGAAGATCACATTGTCGCGCCCTGCTATGCTTGCATAGGGGTGATCGATCGGGAAAGGCTCTTTGGAATATACGTCGACGCCAATACCGCCGATTCTGCCCTCCAGCACCGCGTTTGCCAGTGCTTCCTCGTCGACCACCGCGCCGCGCGCTACGTTGATAAATATTGCGTCGTTTTTCATCATCGCAATACGCTCGGAGCTGATCAGTCCGCGTGTTCCCTCGTTCAAAGGAGTGTGGACACTGATGATGTCCGACTCCTTGCAGAGCGTGTCGATATCAACGCACTCCTCTCCTGCGATCTCTGTGCGCTTATTCACTATAACTCTGCAACCGAGCGCCTTTGCGACCGCACCGACCTGCTTGCCGATATTGCCGTAGCCGACGATGCCCCAGGTCTTGCCGTAGATCTCGTGGTATACGGGTGTGAGAATGTTGGCAACTCCGCCGCGCGAATAAGAGCCGTCCGACACGGAGCGGTTATATTCGGCTAGATGACAGATGAGCGAAAGTGCCATCGCAACCGTCAACTGAGCGACGTTTTGGGTAGAATAACCGACGACGTTGCATACGGCTATTCCTTGTTGCTTACAGTATTCAGTATCGATATTGTCAAATCCGGTGGCGGTTATGCAGATCAGCTTGACGCTCGGACAAGCGGGCAGATTTTGTCTGCCCACCTTCAGCTTGTTTATGATTATCACGTCACTGTCCGCAACGTGATCCGCAAACTCTTCGTCGGCGGTGCTTTGATAAACCGTCAGCTCTCCGTATTTTTCATACAGTGACAGGTCGATATCCGCGCCCAACGTAGACGCATCGAGGACGACTATTTTCATTGCTTATACTTCTTCACTGTCGATGATCTTTACGTCTGCGGTCTCGGCGGCCTCTTCCTCTGCGAAAGCAGCCTCGATAGCAGCGTCGATCTCCTCGTCGATGAGCTTGTCGGTATTTCTGTTCTTCTTCCAGATCATAAATGCGGTTACTACTGCCGCAACTGCCGCAGCAACGCCTGCCGCGATAATAACTATTTTGAGAACACTTACCTTCTTTTCCTTAACGTACATTTGGGTTACCTCCGTATATTGTATATTTTTAATTGATTTCTAAATATGTTGCCGCGTTTTGATAGCAGATGGCTCTGATCGCTTCAACCGCCGCATCCTCGAAACAAATTCCCTTGTCGACCCAGCCGCCAAGCAGATTGCAGACCTCCTTGCGCCAAAGCTCGTGCATAATTCCGATATTATATCCGTAGGCTTCGCTTCTGAATCCTAAAACGCTGCCTATCGCAGTTTTTGCTGCTATATCCTCGAGATTATCGGTAAATCCGATGCCTTGAAGCACCTTGGTGGATATATTGTGCTCGGTGTGACAAAGCTTTCTGCACATTTCTGATGCTCGGGTATCGTCTGAATAAATAATCACCGTGGGGAGCGCATTTTGTGATGACAAATAGGTTAATGACGCTGAGATCTCCGTGTGACTGTATGACCTATATTCAAGCTCC
Organism: Clostridia bacterium; assembly: GCA_017483305.1. Taxonomy (GTDB): domain Bacteria; phylum Bacillota; class Clostridia; order Oscillospirales; family CAG-272; genus SVTX01. The sequence continues at coordinate 46,205 of JAFULC010000027.1, read as the reverse complement.
ATTATCCACCCACGCTTTGCGTATTCAATTCCGAAGAATCGCAAAAGCTGAGTCTGCCAGAGTGAAAGCTCCTCTCCCGTTATCTCCGTGCCCTTGCCCGAGAGTGCTTTTTTCAATATCAGATCGGCGTGATGTAGGTCGGGCTTGACGAACGAGTAGCCCGTGTCAATTCTATGATATGCTACTTTGCATCCGACTGCGCCGAATCTGTCCATTAAGACCGTGTAAGCTTGACAAAAGCTCTTGTAATCGCAGATATCCACTGAGGTGAGCTTGCCTATTTCGGCAAAATAGTCCCGGATTCCCTTTTTATCGATGTCAAAGCATCGGTCGGGGCAGAAAATCGGAGCAATTAATATCTCGCCTCGTGATCTGACAGTATCAAACGTCTTTAAATCATCGATAGGCGACGATGTGACAAAAATTACTTTCGCTCCGCTCATTTTCAAGTAATCGTATGCGCCAATTCTATTATTTGCGAGTCTTTGGGAGGTTTCTCTCCATATTGTTTCGCAATTGTCGGAATTTATAGTCAGCTCACATTTAAAATATCTGCAAAGCTCGGTGTGACAGGCAGCATATTGCTTGTTACCGATCAGCATAGGCATAATGCGGCAAAGCTCTCTGAACTTTTCATAATCCGAGGCGTTTCCCGTGATAAAGTGCTCGTCAACGCCGCATACTCTCATAAGCTCGGCTTTGTCCCTGTCGCCGTAAAGCCATAGCTCTGTGAGATTTGTAATGGCGCGGTTTTCCGCAATAGCGGTGACATCAAGGTTAGAGTGTACATCGATTATCGGCAGAGCCGCGACATGCTCGCGGTACAGCCTCGCGGCTGTAGGTGTGGTCAGAAAAAGATCTATATCCGAAAAAGATTTCATATCCACACGCTCCTTTGTCTGCTATCACTGATTTATTTTACCATATTTTATCCCCGTTTTCAAGTGGAAAATAAATTATTTTTCCAAAAGTATATACAAAATCACAAAAATGTGTTAAAATGTAGGTGTATTAACTTTTATGAGGTTGATTATGTTCAAATGCGATTATCATACACACACGTATTTTTCGTTTGACGGAGCTGACGATTCGTCGCCCGAGGCGCTTTGCCTGGCGGCTATCGAGCGAGGGGTGACCGACCTTGCGATCACCGACCATTTCGAGTGCAACGGTCGTTTCGATATGTCCTGCCCTCCCTACGATGCCGACCGTGCATACGGGGAGATACTTGCCGCCAAGGAAAAATACAAGGGTCGGGTCAATCTGACATACGGAATCGAGCTCGGTCAGATAAATCAGTATCCCGATGAGGCAGAAAAGCTGTTGAGCGCACATAAATATGAGTTCGTCATCTCTTCTATCCATAATCTTCGCGGAGCACCAGACTTTTGCTTTTACGATTTCAAAAAGATATTTGACTATTCCTCTCCGGATTACGTAGGACATCTCTTTGAGCGCAATATTGACGAGCTTTGCGACTCTCTCGACGCGTGCGATAAAATCGACACCGTGGCTCACCTGACCTATATGCACCGATACTGTGCTTTTTCGGGCAACGACTACGATTTTTCAAGGCACAAGGACAAGCTTGAGGAGCTTTTCCGCAAAATGATAACGAGAGATATTGCACTTGAGGTCAACGTTTCAACTCTTTGGAGAGGTCTTGGCTTTGCTATGCCAGATCGCGAGCTTCTTTCACTTTACCGCGAATGCGGCGGCAAGCTTGTCACGGTCGGTACCGACTCGCATTCTCCCGAGCATATCGGAGAATGTGTTGACGAGGGCTTCGAGCTTCTCCGCTCGGTCGGGCTTGACAGTGTTCTCGTTGTGCGAAACGGCGAAAAAACGATAATGAAAATATAATTTCCGAAAGGATAAAAAACAATGGATCTTACGAATTTTAGTCTTCTCTATCCCGATGCAGAATCGAAAAAGGACTACTATACCGGTAAAAACCGTCCCGACATAGATATGTACACCCTTGAGGAGCTTGGTCTGCTTGAGATTTTAGATCTCAAGAGCTCGGAGCTATCTGATTACTTCACTACCTCACCCGAGGTTATGAAGTACAGAAACGAGGTCTTTTCAGATATGATGAATTGCCCCGCGATCGCAGAAACGCTCGGCAAGCTTATGCCCGTTCTGACCGACGTTACCGAGCTTCGTCGACTTGAAGCGGACAATAATTCATCCGAGGATTACCTTTCAAGCATCACCGAGATCGAGCTTTATATTTCCTGCATAGAGATACTTTACGGCGGCCTTTCCGCGGTAAAGGACGAGATCAAGAGCCGCGCATTTAAGACTCTTGAGGAAAGGATCTGCGAGCTTGCACAGTCGGATTACTATAAGGAGCTCAATCAGAAGCTCAACGAGCTTACAAAGCGAGTTCGTGAGATAAAGAGCGTTTCCATAGGTGTCAATCTCGATGCTCAGCTTCGCCCCACCTATGCGGGAGTTTTGTCAATAAATTCCGAGGCCTTCAAATCGGGTGATGCTATCGACAAGATACTCCGACTCAATTTTAAGGACGATGAATACACCTGCATTGCAAACCTCGTTCCTTTCAGCAAAAAGCAGTCCGATAATCAGCGCACGGCAATGTCGATCGCGTTTAATTCGGCTATAAACGACGTATACAGAGCCTCGCTTAAGTCCTGGAAGAAGATAGTTCAGACCTACGTGCTTGAAAACACCGATTTTCTGCTCGGTCTTATGCCAGAGATCGAATTCGTGGTAAAGGGTGCGGAGATGCTAAAACGACTCGAGGCAAAGGGCTGTTGGCTCAGCGAGCCCGAGATCGCGCCGATGAGCGAGCGCGTATTTGATGCAGACGACCTTTACAATCCCACAGTCGCGCTCAAGCTTCGCGACGGCGAGGAGATCGTTCCCAACGACGTAAGATTTAACAAAAATGACGCGATGATATACGTTCTGACAGGACCTAACCGCGGAGGCAAATCGGTTATCACCTGCTCTCTCGGTCTGGCTCTTGCGATGATGCAGCTGGGCATGTACGTTCCCGCTAAAAACGCACGTATCAGCCCTGCCGACGCTATATACACTCATTTCCCCACGGGCGCGGACGATACTATTGACAAGGGCAGACTTGGTGAGGAGTGCGCGCGACTCGGTGAGATATTTGACAGTGTGACCGAGTACAGTCTTGTGCTCTTGGACGAGTCCTTCTCGTCTACGGGATCCTACGAGGGCTCGTACATCGCGTCCGAGGTGCTTTCAGGTATTTCGATGGTCGGCTGCCGTTGTCTGTTTGCAACGCATCTTCACGAGCTTGCCGCCGAAATTGACCGCATCAATTCCGAGGCTCTTGCAAATGGCGGTGTCAAGATCGATACCCTTGTTGCAGGTATTGAGGAGGGCAAGCGCTCCTTCAAGATATTCCGTGCAAAGCCCGACGGAAAGAGCTATGCACGAGATATAGCACAGAGATATGGCTTGACCTACGAAAATATACTCAAAAAGATAGGTAAATAAAGAAATCCCCGATAAGCTGAAGTCTTATCGGGGATCATTGTTATTTTTTACTTTTACTTCGTATTGCACTGTCAATTGCGGATGATATTGGATAATATACAGGTACTGTAAGGAATAATATCCAAAGCGGATGCCAGATTCCGTAAAGCATTCCAAAAAGAAGGAAGAAAAAAGTCACTAAAACCGGGTAGTTAAAGCTTGAAAAGCGCTTGCGGCGTATACAGTCTGTCACAGAATAATAAACCGGTACAAGCACGAAGACCGTCCAGCCTATCTCCCAGCCGCGCTCGATGAAGAAGCCGATTATCAAATATGCGATAGTAGCGATAATGGCGAACGGCACGCTATCCCAAATGTGAGACATCGCAGATGAGCCTCTCGGGGCTGTGTCGTCCTCGTCCTCATCCTCATCCTCATCCTCCTTTTCAATGTACTCGACGTGATTATCAAGCTTGGGGTCGGAATTTATCTCCTCGCTGACATCGATGGGGGTGTTTATAAGGTCATCTATTTTGACGTTGAAAAATTTTGCTATTGCTATCAGATTTTCAGTATCGGGATAGGCTTCATTTCTTTCCCATTTGGACACTGCCTGCCTCGATACTCCGAGGCTCTCGGCAAATTCGTCCTGCGATATTCCCTTGCTTTTACGAAGCGCGTAAAGATTGTCTCCAAAATAGCTTTGTTTCATATTGCTGATCCTTTCGGGTGTGTAACTTCAGTTAAATTATAAGAGAAAAGCTGATTTTTGTCGATAAAATCAGCTTTACATCTCCGCAACTTCAGGTTGCATTTGTGAAATTATATAAATATCAAAGCTCCTTGGGAGATTTATAGCTTGCGGAGTCTGCGCAGTAGCTTTCGTAATTTTCCATAATGATTCCTACTATCTCATCTGGCGTACGGGTCGTAGTATCGACGATGAGGTCGAAGTTGTTGTGATCGTAATAATCCACCCCGTAGATCTGGATGAATCTTTCTCTCTCTACTGTGCTTCTTTTTATAAGACCCTGACAAGCATCCTCAACGGAGTCGTAATGCTCCTCTGCTCCGCGCTGATTTTTCATAACGCGCGTTGCGGCCTCCATAGGATCGATAGTGAGAAATATCTTGAACGTGTCCTTTGCGAAATGCCACGCCATTCTTGAATCGAAGACAAGCTTTTCATCCTTCTTCTCAATCGAGAGACGTGTGACTGTGCCGTCAATCTCCTTGTCGAGAGCGGGGTCGGATTTAAGCCTTTCGTTGAGCTCGAGTGTGGTTATGCCGAGACTTCTGGCAAACTCACGGTTTATAGTACCCGTGCTGAATATCTCAAAGCCGTATCTTTCTCTTAAAATGTTACAAATCGTGGATTTTCCGCTTCCAAGCTTACCTGTAATCGAGATCAGCATATTTCAAATTCCTTTACTTTTTATAGTTGAAAAATATACCGACTTTTCCGAATTTGACCGAAAAAGTCGGTTTTGATTATCAAATTATTTGGAGGATACAAGCACGACCGTGAACTCTGCGCCGTCCTCTACGAGATACTCACTCATCTGCTTATCAACAAGGTTGTCGAGAATAGTCTGCATATCAAGCTCTACGCCCTTCATAGTGAAGGACCAGTATTCATTCTTGCCTGCCTTGGTGCTACCGATCTTGGTGATCATATTGTTCTCGTCTACGGTGTACTTGAAGTTTGCCTCGATAGCGAGGTAATCGGTAACTATATTAAGTATGGTGGGATCTTCGTGTCCCTTGTAGTTATAGTTTTCAGCGTTAACGATAATCTTTCCCGAAGCATTCTTGATCTGGAAAGAAACCTTCATATCGTAAAAGGGTCTTTCGGGCAGCTCTACGTTCTCTTCTCCCGAAGAACAAGCTACGAAAAGGCAGCAAAGCGTTGCCAAAACGAGAATTACGGATATAAGTCTGATAGATTTCATTTAAATATTCCTCCGAATACATACTATAACTACTGTACATTATACTACATAAATTCGAGCTTGTCAAGAGCTTTGTTTGTAAATAAATTGAAAAATCGGTCAGTTTTGCACGATAATTGAAAGTGTGACAAAAAGGACGTAGAAAAGCCAAAAGGCAAAGGATGCCATTACCACTGTGGCATATACCGATACCTTGGACCAGAAGAGCGCGCAAAGGCATGCGCATACGAGTGCTATAAGCACTGCGAACAGTGCGAAGAAAAGTCTTTCCGCAACGAAAAATAAAGGATAATGCACCGAGAAGAAAAACAAAGCTATAAGGAAAAGCAAGCCTCCCTTATAAGCGCATATTTCCCTTTCATTATGGGCTTTGTTGCAGATCACCTCGGTGATGACCGAGCCCGCGGCGGTGCCGATGAGAAGTCCCCAAACGAAGCTCAGAAATCCCCAAAGCCACATCGGCGGCAAAATATTGCCCACGTTAAGCTTATGTATCATTTCAAAGGGGCTGCCCGATATTGCTATTGATCCCGCGAAAAAGAGCGAGCAGATTATTCCGCATATAAGCGAAACGCCGCCAAGACGGTTATTTCTCGATGATATTCTTAATGCCATAGATTCCTCACTTAAAAAACTGTGTTGGCAGAGTGCCAACACAGTTTATGATCGTTTATTCGTAATTATTCTCGTTGAAGGCAAACCAGCCGTCCTTTACCCTTGGTGTATCCTCCCCATTTTGCTCAAGCTCGCCCTGCGGAGTGGGATAGGTCAGCTTCTGCACGGTTTCGGGCACGGCGAACCGTGATGATTTGCCGTAATCGGTTTTGCGATATATCTCGTTCATTATCTCGTCCCAGATATATATTGAGGGGTTTCCGCCGAATTCGTCGAGGGACTGCGGATATTCATATCCAAACCACACGCCCGCGAGAAGCTCGGGGGTGTATCCGACGAAGTATCGGTCGCAATTACCTTGCGTTGTTCCTGTTTTACCCGCAACCGATGTGATCTTGTCAAGACAGATCTTGTCAGCTGCAGTGCCCGTGTCAACCACCGTTTCCAAAAGCTTAGTCATGATCGCGGCGGTCTCCTTTGAGATTACAGACTCTTGCGAGGAGGGGTTATCGAGAATGATCTGACCGCTCTCGTCTGTGACCTTAAAATACGATCTCGGCTTACTCATAATTCCTTCCTCGAATATTGAATAAGCCGCGGTAAGCTCACGTAGCGTTATTCCTCGGGATGATTGACCGAGTGCAAGCGATGCCGATCCGATATCGGCGGCTTCGTTGAGACTGTTTATAAGCAGTTTATTTTTCAAAAACGACATCGACTCGCCGTTGCCGACCCTATCAAGCACCTTCACCGCGACCGTGTTCAGTGAATTTTGCACCGCGTACTGTATATCCACGTCGCCCACGTAGGTTCTGTCGGCGTTATAAGGCCACGGAGGCTGATCTTCACTTTCTGCTCTTACAGGAGAGTCCTCGAATATAGACGACCACTCTATCAAGCCCTTTTCAAGTGCTAACGAGTAGACCGAAAGCGGCTTGATAGCCGATCCGGGAGGACGCTTGGTGTCGGTAGCGTAGCTTTGCAGACGGTTTCCCTGCTTTTCGCCTGCCGCGCCGACGACTCCGAGAATATCGCCGCTATACGGGTCGATCACTATCATTGAAGACTCCGCCATATTGCCGCGGCTATCTATAGGAAAGTTGTAGATGTTGGAATAATATTCGTCAAGTATTGCCTGTATCTTTGCGTCCATAGCCGTATATATTTTAAGCCCCCCGCGATAAAGCATCAAGGATGCCGAGCTTCGCGAGATATTGTATTTTGCCGCGAGATCCTTCAGAACGTCCTCGATTACCATGTCGATATACCAGGAGTTCACGCCGCCGCTTGCTCCCGCTTGAGAAAGCTTCAACGTTATCGGCTCGGCAACGGCACAACTGTATTCGTCGGCGGTTATATACCCCATTTCGAGCATACAGCCAAGTATAAGGTCGCGCCTTTTAATATTGTTTTCGGGGTGCTTTTTGGGGTTGTATTTTGAAGGATTGTTTGTTATAGCCGCAATTGTGGCGCACTCTGAAAGTGTTAATTCGGACGGTTTTTTCGAGTAAAAATACTCCGCCGCCGCACCTACTCCGCGACATCCCTCCGAAAGATTGATCACGTTCAGATACATCTCAAGGATCTCGGTCTTGTCGTACTCCTTCTCGAGTTCAATGGCGGAAAATGCCTCGGAAAGCTTGCGGTTGATGCTGAAATCGTCGTTTCCGGTCAGATTTTTTACAAGCTGCTGCGTTATAGTCGAGCCGCCGAATTTCCCCGATCCGAAAATATAGTTAAACGCCGCCTTTGTTGTTCGTATCAGATCTACTCCGCTGTGCTTATAAAAACGCTTATCCTCTATTGCAATAAAAGCGTTTACGAGGTCCTCGGGAATCTCGTTATACGGTACGTATTTGTATTTCATCTCGCCCCCAAGCTCCGCGCTCTCGACAAGCACCGCATCGCCTACTCTCCCATCCCGATCGCTGAAATCGTAGCAGTAAAATTTTGTTTTTTCGCATCTGTGTGCGATCTCTATAAGCGATGGATCAACGCGCGAATCCTTGTAGCGATGAAGATAAATCGCACCGCCGAGTATCGCGAGCGATGATAATATCGACATAACTATGATCAGAATAAGTATGATTTTGAAGAGCTTTTTCATAATATGAACGCCTTTCGATTTTATTTTTTATCCGTATTTTATTTTTTCCGATTGTTTTGAATATATCAGCATCTTGCCGTCAAAATAATAATGTAATATTTTAAAATCAAGAAAAGCGGAGGGCTTTTTGTATGAAAATAGCAAGGGCGGCGTGTAGCCTTGCATCTACGGTATTTGTCGTAACGGCATCGGTTGGGATAGTGTATTCTATTGCTCGGACGAAGGAATCCTTCGATAAAATGACACTGACCTGCAATTCGCTGAAAAATCGGATATCTGAAATGAGAAGCTCTATGAATTCTCTCTCGGATCAGCTCAAGGAATGTCGGGCGCAGATGTCCTCTATGAATTCAGAACGCGAAAAAGAGGAAGATAAACCAAAATATACCGTGCGAGAGCATAAAGGACTTGTCGGTGTGTTTGATGATAAGAATGCTCTTATCCGCGAGGTCGATACCGCTGTTTCCGCGCTCTCTGCCGCCGACAGACAAAATCTTTTGATAGGAATACGGGTAAACGGTGAGGACGAGCTTGAGCGCGTGCTCTCGAGCCTCAAATAACAAAACACGGTTGATCCGCTTGGGATCAACCGTGTTTTGTTTTATGAATGAATATTGATTTCGATAACCTCGCAGGGATTAAAAAACCTTGGAATAGGTTTTGAATTATTGACCGCACCTCGACTGATTATATGCTTGCCGTCGTGAATTCCCGAGGTGTATTTTGGGAAAAGCCCCTGATGAGGGGCATATATTCCTCTGCCGAATATTCTCCATTGACCGCCGTGAGCGTGACCCGAAAGGACGAGATCGACGTCAACGCTTTTGAGATATTTTTCGTAGTAGTGCGGATAGTGGCAAAGCAGAATTTTGAAGCCCTCGTTCTTTGAAAAATCGGACAGAAATTGTAGATCGGGCTCTTTTTGATTTATCGCAGGGTCCATATCTTTGCCGCAGACCAGACCGCCTACTAAAATCTTTGCCGTATGATCCAACGCTTCGAACGAATCGTTGATCAGATGAACTCCGTACGAGTTGATCGATTCGAGATATTTTTCGGACAGCTCCCTGTCGGGAGTTTTGGGGTGCTTGCCCTTCGCGTGAGAATAGTATATCTCATGGTTGCCGTAGGTATAGTAGCACGGCGCTATGCGGGCGGCGTCCTTGAGAAAATTTAGTCCGTTTTCATTTCGCTTGTCCATGTATTCGGCGGCGATCTCAACGATGTCGCCCGGTAAGAGTATGGCATCGGGCGAGATCTGCTCAAGAGCCGCCAAAGCCTTCCCATACGGTCTTGAATGTAGGTCGGAGACACAGGCAAGCTTGATATTTATTCCTTTTTTATCGGTCAGAATTTCATATCTTGTGATCTTCATTAAATGCTCCCTTTTGAAAGCTTTGTTTGTTACAGTATAGCATTCATTTTATAATTTGTCAATCGTTAAGGCAGAATTTACAGCGGTCGTCGATTATCGAGTAGGTTATTGCCCTTTCGCTCTTCTCGCTGTAGTAAGCAACTCTTGTTTTGTCACTGAATGCGATCAAGGACACCTTGTTTTCACTCGGTATGGAGTAGACTGTTTTGGTCTTCGGTCCTCTGCCCCCGAAGATTATGTAATCCGACTCCGATAAGATCTGATCTATCTGCTCACGCTCCTCGTCGGTAGTCTCGTTGAAGGCGGGTGCGCAATAGACGAGCTGCTTTTCGGGTGTTTTTACTGTTATCAGCGATATAGGAGTTGCCGAGCGCTCGATCGAATAGGAGTAGAGTGTGATCTCGGTATCTCCAAAGGCGTGGAGCGTTTCTCCGTCACGGAAGACAAAGACATCTACACCGTATTTCTCGGCGTATTCGACGATGCGGACCATTTTGTAGTAATCATCGTCGTTATCGGGATACGGCAGCCACAGCTCCTTGACCTTCTGGCTTGTAAACATATAGTATAGCGACGAGATATGTCTGTTGGCATATTTGGATATAATGATCGCGCGTATTTCGGTCGATCTTGCTTCATTTATAGCATCAAGCGTCGCGTAATACGAGCTGTTGCTTCCCGCTCCTACATCGCAGATAATTGTTTCCCCGTTGCTTGACATAACGAGCATATCCGCCGTGGAAGAAACGTTGATATACGATACGTTTACCTTGTCCTTTTCCGAATAGTTGTATACGTACATCGCTGAAACAAAAAGTACGAGCGTGAGTGCAAACGGAATCAGAGATCTGAACATATTCTTCGATTTTTTGATCATAGAATATGCAAAAGCTACGCCCAATGCTATCGCCCCGATCGTTGCAAAGGGATAATTCAGGGAGACCATCACGTTGTCCATATCGGACACCTTGGCGCAATATTCGGTCATAAAGTGGGCGGACAGGCTAAGCACCTTGACTATCATAGCAGAAACAAAGGTCACCTTGTGGAAAATAAGCAACAGCATTGAGAATAATATTATGGCACTTGCCGGGATGCTCAGCACAGCCGAGGTGATAACCGATGCCAAAGATATCTGCTTGATAAATATGCAAAGCGCGATAAGCAGAGGCATCAGGGCGAATATACCCGCAACGAGCGCTGAAAGTACTGTTGTTATAGGCTTAAGTAATTTTGACTTGCCCTCAAGCTTCGCGGTCAGCTTGGTAAACGACGGCACGTAGATAAGTATGCCCAGGGTTGCCCCGAACGACATCCAAAATCCGACGTCGAGAACCGAGCACGGAGACACGAGCACGATCAGAGTGCCTGCAAATGCGAGAGAGGTCAAGGAATCGTGACGCCTGCTTGATAGCGTTGCAAGATAGACCAACAAAACCATTATCACCGAGCGCGCGGCAGAAATTTTAATTCCCGTGAGCAAGAGATAGAATACCGAGCATACGATCAATATAACGGCGATGATTTTGGAGGGTGTTCTCAGTTTCTTGAGGAAAAGCATCATAATACCCATTATAATGCTGACGTGCATTCCGCTGAGCGCGAGCAGATGAGATGCCCCTGCTCGAGAAAAGTCTCGCTCTGTAAGATTGCTCAGCTGATCCTTATTGCCGAGAAACATAGCTGAACAGATCTCTGCCGTTGTCTCGTCAAGGTTAACGCTGAAGATGCGCGATAACGTGGCATTTAGCCTTGCCAGCTCTACGGATGGGTGAAAATCGTCCTCGTCTATCACGAGAGCGGATGCCTCGTCGGCAGACGTGTATTGAATGAAAATACCGTCGGAGCGCATCGAAAGCTTTGTAAGGTCAGAATCAAAATCCTCGGCACTGACGTTTGCCGTAACTATAAATCCCGGCTCTAATTCCGAGGTGTACGTGCAGATAAGGACCGCCTTGTGATTGGTCTCTTTTCCGTCGATCTTGGTTACGGTTACGTTATAGGTCGAGAAATTCACGTCGTATGTGCGGTTTGAGGTAACCAACGCTTCAATAGTGTGATCTTCGCCGTAATATTCCTCAACCGATCCGGCATATATATCAAAATAGCAGAACGAGGATGCCAAGGACACCGCGATCATCAGCGAAGACAATATAACACAAAGCGCACTGTATGCGCTTACGTTTTTGAAGGCGAATCTGAGAGATGCGAACAGGACGGCAGCTATCAGCGCGATCGCGACGATGATCAGCTTTATTATCGGGTGCGCGAAATAACCGATAATTGCGAAGACCAAATAAAGAATACAGGAGGTGAATAAAGGTCTTTTATTGAAGATTGCTATGACTGTCACCTCCCGTAGATTGACGATGGAAAAATTTTTTCAAATAACACTTGACAAAACGCAAAAAAATATATATAATAAATTGTCACTAATTTTGTCGCACTGTAGCGACGGAAAGGAAAAAATATTATGTTTGAAACGCTTAAGCAGTTACTTATCGATGAGCTTCAGGTAAAGGAGGAGCTTATTACTCTTGATGCAGAGCTTGCTTCCGACCTTGGAATCAACTCTATAGAGCTTGCAGACCTGGTTATGATCTGCGAGGAAAAGTTCGATCTTTCTATTGAAGACGAAGATCTGCACGGATTTATTACCGTAGGCGACGTTGTAAACTATCTCGAATCCCGTGAGTGATAGTTAAATATTTTATCCGCATCGAATGATGCGGATTTTTTTGTTACTTTTGCGGATAGCACAGATGTGCGTCTGCTCCCTGCTGCTTCAAAAGCTCGACAGCTGCGGCGGCATCATTTTCGGAGTCAAAAATTCCGAATACCGACGTGCCGCTTCCGCTCATCATAGCGCCTGCGGCGCCGGATGAGATCAAGGTATGCTTGATAAGGGTTACGTCGGGTCTTTCGGGCTCGACAACGCCCTCGAAGATATTGAATAGGTTTTCGCAATATTGTTTCGCAGAGACGGTCTCGTCGGTCGTCGTTAATTTGTCGAGCAGATCCTTGCGCGGAATATAGCCGACAAAATCGCTGTGCTTTTCGTCAAGCGCGCGATAGGCGGCGGGGGTAGACATTCCCTCGCCTTTTTTTGCGACTACTATCGGGAAATTCGGCATTGGCTTGGTGGCGGTGAGAATATCTCCGATACCCTTGACAAGACAAGCCCCTCCCGTAATGCAAAACGGTACGTCTGCGCCAAGCTTTGCCCCGATAGCACAGAGCTCTGCGGTGGAAAGCTTGTTTTCGCATATTTCATTCAATGCAACGAGCACAGCCGCGGCATCTGCGCTTCCGCCCGCAAGACCTGCGGACGAGGGAATATTTTTCTCTATATCTATCGTTATTTTGGCGGTTATTGGGTATATATTTGCCGCCTTATACGCGAGATTTTTTTCATCGCAAGGAATAGCCTTGTCGCTACAGGAGATCGAGATGCTCTTTACGTCAGAGGGCTCTGCCGAAACCTTTAGCGTGTCCTTCAGGCTTATGCGCTGCATAAGGCTCAATATATTGTGATATCCGTCTGCTCTGCGCGACTCGATATCGAGAAATAAATTTATTTTTGCATACGCGAATGCGGTTACTGTCATTTGTATCCCCCAAAATAAGACTTTATTCTACAAACTACGTCAATTATACAACCGAGATGTTATTATTCTATGAATATTATCAAACTTTTTAATATTTTTTTAAAATTCGCCTACTTGCCTCCGTCTGCTCTTGACTTGACGAAAAAAAAGGTATATAATATAACTATCTATAAACAAAATATCAAATGAGGACGTATTATGGACGAAAACAAGATAAAAAAAGGCGGTATATCGGTTGAGTCCGCCCATATATTCCCTATCATCAAAAAATGGCTCTATTCCGAGAAGGATATATTCCTGCGCGAGATAGTTTCCAACGCGACGGACGCGGTCACGAAGCTTTGCCGTCTTTCCTCGCTCGGTCAGTATGACGGAGGAGACGAAAAATACGCGGTCAAGGTCATTCTTGACAAGGACGCAAAAACACTCACCGTATCCGACAACGGAATCGGTATGACCGAGGAGGAGCTTGAAAAATATATCTGCTCTATCGCTCTTTCGGGCGCGCTCGATTTTATTCAGAAGTATGATGAGAACAATCAGAACAACGGAATTATCGGTCACTTCGGACTCGGCTTTTATTCGTCGTTCATGGTTTCGGATACCGTTGAGCTTATCACAAGGTCCTTCAATGGAGACAAGGCACTGCATTGGGTCTGCAACGGCGCGGGCGAGTATGAGATAGACTCTGCCGAAAGAGAAAGTCACGGTACCGACGTGATAATGCACATCTCCGACGAGGAGGCGGCTTATCTTGATGAAAGCAAGATAAGAGAGATACTTGAAAAGTACTGCTCGTTTATGTCGGTTGACATATACTTTGAGATGGCTGACGACGAGACCGACGATTCCGGGGAAGCCCCCAAGCCTATCAACGAGACCTCTCCCCTTTGGCTCAAGAACGCCTCGGAATGCACCGAGGAGGAATACTCGGAATTTTATAAAAAGGTATTCCACGATTACAGAGAGCCGCTTTTCCACATACACATAAACGCGGACTATCCGCTCAACTTCAAGGGAGTTCTTTATTTTCCCGCAAGGATCAATGAATACGAGTCCTACGAGGGACAGGTAAAGCTTTTCTACAATCAGGTCTTCGTCGCGGATGATATAAAGGAGGTTATCCCCGAATTTCTGCTTATGCTCAGAGGAGTGCTGGATTGCCCAGAGCTTCCCCTGAACGTCTCCCGAAGCTATCTTCAGGACAACGCGTATATCAGAAAGGTCTCGACTCACATCGTCAAAAAGGTTGCCGACAAGATATGCTCGCTTTGCAACGTAGACCGCGAAAAATATGAAAAGATCTGGAAGGAATTGAAGATATTCTTTGAATACGCCTCCCTGCGCGATAAGAAATTCTACGACAGAGTCAAATCCGCGTATCTGCTTGAGCTGACCGACGGCAGCTATATGACCGTAGAGGAATATCTCAAGTATTGCGAGGAGACGCATAAGGGTAAGATCTATTACACCAACGATAAGGCGCTCCAGGCTCAGTACATCTCAATGTTTGAATCGGAGGGCGTAAAGATCGCCGTGCTCGAGCACCAGCTCGACACCCAGTTCATCTCTATGTGTGAAATGAACGATAGTGAGATCAAATATGCCCGGATCGACTCCGACGTTGTCGATATGCTCAAGGGTGACGGAGCTTCAACCGATAACGAGGCGTTGATCGCACTCTTCAAGGAATCTGTCGGCAACGATAAGCTCGAGGTGAAGCTCGAGGCTCTCAAGGACGAGAGCGTGCCTGCGCTGATCACTCTTTCCGAGGAATCTCGCCGTATGGAAGAAATGATGAAGATGTACGCGAGCATGGGCATGAATATGGGCGGTGACTTCCCCGTTGACTATACCCTTGTGCTCAACTCCAATTCGGCTCTTATGGCGAAGCTTGAGGCTATCAAGGAGAGCGACTCGCAGAAGGCAAGACTTATGGCTCTCGAGATATATCGCTTGGCTCTGATGTCTCAGAAGCGTATGTCTGCGGACGAGCTTAAAGCATTCCTTGCCGATAGCTTTACTCTTTTGGGTATGATGTAATGGGACTTATATATTCCAATATCCCCGAGCTTGAGGGCAGCAATACGGAGATAGTGCTGTCGAATCTTTCGGAGCTCGAGAGTGATATAGAAAGAATAATTGAAAAGCGACTGGCGCACCTCTCCGAGCTTGCGGATGCTATATTGCGCGACGGCGACGATCCCGATATTATAAAAAGCATTTTGCTTTCGATAAAATCCGAGGGCAAGGCAGATTCGGGAAACGTGATCGAGTCGAACAGACCCGCCGCGGACGCCGTTTTTTCAAGAATGTCTCTTGTTGAGAGATTGACTCTTTTCAAGGAGGTTCTCGGATCGGGCGGTATCAGTAAGAAGAGCATAATGAGTTATATTTCGCCCGATGCGGAGATTACCGTCTCGGAGGATGCCTCGGAGCGTATTGCTTATCTGAAAAACTCGTATAACGATATCGCTTATATGCAGTTCTCTGCTCTGTTTTCCTCGCCGAGAGCGGCATATTATACAAGCGTTACCGACGTCTGTGAAAGCGTGCATAGCGGTAGCTGTGAGTACTGCATTTTGCCAGTTGAGACCTCGTCGGACGGTAAGCTTCTGTCGTTTTACGAAATGATCTTGCGATACAATCTCAAGATCACCGCCGTGTATGATCTGCGCGGAGAGGAGGGCTACACCAGATACGCTCTTATCGGCAAGCGGTTGGCGTTCCATAATCCCTCGGTGCGCTCAAAGGCAAGAAACAGATATTTCGAGTTTATTATGACCGAAAACGATGCCGTATCTCTTGAGGATCTGCTCTGCGCCGCGAATTTCTGCTCGCTGAAGCTTTGCAGAATAGACACCTTGAACACTCACACCCCCGCAAAGGCATCGGGAGCATACGTCTGCCCCGTGTTCCGTGCGGACGGTGCGGCGCTTCAGGCGTTTCTGATGTTTCTCGCGATCGACTGCCCCGACTATATCCCCGTCGGGTTATATATGCAAATATAATTGAATAAACATAACTTAAGGAAGGACAAATTTATGAAACACTACACCTACAAGCCCCACGGAGTTTGCTCTCGCCAGATCGATATAGATCTGGAGGACGGCATCATTAAAAACGTAGCATTCACGGGCGGTTGCTCGGGAAACACTCAGGGAGTTTGCGCACTTATCAAGGGAATGTCTGTCGACGAGGCGATCGAGCGCCTGCGCGGCATTCATTGCGGTCCCAGACCCACCTCCTGCCCCGATCAGCTCTCTATCGCTCTTGAGCAGGCAAAGGAAGCGTAATCTAAATTAATAAAAAATCTTGAAAGGACGATTATCGATGAGTTACCTGGACAATTACAAGCTTTGGTTGAACTCCTCCGCAATTACCGAAAAAGAAAGACAAGAGCTCCGCGATATCGCGGATAACGACGATGAGATCAGACTCCGCTTTACCTCGGGTCTTACGTTTGGAACGGCAGGCCTGCGCGGAACTATGAAGACGGGTATGAACGCTATGAACGTTTATACCGTTGCTCAGGCAACGCAGGGTCTCGCATCTCTTATACACAAGGAAGGCAGAGCCGCCGACGGAGTTACTATCGCCTATGATAGCAGAAACAACTCCGAGCTCTTTGCAAGAGTAGCGGCAGAGGTTTTGGCAGCGGCTGATATTCCCGTTTATATTTTCGACGCGCTCAGACCTACCCCCGAGCTTTCCTTCGCTCTCCGTGAGCTTGGCTGCGTGGCGGGAATAAACATTACCGCTTCTCACAATCCCAAGCAGTATAACGGATATAAGGCATACTGGGATGACGGCGCACAGCTTCCTCCCGAGCACGCTAACACAGTTTACCAGGAGATCTGCAAGATCGATATCTTCAACGACGTTAAGAGAGTTGATTTTGACACCGCGGTCAGCGAAGGCAAGATCAAGATTCTCGGCAAGGAGATGGACGATCTTTATCTGGCGCAGGTCAAGGCACAGGCGGTCAATCCCGATGCGATCAAGTCGGTTGCCGACGAGCTGAAAATAGTTTACTCCCCCCTTCACGGTACGGGACACAAGCTCATTCCCGAGGTTCTCGGAATGGTTGGTCTCAAGCATCTTTACAAGGTTGAGGAGCAGTTCGTTATTGACGGCAACTTCCCCACCGTTGAAAAGCCCAATCCCGAGTACGTCGAGGTTTTCGAGATCGGTATCGGCATTGCGAACAAGGTTGGAAGTAACCTTGTTATAGCGACCGACCCTGATGCAGACCGTGTCGGCGTAGTTGCAAGAACCAAGGACGGTAGCTTCCGCACCATTACGGGCAACCAGATGGGCGCTCTGCTTATCGATTACATTATCACGGCTTACGAGGAGACGAACACCATGCCTCCCGAGCCTTACGTTGTAAAGTCTATCGTTTCGTCCGAGCTTGCTACGAAGATTTGCGAGGCGCACAACGTAAAGATGTTCAATGTTCTCACGGGCTTCAAGTTTATCGGCGAGGTTATTAAAAACCACGAAAAGCTTGGTCACGGCGACTATATCTTCGGCTTTGAGGAAAGCTACGGATACCTTAAGGGCACTTATGCAAGAGATAAGGATGCAGTCGTTGCGACGATGCTTATCTGCGAGATGACCGCGTATTATCACGCCAAGGGTATGACTCTTTACGATGCTCTTGAGAAGCTTTATGAGAGATACGGCTTCTGCTGTGAGCGCAACGTGGAGATATATATGGACGGTGTTGACGGTCCCGAAAGAATGGCGGCATTGCTTAACGGTATGCGTACCGATATTCCCACCGAGCTTGGCGGAGTTAAGGTCGTTGTATTCGGAGACTATAAGGAGCAGACCTTCACCGACGTTGCAAGCGGCGAGAAGACCTCTACGGAGCTTCCGAAGTCCGACGTGCTCTCCTTCAAGCTTGAAAACGGAGACGGTGTTATCGTTCGTCCCTCGGGAACCGAGCCTAAGGTTAAATTCTATTTTATGGTTTCTGCATCTGACGAAAGCACTGCACTTTCGCACATCGAGGACTATAAGAAGTCGCTTAATATTTGATGTTTAATCACATTAACTATGGATAAGTAAAGCACACTACTGCTTGCATTAGCAAATTGTAGTGTGCTTTCTTTTCAAGGATGTATAATACATGATAAAATAGACTCTGCTATTTCTTTCCTTTTTCCTCATTGATGATTTCTTTCAATGTATTGCCGATTTCTGTGTTGTTAATAGCAAAGCATGGTATTTCATCTGCGAAGAAAAAATAAAATGCCTTGTTTTCATTATCAAAATATATTTTTTTTCTGTGGCACCATTCTGTGGGGATTTGGTAGATTATATCGTAACGATCTATTTGGGCGACAAACAGTTCTGCGCCGTCTAATGCCTCTATTTCTGACTTGTATATTCTAAAGTATATGCTTTTAAACGGTTTCTCTAATGATTTCTGTATCCCATAGGGTATTCTAATAACTTTTATGTAATGAGGGGATTTTCTGTAATATGAAGAGTCTTCTGTATCCACTCTTATGTCTGGAATTTTGCACCAAAATGCAATTCCCTCTTTAATTGGTTGCGCGTATTTTTTGCTCATTTCCAGCAATTCTCCTGTCTATAAAAATTGAAGCATTATCAAAGTAACAGCACATCGCAGCCACAATTTATATGCTGGTTAAAATATTTATGAGAAGTCGTGCATTGGCACGACTTCTTTTTTGTTTATCAGTAAGGCGTTACACAGCCCTCGGTAATATTTACCGAGACGGTCACCGTCTCATTGCCTCGTTTAACCGTGAGCTCCAATACGTCTCCGGGGCGAGCGCCTAGCAGAAGGTCTATCACGTGGAATTGGCGCGTGATCTTCTTCGTTACTCCATTTAGCGTAGCAGACACCATAATATCATCCGCCTTTATAAGTCCGTGAGCGATTCCGCTTTCGCTGACCTCAACTACACCGATCGTCTCGACTATGCTTACAAGTCCGGTCTCCTCGTTGTACACCATAGAGGTGCTGGTCGTACCGACCGTAATACCCAAAAGACAACGCATAGCGGTTTTGCAATCCTTCTCGAAGCAGTTGTCGATTATGTTGTTGGCAACGGCGATCGCAAGCGTTGAAGGAATAGCGTAGCCGATGTTTTCAACGTTCTCGTCTATGATCTTCGCGTTGACGATTCCGACAAGCTCACCGCGCGCGTTAAATAGTCCGCCACCGCTGTTTCCGTGGTTTACCGCGGTGTCTATTCTCATAACTCTGAAGGACACAACGGTTTTATCGTCGGGCGCGACCATATCGATATATTCGGAGTCAATGCTTATAATACCGCTTGATGCCGAGATGCCGAGTCCCTCGGCATTACCTATCGCAATTGCAGTCTGACCGACCGATACGTTGTCCGAATTGGCAACATCTGCCGCGAGCGCGCAGGAATTCTTTATCAGGTCACTGCCTTCAACGTAAAGCACTGCAATATCGTAATAGAGAGATCCGCCAACGTAGGTAGCCTCAACTCCCATATCGGCGTATTCGCTGCCGTAGAGATATACGTTTATTTTGTTACTGATTCCGCCTTCGAATTTGCTGCTGTAAACAACGTGATAGTTCGTGACGATAAAAGCGTTTCCCTTTTCCTTGTCAAGCTTAAGTATCACGCCCGAGCCTGCGGAATAATATGCGGATGCCTCATCGACAAATTCGCAGAAAATACTGACCGAGCTTCTCAGTCCCTTTGACGTAGCGAGTGCTATATCGTTGGTGCCCTCGACAGAATCGGAGTCTTCGGATTTATCGTCAAGTATCTCCGTTTTTCCGTCGGCGTAGTTGATCACGAGCTCACCCTTTTCGTTAAGGGTTGCGCCTGTGACCTTTGACGAGGCATCATAGTTGCATCCCGTAAACAAAAGGGTTGAAATAATTATAAGCGCAACGGCAATGATGCCGAAGCTTTTGAGCTTTCTCATTGGTATAACCTCCATTGTACCGCCGTAGCGGCGTAAGCGTTTATTTTACGACTACGTTCCCGTCGCCCAAGATCTTTTTGAGCTCACCGATGGCGTAATCCGAGTAAAAGAGTCTTTCACTGTACTCTGAATATTTGCCCGTGCTTGAATCGTAGAAAATGACTCGGATAGTTCCCTCGTTGAATATGTCTACCATATTCTTTGCCTTGACAAACGCCTCGCAGCTCATATCCTGCACGCGCAGATATATCTTTTGCGGCACTGCGTGCGCAGGCTCTGGCTTGGGAGCCGATCTTCTTTCATTGACAACTGCTTTTGGTGCAGGCTGATCGGGGCTCTGATTTGCTGACGCGTAAAGCGAGAGATACATCGAAAACTTTGACGGTCCAAGGTCGATTTGAGCGGATTCATCCGCAATCTCGTTGTCAGCAGTTTCAGATTTGGCGGCGACTTGAGTCGGCGCGCTGACGTACCGTTCGTTATCGGTGAGTGGCTCGAGGCGGTTGACGAGGATCTTCGGGCTTTCGTCGTCCTTTATAGAAACCGCACCCTCCACGTAGAGCGCACCGTCAACGTATATCTCGTGATAATATTCGTTGTATTTTTTCGGGAAAACGATACATTCGACCTCGCCAAGCTTATCCTCAAGCTTGAAAAATGCCATTCTCTCGTCGTTTTTAGTGGTCTTGAGCGTAACCGAGGAGACGATTCCCGCAAGCTTGACCTTATCCTTGTCGGAATAGATCAATTCTTCGTTATCATCGGTCTCGACAAGCTCTGCGGTGGTGATATAATCAAGGTCGTCAAGATGCTTTTGATAGTTATCGAGCATATGACCCGAGAAATACATTCCCGAGGCATCCTTCTCGAGCAACAAAAGCTCTTTAACGCTATATTCGGGGATATTGGGATACTCGAACGAGGGGGCGGCAACGTCGCCAAGCGAGAACATATCCATCTGACCGATAGGATTGTTTCTGTTCTTCTGCGTTACGTTGTCAATTATTGCCTCGTAGGAAGATAAGAGCTGGGAGCGGTAGAGTCCGAGACCGTCGAACGAGCCGCACTTGATAAGTGCCTCGACCTGACGCTTGTTAAGGTCTGTCACGGCGCTCATACGCTCAACAAAATTATCGAACGAAGCAAACAGACCGTTTTCGGTTCTCTCCTTGATAATAGCCTCGATAAATTGCTTACCGACGTTCTTCAGCGCAAGCAGACCGAAACGGATATTTCCGTTTTCCCTATCCGTGCCAAAGGTAACGCGACTTCCGTTTATATTTGGAGGAAGAACAGATATGCCGAATTTTGAGCATTCCGTTATATATTCCGCGCTCTTGACCTGATTACCCAGCACGCTGGTCAGAAGAGCCGCCATATATTCACCCGTGTAATGCGCTTTAAGATATGCCGAGCGATAGCTTATGACCGCATACGCGGCGGCGTGAGCCTTATTAAACGCGTAATTGGCGAAGCTTGACATATCGTCGAAAAGCTTTTCGGCTTTTGCCTTCTCAACTCCGTTTTCGGCCGCACCGCTGATAAATGCTTCTCTTTCCGCCTCAAGCACGCTTGCCTTTTTCTTTGACATAGCGCGGCGCACGATGTCCGCGTGACCGTAGGTATATCCCGCAACCGTGCGGAAAATGCTCATTACCTGCTCCTGATAGACGGTGCATCCGTATGTTGACTTCAATATCGGCTCGAGCATTGGCAGATCGTAGACCACCTTCGAGGGATCGTGTCTGCACTCGATAAATCTCGGTATAGAGTCCATAGGACCGGGGCGGTATAGCGACAGGACGGAAATAATATCGTCAATGCACTCGGGGCGCAGATTTTGTAGCACCTGCTTCATTCCCGTTGATTCAAGCTGGAAAACACCTGCGGTGTCTCCGCGTGAGATAAGCTCAAAGGTCTTTTTATCGTCAAGCGGTATTTTTTCGATGTCGAAATCGGGCTCTGTTTCTTTTATCTGAACCTGGGCGTCGTTTATTATGGTAAGATAGCGCAACGCAAGAAAGTCGAACTTCAAAAGTCCGAGGTCTGCGATGGTATCCATATCGAATTGAGTTACGAGCGTGCCGTTGCTTACCGACAGGGGCACGTAGTCTGAAATAGGCTTGTCCGTGATGACAACGCCTGCGGCGTGTACCGAAATGTTGCGAGGCATTCCCTCAAGCGACATTGCGGTGTCAACGAGCTTTCTTATCTGCTCCGAGCCCTCGTAAAGCTCCTTAAGCTCGGGAAAACGAAGCGCGTTCTTCAGAGTTATTCCAAGCTCATGCGGAATTGCTTTTGCAACCACGTCTACGTCGGAATAAGACATACCCATAGCGCGACCGCAATCACGGATAGCGGCCTTTGCGGCAAGTGTACCGAAGGTTATGATCTGCGACACGTGCTCTCTGCCGTATTTATTGGTCACGTATTCGATGACCTCGTCGCGACGGTTGTAGCAGAAGTCCATATCGATATCGGGCATGCTGACACGCTCGGGGTTGAGAAAACGCTCGAAAAGAAGGTCAAATTTTATCGAATCTATATCTGTGATGCCGAGCAGGAACGCTACAAGGCTTCCCGCTCCCGATCCACGTCCGGGCCCCACGGGAATTCCCGATCTTTTCGCAAATCCGACGTAATCCTGAACTATAAGGAAATAGTCCGCGTATCCCATTGAATTGATGACCGAAAGCTCGTAGTCGATTCTCTCGCGATACGCGCTCTCGTTGTTGTGGCTCTCGTTTCCGAAAGCGAGATGACCGTTCTTTTGGCGATTTTCAAGACCGATGAGTGTCAGCTCGCGAAGATACTGCTCGGCGCTCTTTCCGTCGGGACACGGGAATGACGGCAGGCAGACCTTGTCAAATTCGAGCTCGAGATTGCAGGCGTCTGCGATCTTCAGCGTGTTTTCGATAGCGCCGTTATACTCGCCGTAGATACGCTTCATCTCTTCCGTTGTCTTGATATAGTAGTCGTTGGTGTCAAAGCCGGGCTTGTTTGTACTGTCGAGCGTTGTATTGGTCTGAATACACATCAGCACCTGCTGGATCTCGGCATCCTGACGGCGAAGATAATGACAGTCGTTGGTTGCAACCATAGGAAGCCCCGTCTCCTCTGCAAGCTTTACAAGCAGAGGCATTATTTGTCTCGTTTCCTCCGTGCCGTGATCCTGAAGCTCAATATAATAATTGTCCTTGCCGAATATTGAGGCGTATTCAAGTGCGGTTTGCTTTGCTCCATCGTAATCGCCTACCGACAAAAGCCTCGGTATCTTGCCCGAAAGGCATGCGGACAGAGCTATAAGCCCCTCGCTATGCGCTCGGAGCAGCTCCTCGTCTATTCTCGGCTTGGAATAAAAGCCCTCGGTGTAACCCTTGGATACAAGGTAGATAAGATTCTTATATCCCGTCATATTCTTACACAGAAGAACGAGATGATAGTAAGAATCGGTGTTGTTGCGCTTGTCAAAGCGTGACGAGGTGGCAACGTAGACCTCACAGCCTATGATCGGCTTGATGCCTGCCTTTTTGCAGGTCTTATAAAACTCGATGACTCCGTACATATTGCCGTGATCTGTGATCGCAACGGCATCCTGATCGCATTCACGAAGTCGCTCGGGTATATCTGCTATGCGGCAAGCGCCGTCGAGCAGACTGTATTCACTGTGAAGATGAAGATGAACGAATTCTCCCATAACGCGTGCCCTTTCTTCAGATTTTTCAGATGAGCTTTCTCTTTTTTGCAAGCTCGGTGATTTTGGAGAGCCTATGATTTAGTCCTGATTTGGAGATAGGCGGATTATGCATCTCGGCAAGCTCCAAAAGGCTCATATCGGGGTTTGATATTCGAAGCTGTGCGGTGGTTCGAATATCCTCGGAAAGCTCCTCGAGCATTCCGTTCGCGATAAGTGCCTCGATGGCTACGATATGTGCCGCCGCGGCATTTACCGATTTAGCTATGTTTCTTGCCACGCAGTTGGTGGCTCTGTTTTCGGTGTTGCGATAGTCCTTTTCGATATACGCGTCCAAAAACTCGAATATCGTCTTGCTCGCGCCGATGAGACTGAGCACGTATTCGACCGCAGACTCGTTACGGTAAAAAATGCCGTAGCCGTCCTTGCGCGGAGTGATTCCGGGCGCTTCGGGACCAAGCTCCTCGAGTATCGAGTGGACGAGCATCGCTCTTGTGTCGCTCGGCATCCGTATCTCAAGGGTATATGATTTTTTGGGGTCGGTAACGCTGCCTCTTGCGCAAAATACCGCGCGCAAAAAGACCGATTTGCAGTCCTTACACTTAAAGAATGACGAAAGCGCGTCAATATCCTCGTCGCTATCGGAAAACGAGTCTGCAAAGCTCAAAAACTCGGATATTTTGTGGGATCTGAAGCTAAGCTCAAACGCTTTGAAGTAGCCACGGTTGATAGCCTTGCGCTCGGGCTCAATATTGTAAATGCTTTTCAGAAAATGACAGAATTGCTCAGCAGTAGACTCGTCGGTAAGCTTTACCGAAATGATGTCGCCCAGAGCAGATGCAGAGAGCATCACACCGAAAATATAAGCCTTTTTACAGCAGTTATTCTTTATTGCAAGCGCGTTTAATTCGTCCTTGACTTGAGATGAAAATGACATATATCAGCTTCCCCGTTCTTTATCTTGGGATATAAATGACCTCGCATTCAAGCTCTACGCCGAATTTTTCGAGGACTGTTTTCTTTGTGTGCTCGATCACGGCAAGCACGTCACGGCAGGTAGCTCCGCCGCGATTGACGGTAAATCCCGCGTGCTTTTCGGAAACCTGCGCACCGCCGACCGTGTAGCCCTTAAGCCCCGAATCCTCGATCAGCTTTCCTGCGAAGAGATTGCCTGCAGGTCGCTTGAAGGTCCTTCCTGCGTTGGGATATTCAAGCGGCTGCTTTTCTTTTCTTGCATTTATATTTTTTGACATAGCCGCAAAAATTTCCTCGGCGTCTCCCTCCTTCAGCTCGATAAGAGTTGAAAGAATAACGTATTCGGGATGCTCTGCAAAGACAGAATGGCGGTAAGAAAAGAGGTGCTCATCCTTACCTATTACCTTGATCTCGTTGCTTGTTGGATCGTAATATTCGGTTTCAACTACCACGTCGGACATCTGACCGCCGTACGCGCCCGCGTTCATATAAACAGCGCCGCCAAGCGTACCGGGAATTCCGTAAGCAAATTCAAGCCCGGTAAGGCTGTGCTTTTTGCCCGTCTCCGATGCAAGCTCGGTAAGTGATCTGCCGCACTCGGCGCGGATAAACGTGCCCGATACCGTATGTATATATTCGGCAGAGCTCATATTTTTTGTGAAAATGACTACACCGTCAAAGCCGTCGTCGTCGAAAAGCAGATTGCTTCCGTTGCCGACTATGATGTGCTTTACGCCGCCCTGCCTCGCGCTTTCGATCGCGCTTATCATTTGCTCTTTATTCTCGGGAAAGACTGCGTAACGCGCAAGTCCGCCAATTTTAAACGACGAGTGCTTTGAAAGCGGTTCGTTTTCAAGAACCGTAAGCCTACTATCGAAATCAAGATTCATTGTATGGCATCCTTTCAGGTAAGATGTTATAAAACTATGCCCTCTATTTGAGAAAGGTTACTTATTGTGTAAGTTATTTTCATATCCTCGGGTGCTTTTTTACCGTTGGGGTTGAACCAGCAGGTGTCGATTCCAGCATTTATTCCTCCGCGGATATCGGAGGTCAGCGAGTCGCCGATAACGAGAGCATTTTGGGGATTGTAATTTGGAATACGCTTGCTGATTATATCAAAATACTTGGGCGACGGCTTGTCGTAGCCGATGTCCTCGGAAATAAACACGTCATCGAAATATTTTGCGAGAGGAGATGCGCAAAAGCGCTTTTGCTGAACCGATTTAAAGCCGTTTGTGATTATATACATTTTGAATTTTCCGTAAAGCTTTTTGCAGATCTCCTCTGCTCCGTCAAGAAGATAGCACTTCTCCGAAAGCTTTTCGGGATAGAGCTTCGATATGATCTCGGCGTCGAAATCGAAGCCGTAGTAATCCAAAAGCGATCTCCAGCGCGCGACCATAAGAGCGGGCTTGGTTATCTCGTTTCGCTCGAGCATTTTCCAATATCCGTCGTTGATCTCGGAGTATTTTTTGATGATCTCGTCGGTCGTGGGCAAGCCTGCATATTCAAGGCAATCTATCACCGCCTCATATTCCGAGCGGTGAAAATCAAGCAGAGTTGCGTCTGCATCGAAGAGCAAGATTTTATATTTTGACATAATAAAGTCCCCATAAGTCATAGTATAACATAATTATACTATATATTCCCGCAAAATGCAACACCAAATTTTTACTTTCGGACGTTTCTCGCCAAAAATGGAGGGTTTCTGAAAAAGCCGAGCATCGCTAAATCGCACGCTCGGCTTGTGTAACATATTTGAAATGGATTATAACAGATCGCAATAGCAATTCAAACATTTATCTCTGTGCTTATCGTTATTTAGTCCGCAAACGATACAACGCTTTTTGTCCTCTTCCTCTGACGGAACAACGTATAAATGCTTGAAGCCGTAATACTTGTGTACCCTATCTCCTATTTTAAAGTCATTTACATGATCTGTAATCTTTCCTTGATTAGGGAGATCAGTCTTTGCAGACAAAATCCCCATAGTGTTTTTGAGTGCTTCTCCTACAGATGTTGCAGCGTGCTCTATTGTTTTGCCGTCATCTGTTTTTATTGTTAATATCAACTCTTGTTTATCATATACATTGAATCGCCCGAGAGTACGCCAATACGTTCCAACGCTCTGTTTTACTTCTACATTAGATATGACTCCGCTCCACGATGAATCAATTAATTTCACAGGAACGCCGGTAATAAGAAACGGCAAGGTCATAAAGAGAATGTAGCAGCCAATTTGAACTGCGACAAAGCTCTTCGGAGTGTATTGAGGCATAGGGAAAATGCGCTCTCCCCACATAATGATAGCGAACAGAAACAGAGCGAAAAGGATACAGCAGGAGGTCACTCTGACAATGATATTTTGTCTACATCTTTTTTGCAGAGACTTTGGGAGAGCAGGACGATAGTTATTATTTGTCATAGTTTTCCTCCATTGTTGTAATCACTTAAAATTAGCTTGTTACATGATTCAGGATGATAAACATCGGTTAGCATTGTCATATCAAATCGCAATAGCAATTCAAGCATTTATCTCTGTGTTTATCGTTATTTAGTCCGCAAACGATACAACGCTTTTTGTCATCTTCGTCGGACGGAACAACGTATAAATATTTGAAGCCGTAATATTTGTATACCCTGTCGCCTATTTTATAGTCATTCAGATGATCGGTAATCTTACCGGGTGTGGGGATGGGAGGTCGGTCACTTACCTTGAGCTTGTATCTTTCACCAACGGATACCGCCGAACGAGTTATTACTTTACCGTTGTCTTTTTTTATCGTTAAAATCAAATCTTGTCTGTCATATGTGCCCGGTCTCCCAAAAGCACGGTAAAAAGTGCCTATGCTGTCTTCCACGTCAACGTTGGATACGACTCCACTCCATGATGAATCAATCAATTTCACTGGCACTCCGGTAATAAGAAACGGCAAGGTCATAAAGATAACGTAGCAGCCAATTTGAACTGCGACAAAGCTCTTCGGAGTGTATTGAGGCATAGGGAAAATGCGCTCTCCCCACATAATGATAGCGAACAGAAACAGAGCGAAAAGGATACAGCAAGAAGTCACTCTGATAATGATATTCATTTTGCGCTTTTTTAGCAAGGATTTTGGAAGCTGCGGTCGATTATTACCTATTGTCATTATTGTCTCCTTTCCTTAGAGGTCCACCAATCGTAGTACGGGTCGTAATGGCGAGGGGCGACGTAAAAATTCACCTTGCAGTCGGGACAGTCGCTTTCGGAAAGCGTTCTGCCGCAAACGGGACAAATGAATATCTCGTCGCTTCGCGACATGTTCTGCGGATATTTCGTACCCTTGTAGTGCTTGATTATGTCGTTGGGTCTGAATACCTGATAAGATATCTTTTCAGCCGGAATTCTGATTTTTACGATCTCTCCCCGACTCTTTTCTACGGTTATCACCGTGTAAAATATCTGCTTCATAGGAAATCTCGATACAGCGACCGCAAAGGTTATCGGTTCCCAATCGAGTATGAGGTCGGACTTTATTACCTTGCCCTCCCAATCCTTGTCAAAGAGCATTTGGAGAAGCTTGGATTTGTACATAATGATAGCGTAAACGAGTGCGAAGAACGGGATCGCAAATATGCCGAAGCGCGCGTTTTTAAGTGTCGAATAATAAGCGACGTGAATTGCTATCAAAGCCGCGGCAACGAGCAGCATAATGACCGCACGCAAAATTATTTTTCTTATTATTTTACTTTTTACAGTCATTTCTGTCCTCCCGTTGTTTGTTCTGTAATTACATTATAACACACGGTCAAATGATTGTCAATAACAATCGAAAGAAAAATATACACAAAAATTCAAACCAAGATTTATATATATTGCACAAGCATATTTTTCTTGCAAAAAAGCAATTTTCCCTCTTGAAAAAAATGTAAAAATGAGTTATAATATATTATATATGTCTATTTTAGGAAAGGAACGCCGTGCTTATGAAAAAAACTCTTAATATCGGACTGCTTGGATTTGGAGCAATGGGTAAAACACACGCTTTTTCCGTGGCATCGCTTCCCTTTTATTTTGAGGATGCGGATTTTTCTGCAAGATATGCGGCGGTTTGTACCTCGCACACCGAGAGCGCACAAAAAGCCTCAGAAAAATATGACCTCGAATACGCTACGGATAATGAGGACGTTATCATCTGCGATAGCGAGATAGACGTAATTGATATCTGCACTCAGAATATTAACCACTATGAGACCGCAAGAAAGGCTATTCTTGCCGGCAAGCACGTGCTCTGCGAAAAGCCGTTGACGGTCACCGCAGCGCAGGCTGTCGAGCTTGAAGAGCTTGCGGCAGAGGCGTTTGCTAAAAACGGTCAGGTCTGCGGTATCGTTTTCAATAACAGACATCTGGCGGCGATCAGACGAGCCAAGGAGATAATAAGCGAGGGCAGACTCGGCAAAATTCTCACGTTCGATTTCAGATATTATCACAATAGCTGTATCGATCCCGACAGGACGGTTGGCTGGAAGCAGGACAAGGATATATGCGGCGCGGGTACTTTGTTTGATCTCGGCTCGCATATCGTTGATCTTTGCCATTATCTTTGCGGTGAATTTGACGAGGTATACGCCAAGGAGCAGATCGCATTCCCCGAGCACAAGCGCGCGGACGGAAGTCTGTGGCAGACCAACGCCGATGAGGCGGTATATATGACTGCTACGCTTAAGTGCGGCGCGGTAGGCTCGCTTGTTGCAAGTAAGATAACCGTTGGAGAAAACGACGGACTTACCTTTTCGGTCTATGGTACGGACGGTGCGATAAAATTCGACCTTATGGAGCCTGATTGGTTGCATTTTTACGATGCGAATGCCGAGGGCGGCAGCTTCGGTGGATACAAGGGATTTACAAAGATAGAATGTGTGGGAAGATACCCTGCTCCAAGCGGTAAATTCCCATCTCCCAAAGCGCCTAACGGTTGGCTCAGAGGTCACATTGAGTCTATGTACGCATATCTCTCTGCGATCAGTGAAGGTCGCGAGGCTTCGCCCTCGTTTGTCGACGGAGCGAGAGTACAAGAGGTGCTTGAGGCGGCGCACGAGTCGTATTTGTGCGGCAAAGCTGTTAAAATCGGGAAATAACAATTCTCTTTTAGGATTATAATAAAAAGCAAATGAAAGGAGACCGATATGTTCGTTATAGGAATAACGGGACCGAGCGGCGCAGGCAAAGGCGCGGCATCGGGATATCTTATTTCAAAAAACGTAAACGTGATAGATGCAGACGTTGTTTATCACGGCGTAATATCGCCTCCTTCGGACTGTCTTGACGAATTGGTCAGTCACTTTGGTCGGCAGATACTTGACGGCTCGGGCGCGCTTAACCGCCAAGCTCTGGCAAGGCTCGTTTTTGGCGAAGAAAACCGAGAAAGGCTTGAGCTGCTCAACAAGATCACGCACAAATACGTTGTTGAAAGGATACGCGAGCAGGTAAAGAAATATGCTCTCGCGAAAGTCAAGGCTTGTGCGATCGACGCTCCCCTGCTCATTGAGGCGGGACTTACCGATGACTGCGACCTCACTGTCGCGGTGCTTGCCGACAAGGAAATAAGAGCTGAGCGAATTGCAAGGCGTGACGGCATTGATATGAGCTTGGCTTTGTCCAGAATAAACTCACAGAAGCCCGACGAGTATTACGCCCGTGGCTCTGATGCGGTCATATATAACAACGGCACGGTATATGAGCTTTACGAGGCGCTTGAAAAGGCGCTTGCAGACGGAGGTGCCGTGATATGATAAGAACAAGAAAAAATATGAACGGCATGGGAATGGGTAAGCTTATTATCATTCTTCTTGCCATATCCGTGGTATTTGGATTCGTGTTTGATTTCGTTGTGACGAAAATTGAGCGAGCCATTTACCCCAAGCCAAGCGAATACGCCGAATACGTGAGCAGATATTCCTCCGAATACGGTGTTCCCGAGGAGCTTGTCTGGGCGGTGATCAAGACGGAGAGCGATTTTAAGGCGTCTGCCGTCTCGGGAGTCGGTGCGGTCGGTCTTATGCAGCTTATGCCCGAAACGTTCAATGAAATCACGAATTTTCGTCTCAACGAAAGGCTTGATGCGGGAATGAGATACGATCCCGAAACGAATATCCGCTACGGGACTTATTATCTCTCCTATCTATACGCTCGCTATGGAAGCTGGAGTACCGCCCTCGCCGCATACAACGCGGGACTTGGCAAGGTTGACGGATGGCTTGAGGACGATGAATATTCATCCAATGGTAGCACGCTCGACCGTATTCCCTACAAGGAAACGCGCAACTACGTAACAAAGGTGCAGAAGGCACTCCGGATGTACGAGGATCTCTATTGACGAGGCCTAAAAAGTGAATAAAAAATTTATATACAGGTGCATATTCATTATGCACGAAAAGAAAGGATGACTGATATGAGCAAGGAACTCACCTACTCCAGAAAGAACTTTTACGATGCCGCAGACGAGGCGGCTATCAAGACTGTGTACGACTACTGCGAAGGCTATATGTCGTATATGGACAATTCCAAGACCGAGCGCGAGACCGTGACCGAAACTATCGCTCTCGCCGAAAAGCACGGCTACAAGCCCTACAATTTCGGCATGACGGTTAAGCCCGGTGACAAGTATTACTACAACAACCGCTCGAGAAACCTCTACCTTTTCCGTATCGGCAGCGAGGATATAAACAACGGTATGAGAATCGTTGCTTCTCACATCGACAGCCCCAGACTCGATCTCAAGCAGGTGCCGATCTACGAGGACGGCGGATTCTGCTTTGCAAAGACTCACTATTACGGCGGCGTTCGTAAGTACCAGTGGGTTGCTATGCCTCTCGCGCTTCACGGCGTGGTTGCAAAGAAGGACGGCAGCTCTGTTACCATTCGCGTAGGCGATGAGGACGGCGAGCCCGTATTCTACATCAACGATCTTCTTCCCCACCTTGCAAGAGAGCAGAGCGCAAGACCTCTCGGTACTGCTATTCCCGCTGAAAGTCTCAACATCGTGCTTGGCTCGAGACCTCTTGCCAACACCGACGAGGGTGAAAAGATAAAGAAGAACGTTCTTGCCATTCTTAATGAAAAATACGACATTACAGAGGAGGATTTCCTCTCGGCAGATCTTTTCGTAGTTCCCGCAGGCAAGGCTCGCGACGTTGGCTTTGACCGTTCGCTTATTTCCGCATACGGTCACGATGACAACGTTTGCGCTTATCCTTCCCTTACCGCGCTCTTTGAGTCTGATGCAAGCGAGCACACCCTTATGGTAGTGCTTGCCGACAAGGAGGAGATCGGAAGCGAGGGCAACACCGGTATGCAGTGCGAGCTCTTTACCGATCTTATGGGTGCTATCGCCGCAGAGCTTGGCGGTAACATCTATGCTGTAAAGGCAAACTCCAAGTGCCTCTCTGCCGACGTAAACGCTTGCTTCGATCCCAACTTCCCTGAGGTATTTGAGTCGAGAAACACCGCGAAGATCAACTGCGGAATTACTATGTCCAAGTACACCGGAAGCGGCGGAAAGGGCGGCACAAACGATGCTCCCGCAGAGTACATCGCTTGGATCAGAAGAATATTTGAGGAAAACGGCGTTCTCTGGCAGACCGCTGAGCTCGGTAAGACCGACGTTGGTGGCGGCGGAACGGTTGCAAAGTTTGTTGCAAAGCACAACATCGAAACCGTTGACCTTGGTGTTCCCGTTATCTCGATGCACGCTCCCTACGAGGTAGTTTCCAAGGCAGACGTTTATTCTGCTCACAAGGCTTTCCTCGCCTTCAATATGGCTTAATTTATGTTTGAAAAGCTTGTATCGACCGTGGAAAAATACGACAGGCTTGAATATGAGCTTGCCAACAACACGGCTTTGATAACAGATGCCACGGCTTACGCCAAGGCAATAAAGGAATATCGCTCGCTGACGCCCGTGGTTGAAAAATACCGTGAATATAAGCGGGCGCAGAGCGATATCAGTGATGCTTTACAGATAATCGACGAATCTGACGATGCAGATATGCGAGAATTGGCTCAGGAGGAGCTCAAGGCGGCTAAATCCAGACTTGAGATTCTTACCGAGGAGCTGACCGTGCTTTTGCTACCGCGCGACCCTAACGACGACAAAAATATTATCGTCGAGATAAGAGCGGGCGCAGGCGGTGAGGAGGCGGCGCTTTTTGCCGCAGTTCTCTTCCGTATGTACTCTATGTACTCTGCGGCGGTCGGATTTAAGGTCTCGATAGCGAATGCCAACGAGACCGAGCTTGGCGGATACAAGGAGATATGCTTCACCGTTGAGGGCGACGGCGCATATTCGAGATTCAAGTTTGAGTCGGGTGTTCACCGAGTTCAGAGAGTCCCCGAGACCGAGTCTCAGGGGCGCATACAGACCTCAACGGCTACCGTTGCCGTGCTTCCCGAGGTTGAGGATGTTGAGATTGAAATTAAGGATTCAGATCTTATATATGAGTCCTGCAAATCGAGCGGTGCGGGCGGTCAGCACATCAACAAGACCGAATCTGCGGTCAGACTGACACACAAGCCCACGGGCATCGTGGTCGAGTGTCAGGAGGAGCGCTCGCAGTTCAAAAACAAGGATAAGGCGCTCAAGATGCTCCGTGCAAAGCTTTATGATATAAAGCAAAGAGAGCAATCCGAGAAGGTTGCCTCCGACAGAAAAAATCAGGTTGGAACAGGTGACCGAAGCGAAAAGATACGAACCTACAACTATCCTCAAAATCGCGTGACCGATCACCGTATAGGTGTCACGCTCTATTCGCTTGATAGCTTTGTTAACGGAAATATCGGTCAGATGATCGATTCGCTTATTGCCGCCGATACCGCGGAAAAGCTAAAAGCGGAAAACAACGGTTAATTTGAAGAAAGGAGCCGCACAAATGGAAACTGTGGTACTGAAAATTGAAGATCCCGTAAAGCAGAGCGCGCAGATCGAGCGTGCGGCGGCTCTGATACGCGACGGTGGACTTGTAGTTATCCCGACCGAGACGGTCTACGGTCTTGGCGGCGACGCTACCAATCCCCTGTCGGCTCAAAAAATATACGCCGCAAAGGGTCGCCCCTCGGATAATCCCCTGATCATCCATATAAGCGACCCTCGCGATGCGGAAAAATATGCATTTACAAACGAGCTTTACTATAAGCTCGCCAAGGCATTTATGCCCGGTCCGCTGACCGTGATACTTCCTAAAAAGGATACCGTACCGCGCGAGACCACGGGCGGACTTGATACTGTGGCAGTCCGTTGTCCTTCAAATGCCGTTGCAAGCGCGATAATTCGTGCGGCGGGCGTGCCTATCGCCGCGCCGTCGGCGAATATTTCGGGCAGACCGTCCGCTACGGCGGTCAAATACGTAATTGAAGACTTTGACGGCAGAGTTGATATGATAGTCGATGGAGGCGAGAGCGAGATAGGTCTTGAATCAACGATCGTCCTTATCACAGAGAATAACGGATTGATGCTTCTCCGCCCCGGTGCGATCACCTACGACGCTCTTTGCTGCGTTTGCGAGAATGTGACAATTTCCCCGACGCTTGAGGGCACGCTCAGTGAAAACGAGCACCCCATATCCCCCGGAATGAAGTACCGTCACTATGCTCCGTCGGCTAAATTCGTTTTGCTTGACGGAAACGAGGCTTCTATAATAAAATTCCTCAAGGAAGAGCAAAAGCGGTGCAGATGTGCCGTGCTTTGCTACGATGAGGAGGCAGAGCTTTTGTCGGGCGGTCTGCTCTTGCCCATCGGTAAGCGCGGAGACCTCAAAACTCACGCGAGGATGCTGTTTGCACGTCTGCGCGAGTGCGACACGCTCTCACCCGATATAATTTACGCTCATATTCCCGACAAGGCAGGTCTTGGACTTGCTCTTTACAACCGTATGATACGCGCGGCGGCTCACACGGTGCTTAACGTTGAAGATTAAACTTTTTGAAAGGTACAGATACATAACATGGCGAAGAAAAAGAAACAGAACGAACCGCAGGAAATCGTTTATGCCCCTATAGTTCCCCAGCCTATTACGGAAACCATCGAGAAAAACTATATGCCCTATACCATGAGCGTTATAGTTTCCCGTGCTATCCCCGAGATCGACGGCTTTAAGCCCGCACACCGAAAGATCCTTTACACGATGTACAATATGGGTCTATTGAAGGGCGCGAGAACCAAAAGCACGAACATCGTGGGCTCGGTAATGAAGCTGCATCCCCACGGTGACCAGTCTATTTACGAAACTCTGGTACGCTTGACGCGCGGAAACGAGACCTTGCTTCACCCTCTCGTTGACTCCAAGGGAAGCTTTGGTAAGCAGTATTCATCCGACATGAAGCCTGCGGCGGCTCGTTACACCGAGGCAAAGCTCGACGGATTCTGCGCAGAGCTTTTCGAGGGTATCGACAAGAACGCGGTGGATATGGTCGATAACTACGACGGCACTATGAAGGAGCCCAGACTCCTCCCCACCACCTTCCCGAATATTCTCGTTACGCCCAATAGCGGTATCGCGGTCGGTATGGCATCTGATATCTGCTCGTTCAACCTCGCCGAGATCTGCGACGGTACTATTGCGATCCTTAAAAAGCCGGATATTTCGGTCGACAAGATAATGGACATTATCAAAGCCCCCGATTTTCCCGGCGGCGGACAGATAATATACGACCGCGAGCAGATGCGCGCTATATACGAGACAGGTGACGGATCGTTCAAGATCCGCTCGAGATATTCGTATGATCCTGATGCAAACTGCATCGATATACTTCAGATTCCCTATTCCACTACTATTGAGCAGATACTCAACAAGATCTCGCAGCTCGTCAAGGAAGGAAAGCTTAAGGAGGTCGTGGATTTTAGAGACGAGATCGATCTTAGCGGCTTCAGACTTACGCTTGATCTTCGCAAGGGGGTCGACCCCGACAAGCTGATGCAGAAGCTCTTTAAGGCAACTCCTCTTGAGAACAGCTTTAAGTGTAACTTTAACATAATCATTGATTCCGAGCCCCGTCAGCTTGGCGTTATAGATATTCTTGCCGAATGGATCGATTTCAGAAAGGCGTGTCTCAGACGAGAGCTTACCTTTGATCTCGGCAAGAAGAAGGACAAGCTTCACCTGCTTCTCGGTCTTGGAAAGATATTGCTTGACATTGACAAGGCTATCAGAATCATCCGTAAGACCGAAAAGGACGAGGACGTTATTCCCAATCTTTGCGCGGGCTTCAATATCGACGAGATCCAGGCTAATTATATCGCAGATATCAAGCTCCGTAATCTGAACCGTGAGTATATTCTTAACAGGATCTCCGAGATCGAGGATCTCAAGAAGGATATTGCCGATATCGAGGAGATACTTGCCGATGATTTCAAGCTCAAGGCTCTTATCGCAAAGCAGCTGACCGATATCAAGAAAAAGTACGGTCAACCCAGAAGAACGCAGATCATGCAGGCTGAAAACGTCGAAGTCTACGTCGAGGAGGAGACTGTTGAAAATTATCCTTGTAAGATCGTTCTCTCTCGCGAGGGATATTTCAAGAAGATCACCTACCGCTCGCTTCAGGGTAACGACGAGCAGTATTTCAAGGATGGAGACGGTCTGCGCCAGATATTCGATGCTGAAAACAAGGATACTGTCTTCTTCTTTACCGACAAGGCTCAGCTTTACCGCGCGGCGGTAAATGATTTTGAAAACTGCAAGGCTTCGGTCATAGGTGAGTTTGTGCCCGCGGCTCTCAAAATGGATCCGGGCGAAAAGCCGATATTTATGACCGTTCAAAGCGAGTTCCGCGAGGGATACAACTATGTATTCATATTTGAGAACGGTAAGGGTGTAAGAGTTAACGAAAAGGCTTACGAGGTATCGAGTGTACGCCGCAAGCTCAAGGGTATCTACTCTACCGCGTCGCCGATAGTTGCGGTCTTCTCAGAGCAAGAAAAGAAACCGTTTGATATTATGCTCGTGTCAAGCGAGGACAGAGCGATTGTGATCAAGTCCTCTCTTATTCCTCAGAAGGCGACAAAGACGGCGTCGGGCGTTCAGCTTATGACGCTCAAAAACAAGCAGAAGATAGTCAAGGCGGCATCTGATTTTGATAGCACGGGTGATGCTACAAAGGGATACAGAAAGATCAAGATCCCCGCGATGGGAGTTTTGCTCAGCGACAAGGATATCAAAAACCGTCAGATAAGCATTGATGAGGTGTGATATGAGTGAAAAGAAAAGAAAATTTTGGGTAAGGCTGATGGCGATCCTTCTCGTGATACTGATGACAGGATCGGTAGCGTATATTGCCCTGGCAATGATCTTATCGTAATAAAAAAAGTCTCTGTACTGTTGGTACAGAGACTTTTTTCTTTTAGATCGAGAAAAGCAAGATCAAAAGCAGGAGTGCGGAGACTGTGATTGCAGAGCCGCCGACGAGCTGCCAGAACGTGTGCCTTTTCATTTTGATGCTTGATATGAACACAAATACGGTTATGATCGATCCTACGATTGCAGGCACGTATAATCCAAGATACGCCAGCATAGCCACGGGACCGACGATTCCGCAGGCGTGTCCGCTTGCCTTAAGATGAAAGAGCTTGTTAAATATGGCAATGAGTATGCCCGATATAAGATAATCAAGATATATAAATACGACGGTATTTATCGGCGCATCAAATATCAGGGCAAGCACGCAACCGAGAATATAGCCTGCAACCGAAAAAACTATCGCAAGATTTCTCTGTCCTTCTCTGCCCTTGTTCTTGTAGTAAGGAATAAACCTTTGAAGCGGATAGGACAGTATCGGCAGGATGCCGAGAAAGAATACGCCGAGCAAGGAATCGACGATATCGAGCGTTCCGTACGCCCAAAGGACTATAAACAGTGCCGATGCCATAATAGGAGGCACCGTTGCCACGCGAATTATCTTATATACTTTATTCATACCTAAGCCTCGTTTATATAAAGCTTATTCCTCGCAGCTTTCTTCGGCGGGCTCTACGTTGAGCACGATAGTGTCTACCTCGCCGTCACCCGTTGTGTCGAGCATGATCGCGTCTGCCTCGCCGTCGCCGTCAATGTCAACAGCGCCGAGGACCTCGGACTTTGCCTTCTTTTTCTGCATAATCTTATAAACCGCGAAAGCAACTGCAGCCGCCGCTGCGAGTGTTGCTACTATGATTGCAATTGTCTTTATGCAGGAAGCGCCCTTTTTGGTTTTGTTTGTCATTTTATCTACCTCCGTTGAAATTTTTTATTCACTGATTAATTATACCATTTGTGAATTTGAAATATGTGAATATGTTGTAAATTTGAATAGTGATAATATATCTTCGTCCAGGTGGGAACAATATTATTCAAATGATAATAAAAAAGCGAGGTAACGGTATGCAAAGGATCAATGCGCGCTCGTGCGCGATAATCGGATGCGGTCATGTAGGTGCTGCAACGGCGTACGCGCTTATGCACAGCAGACTTCTGTCGAAGATCGTTCTTATTGATATAAACAAGAAAAAAGCGTTTGGTGAGGCGGAGGATATTTCACATTCGCTTCCCTTTAACGCTCCCATGGAGATAATCGCGGGCGACTATCCCGATATTTCCGAATGTGGAATCATAATCATTACCGCGGGGGCGAATCAGATCCCCGGGGAATCGCGAATTGCACTCCTTCAGGAAAATGCGAGGATATTTCGGAGCATTATTGATAACGTAGTCAAATATAACCGCGATGCGATCGTTTTGATCGTGACTAACCCCGTTGATATACTGACGTATATCACACTTGCTCGCTCGGAGCTGCCCGCAGAGCGAGTTATTGGTTCGGGCACGGTCCTTGATACGGCAAGGCTAAAGGAAAAGGTTGGTAGATACCTCGGGGTTGATAGCCGAAACGTACATTCCTTCGTTATCGGCGAGCACGGTGACAGTGAGGTGGCGGTCTGGAGCAGCGCGAACATTTCGGGAATAGATCTTACAAGCTATTGTGCTGAACGTAAGATCGAATACGACAAGGCGGCGCTTGACCGACTCGCCGCAGACGTTATGACAAGCGCTTACAGAATAATTGAGGCAAAGGGCGCGACCTATTACGGCATCGCAGACTCGGTGCGAAGGATAGTTGCGGCGATAGTCAACGATGAGCACACTATTCTTCCCGTTTCGGCAAGGTTAAACGGCGAATACGGGCTTTATGACGTTTGTATGGGAATTCCCTGCATTATTGGAAGAAACGGAATTGAGCAGATACTTGAGATACCGCTTGATACGACCGAGCACTCAAGACTTCACAGGTCTTCTGCGGCTTTAAAGGCTGCAATATCCGAGCTATAACACAAAAAGGAGAGAATCTGATTCTCTCCTTTTTTAATTTAATTGTACATAGCCCTCGGCCCGCCGATATATTTCGGGCGCGTATATGCGCAGATGACGTTAGCTTCCCCGATTTTTGAGATAGAGAGTCGGATCGGCACGGCAACGTCTTTCAGATGCATTCCGATGAGCGTTCCGCCGATATCAAAGCCTGCGTGCGCCTTGATATGCTCAACGACGACGGGAGACGTCATATTTTCGTAGGTCAATGTTGCGAAGGAGCCTCCTGCTTTGGGCTGAGGCACGACAGACACGGGATCGTAGCCGTATTTGTCGGCGCATTCGCGTTCTATCACGAGCGCTCTGTTGAGATGCTCACAGCATTGAGATGCAAGGTAAATTCCCTTTTCATTTAAGATAGGATAGATCTCGCCAAAGACGATCTTTGCCGCCTCATAGCTTGATCCTTTTCCTATATTTGATCCAAGGATCTCAGATGACGAGCAACCGACAACGAAAATATCTCCTGCTTTAAGGGAGGTCTTTTCGAGCATTTCGCTTATAAGCTCTCGCGTCGCTTTTTTGATTTCTTCGGCAAACCCGTCCTTGACGGACGCGTCTGCGCCTCTGTAGATATCTGCCATTATTCTCCGTAAGCCTCGCTGTCGCAAAGGACGGTTACGTTAGGATGGAGCTTAAGCAGCGTTGCAGGGCAAGAGGTGGAAATTCTGTCTGAAAGAAGCTTCTGGAAAACCTCTCTCTTTGCCTTTCCGTTGATAAGAAGTATGATCTTCTTTGCGCTGAAGATCGTACCCATACCCATAGTGAGCGCGCTTGTGGGGATAACCTCATCCTCGGTGAAGAAGCGCGAGTTTGCTGCGATGGTGTTTTCGGTGAGCGCGGTCTTGTGGGTGTAGAGATAGAGATTCTCCTCAGGCTCGTTGAAGCCGATGTGACCGTTCTGACCGATTCCAAGCACCTGAATATCAATACTTCCGAGGCTCTTTACGATCTTTTCGTAGTTTTCACATTCTGCATCGGGGTCTTCTGCCTCGCCGTTAGGCACGTAGGTGTTTGCCTTATCGATGTTGACGTGGTCAAACAGATTATCGTTCATAAAGTAGCGGTAGCTCTGTCTGTTTTTGGGAGAGATGGGATAATATTCGTCGAGATTGACCGTTTTGATGTTAGAGAAATCGATCAAGCCCGATTTATTCATCTCAACGAGCTTTTTGTACATTCCAATGGGTGTAGAGCCGGTTGCGAGACCGAGCACAGAGTCACCCTTTACGTTGATCTGCTTTGCGATGATATCAGCGGCAGCAGCGGACATTTCCTCATAATTTGCAAATTTTAAAATTTTCATAGCGTGTATCTCCGTTCTTATTTTACCATTTATCACTGTCGTTTTCGGGAATTACCTCTTTCATTGCGACGATCGCGCACTCGATCATGCTATCGTCGGGCTCAAGCACCGTTATGTGTTGAAGCCATACGCCCGGAGCGGAAATTATGCGCGTGATCCAGTTGTCGTGTCTGCCGGCAATCTTGATAAGCTCGTAGCCTATGCCGACGATAAGAGGTATCAAGAGGATCTTTGTCAAGGCTCTGATTACGTTCATCAGTGCGGGACCGAGCTCATTTATCGTGTCTTCGCCGAGCACCAATGCGTAAAACGGCGTGATGAAGAAGCCGATAAATATACTTACAATGATCATCAGGATCAGGAAGCTTGTTCCGCATCTTGGGTGGAATCTTCTCTGCTTTCTTACGTTTTCTACCGTAAGCTCGAGACCTGCCTCATAACAAAAGATAGTTTTATGCTCTGCGCCGTGGAATTGGAAGGTCCTTCTTATGTCCTTCAGCAATATCATCAACGCCATATAGCCGACGATCAATATAAGCTTGATGACACCCTCTATCGCCGATTGAATGAGGGATGCCGCGGCTGTGTTGTCGGGCTTGAGTGCGGGAATGAAGGATGCAAGACCCGAGAAAATGAAGGTTGGAAGGACGAAAAATAGTCCTATCGAGAGCGCGATACCCAAGATTGTTCCTAAAGTCATTACGATCGCAGTGGCGGCAGAGCCGTCCTTTTTCTCTGTTTTTTCTTCTTTGGTTTCTCGGTCGCTTTCTTCAGATGCGGTATTATCGCTTGATTCAGCACTGATACCTTTTTTCTCAGCTTTTTTCGCAGCTTTTGCGGCTTTTTTAGCTTCCTTTTCACGACGAAGCTCTTCCTCTGCCTCCTCAAGACCCGAAATCTCTGCCGAACGCATAAGACATTTCGTGCCCATTGCCATAGAGTCGATATAGTTGAAGAGTCCGCGGATTATAGGGAGAGTGAAAAATTTATGGCGTTTTTTTGTTTGTGTAGCAAATTTTTCCAAAACTATCTCGCCCTGCGTATTTCTAACTGCCATAGCTGTAGTTTCGGGGCCGCGCATCATTATTCCCTCCATCAGTGCCTGACCGCCTATCGAGGTTTTCTTTACGCAACAGCTATTATCTTTTTTTCTGCTCATTTAATGATCCTTTCAGTATCACTATTCAGTATAAAACACTTTATCAAGTAATATTAACACAAATATGTTAACATTGTGTGAAAAAAACAGAATTCATTTGAGAACAATGCAAAAAAGTTGGATATTCTCTTTCATTAAGTCAAAAAAACATCCCACAATTAAGCTTGCGGGATGTTTTATCGGTTATTGATCGTTTTCGAACGTCATTTTGATCTGTCCGTGAGATTCGATCTCCAACTTGTGCTTTGCCATAATATTGTTTATTCTCTTTACGGGATCAAGCAGCTCGCTGATAGTCGAGTCATAGTTGAGCGTGTCAATGATGTAGGAAACGTACTTACACATATTTACGTTTACGTGCCAGGGCTTATCGAGAAGTCCGGGGCGGCGGTAAACGAGATTTGTGGTGAAGATCTTTGTAATTATACCGTCCTCGTATGCCTTGTCGAATTTGTCGAAGCCGTCAGTGAAGAGTCCGAAGGTTGCAAAGGTGAAAATTCTCTTTGCGCCGCGTGCCTTAAGCTGAGAGCAAACGTCGAGCAGTGATTCACCTGATGAGATCATATCGTCTACAACGATAACATCCTTATCAGTGAGATCCTGACCGAGATATTCATGCGCCTCAATGGGATTCTTACCGTTTATAATTACCGAATAGTTACGGCGCTTGTAGAACATACCGATATCGA
Source organism: Clostridia bacterium (assembly GCA_017483305.1). GTDB lineage: Bacteria > Bacillota > Clostridia > Oscillospirales > CAG-272 > SVTX01. The sequence continues at coordinate 3,924 of JAFULC010000027.1, read as the reverse complement.
TTCCAAGAACCGAGGAGTAGTACATACATCTGCTCATAGCACCCTCGTCGGGCGAGATCATCATCATGTTTTCCTTGTCAATGACGATGTCGGGTACGGCTCTGATTAGAGCCTTTATCATTTGATATGATGGACGCACATTATCGAAGCCTGCAAGGGGGATGGCATTGCAGACTCTGGGGTCGTGAGCATCGAAGGTGATAATGTTGGTGATACCTATGGATACGAGCTCCTGAAGCATTATAGCGCAGTCGAGTGACTCACGGGTAGATCTCTTATGCTGTCTTCCCTCGTAAAGCATAGGCATTATGACCGTGATTCGTCTTGCTTTACCTGCGATAGCGGCGACGATTCTCTTAAGATCTGCGAAATGGTCATCGGGACTCATCGGCACCGTCTGACCGTACATACGGTAGGTAACGCCGTAGTTAAACATATCGCAGATGATATAAACGTCCTGTCCGCGCATCGACTGATGGATAAGTCCTTTACCCTCACCCGTGCCGAATCTGGGGCATATTGCTTCTGCGAGAAAGGTGTCGTCCTTGGAACGCTTGCGCCATCTCTTAAGATAGTTATCGACCTGCTCTGCAAAGGCCTCACAGCCCTTCATTCCTATCACACAAAGCTCACCGTACTGTGTATCCTTCATTTTACTTCCCCCTCCAAGTTGATAATTTGATCTTTCAGTGGCGGAAATGCAGTAACATTGCCGCCTTGTTCAGTTGTTTTTTTGATAATCAGATAAGCTTGCAGAATTTTTCGTAAGCCGCATCCCAAGCGCCTCTCTCACGAGTGGGCTCGTAGTGCTTGAGCTCGAAGGAGTTTGCAACTACCTCTCTCGCCTCTGCAAGATCCTTGATCTCGCCTGCAGCGATAGCCTGCATCATAAGATTACCGATAGCGGTTGCTTCTCCGGGACCTGCGCAAACGGGAGTTCCGCACGCGTCTGCGGTCATCTGGGACAGGAAGGTGTCCTTCGTGCCGCCGCCGACGACGTTTATCATAGACGTCTTCTTGCCCATAAGGCGTTCGATCGTCTCAACTGTATATCTGTACTTCAAGGAAAGTGATTCGTAAATGCAACGTACTACCTCGCCAACGGTTTCGGGAACGCGCTGACCTGTCTTGCGGCAGTAGTCGCGGATCTTTTCGGGCATATTGCCGGGGGTGTTGAAGCTTGCATCATCGGGGTTGATGAGCGAAGCGAAAGGAGTTGCTTCCTTTGCCCAAGCCTCCATCTGACCGAAGCTGTATTCGTTACCCTCTCTCTTCCACTGTCTTCTGGACTCCTGAAGGATCCAAAGACCCATAATGTTCTTGAGGAATCTGATCGTGCCCATAGCACCGCCCTCGTTGGTGTAGTTGGCGGTTCTCGTTTCGTCGTTGATGAGAGGCTCAGGAAGCTCTGCGCCCATAAGCGACCAGGTTCCGCTGGATATGTAAATGAAGTCCTTGTTTTTTGCGGGAACGGCGATTACCGCGCTTGCGGTATCGTGCGAAGCCACGTTTACAACCTTGATGTTGTTCTTACCGACCTCTTCGTTGATCTGAGGCAGGAGTGCGCCGAGGTTGTTGCAGGGCTGAACGAGGGGCGCGAAGATGGAACGGTCGATACCGATCTTGTCGGTGAGGTCGAACGCAAAATCTCTCTTTGCGGCGTCGAGGATCATACCCGTCGATGCGATCGTGTACTCGGTCGCCATTTTTCCCGTGAGGAAGTAGTTAAGAAGATCGGGAATGAAGAGCATCTTGTCTGCGCGCGAGAGCATATCGGGATCGTCACGCTTATCAGCGGCAAGCTGATTGAGAGTGTTAAAGTCGATCGCCTGGATACCGGTCACCTTGTATATCTCCTCGGGAGATACGAACTGCTTTACGTAATCGGTGATATTTACCGTTCTTGTGTCGCGGTAGTGGGTGGGGTTAGCCATCATTCTGCCGTTTTTATCTATGAACGCGTAGTCGACTCCCCACGTGTCGATACCCATACTGGACACGTTATCTCCGTCGATTACCGTTTTGGTGATCGAGTTTTTGATCTCGAAGAAGATTCTGAGAATATCCCAGGTAAATCTTCCGTTTACGAGCACGGGATCGTTGGAGAAACGGTGATTTTCTCTGAGGGTGAGTTTGTTGCCGTCGAACGAGCCAACGATTCCTCTTCCGCTTGAAGCGCCAAGGTCGATAGCAAGCATCTTAAGTTCAGCCATAGTTACCTCCGATTGATAGATGTTTAATTTGTTAAATTAAAAATGAAATTACCATACACTGTATTATATCACATTTCATCGTTTTTTGTTTGAATTTTTTGTTAACAAAGCTTTCCATTTGCAAATAATTTCTGCAGTTATCTCCTTTCGACATTTTTCACAATATTTATCCCGACGAATAAAATGGAATGAGGTCTTAAGACCTAATCTGATAAATAAAGCACCGCATCGGCGGTGCTCGGAGATATTATGAATATAAACAATGAAAAATACAGCTTTGCGGTGATAGGCGGCGACAGCAGACAGGTAGTTATTGCAAACGAGCTTATACGGAGAGGTCACGAGGTCAAGGTCTTCGGGCTTGGAAATCTCGGCGTACACTGTGTAGGTGCGGAGCTGCTGACAAGTCTTGAAAAGGCTGTCGACGGAAGTGAAATTATATTACTTCCCTTGCCAGTCACACGAGATAACGTCAATCTTCTGCTTGCTTCAGATCCTAAGGCGGAGACAGTGCCGCTTATCGAGCTTGTGAGACTTGTATCTCGATATAAGTGCTGCGCTATTCTTGGCGGTATGCTACCCGATGGCATCTGCTCACTTTGCGAAAAAGAGGGTGTTTTTGCCCGTGACTATTATAAAAGTGATGATCTGCAAAAGAAAAATGCGCTTCCGTCAGCAGAAGGTGCACTTATGATAGCAATGGAGCACACCGATATAACGGTGAAGGATATGAAGGCTTTGGTTTGCGGATACGGTCGGATCGGAACTTTGCTTGCTTCTATGCTTCGATCTCTTGGCGCAGATGTGACTGTGGCGGCGCGTCGGGATGAGACTCTATGCGAAATATCAATGGATGGCTACCGTTCGTTGCGCCTTGACGGAAATGCCGAGGAGCTTGGCGCGGCGGTTGACGCTTGCGACGTTGTTTTCAACACCGTGCCGTCGGTGATTTTGACGTCCTCGGTGCTTGGCAGGGTCAAAAGCAAGCCGTTGTACATTGAGATCGCTTCTCTGCCCGGAGGAATCGATCTGTCGGCGGCAAGAGATGCGAGGATCCGTACGGTCTTTGCGCCGTCCTTGCCGGGCAAATATTCGCCGAGAAGCGCGGGTAAATATATTTTTGAAACGATTTCCGACATTCTTGCGGAAAGGAGTATAAACGTATGATAGGATATGCTTTTTGCGGCTCGTTCTGTACTTTTTCCGAGTCGTTTGAAGTACTTAATGAGTTAAAAAACAAATACGGCGACATAGTTCCCATAATGAGCTATAATGCTTATAATACCGACACCCGATTCGGAACGGCTCGGGAATGGATAGATAAAATAGAGGGTGTATGCGAGCGAAAAATTATAAATACGATCGCGGATGCCGAGCCTCTTGGACCGAAAGTATCGCTTGACGCGCTTGTAATAGCTCCCTGCACGGGTAATACGCTTGCAAAGCTTGCGAACGGTATAACCGACACACCTGTCTGCATGGCGGCAAAGGCGCATTTGCGGAGCGATAGATCTTTGATCATAGCGCTTGCCTCAAACGATGCAATGTCTGCAAATCTTGGCAATCTGGCGACTCTCCTGTCAAGAAAAAACGTATATTTCGTCCCGATGAAGCAGGACGAACCGATAAAGAAGCCACATTCGCTTGTGGCGGATTTTTCACTTTTGCCACAAACGCTTGAAAGTGCGCTTTCGGGCAAACAGATACGTAA
>JAFULC010000026.1 GCA_017483305.1 Clostridia bacterium | reverse complement strand
CCCCCCCCACCCGCTTGTCCCAAACAATCACTTCTTCTGCTGCTTGCACCAGATGCTCATAACGAGCTTATGCGGCAGGAGCTTTGTCAATAGCACCTGTCCTCTGATCTGCGCGCCGCAGACCGAGACGTCCTTACCGCAATTCATATCGCGGACTGCGCGGTTGACTACCTCCTCGGACGTGAAGAACTTATTGTAATATTTGATGGTATCGTCGCTCACGGCGCGGTCGAAGAAATCGGTCTTGACCCAGCCCGGACAAACCGAGATCATCTTGATTTTACGGCTTTTGAGCTCCTTATTGAGCGCGCGGGAAAGCGACAGAACGAACGCCTTGGTCGCGCCGTAGGTCGCGATATAGGGCACGGGCTGGAAGGACGACAGTGAGCCGAGCTGATATACCTTACTGCCCTCGGGCATATAGGGCAGAGTGAGATAGGTCACCGCCATAAGAGCCTTACAGTTGAGGTCGATCATATTCATTTGCTCGGCAAGAGGAATGTCCTCAAAGCTGCCGAATTTGCCAAAGCCTGCCGCGTTGACGAGAGAGACGACCTGTGCGTCCGCTTCCTTCAGCAACTCACCGTACTTTTCGATGCTCTCGTTTACCGAGAGGTCGAGCTCAATGGGGCGGATCGTTTTCTCTGTCTCGCTTTTCAGCTCCTCGAGCTTGTCCTTTCTTCTTGCTATCACCCAAATTTCGTCACAGTCCTCGATCTTGTCGATCATTCTGACGAAGTCTCTGCCCATACCCGAGGATGCGCCTGTAATTACCGAAATCTTCATAAAAATCTCCGTTCCGCCGCGTGTGCGGCTCTTTTTATTGATATTTATTGATAAAATTATTTTTTCACTGCGATAAGCACCGTATCCCACGCGGGAATATATTGCCTGCGGCGCATAAAAAATTGATAATCGGGGAAACGCTCGTGTATCATCAATGGGAGGTCAAACAGATCCTCGCTTCTGTGATAAAGCGAGATCAGCAGAGCGGGGCGGTGCTTTTCTATCGTTTTAAGCGAGCCTATGATCGCTTCACTATCCGAGCCCTCAACGTCATATTTGATATAATCTATCTCTTTTCCGTCAAGGATATTGTCAAGCGAATCCGCCTCTGCCTCCACTATCTTCGGTTGTTTTGTAACCGACATTTGCGCACCCGAGATCAGTGAAGAATTGCGATTTCCGCTTCCGTCAAAGCACAAGGTGGCTTTATCTGACCACGCGGCGAGCTTGAGGGGTGTAATTCTGAACTCCTCGACCGTCTCGGCATATTCCGAGAGCTTTTTGTGATTTCTGCGGTCGGGCTCGAAGGCAATCGCCTCTATAAGACTCGGGGCAAATGGAGTTATTTCACGAAGTGTGTCTCCGTTATACGCGCCGAGGTCTGCTATTCTTTCAAAGCGCTCTGCGCCAAGCAGACGGTAGACCTCTGAAAAATCCGAGCAGGAGTCCTTGAGATAGCCTATATCTCCGCTCAATTTATAGCTCACGACCGATCGGAAGACCTCCTTTGATCTTTCGTCACAAAGCAACGCCTCGGTCTGATCGAATTTTTCCTTATTTTCGGTGTAAAACTCGTAATTGAACAGGTTATCACCGCAGACCGGTACATCGGGCGCGTAAAGCTCACATTTCGACGAAATGCGGTATATATTCTCCATCACGTCGGGCAAGGAGGAGGCAAACGAGAGCAAAATTATCATATTCTCGCTTCCGTATTTCTCCTTTGCCTCGGAGTAGGACAAAACTCTTTTTCCGTGGAACAAATGCCCTCTCACAAAGCCGTCGCTGGCGAAGAAGTCCGAAATTTCTATGCCGTAGCGCTCGCAGACCGACAGGATCTTGTCGGCTCCGTTGCCCATTCCGTACATCAGTATTTTTTTGTCGCTTTTTTGCAGATAAGTCCACAAATCCTTATTTTTTAACATCGGTACAGACCCTTTTTCATATTGACATCGGTCGGCTTTTGTGATAAAATATTTTCGTAGAGCCGATCCTGCTTTTATTATAGCAGAACGAAGCGGTTTTGTAAAGAATATTTATTGAAAAGGAGTTCAAAAAATGTCTTGTTTGTTTTGTAGAATAATTGCGGGAGAGATTCCCTCCGCCAAGGTTTATGAGGACGAGAAGGTCTACGCGTTTAAGGATATAAATCCCCAAGCTCCCGTTCACGTGCTTGTTATTCCCCGCGAGCATATAGAATCCGCAGACTGTGTAAATGCAGAAAACTCTGCATCGGTCAGCGCAGTATTTGAGGCTATTCCGAAGGTCGCGGCGGCTTGCGGTCTTGCTAACGGCTACCGTGTTATCACTAACGTGGGTGAGGACGGCTGTCAGAGCGTTAAGCATCTTCATTTTCATATTCTCGGCGGCAAAAAGCTGCCTGAAAATATGGGTTGATTGCGATTTTTTATCAATATTTTTAAAAATTGTGTTCTTTTCGGTCAAAAACGTCAAAACTATTGACTGCGTGAGATTTGCATAGTAAAATTAACGTGTAAAAATCGTGAAAGAGGAGTTTTTATGGAAACAACACTTATAATCATGGCGGCAGGTATCGGATCGCGCTTTGGCGGCGGTATCAAGCAGCTTGCTCCCGTAGGCCCTTCGGGCGAGATAATTATGGATTATTCCATCCACGACGCGCTCGAGGCAGGCTTTAACAAGGTCGTATTTATCATTCGCAAGGATCTTGAGGAGGATTTCCGCAGAATAATCGGCGATCGCATAGAAAAGATCTGTCCCTGCGCTTACGCTTTCCAGGAGGTTGATAATCTCCCCGGAGGATTTAAAAATCCCGAGGGCAGAACAAAGCCCTGGGGCACAGGTCACGCGGTGCTTGCCTGCAAGGGAATCGTTGACACGCCTGCGCTTGTCATCAACGCCGACGACTACTACGGCAAGGATGCCTACGTAAAGCTTCACGATTATATCGTAAACGAGATGGACACCTCGCGTGAGGACGTGCTCGACATTGCCATGCCCGGATTTATCCTCGGCAACACGCTTTCCGACAACGGAGCGGTAACGCGCGGAATCTGCACGGTCGACGAAAACAACAACCTCTCCTCTATCGTTGAGACCTCCAATATTTTTAAAGGGGAGAACGGCACGGCTTACGTCGAGGAAAAGGACGGCAGCAGAAGGGACGTTGACCCCAATTTGCTCGTTTCCATGAACATGTGGGCATTCTCTCCGAAATTTATAGACAGGCTTGAGGGCGGCTTTATCGACTTTCTTGCAAGCGGCAACGCCAAGGAAATGAAGTCCGAGTATCTGCTCCCGACAGTCATCGGAGATATGCTTGACAAGAAGACCGCGACGGTCAAGGTGCTCAAGACGACAGACAAGTGGTTTGGTGTTACCTACAAGGAGGACAAGGATTACGTGATCGAGTCCTTCAAGGCACTTATCGAAGCTGGAGTCTACAAGAAAAATTTGTTTGAATAAAATGCAAAAAAGACGGTTCTTTGAACCGTCTTTTTTTATTTGTTATAATAAGCGTCAAGCACTGCTGCCGCCGCCTTTGAAGCGTACGTACCGCCTCCCGCCTTTTCGATGACCGAGGTCACTATGATCTCGGGGTTCGAATATGGGGCGGCGCAAACGAACAGGCCGTTATCGGTCAGATTTCCGCCGAGCTGTGCCGTACCTGTCTTGCCTCCGACCTTGACGGGCAATCCCGCCATATATGCAGACACTGTCTTGGATTCCTCGACCATCTGTCTCATTCCCGTCTCGACGGTCTTGACCGCCTCGGACGAAAGCGATATTTGACTTAATATCTCGGGGGCATATTTATACACGAGCTTTCCTTCGTAGGATCTCACCTCGCGAAGCAAATGCGCCGAATATCTCGTGCCTCCGTTAAGCACGGTGGCAACGTATACCGAGAGCTGCATCGGTGTGTAGGAATTGTCCGACTGACCGATCGCCGCAGAGATCGTATCTCCCTGCCACCACGCGCGGCCGCCGTGCTCCTCTCTGTACGCAGGTCCTGCCAATATTCCCTTATATTCGTTGAGCTCGATTCCCGTATAGCAGCCAAGTCCGTATGCCGTGCAATATTCGTTCATCGTCTCGATTCCCATGAGCCTGCCAAGCTCATAGAAATAGCAGTTGCAGGATACCTCAAGGGCTCCCATAGCGTTTATGTAGCCGTGCTCTCCCGGGTATATCCAACAGTTAGGCGCGAATCCCGTGCTTGCGTAATAGGTATATTCTCCGCTACAGTACATATACGAGAACGGATCGACCGTATGCGTATCAACGCCTGCGGCAACCATTCCTATCTTGAATGTCGAGCCGGGGGCGTAAAGTCCGCGCAACGCTCGGTTTACAAGAGGAAGACTCCGGTTTGACTCCAAGGAATTATAGTCCTCGGTATAGGTTGAAAGGTCGTAGGTGGGGTAAGAGGCGAGCACAAGAACCTCTCCCGTGTCGGGATCGGTTGCGGTGATTGCGCCGCCCTCCTGCTTAGAGAGCGCCTCGACCGATTGCTTAAGCGCATCCTCGGCGGCTATCTGAAGGTCGATATCTATCGTAAGGTAGACGTCATTTCCCGCTACCGCCTCACGCTCGGTATAGCTATCGATAATATTTCCGTTTTTGTCCTCGACTATGACCTTGACTCCGTCAACACCGCGCAGATATTCCTCGAACGCCTCCTCACAGCCGTCGAGTCCAACTACATCGTTCATCTGATATCCAAGCGATTGATAATGCTCCCACTCTCCTGTGGGAATTGCGCCCGTTCTGCCAAGCAGATGGGAGGCGTAGCCCGGGTACTTGTAAGCTCTCGAGCTCTCAACGGTGAAATCCGCGCCGACCACGTTCATCTCCTCGACGTAGGTGATAAATGTAACGTCGACGTCCTTTGCCATAACGTATCGGTTATAGATCGAAAAGTCCGCGACCTCCATGTCGTATCTTACGCGCAGGAGCGTGTCTATCTGCTCGTCCGTAAAGAGCGCGCCGTTTGAGTCGGTCGCGTCGAGGCTATATCTTGAAATATACCATTCCACTATCTCCTGCACGGTCGGGAATTCGTCGGGATTGGCGTCGTAAAAGCCTTCAAGATACGCGGCGGTGAGCTTATCAGTCGATATTTTGTCACTCTCCTCGATCTCGTTTGCCGCTATTCTCTTGAGCAAGCGGTAATATATATTGGAATCGGTATCAAGTGCCTCCGCACTGTACGTGTAATTTGGATAAGTGCCGACAAACGGGAAGCTTGATTCGGTTCTTTTGACGTTATTCCCCGTTGCTCCCAGCGCATAGTCCGCCTGCAATATCGCGTAATTTCGGTCGGTCTGGGTTGCCGCCATCGCGTCGTAGTCGAACACAAAATCGTAGGTGTATTCGTTACACACCAAGAGCTTGCCGTTGCGGTCGTATATCTCTCCGCGGACGGCTTGTATCGGCTCTCTGCGCTCGTAATAGCGGTCGGTGTCGATCCTGTTGCTCGTGTCCGCGTTCGTTATTACGTTGAACATTCGGATAAAATAGACGAAGCAGACCACCACGAAAAATATCACTATGCAGGTAATACGGAGCGGTATTTTCCTGTCCTTTATTTGCATATTTTTTGATTCTCCAAAATGATTGTTTACTATGCAGGGATCAAATTGAGTATAAATTCAAGACCGTAAACGACCAGCATTACGATAACTCCGCAGTTTGCGAAAACGATCGGCCAGGTCTGCTTTACCGTCAGACCGAGCTCCGAGCTCTTGAGGCTATGCTTGATCTTCTTGCGGAAAACTATGGGTATTAATATCGCGCAGACCATTGCCGCGATAACTACCGAGAAGAAAATGAAGAACGCAAACAAGGGTCCGATACTATTTAAGACTGCTACCGTTGCTTCCTCGTTGGTCATTTCCACATCGGTCATTATTGCCGAGTTTTCAAGTCCGCGGGACAGATATGCGGTAAGGATACTGCCTATAAAATTGACTGCGGCGTGCAAGCCTATCGAAAGATAAATCTTACCCGTGTTGTAATAGACGTATCCGAAAACAAGTCCCACCGCAAAGGCGTAGAAGAACTGATAGAAATTGCCGTGCATAAGTCCGAAGACGAGCGCGGAGAAGAAAATGCTCACAAAAGCGCCGTATTTCTTTGTGCGGTCGATTATCAGCTTTCTGAAAACAAGCTCCTCGCCTATCGGCGCTACGATTACCACAAAAATAGCGGTTATCCACAGCTTATCGTAATCGATGAGGCTATCAAGTGCGTTGCCGTAATCGTAGCCTACTATCGACGACAATGTATCCATAACAAAGTTGCCCATATAAGCGCCTATATACATAAGTCCGAAGCTTATGAGCAAAATGAGCAGCCACTCGCCTACGCTCATCCTTCTTTTGATGGGCGCTTCGCCCTTGATCCTGCCGATCACAAGCAAAAGGACGGGCAGAGCGAAGAGATAGAGCGCGACGGGAGAGAGCGCGTTTCTGAAGATCATCGTTTCATAGAAGTCGCGGCTGACAATAAGCACAACTATCTGTATTATCAACGCTACCGCAAAGCTTATAAGTGTATAGAGCGCCAATCCGAATCCGAGACGTGAAAAAACGCTTTTTTCTTTTTTGATATCTATTACGGGTGCTTCGGGCGCTATATCGTCCATCTGATTTTTGAAGCCAAAATTATCGTTATTCAAGGTATACCTCCATTTATGTGATGATCAGCGGTTTTTATAGAGTATTCCCCCCGGAATTATCGAGGGCTTTTCTATAAGTTTTGCTATTCCTATACATTCGCAGTCCATCGGGTTTTTCGCGGTCGTGACTCGCAGACCTGTTTTTTTATTTATTAGCTCTGCGATACCGTTTATGTTTGCGCCGCCCCCGACAAGCATAATGCCAAAGTCGGAAATGTCGCCTGCAAGCTCGGGCGGTGTGCTCTCCAGCACGCTCGTTATGGTTCGGCAGATAGCCTCGAGCGCGGTATGTATCGCGTTGTAGATGTCCTCCGAGCCGATCCTTACGGTTTGCGCACATTTCAGCTTTTCGTTTCGTCCGCTTACGTCGAGCAGTCCCCTGTCGACGTCGGGCAACGCCGTGCCGAGCCTTACCTTGAGCAGCTCCGCGGTCATTTCACCGACGTAAAGATCCTTTTTCGTTCGCAGATTGTTGATTATCGCCGCGTCGAGCTTATCGCCCGCGAGCTTGACCGCTCTTGAGCGGACTATGCCACCCGAGCTTATGACCGCGACCTGCGTCATGCCGCCGCCGATGTCAACTATCATACATCCGCGCGGGCTATTGACCTTAAGTCCCGCGCCAACCGCCGACGCCATCGACGAGCCGACCATTCCCACTGCCTTCGCTCCCGCGGCAAAAATTGCGTTCTCAACCGCCAGCTTTTCGACCTCTGTACAGTTTTCGGGAGTGCTGACGAGCACTACGGGACGGTTGAAAAGCGACAATGCCTCGGTTCTTAAGAAGAACTCGTGGATCATCATTGCCGTGACCTCAAAATCGGCAATTACTCCGTTTCTGATAGGTCTGTATGCCTCCATGTTGGAGGGGGTCTTGCCTATCATTTTTTTCGCATCGCTACCAAGCGCGACGACAATATCCTTGTTCTTTTCAACGGTCACTACCGTTGGCGAGCGCAGAATGATTCCCTTGCCCTTTATGAACATTCTCGTGTTTGACGTTCCAAGGTCAAGTCCTACGTGCTTTGGCATATTCCCCCTCCTTTCATAAAGATTTTCTTAAATTTCGTTATCTGAGGCTGTTTATATCCAGATCAAATTCCTTTTTGAGTGTTTTGCAAAGCAAATTTACGGGCAGACCGACAACGTTAAAATAATCGCCCTCAAGTCCGCGTATATACACGCTTGCAAGTCCCTGCACAGCATAGCCGCCCGCCTTATCGTAGGGCTCGGGGCTATTGATATATTGGGCTATCTCCCCGTCGGTCATCTCGTCAAAAATAACGCCCGTTTGCGCCGCCGCGGTGACCTCTTTTCCGTTAAGATAGAGATAAATTCCGCTTACAACCAAATGCTTTTTGCCTGACAGTAATTTTATCATTCGCTCGGCGTCGCTTCTGTCCTTCGGCTTGCCGAGAAACTCGCCCTCGGCATAGACCAACGTATCGCAGGCGATAACGAGGCAACCGGCTTTGTCGGTCAGCTTCTCAACAACCGCTCTTCCCTTTCTTTCGGCAAGCGTCATAACTAATCCGTCGGGGTCGGTAATATCACTGCTTTCGTCGGCATCCGCCGTTATTATATCAAATTTCAATCCGAGATTTTCAAGTATCTCTTTTCTTCTCGGGGATTTTGAGGCAAGAATGATTTTCATATCGCGATTTCCTTCGTTTTGCTATATGGGCAGACTTACCCATATTATTACTCATTATAAATTATATCACACCCTCGGGCATTTTGCAAGTCCAATAGCGGAACATTTTGCGAAAAATTGACCAAATTTCGACAAATATCGCATAAGAAAAAAGCAGGCAGAGGCGCTTTCAAGGAAAGCGGTCTTCTGCCTGCTTTTGAATTTTATTTTTCCAATCCGCAAAGGTGGTTGATAAACTGCTGTGCCGTTCTGCCCGAGATACCTCCACCGAGCATCTCCCACTTGTGCGCCTCCGCCACTATCTGCTCTTTATCCATCGTTATTTCAGGATGGCGAGCGGCAAGAGCGAGCACCATAGCATCAAACTCGGGGCGGCTGGGCTTGAAGAAGCCGATCGAAACACCGAAGCGATTGACTAAGGAGAGCTTCTCCTCAATGGTCTCGGAGCGGTGGATGTCGTTCTTCGTTGACATATCGCTTCTGTCGTTCCAGGTCTCCTTGATGAGATGACGGCGATTTGAGGTGGCGTAAATAAGCACGTTATCGGGCTTGGTCTCAACTCCTCCCTCGATTATCGCCTTGAGATACTTATACTCGATCTCGCTTTCTTCAAATGACAGATCGTCCATATAGATGATGAAGCGATAGTTGCGGTTCTTTATCTCGGAAATAACTCTCGACAAGCATCCGAACTGGTGCTTATAGATCTCGATCATACGAAGTCCGCGGTCGTAATACTGATTGACTATCGCCTTGATGCTCGTCGACTTTCCCGTGCCGCTATCGCCGTAAAGCAACAGATTATTCGCCGCCCTGCCGCAAACGAACGCCTCGGTGTTTTGGGTGAGCGCCTTCTTCTGCGGCTCATAGCCGATGAGATCGTCGAGATGAACCGACTGCATATTGGTGATCGGTCGGAATTTCATTGAGATACAGTGCTCGTCGGTCTCGATTCTGAACGCCTTGTTGAGTCCGAACATACCAACGCCAAAATCCTTATAAAACTCGGCAACTACTCCGAAGATCTCCTCGCCGTTCGCCGCTCTTTCGATCCTTGCGCTGAGCGCTCTGACCTTTTCGCTGACGTTTTTGTTATATATCTGCTCTCTTTTTGCGATCGCTCGGTAATTTGACAGCACGCTGAAGCAATTTATACCAAGCGCGCTTTCGATCGGTGCAAAATCAAAGTCAAACAGTGCCTTGAATACCGAAAAATCGTTTATGGCAAAGCCGTTGACCGTTCCCTCCTGAACACCCGCCTTTTCGTAGGTCAAGCTGAAGGGGTTTTCGTCCGTGATCATCAGAAAGGTAAGATAATTGTGCCAGAGATTGTTATCGAAGCCGTATTTCGTGGCAAGCTCTAAAAGCCTTCTTACCTGCGCGTAGATTCGCGTGCGGAGGTTGTCAAAGGTTGCGCTCTGGCGGTCAAAATCCTCAAAAACCTTGCCAAGCTCGGACAGTATCGTGCCGTTCAGCGAGTCGCGGTAGAGAATGAATTTGGATATTTCGCGGTACATAATGATCCTCTCGTTTTTCTTTCTTCGGGAATTGGTACAGCGCCCGAAGGCTTTGATGTGGTTTCATTATACCACTTTATTTCTCTGTTTTCAATAGGTAGGTCAAAAAAACAGCCGCTTTCGCGGCTGTTTTTTAATAAATTATCAGTACCAGATGTCTTCGTTACCGTAGCTTGCGATAGCTTCGTCCTTAGCGTCGACTGCACCCTGAGGAACTGCGGGCATATTAGGAGCGCCCTTAAGGTTGAGATCAAAGGCAAGGGCTACGTTTTGAGTATCGCCATCCTCGTGAGCAACGAAGTTAAAGGTCGCCGCAATCTTGTCTCCCTTTTCGGAGGAGGTTGCGCTTGCGTTTACGGTAAAGTCAACGTCACCGTCGGAATAAGTTACCGTGCAGGTCATAAACTCACCCTTGCCCTTGGACATATCAACAAGGTCAAGGTCTAAGTCGGCGGTGAGAACGATAGGTGTAACTGTGGTTACAAACTCCTCTTTCTCATCATCCCACTTTTCTCCGGGAACATTGATCTTCGCATCGACGTCAAGCTTAAGGCTCTCAAGCTTATCCTCCTTGCCGAGCTTGAGCTCTGCAACGGCACTTACGTCTGCAAGAACGTCATCTGCGTTCGCGATCTTGAGATCGAATGCAACCTTATCGGTGCAGATCTCAACCGAGAGTGCGATCTCGCTATATCCGATCTTTTCTGCGGCAAAGGTCTCGTCGAGTGAAACAGCTACGCCGACACCCTTGACCTCTTCACGATCAATGTAGTAGTAAATTTCAAGCTTGATGTAATCAAGATATCCCTTAATTACTGCCTTGGCATCAAGGATCTCGTCTGCGGGCATTCCAAGCGCACCAAGCTCATCAAATACAACGTCAACATACTTCTCGAGAACAGTCTTTATGTAATTCTCGCTGAGCACGTACTTGCCGTCCTTGTGCTCAATGTCCTCTGCGGTAATGTCGGGCAGGTCTGCCTCGGCAATAGCGGCAAGAATGGTGCTTATCATAGCAGTTGCGGCATCATCCTCGGGAGTTGCCTCGGGAGCGCTCTCTGTCGCGGTGAGATAAGCCATCATTTCCTTGAGGCTGGTATCGACCTCTCCGTAGTACTCGTCGTCAAATCCGACTACGTTTACCAGAGTCCAATCGTCCTCAATGAATATGTAGTTCTCGTCTCCCTCGTTGCTTGAGGCATACAGAACCATATCCTTAAAGCCAACGTATGCACTTCCGCTTTCGCCGTCAACCGTTCCGGAGAAGCTAAGCTCACAAGCGGCTTCCTTGAGCTTTGCGAGAACCTCCTCAACGTCAACGGGCTGAGTGTTCTCCTGAATCTCACCAAGGGTAGCGCCCTCGTTGATAGATTCTACGAGATAGTTGATATTCTTTTCGGGATTATCCTTCTTACCGCCCATATCGCAAGCAGCGAGTGCAAGCAGCATGCTCATTACGAGCAAAAGCGACAATACGATCTTTTTCATCTTAAAATCCTCCATAAAAATTAATTGTCCGATGCCATTGGCATCACTTATATTATACATCAATATATCCGAAATGTCAATGAATTTAATAAAAATTAATCTATTCAACAGCAACAAAGAGGCGAGCAGATCTCCTCCCCCTGCGATTTTCCGGGGGAAAAGATCTGCTCACAAAGCTATTATTCTTCTTCAATTACGGCTATGCTGAGATCTGCAAGAGCCTTGGGGTCTGCAGGTGCGGGGCATCCCGACATAAGCTCGCTTGCGTTCTGAACCTTCGGGAAGGCAAGAACGTCGCGCAGGCTGTCAGCGCCCGACATAACCATCGCAAGACGGTCAAGTCCCATACCCGAGCCGCCGTGAGGAGGTGCACCGTACTTGTACGCTTCAACAAGGAAGCCGAACTTCGCCTCGATCTCCTCGGGGGTGAGTCCGAGAGCCTTGAACATCTTTTCCTGAAGCTGCCAGTCGGTGATACGGATAGAGCCCGAAAGAAGCTCGGTGCCGTTGAGAACCATATCGTAGCACTTTGCTCTGACCGCACCGGGATCGCTTTCAAGATAAGGCAAGCATTCCTCAAGAGGCATTGTGAAGGGGTGATGCATAGCATCCCAATGTCCCGTCTCGTCGTTCCACTCGAAGAAGGGGAACTCGGTGATCCACAGGAAGTTGAACTTTCCTGCGGGGATGATGTCGAGCTTCTTGCCCAGGATATTTCTGAGTGCGCCGAGGGTGGGGAGAACGACCTTATCCTTATCTGCGCAGATAAGCATTACGTCGCCCTTTTCAAAGCCGACTGCCGCATAGATAGCGTCAAGCTCCTCGGGAGTCATAAACTTCGCAAACGAGCAGTTGGGAGCTTCGTCTGCCCAACGGACGTATGCAAGTCCCTTTGCGCCGATTCCCTTTGCGTGCTCGGTCAGCTTGTCGATCTCTTTTCTTGTAAGGATTGCCGCCGCATTCTTTGCAACGATGCAACGTACGCTTCCACCGTTCTCGATCGCAGACTTGAATACTACGAACTCGCTCGACTTAACCGCCTCGGAAATATTCTGGATCTCCATGCCGAATCTGGTGTCGGGCTTATCGGAGCCGTATCTGTCCATTGCCTCGGCAAAGGTAAGTCTCTGCATAGGAGTTTCGATCTCTACGTCAAGAACCTCCTTGAAGACCCTCTTGATAAAGCCCTCGTTCATAGACATGATATCCTCCATTGTAGCGAAGGACATCTCGAGGTCTATCTGGGTAAATTCGGGCTGATGGTCTGCGCGAAGATCCTCGTCTCTGAAGCAACGCGCAAGCTGGATGTAGCGGTCAAAGCCCGAAAGCATAAGCAGCTGCTTATATATCTGGGGCGACTGAGGAAGAGCATAGAAGCTTCCCTTATGTATTCTCGAGGGAACGAGATAGTCTCTTGCACCCTCGGGGGTAGCCTTGATCATCATAGGAGTTTCGATCTCGTAAAAGCCGTTCTCGTAGTAGTATTCTCTTGCTACGCGCGCGATATCGTGGCGCATCTTGATGTTCTTCTGAAGCTCGGGGCGGCGAAGATCTACGTAACGGAATTTGAGCGCGGTCTCATCCTTTACCTTCTTCGAGTCGCTGACCTCGAAGGGAGGGGTCTGTGCCGCGGAGAGCACCTTCATGCTCTCAACGTATATCTCAAGCTTACCCGTGGGGATATTTGTATTTATCGCGCCCTCTCCTCTTGCGCGGACTGTTCCGTGCACCGCGAGAACGTACTCCGCGCGGCAGGAGAACGCCTTTTCAAAGACCTCTCTGTCGGTCGTATCGTCGAACGCGAGCTGAACGATTCCTGTACGGTCGCGAAGGTCTATGAATATAAGGGCGCCAAGGTCTCTCTGTCTCTGGACCCAACCCATTACACACACCTTTTCGCCGATCATGCCTTCGTTCACTTCGGCGCAATAACAAGTTCTTTTGTCTTCGTTAGTCAAAAATTCTGCCATTTTTATTAGATCCTTTCTTCGGGTAATAAATTAACTCTATACAGGCTTTACTGAACGTATCAGCCAAGTCGGTGACGGTCAGTACGCCTCTGCTCTTATAGTGTAAGCTCCCTTTATAGCTTCCTCGACGAGTGCATCGAAGTCGAGCTTTCTCTCCTCAACAAGCACCTTTTCAAGCACGGGCTTGGTTCTCGGGTGTCTGGGGGTAAACACTGTGCAGCAATCCTCAAAGGGCTCGATAGAAATGTCGAACGTACCGATCCTTCTCGAGATCTCGACGATCTCCTCCTTATCCATACCTATACAGGGACGGAGAACCGGGATCGACGCCGCGTTATCGGTGACTGCGATCGCTTCCATCGTCTGCGATGCGACCTGACCGAGACTTTCTCCCGTGATAAGACATTTGCTGTCGTGATCCGCCGCAAGCTTGCTTGCGATGGTCATCATATATCTGCGCAAAAGCAGAGTGAAATAATCCTCGTCGCAGTGCTTTACAAGCTCCTCCTGAATGTGTGTCAGAGATACTACGTGTACGTACACGTCGCCGGTATATGCCGCGATAGTTCTTGCAAGTCTTATGACCTTATCTCTTGCCATCTCGCTTGTATAGGGGAAGGACTCGAAGTGGACCGCCTCGACGCGAAGTCCTCTTTTCGCCATCATATATCCGGCTACGGGGGAGTCGATTCCTCCCGAGAGGAGCAGCATGCCGTGTCCTCCCGTGCCTACGGGAATACCGCCTGCAGCGCGGAACTGTCCTGCGTGGACGTACGCTCCGTGCTCACGGATCTCGATCTTTACCACGACGTCGGGCTTGTGGACGTTTACCCTGATCCTGCCGCCCGTCGCCTCGAGGATCTCGCCTCCGAGGATCTCGGAAAGCTGCATCGAGTTGAGGGGAAAGGCTTTATCCGATCTCTTTCCCTCGACCTTAAAGGTCTTTTTGCCCTCGAGGAACTGGGGGATATATTCTCTGGTAACTCTCTTTATGTCGTCGATATTCTTTTCACATACCGCCGCTCTGCCGATCGCCGCAATGCCAAAGGTCTTCATCGCGCTCTCGAACATTCCGTCCATATCGGCAAAGTCGTCCTTGGGCTCGATATATATCGTGCTCTGCGCGCGGCTGATCTCAAAATTACCGTGCTTTTTCGCTCTGTGGCGAAGCTCCTTGCAGAGAATGTCCTCAAAATAGCGCTTGTTTGCGCCCTTGAGCACGATCTCGCCGTATTTACAAAGTAAAATTTCCTTCATTATGCGCCTGCCTCCTCAAGGGTATTATCAGGGGCTTCGGTATAGTAGTTCGGGAAGATCTTTTCCCAGACCTTCATACATCCGATGGTGTCGGCGATCGAGGTGTGGGCAACGCCGTCCCACTCGATCTCAAACACAGCCATAGCGTCGGTGAGAGAAGCGTGTGCAAGATCGGGCAAATGCTCGTGAGCGAATCTTACGAACTCGTTTGCACAGCAACGGGTCTTCTTGTGAAGCCACTCGCGCTCCTCCTCGGTGTCGTAAATATACTTTATGTGGCTATAATCGGTGGAAACTCCATACGCGATAAGGTTGTCCGCGTTCTCAAAGATCTCCTTTATCTCGGGGATAAGCTCATCGAGCAGAGGGGAATTTGCCACCATATCGGGTGTGATTCCGTGTATTTTTTCGGTCTGCTTCCACTTTTTCTTGTGCGCAGGCTTGACAAGGGTATCCATAATAACGGTTCCCTCTCCGTCGACGATCGAGATCGAGATTATCTCGTCGTGATCGTAAACGCCTGTAAGCTCAAGGTCGAAGAACAGAACTCTTTTGCGATCCATTCCGTAATACGCGTTTCTGTGAATATCTCCCTCGGCTCTGCGGATCGCAAGCTCCTCCTCGTAGCACGCGCGGCAGAGCTTTTTGCGATATCTTACGTCCTTGCCGCACTTAACGCAGGCGAGAGGCAGGCGGACCGCCGTTTTTTTGTCATAAAAATAGAGAGTTGTACCGTCTCCCTTAACGGTGAATGCGACAGGCTCCTCAACCACCTCGTAATGCATCTGATCGAGTCTTTCACGGGTATAATATCCGCAGGATGCGGCGCGCTTGATGCTCATTCTCTCGATCTCTGTGCCGCTGTCAAGGGCTCTGGTCTCCTTGCGGCTTCTGGGGAAATACCACTGCTCCGGGGGTGCCTCAACTACGCGTGCGGGGTCGAAATAATAGATCAGACTTCCGTCCTCCGCCTTGTCGAATGCGGCAGGATCGCCGTTAGGCATAAGGTGCATCTGTGTCAGCACTCCTCTTGTGAGATAGTGCTTTCTGTCAGCCTCCTCGCGACTGACCTGAGGAATAGTTGCTCCTGAACGGAGCTTCATTGTGTTGCTCAAATTTGCCTCCGAAATCTTCCGTCCGCAAAGGCTGAGCACAGGTCGGAAAAATTCGGATCTGTGCATTTCTCTCTTTTGTCGGATCGGATGTATATTTATTGAAAAATTAAAAACCTGATTAAAAGCTCTCACTTCGGCTCGGAAATATTAGATATATGAGCCTTTTTTCGCCGTCTTTTGTCACAGCGCATACATAATCATTTTATTGTATCACAAAATGCTCGGTTTGGCAAGATATTTTTATAAAATTATCGTTCGTTTTATATAAATATTAATTTTATAGTGAAAAACCCCTTGCAAAAAACCGAAATTTATGTTACACTATAAGCTGGATTATGATGTGAGAATGAAAAGAGGTGTCACACGGTGGTAAAAATAGTATCGGTCGACAAAAACAGTCGCGCAGAAAATCACGGCATTCGCGGCGGAGACATTTTAATATCTATCAACGGCAGAGAGATTTCCGACGTGCTTGACTACCGCTTTTTCCTTGCGGACAGGACGATTTGTCTGAGGCTTTCCCGAGAAGGCAACGAATTTGAGGTCACGATCGTCAAAAAGCAATATGACGACATAGGTCTTGAGTTCGAAACGCCACTGATGGACAAGAAGCACTCTTGCGAAAACAAGTGTATCTTCTGCTTCATCGATCAGCTGCCGAAGGGCATGAGAAAGACTCTTTATTTTAAGGACGACGATTCGCGCCTTTCCTTCCTGCACGGCAACTATATCACTCTCACCAATCTTCACGACAAGGACATTGACCGCATCATTGAGATGCATATTTCTCCGGTCAACGTCTCCGTGCACACAACCAATCCCGAGCTACGCGTCAAAATGATGCACAACAAGCGTGCGGGTGAGGTGCTTTCGTATATGAAAAAGCTTGCCGACGCAGGCATTTCGCTTTGCGGTCAGATCGTGCTTTGCAAGGGGATCAACGACGGAGAGGAGCTTGAGCGCTCTATGCGCGATCTTTCCGCCCTCTTCCCTGCCATGCAGAGCGTTTCGATAGTCCCTGCGGGCCTTACAAGATACCGCGAAAAGCTCTATCCGCTCGAGTGCTTCTCGAAGGAGGAATCTGCACAGGTCATAGAGCAGGTCGACAGATTCGCTCGCGAGCTTGAAGCAAAGATCGGAAGCAGGATGTTCTTCTGCTCAGATGAATTCTATCTCAAGGCAGAGCTTCCTCTGCCTGAGGAGGACTATTACGAGGGATACCCACAGATAGAAAACGGCGTTGGAATGATAACCTCGCTTGTCACAGAATTTCGCGGCGAGCTCGACTATCTCGATGAATATCTTGCAAGCTACAAAGCGCCGCGGCGCGTATCAATAGCAACGGGAGCTGCCGCATACGATACCATCAAGCAGATGGCGATCGAGCTTGAGGCTCGCATCGAAGGCTTGCAGGTGGACGTATACAAGATAATCAACCACTTCTTCGGCGAGACGATAACCGTCTCGGGTCTGCTTACGGGCAAGGATATTGCCGAGCAGCTTGATGGCAGGGAGCTTGGCGAGCTTTTGCTCTTCCCCGGAAACGCTCTGCGCGCAGGAGAGGATATCTTCCTTGACGATATGACGCCCGATGAGCTTTCTCGGAGGTTGAACGTCGCGGTCGCGCCGTCGCGCAACAGCGGTGATGGATTTATTTGCGACGTGCTTGGAATAGAGCATCAGCTATAACGGTGATGGGCATTGTCCCCATTCCCACTTAAGAATTTTCAAAGCACACCAAAAAGCAGGTTGTTTTGAAACCAAATTGTCCCAATACGTAATTTAAATACAAAAATTAATATGCTCCCTTTTCGGGGAGTTTTTGGAATCCAAAACCTTTTTTGGAAAAAGGTTTTGGCAGGTGCAGGACAGAGTCCTGCGAAAAAAGGAGTGATAAAATGTCAAAACCCATAATTGCAATAGTAGGAAGACCCAACGTGGGTAAGAGCACGCTTTTCAACAAGCTGATCGGCGAGCGCCGCTCTATCGTTGAGGACGTGCCCGGTGTCACCCGTGACCGTATCTACGGCGAGACCGAGTGGACGGGCAGACAGTTTATAGTTATAGATACGGGAGGAATCGAGCCCAAGAGCGACGATATCATTCTCTCGCAGATGAAGTTTCAGGCGCAGGTCGCTATCGAGGATGCCGACGTTATCGTGTTTATGTGCGACGTTCGCACGGGTCTTACCGCAAACGACCGCGACATCGCGATAATGCTCAAAAAGAGCGGAAAGCCGATCGTCCCCTGCATCAACAAGTGCGATAGCGTCGGATCTCTTCCCTACGAATTTTACGAATTCTACGAGCTTGGATTTGACTGCGAGCCGATCGCGGTCTCGTCGGTTCACGGCTCGGGCACGGGTGATCTGCTCGACGCGTGTGTAAATGCGCTCGGCGAGTGGGATTACTCCGAGGAGGAGGACGACTCTATCAAGGTCGCGGTCATCGGCAAGCCTAACGCGGGCAAGTCGTCGATAATCAACCGCATGCTCGGTCAGACCCGTCTTATCGTTTCGGACATTGCGGGAACTACCAGAGACGCGGTCGATTCTCCGCTTGAAAACGAATTCGGTAAATACACGCTTATCGATACGGCAGGCATTCGCCGTCAGTCGAAGATCAACGATAATATCGAAAAATACAGCGTTCTCCGCGCACACATGGCGGTCGAGCGCGCCGACGTTTGTCTTATTATGATCGATGCATCGGTTGGAATCACCGAGCAGGACGAGAAGATCGCAGGAATCGCGCATGACTCGGGCAAGGCGTCCATAATAATCGTCAACAAGTGGGATTCGATCGAAAAGGACAACTCTACGGTCAACGAATTCACCCAGAGGATCAGAGAGCATCTCTCCTATATGCCTTACGCTCCTATCCTTTTCGTATCGGCAAAGACCGGTCAGAGAATCGACAATATCTTCGAGCGCATCAACTACGTTCACGGTCAGGCAACTCTCCGCATCTCAACGGGTATGCTCAATGACGTGCTCGGCGAGGCGACCATGAGAGTCCAGCCCCCCACGGACAAGGGCAAGAGACTGAAGATCTACTACATGACCCAGATCAGCGTAGCTCCTCCCACGTTCGTTATCTTCTGCAACAATGCCGAGCTGTTCCATTTCTCTTATCAACGCTACATTGAGAACTGTCTTCGCGAGACCTTCGGCTTCTCGGGAACACCGATAAAGCTGATCATTCGTGAGCGCGGCGGAGACAACGATAAATAACGAGGTATAAATTGAACAACGATCAAAACAATCAAAACATGCCAAGCATCGAGGAGGTCGGCGAGAAAATAATTCGCATCGGCGCAGTGCTCGTTGCCGCGGCAATAATCTTATTTTGCTTCGCGTATACGAAAATAGACTCCCCGATCCTCCAAGCTGTGGCTTTTGGCTTCGCGGGTCTTATCGGCTGTGTTGGACTTTTCATCATAGTCATCGCCGCTCTCGGAATAAGAGCCGAGAAGCACAAAACAAACTTTTTCCTTTACGACAAAAAGAAAAAGGGCAACATAGAGCTCGGTGAGCTCACCGTTGCCGAGATCCGCAAGCGACTTGAAGAATTCATGTCGACCTTCAAGCATCGCGGAAGGCTTTATATTGGCGATCTTTTTGCAGAAAACCGTTATATTCCCGAGCATTTCAAGCCCTTGTTCTGCTACGAGCTGCTTTGTCAGATAGCCGAGGGCAGCAAGACTCAGGCAGAGACCTTTTTATCCTACGGCCTCGAATGTGCCGATGTTTTTACAAAATATCTTTCGCAGAGCTCCGATTACGAGCTTTCCACGAGCGTCAGAGCCTTTATCAGCGAATATACCGACGGCGAGGCGGAGGATTTTTACACCTATATCATCAACCAAAAGCAATCCATTGAAGAAAAAATGCTGAATTATACGGTCGCCAACATCGAAAAATTCGGCTGAACCGACATTTACCGAAAGGAGTGATCAAATGTTTATAGATAACATCAAGATCTTCGTTAAAGCAGGAAACGGAGGCAACGGCGCTATCGCCTTTCACAGAGAAAAGTACGTCTCTGCGGGCGGTCCCGACGGCGGTGACGGCGGAAACGGAGGAAATATAATCTTCCGTGTCGATCCCGGCTCAAACACCCTGCTTGCGTTCAGATACAAGAGAAAATTCGTCGCCGCTAACGGCGGTGACGGCTCGGGCTCCAAATTTCACGGAGCCAACGGAGAAAACGTATACATTCTCGTTCCTCCCGGAACTCTTATCAAGGACCCCGAGACCAACAAGATAATTCACGATATGTCCGAGGACGACGGCGCGGATTTTCTGTGCTGCAAGGGTGGACGCGGCGGCTGGGGAAACAAGCACTTTGCAACTCCTACCCGTCAGACCCCCAGATTTGCGAAAAACGGCACAAAGGGCGAGGAGCGCGAGGTTCTGCTCGAGCTCAAGATGCTCGCCGACGTCGGACTTATAGGTATGCCCAGCGTGGGTAAATCCTCGATACTTTCGGTCATCTCCTCGGCAAAGCCCAAGATCGCAGACTACCACTTCACCACCCTTTCTCCCAATCTCGGCGTAGTCTCTACGGGCGGTGAGAGCGGATTCGTTGCCGCCGATATTCCCGGACTTATCGAGGGCGCGGCTGACGGCGCGGGACTCGGTCACGCGTTTCTTCGTCACGTTGACCGTTGCAGGCTTCTGCTTCACGTGGTCGATATTTCGGCATTTGAGGGCAGAGATCCCATTGACGACATAATCGCGATAAACCGCGAGCTTGAGCGCTACAGCCCCGAGCTTGCAAAGCGTCCGCAGATCATTATTGCAAACAAGGTCGACTCGCTCGACCGCGACGTTGTTGACGTTGACGCTTTTGAAAAATTTGTTGCCGAGGGCGGCTGGGAAATGATGTACATTTCAGCGTATACCGGCGAAAATCTTGACGAGATGATCGCTATGGTCGCAAACAAGCTACGCGATCTTCCTCCCATGACGGTTTACGAGAGCGAATACGACGAGGTCGAACAGTATCAGAGCGGCGGAAAGCAGACCGTGATCACCTTCACCGACGGCAGATACGTCGTCGAGGGAGAATGGCTCTACAATCTTATGGGTCAGATCAACTTCGATAACTATGAATCCCTCAACTTCTTCCAGCGCGTTCTTCAGAAGAGCGGAGTTTTCGAGGCACTTGAAGCCAAGGGCTGTCACGACGGCGACACGGTTTCGATCTACGATTTCGAATTCGACTACGTTAAATAATCAAAACACAGGAGGCATACATGAATATCTGGCACGACATCGACCCCAAAATGATAACACCTACGGATTTCTCTGCGGTAATCGAGATCTCCAAGGACAGCAGCTGCAAATACGAGCTTGACAAGGCCACAGGTATGCTTCGCCTCGACCGTGTTCTCTATACCGCAACACACTATCCCGCGAATTACGGCTTTATTCCTCGCACATACGCCGACGACGGAGACCCGCTCGACGTTCTCGTGCTCTGCTCCGAGCAGATCGTTCCTATGACTCTCGTTCAGGTCTATCCTATCGGTGCGATGCGAATGATCGACGGCGGAAAGCTCGACGATAAAATAATCGCCGTACCCTTCTCCGATCCGACCTATCGCGGAATCAAGTCCATAGACGAGCTTCCTCCCCATATCTTCGATGAAATAATGCACTTTTTCTCGGTTTACAAGCAGCTTGAAAGCAAGCAGACTGCGGTCAAAACGCTCTTCGATTATTCCGAGGCGGTCGACATCATCCGCGGTGCGATAGAAGCCTACGACAACCTTATTAAAAATTCTAAAATCTGAGAATAAAACTCATTTTTCCGGTTCATAATCCCTATAAACGAATTTAGGGAGGGATCTTATGAAGGGACTTAAAATCACGATCGCCATATTTGCGCTGCTTGCTGCGGGCGTCGGCACTGCCGGCGCACTTATGAACACAAAAAAGGCGCGCATGAGGCGGCTTGCCAAGAAGACAGGGAGGGCTATGTATGCCGTTGGAACGGTCTTGCGCACACTTTCCTGCCAGGGCGAGCTTGAATAACCCCAAAAAGCGGAGGTTGCAACGCAACCTCCGCTTTTTTATTTATTTATAGAACGCGTGATTTCCTACCGTAAATGCATAGGACCGTGTTTTTGATATCCACGAATTCGGTGCTTTTCGAGGATTTACGAAATACAAAACCTCGCTTGAGAGCGAATATCCCTCAAGGCACATCTTCGCGGCGATTATACTGTCGACCGTGGGTGTCTGATATATAGTGCCGTTTGCCACGGGCGAGAACTGTATGCCGTATCTTCTATCGAAAATAACGCCGTAGATAGTGTTGGGGTATGCAGACGAGCGAACTCGGTTCAAGATCACGTTTCCGACTGCCAATTTACCCTGCATAGGCTCTCCCTTTGCCTCGGCAGAAATGATCCGCGCCAACCAATAGACCTGGTCGGCATTATAGACCTGAGAGCCACTCTTGAGCCTTCTCGTGTCTCCCGAGCTTACGTAAAAGCCGCCAATCGAATCTCGCCACTCAACCCTTGAATTTAACGCCTTGGTCAAGGGAAGGATCGGGACATATATTTCGCCGTTGTATCTTATAACTTCCCTTCCTGTGTAAAAATAACGGTCGTTAGCAACAATGTAGAGGTCACCCGCGTGCGCGCTTATCTCAAGATTTTCGCCCGAGATCCTTGCGGTCGCTGTTGTAGAGTTATATGAATATGTAAACTTGCCGAGCCAATCCGCAAAGGCAAACATCGGAACGTAGGTTATACCGCCAAGATTGAAAACTCTGCCGCCGAGAACGCTCCGCCCGTTTACGTTAAGATTGAGTCCGTACGCACCCGACGGAATAGCGCGCGAAGCGCTTACAATAGCCGTTTCCTCGCTCGCCGGGTCAGAGGTTGCGCCGACGCCGATAATGGGCAAGGATCCCCAAATCAAGCCCAACGCCAAACAAATCGCCATAATTCTTTTTTTCATCGTCATAATAATTCTCCTTTATCTTCATTTTGGCACAACTAATTGTAACACAAGTGAAACTGTGGTGCAAGGCACAATATTTTCCCTAATTTCTAAGATTTGGGAAAACATGCCGCTCCCCCACCCGTTTTAACATAATTTTCTCTTTTTTGAAAAATTTACAGGTCGAAAAACGAGGATAATAGGCTCGAAAGCTGAGCACAATATGTGCAGAGCGGTGATTTATAGCCGCTTTGTAACCGATAAGATCTCTTTATATAAGTCAGACACGGACGGTAAGCAAAATGTTCAAGCACATTAAAAACGTCAAGCACAGCGCAATTTTGGCGCGTTGGCGCAGATGCCGCGTCCATCCTCTTGCCCTGGCTTGACAATTTCTATAAGGAACGGAAATTTTAAAGTTTCCGTTCCGTTTTTATTTAAATAATTTGTTATTTCGGTTGACAAAACCGCTCGGGTTTGATATAATATATTAGCGAGTGATTTGACCGCCTACGGAATTTGACCTGAAAATCGAATATTTATCACACATCGAGGTGTGGCGCAATTGGGGAGGCGTTCCGAGCGCCGCCAGTGGCGGATAAAGCGAGAAATGGCGAGTGGCAGTGACTTGCCGATTGACGAGTTGCTGTGCAACGATGGCAGAGGCTTAGTCACAACGGGAAGCGCAGCGGACAATTGCCGCAATTATACAATTTAATATTTTATCGAGGTGTGGCGCAATTGGTAGCGCGCTAGCTTTGGGAGCATGCAGGCGGCTTTCGCTTCTTGATTTTTCAAACGCTCGAAAACCCTTGTAAACACTGACTTTTTCGGCTGTTTGCCTTTTCAAAAAAACACCGACAAAATGTTTTGACCACAGATTTGACCACTTACGGAAAAATTTAATACAAAATCGGGGTGTAGCGAAGCTGGTATCGCACCGCATTTGGGATGCGGGGATCGCACGTTCGAGTCGTGTCACTCCGACCAAAATCGCGGATTCGTCCGCACGAAAGCCGCAAAGTAGGATTACCTTGCGGCTTTTTACTTATTGGCATTACATCTATATTCAAAATGACAAGAAAAGGATGTTTTTATGTTTGATAACAAGGGAATTGAATTTTTATCAAAGCAAAGTCGAAGTAACTTTTGTAAATTAGTAAGCTGTGCTAAACAAGCTCCACTTTGTTTGGTTCTCGGTGCCGGAGCTTCAGCATCTGTAGGGTTGCCAACATGGAATAAATTATTAAGCAGAATTTGTTATTGTTACTTTGATCAATGGGCATTAAAGATTAACAGCAAAGAAGCATCTCCACAAAAGCCCCCTGCAAACACTTCTGTAGCATTAACCATGGGATATGATCTTTATTTGCTCGAAAAACAACATCCAGAAATGTTTGAAGCAATTTACAAAGCTACAGAGCATGCCGAGCATTGGGTTAACGGAAGCAAGTTACCAGAAGACATCGCAGCACAAAGGAATCAGCAATTTATCAATGGGTTGCAACTCGTTAATCAGCTACAAGATGATTTTATGAAAAAAATAATGTTAGGTGATTTAACGGTAATTGCTCAAATGATAAAAAACCAAATAAGACCAAATGACTGGGATTATTTGGTTAGAAAATCACTATATTCATCCTACGAGGATTCTCCTTTTGAACTCGAAGAATCCCTACTTTATGAACAGCTTATACATTTAATCGAAAAATTGGAAATAAAAAAGATTATAAACTATAATTACGATGATACTTTTTATCATTCACTAAAAAGTAAAAATATTATTTTTTCCAACTGCTATGACTATTCTAAAACTAACGATAAAAAAGTAATTTACTACCCCCATGGATACATACCAATGAAAGGGGGCGTTCGCACTAAGATTGTTTTAACTGAGGAAGACTATCAAAATCAAATATACCAACAAAATTTGTGGTCAAACAATATTCAAACTTCTACATTTACAACTTGCTCATGCATTTTTGTTGGATTATCTCTTAATGATTCAAACATTCGACGATTAATCAGTATGTGTTCAAACACAGAAATCAAAAAACATTTTGCATTTTTACCTTCATCGGGTGTGGATACTGCTTCGGTAATGTATGACAGTCTTTGCGATTCTGATTTGTACAGACTTGGTATTCGAGTTATACGATATCCAGCTGACAACAACCATATTAGATTACCGTATTTAATCAAATGTTTAGGTGAACTTCTCTGACCCAATCTATTATCTTTGCCTACTGCAACGCAATTTTTGAGGGGCGACCATTCGTGGTCGCCCCTTTTTGTTATACCTGTTTTGCTTTTTTCTTTTCGGCTGCGATTTCCGCTTTCATGGTTTTGATCAGCTCTGCGAGCTTTTCTTCGCATTCCTCTCGTGTCTTGGCATAGATATTCTTGGATATGCGTTTACCGTTGACTCTCGGCGTGAACCGTCCTTCGTAGAGGTGGTCGTTTATCATCGTCACGCATCCCGTGCCACTCTTGCGTATCTTGCCCTTGTAGGGCTCAAATTCCTTCTCAGGCGTGGCTTTCGTGGGGGCGGGTTCACTTGCCTTGGGAGGCGCCACGCTTTGCGTGAATTCGGGCATTTCTGCGTTTGTACCGCCGATCTCTCGGTCAATTCTCACGGCTGCTTGCTGTTGCATCGTGTCGGTGATATGGCTGTAGATATTGAGCGTGGTTTCCGCGCTGATGTGGCCTATCATAGCGGAGAGAGTCTTGATATCCATGCCATTTTCAAGCGCCATGGTAGCGAAGGTGTGGCGCAGATCGTGGAAGCGCACCTTCTTGCACTGCGCTCGCTTCAGTATCTTTTGGAATTTGCCGTATATCGAGTCGGGGTTTCTCGGCTCTCCTTTCTTGACGGGCGATGGGAACACCCACTCGCAGGTGGCATTTTTCTTATGCTCCGCAAGGATATTCAGCATATCGGGTGGCAGAATGAACGTTCGTATCGAGGATTTTGTCTTGGGCTTTGTGATCTGGGTCTGTGCGCCCTTCTTGACCACTTGCCGTCTGATGTGGAGCTCTCCTGTAGCGAAGTTGACATCCTTCCACTGAAGT
>JAFULC010000025.1 GCA_017483305.1 Clostridia bacterium | reverse complement strand
GATTTCCATTGCACTATGTCGCCCTCGATGGATATTCTTATATCCTCCAATCTCGAGCGTCTTCTCTGCTTTACAGCAGGCAAAGAGCAGACCGCGGCTTATATGGATTCCCTTGCGGCTACGGGCGTTTACGAGGTCAGCGGCGACGTAAAGGCGAAGATCGACGAGAGCTTCTGCGGCTACTTTACGGACGAATCCGAAACTGCGGCTACTATAAAGAAATACTACGGTGAACACGGTTATCTTCCCGACACTCACACGGCGGTCGCGCTCTGTGCGGCTGAAAAATATATTGCAGAAAGCAACGACAACACTCCTATGGTGGTCGCTTCGACGGCAAGTCCTTACAAATTTGCGGCAGACGTTTGCAAGTCTCTCGGCATGGAAAAGCCCGAGGACGATATGGATGCGCTCGATATGCTCTCGGATTACTCGAAAACCGAGATCACCTATCCTTTGCGCGGTCTTGCGGAGCGCGAGGTAAGATTTACCGAGGTGATCGATGCCTGCGATATGCTTGATGCGGTCAAAAAATACGTTGTTAAATAAGTAAAAAAGGGCGAGCAAGCTCGCCCCCACGGATTTATCCGTTAATTCACTGAATTCTGCAACCGCCGCTCGCGCACTCGGGCTTGAAGGTGGCGCAAACTGTGTCTGCGCTCTTCTCGGCGTGATTGGGACCTACGTGAATGTTGTCTGCGGTGCAATAGCACTCGCCGTCGTGATATACGCAATTCTTTACAGAGCAGTTAATGCCCTTGATGTGCTTTTCGCACTTGGAGGATTCGTTCATCATGATTTGATCCTTTCAGATTTTTTATACAAGCTCCCTTCGTCCGCAAACGCGGTCGAGGGTCGAGTCTCGGTATTTTAATACCGACGGTATTATTATTTACGCCGTCGGAGCAAATTATACAAGCTTTTTTGAGGTAACAGATGGCTATTTTCGTTTTATCCGACCTGCATTTGTCAACCGACTCGCTGACCAACAAGTCTATGGAGGTCTTCGGCTCGCGGTGGCAAGGCTATATTCCCAAAATTGAAAAAAATTGGAATGCCGTGGTCGGTGCCGACGACACGGTGATAGTCCCGGGCGACATTTCCTGGGCGACAAGGCTTCCCGAGGCGGAGTCTGACCTGCGCTTTCTCGACTCGCTCAACGGCAAAAAGCTTATCGGCAAGGGTAACCACGATTTCTGGTGGTCGACTGCGGCAAAGATGAATGCTTTTTTTGAAGAAAAAGGCTTTTCAACGCTGTCTATTCTCTACAATAACGCATATATTGTTGAGGATAGGATAATTTGCGGCACGAGGGGATGGTTTCCCGATGAGGCACATCAGGTGACGGTCGGCGAGGTCGACCACGCCAAGATAGTCAACCGCGAGCTGACAAGACTCAACTTAAGTCTCGACGCTGCGGTAAAGCTTCGCGAGGAGCACCTTGCTTCGTCGGGTGAGGAGCTGCCGATCTCGGTATTTTTACACTTTCCTCCCGTCTGGTGCGACTGTGTAATGGAGGAATTGGTCGCCGCGCTCAAGGAAAGGGGTGTGCGCGAGTGCTATTTCGGGCATATACACGGCACCTACAACGCTCCCGGTCGCTTCGAGCACGACGGAATAAGATTTACGCTTACGTCGTCTGATTTTCTGAATTTTTACCCGTTAAAAATATAAAAAGTCGGTTATTTATGAAAAGCGGTTGATTTTTTGATAAATTTGGGTCTAAAAATGCAAAAAAGTCTTGACAAATCGGCAAAAAAAAGATAAAATATATTTGTGTGCGTAAAAATCCCTTTTTGCATAATTTTGGCAAAATTCAGGGAGTAATTTTATGTAAAAAAATATTTAGATAAAATCTTCGGAGGTTTTAAACAATGAAATTGTTGAAACAAGAACAGGGCGAGAAGAGCACGATCAAAATCGAGTTCTCCGTCGAAAAAGCAGTATTTGACGCGGCTGTTGACAAGGTCTATCGCAGACAGGTAAAGAAGATCAACGTGCCCGGATTCAGAGCCGGCAAGGCTCCCCGCGCTATCATCGAGAAGATGTACGGCTCGGGCGTATTCTATGAGGACGCTATCAACGACCTTATTCCCGAAAACTACACTGCTGCCGTTAAGGAAGCAGGCATCGATCCCGTTGGTCAGCCCGAGATCGACATCGTTTCTATCGATGAGAACGGTCTCGTTCTCTCTGCCATCGTTCCCGTAAAGCCCGAGTGCAAGCTCGAGGGCTACAAGGGTCTTGACATCGCAAAGGTTGTCGAGCCCGTTAAGGACGAGGAGATCGAAAACGAGCTCAAGACCGTCCGTGAAAGACAGTCCCGTGAGATCGAGGTTGAGGACGAAACCCCCGCAGCTATGGGCGACGTTGCAAAGATCGATTTCGAGGGCTTCATCGACGGCGTTGCATTCGAGGGCGGCAAGGGCGAGAACTACTCGCTTAAGCTTGGCTCCGGATCCTTCATCCCCGGATTTGAGGAGCAGGTTGCAGGTCACAAGATCGGCGACGAGTTCGACGTTAACGTACCCTTCCCCGCAGACTATCACGCAGAGGAGCTTGCAGGCAAGGAGGCTTGCTTCAAGTGTAAGGTAAACGCTATCACCAAGATCGAGCTTCCCGAGCTTGACGACGATTTCGCAAAGGACGTTTCCGAATTCGACACTATTGATGAATACAAGGCTGATCTTAAGGCAAAAATCGAGAAGAGACACGAGAACGCTGCAAACGCTGAGTTCGAGGAGAAGATCATCGACGCTCTTATTGAGAAGCTTGAGGCTGATATTCCCGAGGCTATGTTCGAAGCTGAGACCGAGAACTTCGTTCGCGACTACGACAACCGTCTCCGCCAGAGCGGACTTGATCTCAAGACCTACTTCCAGTATACCGGTCTTGATCTTGCTAAGCTCCGCGAGCAGATGAGACCCCAGGCTGAAAAGCAGGTCAAGGCTCGTCTTGCTCTTGAGACCGTTGCAAAGGCAGAGGCTATTGAGGTCACCGAGGAGGAGCTCGCGGCTGAATACGAGCTCATCGCTACCACCTACAACATCGACAAGGAGCAGGTTAAGTCCATGGTCGATGAGGCTATGGTAAAGGCTGACGTCAGCGTAAGAAAGGCTATGCAGGTAGTCAAGGACAACGTTAAGGCTCCCAAGAAGGCTTCCAAGCCCCGCAAGAAGAAGGTTGCAGAGCCCGTAGCTGAGGAAGCTGCACCCGTAGCAGCTGAAGAAGCTAAGACAGAAGAATAATTACTGAAAAGTAATAACGGAAAGCGCCGTGGACAATACATACGCAGGCAACTGCTCTGCCGTGTTTTAAGTACACGGCGCAGACTTATCCCCAAAAATACAGCCGCATCATTGGCGGCGGAACGGAGAAATAACATGGACAATTCCATTATGAGAAACGCACTCGTACCTATGGTAGTAGAACAGACCGGACGCGGTGAGCGCTCCTACGACATATTCTCGCGTCTGCTCAACGACCGCATTATCTTCCTCTCTGACGAGGTAAACGACGCAACCGCTTCTCTCGTGGTCGCGCAGATGCTCTTCCTTGAGGCGCAGGATCCTACCAAGGATATTTCCTTCTACATCAACAGCCCCGGCGGATCTGTCACCGCAGGCATGGCGATCTACGACACTATGCAGTACATCAAGTGCGACGTGTCCACCATCTGCATCGGTATGGCGGCAAGCATGGGCGCGTTCCTGCTTTCCGCAGGCACGAAGGGCAAGAGAATCGCTCTTCCCCACAGTGAGATAATGATCCACCAGCCTCTTGGCGGCGCGCAGGGTCAGGCAAGTGATATAAAGATCCGCGCCGAGCTCATTCTCCGCACCAGAGATATGCTCAACAAGATCCTGTCCGAGAACACGGGCAAGCCTATCGAGCAGATCGAAAAGGACACCGACAGAGACAACTTCATGACCGCCGAGCAGGCTCTTGAGTACGGTCTTATCGACAGAATCATCACCAAGCACGAATAATCCCTGAAAGGTTAATTTAAAATGTCATCAAACACCAAAACCCCGCAGAACAATATTCGTTACTGCTCATTTTGCGGCCGTAACGAAAATCAGGTCAACTTTCTTATCCCCTCCCCTTCGGGCGTTTATATCTGCGATTTCTGCGTTGAGGCTTGCTCCGATCTGATATTTGAAAACACCGAGATCGCAAGCGAGGGCGAGGAGCTTTCCCTCTCCACTCTGCCAAAGCCTATGGATATCAAGGCATCACTTGACGAGCACGTTATCGGTCAGGATGAGGCGAAGGTCGCGCTTTCGGTTGCGGTCTACAATCACTACAAGAGAATTCTCTCCAAGGAAACCGCCTCGCGAGGCAGACGGCACAAAAAGACCGACGAGCAGAACGACGGCGTTGATATTCAGAAGAGCAACGTGCTTCTGATCGGACCTACGGGTGTTGGAAAGACCTATCTCGCGCAGACTCTGGCAAAAACTCTCAAGGTTCCCTTTGCTATCGCGGACGCGACCACTCTTACCGAGGCGGGCTACGTCGGTGAGGACGTTGAGAATATTCTGCTTCGTCTTATTCAGGCGGCGGATTTTGACGTTGAGCGCGCGGAGCACGGTATTATTTATATCGACGAGGTCGACAAGATCTCGCGAAAGAGCGAAAACCGCTCTATCACCCGCGACGTTTCTGGTGAGGGCGTTCAGCAGGCACTTCTGAAGATCCTTGAGGGCACGGTCGCTAACGTACCTCCGCAGGGCGGACGTAAGCATCCCAATCAGGAGTTCATCCGCATCAACACCGAGAACATTCTCTTCATTTGCGGCGGCGCTTTTGACGGACTTGACAAGGTCATCGAAGCTCGCAAGGGCAAGAGACTTATCGGCTTCTCGGGTGAGGCTGAAAAGAAGGTCGAGGGTGCAAATAAGGGCATTTTCGGTGACGTTACGGCGCACGACATCGTCAAATTCGGTATTATTCCCGAGCTTGTCGGACGTCTGCCCGTCATAGTCTCGCTCTCCGAGCTTGACAACGATGCGCTCATCCGCATCCTTACCGAGCCGAAGAACGCGATCATAAAGCAGTATCAGAAGCTTTTTGAGATCGACGGAGTCAAGCTTTCCTTTGAAAACGACGCGCTGCTCAGCATTGCCGAGCTTGCAACCGAGAGAAAGATCGGCGCGCGCGGACTTCGCTCAATCATTGAGGGCGTTATGACCAAGATCATGTTTGAAATCCCCTCTCGCGACGACGTTGCGGAGGTTATCATCACTCGCGAATGCGTAGTTGACAAGGCAGAGCCGAGGCTTGTTATAAAGGCTCCCCGTCTTGCCGCGCCTGAGGAAAAAATAGATATCGACGCTATTCTTCCTGAGGCGAATTGATAAAAAAACCGAGAACCTTATGCGTAGTGTCCTTAAGGACACTACGCAACGAAATAAATCCCTTACGGGATTTGTGAAATGCACTTCGTGCGTGAAATTCGCTTTCAGCGAGTGAAATGCCTGCGGGCGTGAGGGGATTTATTTCATTTCACATCGAGCAGAGCGAGATATTTCACAATGTTCGACAGAACATTATTTCACATTTTG
>JAFULC010000003.1 GCA_017483305.1 Clostridia bacterium | reverse complement strand
TTCGGCACACTGTGTTTCCGATTCGGTAGCCGCGTGGTTGAACTTCCTGATGGGTCTCTTGCGCCTCTCTAAAGCGCTCGCTACTTTTATTGCTCGCACACGCTTGTGCTTCGCAAGGGGAATAAAGTTTAGGAAGATAGCTTCACTACTCGCCTGTGGCGTAAGCCTCTCCTCGCAGGAGAGGTGTCAGCGGAGCTGACGGAGAGGTCGGAGAGGTCGGAGAGGTCATAGGGGCAGATTCCATATCCGCAACTACGATCCCGAATCCGCCCTCCTCCATCTTCCAAGCAGGGTATACGCTCCCGAGAGGGCGAGGAGACCTCCGAAAACACGCCGCAAAAGTGCGCTGTCGAGTCGGCTTCCAACCGCCGCGCCGATCAGCGTCCCGACAAGTGCAAAGACAGAAAGATAGAGCACGAGCAGGGGCTTCACCCTCCTCTTATTTTTTATATGAAAGATCAACGCCGCCGATGCCGAAAAGACGAAAAACAAAAGATTCATCCCACGCGCCTGTATGGCGTTGACCCCGATCAGCGTCAACCAGATGACAAGCAAGCCGCCGCTGCCCACTCCGAGCCCCGAAAGCACTGCGATCACGAGCGCGACCGCCGCGTTGACCGCGCCTAACCAAAATTCACTCATATTTCCCCCAAAAAAACGCCCTTGATTTACCCGACCATCATCCGCATACCCGACCAGATCACGAGCGCCGAGAAGATCCTCGTGATCCACCTGCTGTTTATCCTCGAAAGCAGGATCGCACCCACCGCGCCGCCGATCACCGCAGGGATTGCAAAGAGCGAAAAGCCCGTCGTATCGAGCGAGCCGCTTTGCGCGTATATCAGGCAGGATAGCGCGCACCCGGGTATCATCGCCGCCTGCGACGTGCTAAGGATATCGCGGCGGTCGAGCGGCTTATTTTCGGCGAGCAGTCTGCCCATCGTCAGCGAGAGCAGGATACCGCCGCCCGCGCCGAGCAGGGAGTTACAAAATCCCGCAAGCGTTGCCACGGCGGCAAGCGCCGCCGCGCGAAGTCTGGTTTTATTCACTCTCACTCCTCCTCTCATTGAAATAATATAAAATTATTTAAAATAATCGTGTCGGTCTCTTTACAAATTGAGCATTTTATGATATAATTACTATAATTGATGTAATTTGCGACCGCGTTTTGTTTCACACACCTATTTTGTGCAGAAAATCGCGATCAATTCAAGGATAAGTACAGAAAAGGACGGCAAAGGACTCAAATGGCAGATTCTAAAAAGAAAAAATATTACTCCGACGCTAAAGGCGGCAAAAAGGAGACCGCGAACAAGGAAAAATCGTTTGGCTATCGCCTGATACCGTATATCCTCGTTGCAGTGGCTCTTTTGGTTATGCTTTGCCTTGTGACCGATCTGATCTACGTGCTCGGCGGCAGCAGCGATCTCGACGACCATATTCTCGGCCCGTTCGGATACTACGTCGGCAGCGCGCTTCTCGGTGTTTTCGGATATTCGGCGTTTGCCATTCCCGTACTGCTCGCGATTTTCGTAATATTCTGGAAAAAGTATAACAAGCAGTCGCTCGTTGCGCTCAACGCGATCACGTCGACGGTCTCTGCGATCGTCATATCGGCGCTGATACATATCTTCATCCACATGGGCGAGGGCAAGCAGGCGTTCTCCTACGACGTTGTCGGACTTTACGAGAGCGGCTCTGTGCTTCGCGGCGGCGGTGTGCTTGGAGGTCTGGTCAGCTACGCGTTCGTGACTCTTGCGAACATCTGGGGCGCGATCATATTGCTGGTCATCATTCTCATACCGATGGTATTCTTCCTTGCGGGCACTACTCCCGTCGATGCGGTCAAGGCGATCGCGGCGAAGATAGGCGAGGGAGCGGACGAAAGACGCGCGCAGAGAGAGAAGGACCGCGCATACAGAAAAGAGCAGGCGAAGCTTGATAAGGAAGCCCAGCGCGAGCAGGACAGACTCGACCGCGAGGCAGAGCGCGAGGCGAACAAGCGCAAGCGCGAGGAGGAAAGAGAGAAGGCTCGCCGCGCAAAAGAGGAAGAAAAGAACAAGGATACGGATAACGTTACCGATGAGGACGACGAGGACGATATTGCAAGAAAGAATAAAAACGCCGTGCTCAAGATAAACACTCCCGATGCTCCCGAGGACGACGAGCCCGAGGTGACGGACGAGGAGGACGATACCCCCGCACTCAAGACCGAGATGTTCACCGACGACGAAAAGGGAAAGATCGACGGCATCAAGGACGAGACCGACGAGGGCGAGCCCGAGGACGATACCCCTGCGGTCGACGAGGACGACGGGGACGGCGAGAGCGAGCAGAAGACAACGGTCTTCTACGGCTCGAACGGCAAGAAGAACAAATACGGCTTCGAGAGAGTCGACGAGCTTGTTTCCGAGCGCTTTGACGGCGAGGAGCTCGCGGTCGACACCGAAACGGGTGAGGTATTCACCCCCGAGGTCAAGGATAAGAAGGCGAAATCTGCGGACGAATTCCGCAAGCAGAACGAAAAGAACGAGGAGAGATTTGTCGGCGAGAAGCCCACTCCTCCTCCGATCCCCGAATACAAGTTCCCGAGTGTAGACCTGCTCGAGAGGGGCTCGTCCCGATACTCCTCCGATCCTGCGGAGGTTGAGGAGAATGCGGCAAGACTGCGTGACGTGCTCACCGATTTCCGCATACCGATCAAGGAGATCACCTGCTCCTGCGGTCCTACGATCACCCGTTACGAGATCAAGCCTGAGGCGGGCGTGCGCGTCCGTCAGATCGCAAACCTTGTCGACGATATCGGAATGGCGCTTGCAAAGTCGGGCATAAGAATAGAAGCCCCCATTCCCGGTAAGGCGGCGGTCGGCGTTGAGGTGCCTAACGATAAGCCCTCGGCGGTCAAGCTCCGCAACCTCATCGAGACCCCCGATTTCACAGGCCACAAGAGCGCTCTCGCGGCTTGTCTCGGTGCGGACGTTTCGGGTAACCCGGTTATATTTGATATTGAAAAGATGCCTCACCTGCTCGTTGCGGGTACTACGGGCTCGGGTAAGTCTGTCTGCATAAACTCTATAATTATGAGCATACTTTACCACGCAAAGCCCAGTGAGGTCAAGCTCCTGCTTATAGATCCCAAGCAGGTCGAATTCCAGGTCTACAAGGATCTGCCCCACCTTTGCTGCCGTGTCATCAGCAATCCCAAGAAGGCGGCGGGCGCGCTCAACCTCGCGGTCAACGAGATGGAAAAGCGCTTCGAGCTTATAAAGGAGGTCGGAGTCCGCAACATCACGGGCTATAACGAGATCACGAAGAACGACCCCGACAAGCCCTATATGCCCAGAATGGTCATTATCATAGACGAGTTTGCAGACCTTATGATGACCGCGAGAGACGAGGTCGAAACGGCGGTTGTCCGTATCGCGCAGAAGGCGAGAGCCGCAGGCATCCACCTTATCATCGGTACTCAGCGTCCCTCTGTCGACGTTATCACGGGTCTTATCAAGGCAAACATCCCCTCGCGTATAGCCTTCACGGTTATGTCGGGTGTTGACTCGAGAACCATCCTCGACACCGTCGGAGCAGAGAAGCTCTGCGGTCGAGGCGATATGCTCTACGCTCCCGTCGGCGCGCAGAAGCCCCAGAGAGTTCAGGGTACGTTCGTCAGCGACGGCGAGGTAGAGACCGTTGTCGAGTGGGTCAAGAAGAACAACGCCCCCGTTATTTACGATAACGAGTTTGAAAGTCAGCTCGACATCGAGGCGGCGAAGTATAACAGCAATCAGGAAAAGAGCGGCTCGGGCGGAGAGTTTAGCGGCGGCTCGGGCGGCGACGAGGAGTCCAAGCTCTACGACGCGGCTATACTCGCGATCGACGCGGGCAAGATCTCGACCTCTCTGCTTCAGAGAAGACTCAGCATCGGTTACGGCAGAGCCGCGAAGATCATCGACACCCTCGAGGAGATGGGCGTGGTTGGTCCCGCGGACGGCAACAAGCCCAGAAAGATCCTTATGTCGAAGGAAGACTTTGAGGATCTGATGAACGGTGACGGTCAGTAATTTATAATAACACAGTGAGCTCCGCTCCCCCCGAAACGCGCGGAGGAGCGGAGTCTTCACAAGAAAGGGCATTATATGTACCCAAATGAGATATTTCTCGGTCTGACGCTTTACGATATTCTTATCTGCGTCGGCATAGTCGTCTGCTTTTGGACCTTCAGCTATCTTGCGGACAAAAGAGGCTTGAGGGGAAAGCTTCAAAGCTTTTCGCTTCTGTGCGGCGGCTTTGCGATCGCGATGGGAATTTTGTCGGCGATCGTTTTTCAGGCGCTTTACAACATAAAGAGCGTCGGTCGCTTTGAGATCACCGAGACCTCGGGCGCGACCTTCTACGGCGGTCTTATCGGCGGCGTTGCGGCGTTCTTGGCCGTCTATTTTCCCGTCGGAATGCTCATTTTCGGCAAGACCGACGACAAAAAATACCATATCAGACACTTTTTCGACATCGCGTCCTCCGCGATCCCGGGAGTCATAGTGGCTCACGGCTTTGGCAGACTCGGATGCCTTACGGCAGGCTGCTGCCACGGCGCGCTGACTGATGCGTGGTACGGCATCAAAATGTACGGCGACCTGGGGTATGCGAAATACGTTCCCGTCCAGCTTTTTGAGGCGCTCTTTCTCTTTGCTCTCTTTGGATTTCTCTTTATCAGAGCGAAGGAGGGCAGGGGCTACCACCTGCCGCTTTATATGTCGATATACGGCGCTTGGAGATTTTTTGCGGAATTTATGCGCGCGGATTATCGTGGGTCGGTGGGGCTCGATGCGGTCACACCGTCGCAGCTTATCTCAATATTGATGATTATTGGCGGCGTGGGTGTCTATTTCCTCGAAAAAGCGGTGACACGCCGCTTTGATGCACCCGAAACGACCGAAAACGCGGAATAACCGTCAAAACAACTTGAATTTGGTGAAAAATTTGAAAAAAAAGATAGATAAACGCACCGTGAGCATCGGGATCACCGCTTTTTGTATTCTTCTGCTTCTGATCTATCAGATCTTGGGCGCGGAGGGTATATTCGGTGAAATTCCCGACGACACGTTGAAAAATATGGTTGACCTCACCGTCACGCGAGCGATAGGCAGTGCGGTCTTTGTTACAATACTTATATACCTCGGCTACCGCGTGGTAAAGCCGTCGGCGAGCGGCTTTGGGAGGGCGTTGCTTTTCTCTCTGCCCGCGTTTTTGGTGGTGATCAATAATCTGCCGATCTATCCGCTTGTCACGGGTCTTGCGGCGGTCACCTCGTCGCCCTCGCGCATCGCTCTGCTTGCCGCAGAGTGCCTGTTCGTCGGACTTTTTGAGGAGACCTGCTTTCGCGGAGTCGTCCTGCTCGGCTTTCTCGAAAAGAGAAGGGCGACCGTGTCGGGCAGATTTTGGGCGATCGTGCTCAGCTCCGCCGTTTTCGGACTCATACACGCCGTAAACCTTTTCTTCGGCTCGGGACCGATCGCGGTACTGATGCAGATCGGCTACAGCTTCCTGATCGGCGCTATGTGCTCGGTCGTGCTTATGAAAACGTCAAATATCTGGCTTTGTGTTGTTCTGCACGCGCTCTTCAATTTCTGCGGCGCACTCGTGCCCGATTGCGGAGAGGGAACGGTGTGGGAGCCGATAACTATAACCGTCACGGTGATTATCGCCGTGCTGACAACCGTTTATATGATAGCCGCGTTCCTCCGACTCAAGTCCGAGGAGCTTGACAAAATATACGAAAAACCCAAGGAGAAAACTGATGAGAGGAATTAACACCGCGCTCCGCGGACTCAGACACGCGGTCTTTCGCGAGGTAGCGAGAGTTGCATACGAGTCCGAGGACGAAAATATAAGAGGCGACATCGAGGCGATACCCTATATAATCACGCCCGACGAGAAGCCGAGATACAGAGAGAGCATTTACAGAGAAAGGGCTATCGCGTCCGAGCGAGTCAGACTCGCGATGGGTATGTCGCTGCGTCCCGAGAACAAGCCCGTACACCCCACGAGCGGATTGAGCAAGAGCAATATTGCCGACAAATACTACGAGCCCCCATTGATGCAGGTCATCCCCTCGGCTTGCGAGGCTTGTGAGGATAACGTCTACGCCGTCAGCGATCAGTGTCGCGGATGCGTGGCGCACCCCTGCGTGAGCGTTTGTCCCAAGGGTGCGATCTCGATCGTGAACGGCAGGTCTGTGATCGATCAGAGCAAGTGCATCAAGTGCGGAAAGTGCAAATCGGCGTGCCCCTACGATGCGATCGCACACAAAAGGCGTCCCTGCGCGGTAGCGTGCGGCATCAAGGCTATCAAGTCAGACTCTCAGGGCAGGGCAAGAATAGATAACGATATGTGCGTCGGCTGCGGACAGTGCATGGTTGCCTGTCCCTTCGGCGCGATCGCGGATAAATCGCAGATATTCCAGCTTATTCAGTCGATCAGGCGCGGAGACAAGGTCGTGGCGGCGGTTGCCCCTGCGATCGTCGGTCAGTTCGGCGAGAACGTCGGGCTTGGACAGATCAAGGCGGCGCTCCTTCAGCTCGGCTTTGCCGATATGCACGAGGTCGCGGTCGGCGCGGACGTTGGCGCGGCTACCGAGGCGCATCACTACGTTGAGGAGGTTGCCACAGGCAAGCTGCCCTTTATGCTGACCTCCTGCTGTCCCGCTTGGGCGATGCTTGCAAAAAAGCAGTTTCCTATAATGATCGACGAGATCTCGACCGCATTGACTCCTATGGTCGCGACGGCGAGAAGCATCAAGCAAAAGGACCCCGACGCGCGAGTCGTTTTCATAGGTCCCTGCGCGGCTAAAAAGCTTGAGGCGGGAAGAGAATCGGTGCGAAGCGACGTCGATTTCGTCATTACCTTCGAGGAGCTTGCCGGAATGTTCGCGGCAAGGGGCGTTGATTTTGAGATCTACGCAGGCGAGGAATACGCGCCCGAGGCGACCGCGGCAGGTCGCGGATACGCGGCGGCAGGCGGTGTCACCAAGGCGATAACCGATTGCATACACGAATATTACCCCGGAGTTGAGGTTAAGATAGAGCACGCGGACGGTCTGGACGAGTGCCGAAAGATGCTTATGTTAGCCAAAGCGGGCAAGAAAAACGGATGTCTTATCGAGGGAATGGGCTGTCCCGGCGGATGTATAGCGGGTGCGGGCACCTGTCTGCCCGTGGACAAGGCGCAGGCGGCGGTCAGAAGGACCGTGGATGCGACCGAGAAGAAGCTTCCCGAAAAGGATCTTTTTGAGATCGAGCTGCCCTGATCCGAGAGACTTGCCGCGCTCGGCGGCGAAAAAAGTCAACAAAAAATTTTATTTGTGCCGCCACGCGCGGCGGAATGGAGATTAATATGAGTCAAATTGAAAAAAGCGCAATGCACAAGTTTTCATACGGTCTTTTCGCACTTTTCACGCACGACGGTAATCGCGACAACGCCTGCATTATCAACACGGGAGTGCAGATGACCGACGACCCTAAGCGCATCAGCATCTGTGT
The DNA here is from genome assembly GCA_017483305.1 of Clostridia bacterium. Classification (GTDB taxonomy): domain Bacteria; phylum Bacillota; class Clostridia; order Oscillospirales; family CAG-272; genus SVTX01. The sequence continues at coordinate 15,592 of JAFULC010000003.1, read as the reverse complement.
CAATCAGTCGAATTATTCCTGCGAGACCCTCAAAAAGACGGGTGTTTTCAATCTCTCAATCTTGTCCGAGGACGCGAAATTTGATATTTTCAAGCGCTTTGGATTTGCAAGCGGTCGTGACGTCGACAAGCTCGACGGTCTTGATACCGTTGCAACCTCGGATAACGGTCTTAAATATCTCACCGAGGGCACAAACGCTTTTATCAGCGCAAAGGTCGTTTTCAGTGCCGACTTCGGTACTCACACCCTCTTTGTTGCCGAGGTGACCGAGGCTAAGGTGCTTTCAACCACCCCCTCCGCTACCTACGCTTACTACTTCGAAAATATCAAGCCTAAGGCTCCTAAATCCGACGACAAGCCCACCGCCGAGGAGAAAAAGATCGTCGGTTGGCGCTGCAAGATCTGTGGCTACGTGCACGAAAGCCCCGACCTCCCCGACGATTTCACTTGCCCCTGGTGCAAGCATCCTGCCGACGATTTCGAGCCGATTTATGGGTGATTATAGGAAGTAACAGATATGACGAGAACTTGGGGTGCCTTTTGGAAAAAGGCGCCCCAAACCCCGCGAAAACTTCCGATATTTTGGGTCCTTTTAAGGTGTCGGTGGATTTTTCGCTCCTGCGGAGCTAAAAAAATCCCTCACTGACTTTTTTGTATTGCAAGGGTTTGGAACCCAGCCGATATTGTGCAACTTATTTTAGAGTTTCTTTAAGTTAAAGTTAGATAAGCCGTCTTGGGTTCAACACGGCAGGGCGTATTTCATCTCAGTAGGCTGCCTTTTTCGGCTTGCCGAAAAATCAGCGTCACCTCACCAGTGTTAGAACCCAAATATGTGGGAAGTTTTTTGGCTCCACCTTTTTTTCAAAAAAGGTGGAAAATCGACACATCAACTAACTCCCAAAAAGACCGCAAATAGCGGTCTTTTTTTTACGCTTGGACAATATAATAGGATAGAAAGGCGGTGGATGGGAATGCAGATAATCGAGGTCAAGCGGCAGAGGAGCCTCAGTGACGAGCTGCCGAGTTTTTTGTTATCAGCGCTTCCGTACCGCCTTGTCGACGAGATCCGCAGCAGATGGAACGGAGAGCGGATCGAGGAGATAAGACTGCGGCGCGACCGCAGGGCATCCCTGACGCTACCGAGCGGCAACTGTATGCTCGAAACGGTGCTTGACGGGGCGACGGTTGACGCGACCTTAACGGGAATGTGCTCGGGCTCGCTTTACGCGTACAGCGACACGATCAATCAAGGCTACATATCGCTGCCGGGCGGCGTGCGAGTGGGAGTTTGCGGCAAGGCGAGCTGCGAGGGTGACCGACTTATCGGAGTGCGCGAGGTCACGTCGCTTGTAATCAGAATACCGCACAGAGCGAGGGCTGTCGGCGCGCCGATAAGACGGCTTTTGCACGAATTTGACTACGGCAGAGGGGTTTTGATCTACTCGCCGCCGGGCGTGGGCAAGACTACGCTTTTGCGCGGTGTGATCTCGCAGCTCGCCTCGGGCGAGGGAGGCTATTCGCCGATTCGCACGGCGGTGGTAGACACACGCGGAGAGCTGAGCTTTTCGAACGGCGGCAGGGAGCTTTGCCTTGACGTGCTTTCGGGATACCCGCGCGCGCTTGGGATAGAGATCGCGACACGAACGCTATCGGCACAGGTCATCGTTTGCGACGAGATCGGCGACTACACCGAGGCGATGGCACTCGTCAGCTCGCACAATTGCGGCGTTCCGCTGATCGCATCGACCCACGCGAGCTCGGTCGACGAGCTTTTGCGCCGAACGGGAATAATGCTGCTCCACGAGGCGCGGGTCTTCGGCGCGTACGTAGGGATCTCAAGAGCGGCAGGTATGGATTTTCACTACGACGTGCACCTGCGCGACGAGCTTGAAATATAGGAGAACGGTATGCTTGTTAAAATTATTGGGAGTGTTTTGCTTGCACTTTCGGGCGTTTGCGCGTCGGTATCACTCTGTCGCTATTGCCGCCGCAGACTCGACACGCTCGACGGCTTTATTGCCCTCATTTTTTATATAAAGGGGCAGGTCGACTGTTACGCCAGACCGATCGGAGAGATAATCGCGTCGCTCTCACCCGAGATCTTGCGCGATCTCAACTGCCCGACGGGTGCGAGCTCGATCGAGGAGCTGGTTGGCGAGAGTCGGATCTATCTTGACCGCGAAAGCCTGCGCCTTGTGTCCGCGTTTTCGCAGGAGTTCGGGTCGGTCTTTCGCGAGGAGCAGTCCAAGCGTTGTGACTATTATATCGGTCTGCTTGGCGAGCGCCGCGCTCGAATTTCCGAGCGGCTCTTGCCCGAAATGCGCGCAGGGAGCGCGGTCTGCATCTGCTCGTCGCTCTGCTTGCTTATCTTGCTTTGGTGATTGCGCGAGGATGATCGCGCCCGAATTTTGCCTTTGCGGTAAAATTCAACGATGGTTAAAGGAGAACAAATGGACATAGGATTGATCTTAAAGGTAGCGGGAGTGGGAATTTTGGTGTCCGCGGCGGCGCAGATACTTCAGAAATCGGGACGGGACGAGCAATCGACACTTGTCGTCATCGCGGGCATAATCGTGGTGCTCATAATGCTTGTTGGCGAGATCGAAAAGCTTTTTGAGCTTGTGATCTCGGTATTCGGATTTTAATGAGCGAATATCTTTTCAAGGTCTTCGGAGTTGCTCTCATCGCGGCTATGATGATCACGCTTTTTCGCAAGTGGGGAAGTGATTTTGCAACGCTTCTCAAGGTGGCGGCAGGTGCGCTCGTCGCGGCGGCTTGTGTGAGCGGGATCGCGCCGATCGTCGAGTATATGCGCTCTCTTGGCGAGGCTTCGTTGCCGTGGGAGACTGTGGAGGGAATGTTGCGCATCTTGGCGGTGGCTATGGTGACGCATATTTGCGCCACGATTTGCCGCGACTGTGGGGAATCGACGCTTGGAGGATACCTCGAGCTTGGGGGCAAGGTGGAGATAATTGCATTGACTTTGCCAATGATAAAGGAGATTGTGGAGGTCACGGTGGGGATTTTGTGACCGAAAACGCTGAAAATGGGGAATCTTATGACAAAAAGAGTGAAAATTATCTTGATCTGCCAATTTTTTGCAATTTTACTTGCGATATTTTCACTGAGCGTGCAGGCTTCCACCACTTGTGGTCAAAAAAACGAAGGAAAAGACAATATAATCACCACCAATGCCCCACAAAGCGCCACAAATTCGCTATTATTCACCACCAATCCGCCAAAAATATGCAATTTCTCAAAATCATCCCCCACCTTGACCTCAAAGATCCGCTCGGACGACCTATCGGCAGACGAGACCTTGCCCGACGAATACGACGATTTTCTCAATTCCTTGCCCGACGGGGTGGTTGACAAGCTGCCCGACTCGGCTTTTTCGTCCGACTCCTCCGAGGTCGCCCACGCGGCGCGCTCTCTTAGTGGGGTGGGCTATCTGCTCGGCGTTCTTCTCGACTCCTTCGGTGCTTCGCTCTCGGGGATCCTGCCCACGCTCTCGCTTCTTTGCGGAATTGTCATTCTCTCGGCGGTCTGCCATCTTTTTGCCTCAAATCTCGGCGGGTTATCTGCCGCAGTCTCTTTTGCCACAAGGCTTTTCTCATACTGCGCGATAGCCGCCTCGGCTCTCTCGTCGCTCTCGCGCATGCGCGATTATTTCGACTCGCTTTTCGCCGCTGTCGCCTCGTTTTTGCCGCTTGGCGCTCTGCTTTACGCCTCGGGCGGTAATCTGACGCAGGCAGCTTCGGGGACGGTCACGCTAAACGCGATCTTGTCGGTCTGTCAGCTTATTTTTACCAAGACCGTCATTCCCGTGTTTTCGGTCTGCCTTTCTATGTCGCTGCTCTCGGTATTTGACGGTGCAGGCGGCTTTGCCGCGCAATCGATCGCCGCGACGGTCAAGAAGTGGTACACCACCGCGCTTGCATTCGTAATGATGATTCTTACTACGTCACTTGCCGCGCAATCGATCATTTCGGTCAAGGCTGACAGTGCCGCGATGAAGGGAATGAAATTCGCCGCAAGCAGCTTTATTCCCGTGTCGGGCGGTGCGGTCTCATCTACGCTCGGTACGCTCGCGTCCTCGGTCGAGCTTATGCGCGGCGCGGTCGGGGTCGTTGGTGTTGCCGTCATTCTCCTGCTTCTTATTCCTGTTGTCGTCGAGTTGGCTCTCCTGCGCGCCGCCTTTGCTCTTGCCGCCTCGCTCGCCGCTATACTCGGTTGCTCGGGTGAGCATAAGCTCCTGTCCGAGATCAATAATCTCTACGGCTTTCTTGAGGGCGTTGCCGCGCTTTCGTCGGTCGTTTTTATCGTCGCTTTTGCGATCTTTGCTTCAACCTGCTCGGCGGTGGGGTAGAGTGTGGAGGTTCGAGACGGTGGTTAGCGAGTGAGACGAGTGCCTCCGGCGGTAGTTAGCGAGTGCGAGGATTTTTTGGGGTGCCTTTTCGAAAAAGGCGCCCCAAACCCCGCGAAAACTTCCGATATTTTGGGTTCTAACTAGGGGGAGGTGACGCTGATTTTTCGGCAAGCCGAAAAAGTCAGCCTACTGAGATGAAATACGCCCTGCCGTGTAGAACCCAAGACACACAGTCTAACTTTAACTTAAAGAAACTCTAAAATAAGTTGCACAATATCGGCTGGGTTCTAAACCTTTGCAACAAATAATCGACAGTGAGGGCTTTTTTCGAGACTTGTCGATGAAAAAAGCCACCGTCACCCTAAAAGCACCCCAAATATGTGGGAAGTTCTTTTGCTTCTTTTCTTTCAAGAAAAGAAGAGAAATCGACACATCAACTAACCTCGTTCCCAACAAGGAGCAAAAAATGAAATCATACATTATTTCAATAATCTGCATCGGCGTGATCGGGTCGATAATAACGCTGCTTGCGCCCGAGGGCGAGGGTGGCGGACTTGGCAAGCACGTCCGCCTTGCGATCGGGTGCGCGGTAATACTGACCTGCATCTCACCGCTTGGCGAGCTGATCAGGGGACTTAGCGAGCTTGACCTTGGCGACCTTGTGCCCGAGGTGAACGAGGGCGAGCTTGAGGAATACGAGAGCATATTTGGGGAGAGCTACGCGGCGGCGGAGCTTTCGAGCTTAAAGGAGGGCATCACGGCGATGCTTGAGGAGAGATACGGGGTCGAGAGATCGGAGTGCAGGGTCGAGGTCATAGCGACCCGAGATGACACGGGAAGCCTTGCGCTAAAAAGAATTTTCATTACTTTATACGGCTCGGCGATCTGGCAGGACACGGGCGAAATAGAGCGATATTTCGGCGGACTGCTTGATTGCGAGATAGTCACGGCGATCGGATAACGGAGGTAAATTATGGCGGACAATACGGGAATCGAAGCGGCAGGCGTGGTAAATCACATGAAGAAAAAGGGAAGCTTTAAGATCATAATTCTCGGCTTTGTCATCGGCGTCGCGCTGCTTTTCATCGGCGGCTTCGTCCTGCCCGACGGCGACAAGGGAGCGGATCAGGAGAACGACACGGGGAGCTCTTACGCCGATTTTCTTGAGCACAAGGAGGATATAAAGCGCGAGATCGAGGAGATCTGTTTGAGCGTGCGCGGAGTCAAAAGCGCCAGCGCGGTGGTCTATTTCGACGGTGTTGGCGAGAGCGTTTACGCCGTCAATATTCAGTCGGGCAACAGTGAAAAGACCGAATACGTGGTGATCGGAAGCGGCTCGAATGCGCACGCGCTCTATCTTGGTGAGAGCTTGCCGCGATTGGTCGGTATCGGCGTGGTCTGCGACACGGGTGGCAACGTGGGAGTAAAAAACGAGCTTGCGGCACTCCTTGCCGCCGCCTACGGTCTGCCTCTAACGAGGGTCAGCGTCGTCGTCAATTAAAAAACTTTGCACCAAACGATCAAAGTAAGCATATAGAGGAGCATTTGAAAATATAATGTAGCGTAACAAATTTTTCGGGAGGACTGAAATAATGGCAATCAAAGACAAAATCAAGTCAGTAAAGAATTTCTTTACGAAATCAGGCAAAAGAAACCTTATCATCGCGTGTGCGGTGCTTCTGATCGGCGCGGCAGTGTGGGCGAATTGGATCTTTTTCTCGGACGACGGCGGATTTGAGTACACGGGCAGCAACGGTATGGCGGGCGACCTTGACAACAGCAAGAATCCCACCTCGGGCGAGGAGGAGACCGACGTCACCGACACCTCTACCGACAGCTACTTCTCAACAATGCAGGTGAGCCGTCAGAGATCGCGCGACGAGGCACTTGAGGTGCTTTACGCGATCATCGACAACGAGAGCGCATCCGACGAGGTCAAGGCAGAGGCGGCGGCAGAGGTCGCGCTGATCGCGGAGTCGATCCAGCAGGAAGCCTATATCGAGGTTGCGATCGCGTCGCAGGGCTATGAGCAGTGTGTTGCGGTCATCAGCAATGAGACGGTCAGCGTGGTGGTTCAACACGAGGGTCAGCTTTCCTCAACCCAGCTCGCGCAGATCAACAGCGTGGTCTACGATTACACGGGAATCGAGCCTGTGAATATTACGATCATCACCAAGGCGTGACGGATCAATTGCGCTACGTTAAGGTCCCTTTGTGTAAAGGGGGCTGTCGCGGAGCGACTGGGGGATTGTTTTTCTGCTTACAATCCCTCCGCCATTTTCTTGCAAAAATGCCACCTCCCCTTACACAGGGGAGGCTTTTTTGTATCATTTGAACCTTCAAAATTCGTTTCCTTGCCGATTTTTTCAAAAAAAAAACGCAATAATTTTGCAAACAAACAAGCACTCATTTGCATAGAATATATCGAGGATCTTGCCGCCGATGCGGCAGACTGGAGGTTTCTATGCAACACGAATATTTTGCCGCCTCGAATTCGTCGGAGGGGTTTAAAAGCTACTATCCCGAGGTCTACGGGCGAGCAGACCGACTTTACGTTATCAAGGGCGGACCGGGCACGGGAAAGTCGGGCTTTATGCGAAAAATTGCCGAGAGCGCAAGAAAAAATGGACTTGAGGTCGAATATTATTTCTGCTCATCCGACCCGAGATCGATCGACGGAATTTTAATACTCGGCGAGGAGACGGTCGGGGTAATCGACGGCACCGCGCCGCATATCTGGGAGCCGACCCACCCCGGTGCGCGCGAGGAGATAGTCAATCTCGGGCAGTTTTGGGATCAAAGGATCTTGAGAATGCAGAAAAACGAGATCTTTGCGCTTTCAAACAAAAAAAGCGCGGCATATAAGCGCGCTTACGATTATTTAAGGTCGTGCGGCAATCTGAGAGCGGTCAGTGACTCACTTTTGCGACAGTTTGTCGACCGCGAGAAGCTAAAAGCGGCGGCGTGTCGGCTTGTGCGCTCGCTCGATCTGCCGCGGGGCGAGCCTACTGTCATTCCGTCGCTGCTCGATGCGGTCGCGATGACGGGATTTTTCAGCCTCGACAGCTTTGAGAAAAATGCAAAGAGAGTGATCTGGATCGAGGACTTTTACGGTGTCGGAAGGCTCTTTCTCGGTGCGGTTTTCGAGGCGCTTTCATCGGCCAGAGAGACCGTGCGCATAGCGTTCGATCCCGTCGACTCGCGGCTTGTAAACGGAATTTTTCTTGAGGAGCACAAGCTGGCGTTTTTGCTTGCGGGCAAGGACAGAGCGGCGGACGATGAAGGGCGGTCGGTCAACTCCAAGCGCTTCGTCGAGCTCGAAAGACTGCGCGCGATAAGAGGCGAATTGCGTTACGCCACAAGGCTTTACGGTGATTGCCTTGACGGTGCGCTCCACGCGCTCGCCGAGGCGAAGGTCTACCATTTTCTGCTTGAGGACATATACAAAAACTCGATGGATTTCAAGGCACTTAACGATTATACATACGGGTTCATCGAAAAGCTGTCGCTTTAAATAAAAAAATCGCTTATGGTTCTCATAAGCGATTTTTTCGTTCAAAATAAATTATTTCTGCGGATCGAGGTATTTCCACGCGCCGACTATGTAGTTGATGCCCGAATGGATTGTCAGGTAGATCATCGCAACCGTTGTGATAAGTGTGAGCGGTGCGAAGCCGAGAACGTTGACGTTGACCCCAAGTGCCGAGTAGATCACGGGCTCGATTATTGCCGCGCAGATCGCAACGATCTGTGTTACCGTCTTGAGCTTGCCAAGCATATTTGCCGCGATAACTACGCCGCCCGAGCTCGATGCGACAAGTCTTATCGACGTGACCGCAAGCTCACGGAATACGACTACCACAAGCGCGAAAAAGTAAAGCGTGAACATTTTGAGGTTGCCTGCGTTCGTGAACAGTATGCAAAGCATCGCGCCTATGACCATAAATTTGTCCGCAAGCGGATCGAGAAATTTGCCAAAGTCGGTCACAAGATTGTATTTTCTCGCGATCTTGCCGTCAAGCATGTCGGTCAGCGATGCCGCGATGAATAATACCGCGCCCGCAAGCGTTAATATCGTGTCTGCCAATGGCGAAAAGTCGGTGAATACAGGCAGTAGCATTACTACCATGAAGATCGGGACCATTATCAGTCTCATTAATGTCATCTTGTTCTGAATATTCATGTTCATTTTCTTGGTTGCCTTTCTTTTATTGTTGGGAAGTTAGTGGATGTGGGGATTTCTTAGGGAACTTTTTGGAAAAAAGTTCCCTAAAACCCTCAAAAACTTCCGATATTTTGGGTTCTAACTAGGGGGAGGTGACGCTGATTTTTCGGCAAGCCGAAAAAGTCAGCCTACTGAGATAATAAACGCCCTACCGTATTGAACCCAAGACATCTTATCTTACTTTAACTTGGAGAAACTTTGATTAAGTTATACTGTATCGGCTGGGTTCTAAACTGTAGCAATGAAAAAACGATAGGCAGGGATTTTTTCAAGGCTCGCCGAAGAAAAAATCCTACAACACCTTAAAAGCACCCCAAATATGTGGGAAGTTCTTTGCCAAGCTTTCTTTCAAGAAAGCTTGCCGCCGGAGGCACTCGTTTCACTCGCTAACTTCTATTCCTTTTACTCCTGCAAAGCGAAACCGCAGAGGTCATACTCCTCGACTCGACGGACTTTGACGCGAACGAAGTCACCGGGAGCGATCTGTCTATCGGACTTAAAGAAGACCTTGCCGTCGATCTCGGGCGCGTCGGCGGCACTTCTGCCGAAATAGAACTCGCTGACGGGATCGTAGTCCTCGCAGATAACGTCGATGATCTTGCCGATCTTTTCGGCGTTTTTCTCCTCGTTGATGAGGAACTGGGAGCGCATGAGAATGTCCATACGGTCCTGCTTGACCTGCTCATCGATCTGATCCTTGAAATCGTAGGCGGGCGTGCCCTCCTCACGCGAGTAGGTGAACACACCTGCGCGATCGAAGCGCTCGGACTTGATAAACTCTGCAAGCTCAACGAAATCCTCCTCGGTCTCGCCCGGGAAGCCGACTATAAAGGTCGTGCGGATCGTGACATCGGGGATCTCCTTCTTTATTTTTGTCAGAACCTCGCGAATGAGCGTGCCGTTTCCGTGGCGGTTCATTCTCTTGAGCACCTTGTCGCTTATGTGCTGAAGCGGCAGATCTATGTAGTTGAGAATTCTCGGATTGTTCTTCATCTCCTCGATAAGACCGTCGGTGATCTTGTCGGGATAGCAATAGAGCACGCGGATCCACGGAATGCTCGTCGCCTCGGTGATCTTGCGAAGCAGCTCGTCGAGACAGTATTTGCCGTAAAGATCGATACCGTAGCGCGTGGTGTCCTGCGCGATGATAGTCAGCTCCTTGACACCGAGCTCGTCGAGCTCACGCGCCTCGTCGATCAGCTCCTCCATGGGACGTGAGCGGAATTTTCCGCGAATGTCGGGGATCGCACAGTAGGTGCAGCGGTTGTCACAGCCCTCGCTGATCTTCAGATACGCCGCGTAATCGGGCGTGGTCAGAATTCTGTCGCCGCCGAGAGCGACCTTGTTTTTGTCCTCGTGGGAGTAGTATCGGCAGTCGGGCGCGTTCTTTTTGCGCTTTTTGCCCATATTTGCGGCAACACTGTCGACCGCCTCGACGATATTGTGAATACTGCCGACTCCGAGCACGGCGTCGACCTCGGGAAACTCGTCGAGGATCTCCTGACCGTATCTCTCCGCCATGCAACCTGTCACGACGATACCGCCGAGCGAGTGATGCTTTTTGAGGTACGCGATGTCGAGAATGTTGTCGATCGCCTCTTTCTTGGCGGATTCAATGAACGCGCAGGTGTTTATAATGACTATGTCCGCCTCGGTCTCCTCAGGTGTGATCTCGTGACCCGCGGAGGCAAGGTGGTGCAGCATGACCTCGGTGTCGAGCTGATTTTTCGGACAGCCGAGGGAAACGAATCCAATTTTCATATACTTTGCCTTTTTGGTATGATTTTTAAGTGAATAGCTACGTCTGTAAGCCGGGTTCTGTCTTAAACGGTCATCAATCTTTGCTTTTCGTCGCCGAAAAGCTCCGACGCTCTCGCGCCGTGCCACCGGGGAGTATCCTTGCGGAGATTGGGCGACTTCCTCCCGGGTGTTGCTTCGGATAGGGTTTACAGCAAACCTATGTTACCATAGGAGTGGGTGAGCTCTTACCTCACCTTTCCACCATCACCGAGGATGCCGTGGGGGATACAGAAGACGCGGTTTTTCACTCGTAGCCGTACGAGTGTACGGCAGAGGGGAAAAACGCGGCTAAATATGCGCATTGAAAATTGGAATTCGAGCTTTTGCGAAAATTCCTACCTCAGCCCGTTTGAAAAACAAACGAGCCGTCAGCACAAGGACTTTGTCAAGCCTTGCCCCGCGCTTATTGTTCTGTGCCCTCCACGACAGCCTCGGCAGTCTATTTCTGTTGCACTTTCCCGACGGTTACCCGTGGCTGACGTTATCAGTTATCCTGCCCTGTGAAGCCCGGACTTTCCTCACGCGGAGACCTTTCGGCATGACCGCGCGCGACCGTTCGGCGTAGCTATTCATTATATTATAACATTAAATTATATAATTGTCAATCGGTTTACAAAATTATCTTTGATTGCCGAAAACGAAAGGGCAGACCGAAAAAGCCTGCCCTTAAACCGACAAAATATAAACAAATAATAGAGAAATAAACTAAATATTACAAAATTCGCCCATTTTATAGAGTCTGGGGCAGGGTAACGGTGAAGCTTGAGCCCTTGCCGAGCTCGCTTTCGACTAATATCTCGCCGCCTGCAAGCGTTACGATCCTCTGAACTATATTCAGTCCGATGCCGTTTCCTTGAACGGTGTGGGCAGTGTCGCCCTGATAGAATTTCTCAAATATTCGCGATTTGACCTCCTCGCTCATGCCGACTCCGTTGTCGGTGATGCAAAATTGCACCTTGTCGCCTGCCTTTTTGAGTGTGATCGAGATCCTTCCGCCCTTGCGCGAAAATTTGATCGCGTTGGAGAAAAGATTGATCCAGACGTGAGAGAGCATCTCCTCGTTAAAGACGTATTTTATCCCGTCAAGGTCGATGTCAAGCTCAATATCCTTTGCACTCCAATCCTTTTCGAGCAAAAGCACCGAGGTGCGTATCTGCTCGTCGAGCTGAAATTCCGACTTTTCGGTGACGATGTTCAGATATTCGAGTTTGCTGAGCAAAAGCACGTTTTGCGACATGTTCGCGAGTCGGTTTGACTCGGAAACTATGATGTCGATGTATTCGCGGCGCTCCTCATCGCTAAGACTGTCGCTCTGAAGCTGACGCGCAAATCCGCGGATCGAAACGATCGGCGTTTTGAACTCGTGCGAGAAGTTGTTGATGAAATCGTTTCGGAAAAACTCAATGCCCTCAAGGTCTGACGCCATCTGATTGAAGGCGCGCTCGAGCTCGCCGAGCTCGGTCAGGACCTGCTTTTTGTCACTTTCCGCCACTCTCGTCTTGAAATTTCCCTTGGCGATCTCGCGCAAGCCCTCGGTAATTCCGCTGACTCGCCCGAACCAGATTCGCAGAGTTGCGCCCGTGATCATTACGCCGATCGCGATAAAGGTAAGCACCATCGCGCCGACGAGGAGAATATCGTTCGAGAAAAAGCTGTCAAAAAACGGGAAAAGCTGAAGCAGATAGTAGATCAGTGCGGTAATTCCTCCCGCCGCGGCAAAGAGGATAAGTACTATAAGACCAAAGCGCGAGGTTATTGTGTGAACACGCTTGATCCTTTTTCCCGTAAGGGAAAGCAGGGGATAGCGCTTTTTTTCTCTCGGCTTGGTTTTCTTTTCCTTGCTCATCTTTGATATACCGCCTTGTAGCCGAGTCCGCGCACGGTCACGATCTCAAAATCGGGGCAGTTGCGGTATTTGTCGCGCAGACGGCTGATGTGAACGTCGACCGTTCTCTCGTCGCTCTCGCTCTCCATATCCCAGATCTCGTCCATAAGCTGACGGCGCGTAAAGATCTTGCCGGGGTAGGAAAGGAGCTTGAAGAGTAAAAGAAATTCCTTTTGCGGATGCTCGTATCGCTCGTTGCCGCAAACGACCGAAAGCGAATCGTAATAAAGCGTCGTCGAGCCGACGGTCAGCTTCTTTTCGCTGACTATTTTAGAGCGACGGAGCAGAGCGCCAACGCGGAGCACCATTTCCTCCTCGTCGACGGGCTTGGTCATATAATCGTCCGTACCGATGATGAAGCCCTTGCGCTTGTCAACGGGGGATTGCTTTGCCGTGACCATAAGTATCGGTAGATTGCAGCCCGACTGTCGCAGAGCTTCGGTGAACTCAAAGCCGTCCATTCGGGGCATCATAATGTCGAGAATTATCAGGTCGATGTGCTTTTTGTCGAGAACGTCAAGCGCGTCGACGCCGTCGGTCGCCTGAGTGACGTTGTAGCCGTATTGCTCGAGCACGGTAGCCATCAGCTTGCGCTGGTTGGCATCGTCCTCAACTATCATTATATTAAACATAGTGCCTCCAAAAAGAGTATTTTTCACTTTATAATACCATTTTATCACTAATTTGTTAACTGAAGATAAATGCAGACGAATTTGCCGCGAATTTTGTGTGATTTTTTGTGAAAATATAGCAAAGGCAACGCGGAGCGTTGCCTTTTGTGCTTTTTTACTTAATAACCGTATTTCCAGCCGTTTTCTTTCTTAAAAGAAACTATATCGTCGAGTTGGTTTATTCTGATGTAGGATATCTCGTAAGAATCATTCGAAATAACGTAATACTGGTTCTTCGTTCCGTCTTCATTATTGATAGCAAAGAAATAAACAGCCAATCCATTTGCATCATAATCAACAAAACCGTAATTGTAAATATTTGACTCTTTTATCCCGACAGCTTTAACGAATACTTTTTGTACTGTGTAAAATTTTTGATCACAATCGTCAATTATTTGTAGATCAAAAGTATATTTGATTTTTCTTCTTGACATTTTGCTTTCGTTATATGGTGATTCCCAATCATTGGTAGCTTTGAGCGCATCTACGTCGCCATCCTCATACTCGCCGAGGATATAACAGATATCCTCATAGAAATATACATAATCACGATCGGATTTCTGGCAAATCGCGATGGCTACCACGTCTTTTGCTGTAATACTGTTATAACAACTATATGAATAAAGAATTCTTCCGTATGAATCGCGCTCCAAAACCTCAATTTGAGAAGATCCCTTCAAGTCAGGGTCTTGCATGCCAGGGATGCTGTAAGATCCTGCAATTTGAAGAACATTATTCTCAAGATGTGTGGGAGGGCAGATGGCAGTATAGATGAGATATCCCAACAGTATAACGGCAACGATACCAAGAAAGATAAATGCAATTTTGTTAGTTTTTAATTTCATTTGTCTACCTCCGCTGTGAGTAAAGTATAGATTTAGCCCTCTACCTGCTCTATAGTAGCATATTTTAATAGATTTGTCAACAATTTCGCAACCGATCTCGATCAATCTCTTTTTGCTACGTTTGGGCTTCATCCTATATGTCGTCATTTTTTAGGTTTGGTTACATTTTTTATGAAAAATAGCACAAGGCAACGCGGAGCGTTGCCTTGTGGATTACTTTAATTTATTACTGTGAAATATTTGTTTTGAGTTTCCGTTTGTATCCTTTATCAACATCTCGCAGCTTCCTGCTCCTACGATCCTTTCCCAAAAGGATGAGGTGACGTAGTAATACTCGGTGTTGCCGTTGACGTATTGGCGCGTTCTTCCTGATTTTTCCCAACCCGACCATTCGCTATCAATAATTGATTCCATAAGGTCAGAATCTCGGTCAGGATCGCTCTCTTTGGATATTTGGTTCATTTCTTGGTCGAAAGCGTATAGAATGTCGCTTCTTGAGAGGTAAACGTAGAGATTTGAGCCTACGTATTCAGCATACATAGCTCCGCCACCTTGGGTATTGTTAATTGTCTGACCGAATATTTTTTCACCGTCACTATTGTACGTCTGGATAACCATTCCGACGCCGTTTGAGTAAATTATTGTTATATTACCCGTATTAGTATCTACACAGGCATCTTTTATCTCTGTGGCGGAGGTGTAATTCGATGCAAAAATAGCCAGCAATACCGTAGCTATGGCTATAAATATAAAAAACTTAATCTTGTTTTGTACCTTCATGAATCAAATAATGTTAAATGAATTGCTTGTTGCCATCCGTCTATCAATATAATAATATCACTTTTTCAGGAGCTTGTCAATATTTTTTGCTTTCCTTTGTTAGAGAAAAAATAAAAAAGCCCCCTTTTTTGAAGGAAGCTTTTGAAAGAGGGGTGTTGCACTCGTAGACGAGTGCTGTGAGTTTTATGCGTTGCATAAAACATCACCGCTTTGCATAAATGCGACGCGGGGAGGAAAACTTTTCTCGAAAAGTTTCCTCCCCGCATATCTCTTTAAAAAACTAATTACTTAAGTGCTGCCTGAGCTGCTGCAAGACGTGCGATCGGTACTCTGAAGGGAGAGCAGGATACGTAGTCAAGGCCGATCTGGTGGCAGAACTCTACGGATGTGGGGTCACCGCCGTGCTCACCGCAGATACCTACGTGGAGGTTCTTGTTAGCGGGTCTGCCGAGCTGGATAGCCATAGCCATGAGCTTACCTACACCGGTCTGGTCAAGCTTAGCGAAGGGATCGTTCTCGAAGATCTTAGCATCGTAGTAAGCGCCAAGGAACTTGCCTGCGTCGTCACGGGAGAAGCCGTAGGTCATCTGAGTGAGGTCGTTAGTACCGAAGCAGAAGAAGTCTGCGTTCTGTGCGATCTCATCAGCGGTGAGACAAGCTCTGGGGATCTCGATCATAGTACCAACCTCGTACTTGAGAGAAACGCCTGCTGCAGCGATCTCTGCGTCAGCGGTAGCAACAACTACGCTCTTAACGTACTTGAGCTCCTTAACGTCGCCTACGAGAGGAATCATGATCTCGGGAACCATGTTCCAATCAGCGTGTGCCTTCTGAACGTTGATAGCCGCGCGGATAACTGCCTTGGTCTGCATTGCTGCGATCTCAGGGTAGGTAACTGCGAGACGGCATCCACGGTGACCCATCATGGGTTTGAACTCGTGGAGAGAAGAGATGATGGTCTTGATCTCTTCAACTGTCTTGTTCTGTGCCTTAGCAAGGAGAGCGATGTCTTCCTCG
>JAFULC010000024.1 GCA_017483305.1 Clostridia bacterium | reverse complement strand
TGCTCCTGCTCGACGTCGGTCAGCTGAGTGTAGCAAAGTCCACCCATCTTAGAGTTGAAGAGCAAGGCCTCGGTAAGACCCTTGAAGCGAGCCTTGAACTCCTCCTCGGTTTCGGGCGGTAGACCGTAGCCCCAACCGTCCGGCACGCCGTTTTCAAACCAGAAGATGCCTCCGTATTCGCTGACGAAGGTAGGAGTCGACCAATAATCGTGTTCCTTGTTATTGTATATGTAGTGGATATTATACTGCTCGCCCTTTTCAAGAACGTCGAACTTCGCCTTGAATTTCTCGGGATCCTGCTCGTAATCGTGGCAATCCATTATATCGGTTACGCCCGGATAATGATACCAGCCCGACGCGTCTATGTACAGACGGGTGTTATCGTACGCTCTCGTAAGTGCGGCAAGCTTTTCGGAGAATCGGCGATCAAACTGGTCGGAAAGCGGAGTTTCGTTGAGGGGACACCATCCAATAATAGCGGGGTGGTTGAAATCTCTTTCCAATACCTCCTGCCACTCCATCATAAAGTCGGCAAACGGAAAATCTCCAACATGCGTCATACCCCAGTTGGCGTGCTCGCCCCATACGATGTATCCGCGTCTGTCACAATGCTCAAGGAAAAGCGGCTCGAAGACCTTTTCGTGAAGTCTTGCGCCGTTGAAACCGAGCGCCATCGACATATCGACGTCGTTCTTCAAAGCCTCAAGCGTGGGCGCGGTGTAGATTCCGTCGGGATAGAAGCCCTGATCGAGAATAAGGCGCTGGAATACCGCCTTGCCGTTGAGGTACATGATTCCGTCTCTGCACTCCACCTCGCGCATGCCGAAATACGAGGTGACCTTATCGTCGCCGAGAGTCAGCTCGATATCGTAAAGTCTTCCCTCTCCGACCTCCCAAAGATGAAGCTCGTCGAGCTTGATCTCAAGCCTTGCAACGTGATTCTTAACGGGCGCGCTTGCCTCTCCCATAAGTTTACCGTTGTAGCTTGCCTTTGCATGAACGACTCTGCCGCCTGCAACTCCGTCCGAGTATACTTCGGCGAAAAGGGTCTGCTTTTCAAGGCAGGGATAATATTTCACGTGAGAAATTCTGATCTTGGGGGCAGATTCGAGCCAGACGGTCTGCCAGATGCCTGTGGTACGCGTATAGAAGCAACCGAAGGACTCGTGTCTGAAGCTTTGCTTGCCCGTAGGCTGTCTTTCGTCACGGGTATCGTCCTCGGCACGAATAACGATGGTATTCTCTCCGCTTGTAAGCGCTTCGGTTATTACAAACGAGAAGCTAACGTATCCGCCGCGGTGATTGCCGATATGCTGACCGTTTACCCAGACGTCCGTATTATAATCGCAGGCGCCGATATTGAGAATGACGTCTCGGCTCTCGTCGAGCCAGCCATCAGGCAGGGTGATCTGCTTTTTATACCAGACCGCCGCGCAAAAATCCTTATCGCCGATGCCCGAAAGCTCACTTTCGCGGCAGAAAGGGACTATGATCTTTTCGTCGAAGCTTACACCGTTGAAGAGGTTTCTATCCATACCCGACTTGGACTTGTCGGTTGAATAATCCCATTCGCCGTTGAGGTTTATCCACTCGGCGCGCTTCATCTGAGGGCGCGGATATTCAGGACGCGGAATACTGTTATTGAACATTCTTGTTACTCCTTTATCGGTTTGATTTGTTACTGATTTTATTGTATCACAGCCAATCGTATTTGTCAATAAGAGTGGGGGCAAAAGTCCTTTTTTGCGCAATCATTTTAGTGAAAAACAGGATAAAAAACGAGGAAAGGTCGTCCACGCCCTTCCTCGTTTTATGCTTTCAAAACTGTTTTTTGACTATTTCCTGCGCGGTGCGGATATCTGCCGCAGAATATCCCATTCGGGATAAGGAGGCGCACATAAGCTCTCTTTGGTGTCGGTCATCGGGGATATTTCCGAACTTGCGCCTTATCAAGGCAGCGCAATTCTCTGCAAAATTGACCGTGGCGAGAAAATTTCTTGCTTCGCCAAGCGCTTCGTCGTCAAAGCCCTCCTCGCGAAGCTTCATCAAAATGCGCGATCTGCCCCACTTTTTATCGACACAAAGCTGTGCGCGGCGCAGGGCGATCTGCCCCTCATCGACAAATCCGCGAGACTTGACCGAGGCTGTTGCATCGGACGCTACGTCCTTGGAAAAGCCCTTCTGTATCAGCTTTTTTCTGAGAGTTGAGAGCGAGGACGGCGTGTATGCAAAGGACGAGCACGCCGAAAAGTACGCCCGCGCGACCTCTGACCAATATTCAAGCTCGGGCATGATATCCGCGTCAAGTGCTCCGACCGACAGATTCATTTCCCGAAAATGCTCGGTCAGGAGGACCATTTCGGTCTCCTCGCTGCCTGACGGGCTACTGACAGATATTGTGAGAATAACTCTTTCGTCGCCCGATGCCTTTGCCGAAAGCAAGCAAATACCGTATTCATTGCCGTTGTCTGCATCCCCGGCTTCGGCGCGCGGCGCGCCGTGAGAACGGAGAAATTCGTTTATATCTCTGCCGAAGGTGAGCTTATCACTCATCGTCTTCCATTGTACGAATGTCGAAATCGTCCTCGTCGTTATCGAGCTCGAATTCCTCTTCATTCATAACGCCGCCTGCGTTCAATTCCCTTACCTTTGCCTCTATCTCGGCACAGAATTCGGGATTGTCCTCGAGGAGCTTTTTGACGTTTTCCTTACCCTGCGCGAGTCTGTTGCCGTCGTAGGAGAACCAAGAGCCGCTCTTCTTGATAATATCGAACATGATAGCGAAGTCAAGCACCTCGCCGACTCTTGAGATTCCCTTGCCGTAAAGGATATCGAATTCGGCTACGCGGAAAGGAGGAGCGACCTTGTTCTTGACGATCTTGCACTTGACTCTGTTTCCGTAGATATCGGTGCCGTTCTTGAGCTGCTCGGTCTTTCTGATGTCGATTCTGACCGATGCGTAGAACTTGATCGCGCGACCGCCCGTGGTGGTCTCGGGGTTTCCGTAGATAACACCGACCTTCTCACGAAGCTGGTTGATAAACACGACTACGCAGTTGCTCTTTGAAATTACCGCAGCGAGCTTTCTCATTGCCTGCGACATAAGACGAGCCTGCACGCCGACGTTGGACTGACCCATATCGCCGTCGATCTCCTGCTTGGGAACGAGTGCGGCTACCGAGTCGACTACGATAACGTCGATAGCGCCCGAGCGCACGAGCGACTCGGTGATAGAGAGCGCATCCTCGCCACAATCGGGCTGGGAAACGAGCAGATTTGCTATATCAACGCCGAGAGCCTTGGCGTAAACGGGGTCGAGCGCATGCTCCGCGTCGATAAACGCCGCTTCTCCGCCCGACTTCTGAACCTCTGCGATTATATGCAGAGCCACGGTAGTCTTACCCGAGGATTCAGGGCCAAATATTTCGATTATTCTTCCTCTCGGAACTCCGCCGATGCCGAGCGCGAGGTCGAGAGAGAGAGAGCCCGTGGACACTGCCTGAACCTCCATGTGAGTGTTCTCGCCGAGCTTCATAATTGCGCCTGCGCCGAATTCACGCTCGATCTGAGCCATAGCGGTGCTCAGCGCTCTTTTTTTATCTTCCTTATCCTGAATTTCGCTTACCTTGGGAAGTGCTTTTTTTGTTGCCATAATATTCTCCATTCCTCCGCCGCGGCGGAACAAATTGTAATTGATGAATTTTGCTTCGGCAAAATTCGCGCGTGAAGCGGTTGATTTTCCTGTAAAAAAGAAGTTGCCTTCACGCTGCTCTTCTTTTGTAATATATGTGTATATGTTATCTTATGGAACTATTATACACCGAGCAAAAGTGTTTGTCAAGGGGTTTTTTGAATATTTTTTCTTAAATCGGAAAAATTTTGTTTATTGAGTCGTTGTTTCGGGATTTTTCGGCAAGTGTTTTATTCCAAGATGGGAATTATTTTTGAGACAACGCAAAAAGTGTAAGACTCTTGACAGGTCGGGCTTTCCGTGGTATACTGATACCATTGAAGGCTATACATCTGAAAGGAAAAGAAATATGAACACAACCGAAGCTCTCGAGCTGTTTTACACCTGGCAGGCAAAGCTCAGCGCATACAATCACGCTATGAGCCTGATATATTACGACGGCGCAACCGTGGCCCCCAAGGGCACAGCCGCAAATCGCGGTCGTGCGCTCTCCGTGCTCAGCGAGGAGACCTACAAGCTCTCGACGAGCGAGGAGACTCTCTCCCTGCTCTCTTATCTTGACGGTCACAGAGACAAGCTTGACGCAAAGGATGCGCGCGCGGTCTATCTCGCGCTCAAGGATATCAAGGAGATGCAAAAGATCCCGATGGACGAGTATATCGCGTACGAGGAGCTTTTGGTCGAGGCGGACGACGTCTGGCACCGAGCCAAGGAGCAGAGCGACTTTGCGCTCTTCTGCCCCGTACTTGAGAAAATATTTGAAACCACTAAAAGATTCGCTCACTACTGCGCTCCCGAAAAAGAGCCATACAACTACTGTCTTGACAAGTATGAAAAGGGTCTGACTATGGATGCCTGCGACGAGTTTTTCGCGGCTCTTAAGGCAAAGATCGTTCCCCTGATCAAGAAGATCGTCAATGCTCCGAGCATTGACGACTCCTGCCTGCGCGGATACTTTGACGAGATTTCTCAGGAAAAATTCTCCTACGAGCTTATGCGCGCGATGGGTATTGATCTTGAGCATTGCGGTCTCGGTACGACCGAGCACCCCTTTACGACGAGCATCGGCTCTCATCACGACGTTCGCATTACCACGAATTACGACAGGTCGAATCTTTCTTACTCTATGTTCAGCGTTATTCACGAGGGCGGTCACGCGCTCTACGATATGAATTCTGACGACGAGCTCGCTTACACTCTGCTTGACGGCGGTGTTTCGATGGGTATTCACGAAAGTCAGAGCCGTTTTTACGAAAATCTGCTTGGCAGAAGCGAGGCGTTTATCAATTACATCTTCCCGAGGATGCAGGAATGCTTCCCAGAGCAGCTGAAGGACGTTACCGCAGACGAGGTGTACAGAGCGATCAATCTCGTTACCCCCTCGCTTATCAGAACCGAGGCGGACGAGGTCACGTATTGCTTGCACGTTATGATCCGCTACGAGCTTGAAAAGAGAGTTATCGGCGGCGAGCTTGCAGTCAAGGATCTCCCTGCGGAGTGGAACAGACTTTATAAGGAATATCTCGGTGTCGACGTGCCCGACGACAAGCACGGTGTGCTTCAGGACAGTCACTGGTCGGGCGGCGGAATAGGTTATTTCCCCTCCTACGCGCTCGGCAGTGCATACGGTGCGCAGCTTCTCCACAAGATGAAGGAGACTGTGGACGTTGAAAAGTGTCTCTCTGAAGGCAACTTTGCGCCCATCAACGAGTGGAATCGCGAGCACATCTGGAAGCACGGATGCCTTTTTGAGCCCTCCGTGCTGCTTGAAAACGCTCTCGGCGAAAAGTTTGATCCATCTTACTATACCGATTATCTCGAGGAGAAATATTCGAAGATCTACTCTCTTTGAAAAAATACACAAACGGATTTTGCCCCGCGCGCATATTTTTATATAAAGTGCTTCTGGAAAAATTGTTAATTTCTATTGAAATGAAAAGGCATTTATGCTATAATTAATTATCGTTTTAGCTAACTAAACTGCCGCCGCAGGTGGCAAAGTGGAGGTTATATGGAAAAAATGAAGGTCGGCGTCGTTGGCGCCACGGGTATGGTTGGTCAGAGATTTCTGACATTGCTTGAAAATCACCCCTATTTTGAGGTCACGGCTCTTGTTGCCAGCCCTCGCAACGCGGGCAAGACCTACGAGGAGGCTCTCGACGGCCGTTGGAAGCTGTCCGCTCCTCTGCCCGAGAAGTATAAAAAAATGGTTATTATCAGCAGCGAGGACGTCGAGACGGTCGGAAAGCTCTGCTCGTTCGTTTTCTGCGCGGTAAACATGAAGAAGGACGAGATCAAGGAGCTTGAGTACAAGTACGCCAAGGCTGAGATCCCCGTTGTTTCCAACAACTCGGCTCACCGCTGGACGCCCGACGTGCCTATGGTAATTCCCGAGATCAACCCCGAGCATCTTGAGGTCATCAAGGCTCAGAGAGAGAGACTCGGAACCAGGCGCGGCTTTATTGCGGTCAAGCCCAACTGCTCTATTCAGGCTTACGTTCCCGAGCTTACTCCCCTTCGCAAGTACGGCATCAAGGAGGTCGTTGCGACCACTTATCAGGCGATTTCGGGCGCAGGCAAGACCTTTAACGAGTGGCCTGAGATGATCGACAACGTCATTCCCTACATCGGCGGTGAGGAAGAAAAGAGCGAGCAGGAGCCCCTGCGCGTTTGGGGCAAGGTCGAAAACGGTGAGATTGTCAAGGCTGACGGTCCCGTGATCACAACCCAGTGCATTCGCGTTCCCGTTACCGACGGTCACACGGCGGCGGTCTTTGTGAAGTTTGAAAACAAGCCCACCAAGGAGCAGATCCTTGAGGACTGGAGGAGCTTTAAGGGACTTCCCCAGGAGCTTGGTCTTCCTAGCGCGCCCGAGCAGTTCGTTACCTATTTTGAGGAGGAAAATCGTCCTCAGGCGAAGCTCGACCGCGACATTTACGGCGGAATGGGCGTTACCGCAGGCAGACTGCGCGAGGACAGCTTGTTTGACTACAAGTTCGTCGGTCTTGCGCACAACACCCTTCGCGGTGCGGCAGGCGGCGCGGTGCTTATCGCAGAGCTGCTTTACAGACTCGGTTATTTTGATTAAGTATGTATAGATTGCAGGGGGAGGAAACCATTTTTTAGAAAAAATAGGTTTCCTCCCCCTGCACCCCCACCTTCCAAAAAAACTTTTAAAAAATGGGGGAATTTACGGTGACGCAATCTGCGTTGCCGTTTTTTATTTATTAGCGCTCTTTTTAATTATAGTATATTTACCATCTCCGATAAATTCGAAAGTGTCGGCATCGAGGTCGTAAACGATCTCGGCGACGGTGTCGAGCGACTCACAAAAAACCGAAAAATGCTTGGTGACAAGGTAGCCGAGCACCGCCATTCTGCCCTTTCTCGCGATCTCGACGGGTTTTTGGTGTTTTTCCCTGTTTTCCTTGGAAAGTCGATCGATGAGCTGCATATCGGCTTCGGTAGCGTTTTGCCAATGCTCAAAGCCGCCGATGCCGCGAAGCTCGGTATACTTAACAAGGTCGGTCTTGCCCTGTCTTTCGACCTCCTTCATATAATTTCTTGCGTGATACACGGGCACGCGCTCGTCGGTCTCGCCGTGGATTATGACCATTGGCGAGCAGAGATTTTTGATCCCGTAAATACCGCTTCGCGAGGCATAAGCCTCGTTATAAGAATCCTTCTCTCCACGCTCTCCTATCCAAACGGAAAGCTCGTCCTGAAATTCGCCGATCGGGTCGTTATCATACCAGACCGCATAGTCGGACGGACCGCAAAGGCTCGTGATCGCCGCGAAATAGTCGGGAAATTTTGCGGCGAGCGCATAGGCGTTTCCGCCGCCTCCACTTCCGCCCTCAAAATAGACGACCTCGGGATCGGATATATACTCGGCGTAGTGCTTCTTGACGTATTCACAGGCATCGATAACGTCATAGATCTCAAGGCCGTTGCAATCTGCCTTGCCGTCGGACAGCGCTCTGCCGCGCATATCTACGTGGACGGCAAGACAGCTTGACGCTCCCGTAACACTCTCGACGCTATGGCTCGGTATGCTCATGTGCCAGCCGTGAGTTGTGACGAAAATATGTGTGGGCTTGTCGGGCTTATAGACCATCATAGCGAGCTCGATGCCCGGAGTCACGCTCGAGGGGTAATAAATAAGATCGCAATATTTCGAGTATTTGCCCTGTCTCTCGTCGGTCTTTTCTCTTCTCTCTATATCCTCAAAAATGCTTTTTTCCATAATGTTAATATGGGGAAAACCTGTTTGCAAGTTTTCCCCACACTCCTTTTCTAAAGATCAATCCTCGGATTCGGACTCATCGTCGTCCTTATCCTTGAGCTTCTTTTTCTTTTTCTTGTCCTCGTCGTCATCGTCCTCATCCTCGTCGTCATCGTCGTCCGCTACGCGCTCCTTGACCGTTACGAGAGTTGATTCGATGTGGTGGTCGACCACGGACTCGGTTTTAATAATAAGGTCGTCGGTTTCGGTGATGATGTCGAGGTTTGTTCCGTCGTCGGGCACCTCTCCGAGAAGTCCGAAAATATATCCGCCGAAGGTATCGCATTCCTCGGTGTCGAACTCGACTCCGATCGCCTCTGTTACCTTTTCAAGCGATGCCGAGCCCAGAATCCGCCACTCGCGCTCTCCGATCTCAACTATCTCCTCGACCTTTACGTCCTCCTTATCGCCCATATCGCCTACGAGCAACTCAAGCAGGTCGTGGATGGTGATAACGCCACTCGTTCCGCCGTATTCGTCGACAACGACTGCGAAATAGGTTCTTGACTCCTTCATATTGGTGAAAAGCACGTCTGCCTTCATGTTTTCGGGCACGAAGTAGGGCTTTTCGGATGCCTTGGCGATCGCGTCCTCGGTATTTTCACACTCGGTGCGGAAGAAGGTCTTGGTGTTCAGAATTCCTATGATATCATCGGCGTCCTCGCCGCAGATCGGGTAAAATCCGTGTCTTGACTGTACTATCTTTTCCTTCCACTCCTCGAGCGAGTCCTCCTTATAGAGCATATCGACCTCGCGGCGATGAGTGCAGACCTCGGAGATAAGTATATCGTCGAACTCGAAGATGTTTTGTATCATCTCGTTCTCCATACTGTCGATCGTTCCCTTTTCACTGCTCGTGTCAAGGATGATTCTGATCTCCTCCTCGCTTGCTGCCTCCTCCTCCTCGTGAGGATTGATGCCAAACATACGGAGTATTCCGTTAGTGGTCTTTGTAAGCACCCATACGAACGGAGCAAAGATGCAGGACGTGAAGCGTATAAAGCCCGAAAGCGCCAAAGACACCTTTTCGGCATTTTTCATTGCCATTCTCTTGGGCACGAGCTCACCGAGCACGATGCTGAAGAACGACAGAATAAGCGTGATAACTATAACGCAGACGGGCTCGATCTGTGCCGAGGTGATTCCGTATGCTTCGATCCAATCAATTCCCGCGATAAGCCTTGAGAGCGGCTCGGAGAAGGTGTCTGCCGCGAATGCGGAGCCCAAAAATCCTGCGAGAGTGATCGCAACCTGTATAGTTGAAAGAAACTTGGAAGAGTCCTTGGTAAGCTTCTGAAGCTTTTTGGCTTTCTTTTTGGTTTTTTTGTCGCCCTCTTCCACCATTTTTTCGATCCTTGCCGAGTTTATCGACAAAAATGCAGTTTCAGCGCACGCGAATATCGCGTTGAGCGCTATAAGACAAACCTGCAATAATAGAGGCCCTATGTAATCCATCATAATAATCTGTTCTCCTGATTGTTTCATTTATATTTTATCAAAACGCAAAAAAGCACAACCTACACCGATATTCCCTATCATTTCAGGATATACCGCTTAGGCTATGCCGCACATTTTATGAAATATAATGAAACGCACGTACAACAGTTAAGGCATTACACATACAAGTAGTGTCCGTACTATCGCCGTCATCCATTTCCTCTTACCTTCCTTTTTTAGTCATTTGCTATATAATATCACAAGCGCGGAGAAAAGTCAACGAAATGCAGGTGTTATTAACGCTTTATTTACAGTTTGATAACAAAAGATCCCCTTTTTTCGCCTTTTTAGTCATATTACGGAAAACGACCGCCTCTTCTGAGGCGGTCGCTAAATCAACAAATATTACTTACCCAGCATTACGGGCATAAGCTTTGCGAAGGTCTCTGCATCGAAGGGACTTGCAAGGCCCGATCTTTCAACAGCAGACATAAAGGTCTCGTTCTCTTCGGTCTCCTCGATGAGAATTCTGTAGATCTCTCTTGCTGCCGCCTCGTCCTCCTCTGCCGCTGCGAAGATGCTGAGCGAGGATACGATCGATACAGCGTAGCTTATGTAATATACGGGGTTATTGGTTGCTACCGATCTCCAATAATTGTTAATATCAACTATATTTTCGTTGAGATACGCAATTCCTCCGTACTTCTGACAGATATCCTCCATAATAGCGTCGAAGTCTGCCGAAGTATATCCCTCGGTGCTCTCAAGAGCATATACTCTCTGCTCAAACTCGTCGATGATAACACAAACAACAGACATAACTGCAAAGTTGTACATATTGTATCCCTTGATGACGCCGTAAACCTCGGAGTTCATCTTACTTTCGAGATACTTCAGGAACAAAAGCTCGTTGGACTGCGACTGGGTCTCCGCAAGGTCGTAGGAGGAGACGTCGGAGTTATAGAGAGCCGCGTAATAGTGTCCCATCTCGTGTACTATCGTGGATGCGCTCTGTCCGTTCGAGCCATAGAGACAGAAGGGCGTTTCAAGCTCGTAAAGATACATCTGGAATGCAGAGGGATGGGAGTTGGGCGAGTCTGCAAACAGAATGTTCTTGTTGTCAAGCATATGTCTGAAGCCCTCGTAGGTGCTGGTGCCGGCGAACGAGCTTATGTAGCCCTCAACGTGATTCTTGGGCATGTAGTCAAATGTTCCGTACAGGAAATTATATACCTTGTTGGAGTCCATCATGGACATATTGTAGTAATCGTTGAGCCAGCCATTGAGCAACGTGTCAGCGTTGAGGAAGAAGTTTTCTCTTACAAGCTCACGGAAGGCTGCGATATCCTCGCGGTCGTAATCTCTGCCGTAGATCTCCGCAGACGCGTAATCGTAATAATTATCATAACCGTTAAGCTTTGCGATCTTCTGATTGTTCATGACAAGCTCAGCATATATTTCCGCCGAGCGATCGTACAGCTCGGGCTCGACAAGCTCGTTGAGCTCAACAAGCAGCTCTTCATTTCTCTGGCTGAGCTCCTGGATCTCAGGTGAGTAGTCGAACAATTCCTTAAGGTCTGCCTCGGTCCAGTCGGCAAAGAGCTCGTCTCTTATCGGAGAGTTCTCATATACCTTCTTGCAGGTTTCAACGTATGCATTGTACATATCACCGTACTTTTCATTTGCGTGAAGATACTGAGTATTAGTCTCCTCAACGGTGGTGTCGTAGTAATATATCAGGGTTGCTATGCTGACCTGAGTTGCGATATGGTAAAACATATCCTCGAACTCTTCATAGAGAGCATCAACGTCCTCAGAGTTCTCCCCGAGGATCGCCTTCTCCTCAAACTCGGCAAGCTTCGCGAGAGCTTCGTCGATATACTCATCGGTCAGAGTATACATTTCCTTGATCTCCTTGATGCTCTTGGAGATGCTTGCGCGGTACTCGGAAAGCTCAGCCTCGGTAGTTTCCTCTTCCTTGGTAGTTTCCGCTTCGGTCGTTTCCTCTCCCTTGGTCGTTTCTTCGACTGTTGTTTCGCCGCTCGTATCTTCCTCACCTGCCGTTGTTTCATCGGCAACGGTGGTTTCTACGGTGGTTTCTGTGGTGTCGGTGGTGTTGCCGCCTACGTTACACGCGCTAAGTGTAATTACGATCGCAAGCAACAGCGCAAGCATTTGTAACCAGCTTCTTGTTTTCATGATTTTGGTCTCCTTTTTAAATGTTTGATAAGCTTATAATGTATTAGTATTATAATCTAACAAATTCGTTAATTGCGGGCCAGACGATCTCGGGCATCCACTTGTGTCCCTCGGGTGTGGAGATAAGCTTACAGTTGTCCTCAGCTCCCTCCTTGGCATATATCTTCTTGACGGTCTCAAACGCACGCTTGGTGCCCTCGAACAGAAAGATATCGTCTTTCTCGCCGTTTACGATGAGAAGCTTTCTCGGAGCGATGAGGCAGGCGAGGTCCTCCATATCGAAATATCTGAACGCTCCGGGGATATAATTACATCCGCAGTGAAGCATCGCCATGATCGATTCGGTGTAGGGGCAGAAGGAGCAGCTTGGGATCGACGCCTTGATCCTCTTGTCCAGACAAGCCGCGTAGAAGCTTGCTGTTCCGCCGCCCGAATTACCCGTGATCCCTACTCTTTCGGTGTCGATCTGTGCAAATTCGGTCATAAGGTCAAGCGCTCTGCTTACGTCCCACGCGCGCTCGCCTATCGTGGTTCTGCCGAGCATAAACGCGTTGTGAGTCTGATAGCAACAATTATGACCTCTGTCCGCGGGGTTAGGGGGTCTGCGCTCGCCCATTGACCTCTGCTCTATGCAGAGCGCGGCAAAGCCGTTCTTGACTGCCTGGAGCGCAAATGCGGAATTGGTAGAATAGTTCTCGTCGCCGGGATACTTTTCGATGCCAAGAGAAATGTGCATTCCCGTGGTGTGTCCCTGCAGAGTGATCATAAGAGGGTACTTTTCTTTATTCGTATCTGGAATGAGCAGGTAGCAGGGCACCATAGCATCGATCTCGCTGTAGAATACGAAGCGGATCCTACGGTAGCCATCCATATGGATATCCTCCTCGACCGTGAGCTTTGGCTCACACGCGTTTTCCGCGATGAGATCGATTCCGGTCAGCTCGCGAAGCTTTGCCTCTATCTGCGCCTTCCATTCCTCATAATCCGCGCCGTCGTTATACGCCAGCGAGGGCTTGATTTTTTTCATCAGTGTAGCATGACACCTGTCGCCGTTTATTTCTATCATTATTTTCTCCTCCTTCGAGGGGTGACGGTTTTACACGTCGCCTCAGCACAGATTTTTATTTTGCAAGCTCGCTTGCCACGTCCTGCATTCCCATCAGCACAACAAGGTCTCCGTAGCTCTTATTATACTGTGCCTGAGTGATAGCGCCGTTTGCGAGAAAAATATCAAGCGTCTTCTTCTGCTCGAGAAACAGTCGCTTCTTTTTCTCGTCGGGTGTAATGGGCCTTTGAATATCCGATTCGTTTTGCTTCATAATCAAAAATAGTTTTAAATCAAGTTTGTGATACGATTGTTGCGCGTATCCTGTGTTTTTCGCGCCAAAAAGATTTATGCAACCATTATAGCACAAACAAAACTCGATTTCAAGTGTGTTTTCACGAAAAGTTCAATAAATATAAGAAAAATTTAGCTTTTTTGACGAATTTGGAAATATAATAACGGTTGCGCCGCGAGGCGCAACCGTTGAGAGAATATTATTGTAGCAAGAGGGGATAAAAATCCTGTGTTGCGAGGGTAAAGGTGAAGTTTATGACCGCGCGGTCAAGCTCGTCGCTTGTCATCGCGCCATTGAATTTGGTTTCGTTCAAAAATGCAAGAATAGCTCTGAAAAGCTCCGCGAAATCGATGAGATTGCACTCATAGCAGGTACGCTCGTATATTCGGTCGACGGCCTCCTTGGCATCGGGCTCTATATCGAGCTCGGTGGAATCGTACAAAAGATAAATAAAGTCTATCTGCTTTTGCTTAACAGTTCCCGTCAGCAGTCCCGTCGCAATACCGAGCAGGTGGCAGATCATTTGCTTGATATCGAAGTGCTCGAGCGCCTCACCGTCGGCAAAAAATTCGGCGGTCATATATCGCTCGCGGTCGCACGGCTTCATTTCTATATTAATACTTCCCCACGTGTGCGAGGTCAGATATTCGTAAAGCTCCCTGTAGCACTCGCTGACCGTATTTGCTTTATTTGAATAGGGCTCGTGGCACTTTGCTTCCACGAATATATAGCGTGTCTCGTCCTCATAAAAGCCGTCGAGATTCGCTTTGCCACCGACGGTGGTGGGCAGCTTTCTTTCATAGTGGAAGCCCTCCTTATGTGCGGAAAGCATATATATCATTCGACTTGACGAGCCGTAGGATGCCATTTTCGGAGGGCGACCGTTCTTCTCGGAAAGCTCGTCTCCCCCGCCCTCGCTGTATTCCTCGTATGCGCTCGGCTGAAATTCATTCGACTTCATCGCGAGCACGAACGCATCCCATTCTTCGTTAGTCATATAGGTCTGCTTTTGCAGCGTCTTGCCCTTGTAGGTAATCAAGTATTCCCCGTCGGTCGAGCCTTTTTCGTTTAATTTGATGGCAAGGTCAAGCTTTTCTGTGATGTTCATATTGCCTCCGATTGTTTGTGAGATATATTTTGCGGACGTTTCATTGGATAAAGCGGTGTTTGGAGTAGGAGTTCTCTGTACCTTCTGTCTCTGTAAAAACCCCAACCAATAGCCGCTGGCTATTGAGTTTCCGAGGCAGAGGCGACGTTTTGCGGAGCAAAACTCGGTCTGAGCCGACGAAATCGGGGAAGCGAGGG
Organism: Clostridia bacterium; assembly: GCA_017483305.1. GTDB lineage: Bacteria > Bacillota > Clostridia > Oscillospirales > CAG-272 > SVTX01. The sequence continues at coordinate 1,031 of JAFULC010000024.1, read as the reverse complement.
ATTCTGAACCCTTTCACAAATTCGCAAGCGAATTTGGAGTAGGAGTTCTCTGTACCTTCTGTCTCTGTAAAAACCCCAACCAATAGCCGCTGGCTATTGGTTGGGGTTTTGGCGGAGGCAGAGGGATTCGAACCCCCGTGGGCTTGCGCCCAAACGGTTTTCAAGACCGCCTCGTTATGACCGCTTCGATATGCCTCCGAGTAAAAATATTCAGTTGTGCTCGGTTTCGAACTGCCAAACGGTTTTCAAGGCTCGTGCCCATACTCAAAAATATAGTCGAATTCAAGCCTCGTTCCCTCGGCTTTAATTCTCCTTATTTTTGGTACTCGCTTCTCAAAAAACGATACTCAATCGTTTTTTGATCGCTCCCCCGTTATGACCGCTTCGATATGCCTCCGAGTAAAAATATTCAGTTGTGCTCGGCTTCGAACTGCCATACGGTTTTCAAGACTCGTGCCCATACTCAAAAATATAGTCGAATTCAAGCTTCGCTTCGATATCAACAATTATATCACACAATATCAACATTGTCAATAGAAAAGGGATAAAATTCTTTTAGTAAACTAAAAAATAAAGTCGTGCTTATCTTATGCCAAATCAAAGTGTTTTTGCTATAAATGTGTCGTTCCAATTCCTTTTTAACAAGAATTTTTAATTTTTTCGCAAAAACATTGAAATTGTATTAAATTCGTGGTACAATATAACTAAAGAATTGCGATCTAACGATTTTGAAGGAGGATTTTACTATGCCGGGACCCGGAGGAGGAGCACGCGGTGGCGGTGGCTCAAGAGGAGGATTTGGCGGTGGCGGCGGCTTCGGCGGAGGTCGTCGAGGCGGCGGTTTTGGTGGCGGTCCAAGAGGACCTCGCCATTATCACAGAGGATTTTATGGAGGATATTGGGGACCTCGCCGTTACGGATACGGCGGCGGTTGTCTTGGAGGAATGCTCTCCATGCTCATGCTCCCCTTCTTTCTCATAATATTCTCGGGAGTCATCTTGCTCGGCACGATAGGCTCGGCATTTTCGAAC
>JAFULC010000023.1 GCA_017483305.1 Clostridia bacterium | reverse complement strand
AGGCCCGGTAGTTCAGTTGGTTAGAACGCTAGCCTGTCACGCTAGAGGTCAGGGGTTCGAGTCCCCTTCGGGTCGCCACTTACCTTTTTCGAGAAAAAGGTAAGCCAAAAAGCTTTCAATATCGTTTGCACGGTATTGAAGACGCTTTGTTAATCCCACGAGGATGAGGTTCATCCGAAGGGGAAGATCAAATAATTTAAATTTACCACACGCGGATTTAGCTCATTTGGTAGAGCGCGACCTTGCCAAGGTCGAGGTGGCGGGTTCGAGCCCCGTAATCCGCTCCATCTTTTTGGTGACGTAGCCAAGTGGTAAGGCCCCGGTCTGCAACACCGTTATCCGCCGGTTCAAATCCGGCCGTCACCTCCAGAACGAAAAAAGCAACCCATCAGGGTTGCTTTTTTCGTTCTGGAGCTGCCGACCGTCAGTTAAATTGGTACAACTCGCCGCAAGGCGAGTTAAGGGTTCAAAATCCGGCCTTGTCTCAATTTTTGAAGCAACCCAGCAGGGTTGTTTTTTCGTTCTGGAGGTGAAGGTGGAAGACTATAACCACTTAATATAGCTTTCTGAAGAGCGGCCGAAGGACGACTATAAAGAATACGCCCGAAAGGTGATCGACCGCGTATGTTTCATCATTCTAAACAAAATTTGCGAGTTGAATAGTATGAATGAAAGACCTTTGTAATATAATAAAAAAATATTGCAAAATGAGGAAGAATGTGATATAATATAAATATAATATTTTAGTGGAGGAAAACAAATGAAAAAAACATTATCCTATTTATTTTTATTTTTCTTAATTTTCTCGTTATCCTTTTGCCTTGTTTCTTGCAATAGTATAAAATACAATAAGGCTATCGAACTGATAGAAAGGGGAGAGTATGCCGCCGCATACGAAATATTGGAAGGGCTCGGTGATTATAAAGACGCACAACAGATGATCGAGAAATTTTGCTATGTTCCTGTAAGGGTTACATGTATAGAAGAGGACGGAACATCATACGAGGATTATTTTTATAACGAAGATAATTTGCTTATTCAAGTGGTGTGCACGGAGTCTGATGGAGGAAAATCCATATATGATTATACTTATGTAAAAGGAAATATGACCAAAGGAGTTTACACGTCCGCTGACGGAGACAAATCCATATATGATTATACTTATGTAAAAGGAAATATGACCAAAGAAGTTTACACGTCCGCTGACGGAGACCAATCCACCTATAAATATACTTATGATGCGAACGGAAATATGATCAAAGAAGTTTACACGTCCTCTGATGGTAGTAAATCCATATCTGATTATATTTATGATGTAAACGGGAATTTGGTCAAAGAAGTTAATACACTCTCGAGTGGGAACAAATTTATCTATGACTATACATATGATGCGAACGGAAATTTGATCAAAGAAGTTCATACATTCTCGAGTTGGGGCAAATACATCTATGACTATACTTATGATGCAAGTGGAAATCGGATAAAAACAGTGCGAACAGACACTGATGGGGACAAATCCATCTATGACTATACTTATGATGCAAGTGGAAATCGGATAAAAACAGTACACACGGACTCCGATGGGGGCAAATCTATTTATGATTGTACTTATGATGCGAACGGAAATATGATCAAAGAAGTTTACACGAAGTCCGATGGAAATACTGAATCTACAGAGGTTGAATATAAATTGGTCTATGTTCCTTATGACGTAAAGAAGTAGATTGAAGAAGTAATTAATTTTGGTTATTGATAGCATCTCTATACGCAAAAACTATTAACAAAATGCTTGGTTTTTACCTGTATCTTTATTGTAATTCAAAAAATACAGCATCTTTTTTGTCACCCCCCTAAAGGACACCTTCGGGTGTCCTTTTTGCATTGCAGCTACCAACCGTCAGTCAAACCGGCACACCAAACCGCTTGAGGTTTGTGTATGGGTTCTAAATCCGGCCGTCACCTCCAATGCGTCTTGACAAAAAAGATGCCAACCGAAAAACCCGAGATTTTCTCGGGTTTTCTTCGTTTTTCGCCGTTTTCCTCACTTTTTTGAAATTCGGATTTTAGTGAAAATAAAAAGATGCCAAACGGCATTTTCGAGCAAGGGAGTAGAAGTGAACCTTTACCATGCCCGATTCTCTGAAACATGAGAGTCGGGCATTATTATTTTAACAGAAAGGATAAAACTTCAATTCTAATCAATCAGGTCGCAATGATCTACGGTGACATATTTGGCGGGATTGAATACCGATAATGTCTGATTTGTAGTGCATTTTTGCGTTTTGTGTCCGATTTTGCTATTGACACGCTTTCTTATTAGTTTTATAATTATGTTTGTAGATAATATAAGAAAGGCGAATTCATTTCGGCTCAATTTTCCGAATGTAACGGTGAAAACATGATAGCTTTTATTGGACATATGCGGAGTGATCCGAGAGCATTATATTTCAGAAAGAAGTTCGTCGTCAGGAAGGCTGTTCGCAGGGCTACGTTGGATTATACTGCACTCGGAATCGTTAAGGCATACTGCAATTCTGAAACCTTTGGTGAGGAAATGCTGACTCCCGGGTGGACCGATTATAACGTCAGAATACCTTATTATTCAGTCGATTTCACGGATAATCTGAAGGTTGGCGCTAACACGCTTACCTTTGCGCTGGGCAATGGATGGGCGGTTGGCAAGATCGCGTGGTTTGGGGATAAGTCGTATACGTCAAAGCCCCTGCTTTGGTGCAGAGTTTGCATTGAATATGAAGACGGAGAGGAAGAGATCTTCGGAAGTGACGATAGCTTCCGTATGGCCTTCGGTCAGACGCTTGAAAACGATCTTTTTGACGGAGAGGTGCAGGACGGCAGGTTTGATCTCGGAGATTTCGGGCACTCTGATTATGACGATTCAGAATGGATGAATGCCGTTATGTATCACGGCTACACCGACCGACTTGCAAGAGCGATCGTTCCGCTTACACTGAAAAAGGAACGTTTTGTCGGTAAATATTTGTACGAAAAGGATGGATTTTTGATCTATGATTTCGGACAGAATCACGCAGGCGTTCCCGAAATAAAAATATCTGATGCGTCAGAGGGAAGCGAGCTGACCTTTATATACGGTGAAATGCTCGACGACGACGGAAGCGTTTACGTCAAAAATTTTCGCACCGCCAAGGTCACCGACAAATACATCTGCAGGGGCGGCGAGCAGAGATTTTGCCCCGAGATGACCTTTCACGGCTACAGATATATGGGTGTTAAGATAGACGGTGAGTGCAGACTACAGAGTATTGAGAGCCGAATGATATACAGTGATATTGATTTTCGTGCAAGCTTTGAATGCTCCGACAAAAATATTAATAAGCTTTACTCCAATATAATTGCAAGCCAGAAAAGTAATTTCATAAACGTTCCGACCGACTGTCCCCAGCGCGACGAGAGACTTGGCTGGACGGGCGACGCGCAGGTGTTTGGTCTCAGTGCAATGTATAATGCCGATTGTCGCGCTTTTTTCAAAAAGTACCTTCAGGACGTTCGCGATGCACAAGCGGACAACGGTATGATCGACAGCGTTGCACCGATAGTCTGGAGCGATTTTGACAAGGTCAAGGGCTCTCCTGCCTGGGGCGACGTTATAACGGTAATACCTTACGAGTATTATCACGTTTACGGAGATGACAGCATCATCCGTGAAAACATATCTGCGGCAAAAAGGTGGGTGGATTACTGCCTTTGCGACAGTGTTGATAATATTCGCAACCCTCGCGGGTACGGAGATTGGCTGTCCTATGATGGTGGAACAGACAAATCGCTTATCGGAACGGCGTTTTGCGGATACAGTGCGCTTTTGGTTTCCAAGATGTGTGATATTATCGGAGACGGCGATTCGGGAAAATATCTTGAAATATTTGAAAATGTACGAAATGCCTTCAGAAAAAGGTACATCACCGAGGGCGGAAAGCTTTCAAGTGATTCACAGACCGCATACGTTTTGTCTTACAGCCTCCAAATGATGGATGCCGACGAGATCAAGGAGCACCTCGTGCGCTGTATCGAAGCGCAGGGATATCATCTTGCTACGGGATTTGTGGGCGTTAAGTATCTTTTGCCCACCCTTTGCGATATAGGTGAATACGACCTTGCATATAAACTGTTTACCTCCACCGAGCATCCCTCGTGGTGTTATCCCGTCGTTAACGGCGCCACTACTATGTGGGAGAGGTGGGATAGCTATGTTGTAGGGCGCGGCTTCAGAGAGCAGGGATGCAATAGCTTTAACCACTATGCGTTCGGATCTGTGGCGGAGTGGATGTTCGCTTACGTTCTTGGAATACGCTTTGAGAATGGCTGCATCAGTATAAAGCCGATTATTGATGAGAGTGGAAGCTTGAGTTTTGCTTCGGGTAGTTATCGACTTGATAAGGCTTACGTCGAGGTATCGTGGAAAAATCTTGAGGGCGGCAGAACTGCGCTCGAGATCCATAATAGCGGCGACGTAACGGTCGACCTTTCAGACTATTCAGAGGTTGAAAGGGTAAGTGAAAGTCTGTATTTAATAAAAAGGTAAAGGTGCTTTGTCAGAGCCGCTGAAAAATAACGACAAAAACGAGAACACGCCGCTTTTTTAGGCGTGTTCTCGTTTTTTATTCCTTTGACCCTCGCAGAGCGCGATATTCGGTTAGACCGCAATGGTTATATCTCTTGAAAAATTGATTCATGCCGTATTCGTCAGCAAAATCGCAAAGCTCGGATATTTCCTTGAATGAAAGAGTAGTGGTTGCGACCAATTCCTCAATTTTTTCAAGCTTTTGGCGGTTGATAGCCTCCTTGAGCGTTTTTCCCGTTACACTGACAAAAATGCGGTTGAGATGTCTTTCGCTTATGCTGAACCTTTGAGAAACGTCCGCAGGCCGTATTCCTATGCCGTTGTGGTCGGCAATAAATCTTTGGATTTGCGACACTCTTGCATCGTTTTCGCTCAAGTCTTCGATCTCTGCCAGTTCCTGTATACGATATGGGCAGGCAGCCTCAACAAATTCCAGCATAAGACATTCAAGATAGCTTGTAATCAGGCTTCTTCTTATCGGTGTATCGTGATAATTCTTTTTTATGGCAATATTCAGAATATCACGCATGTGCTTCGTTTCGTGATAAGGTATAAGCTTTGATAATTCCTCGGGTAAATTTTTCAAATGATTGGATTTGATCTCGAGAGAGAACGCCATAATAAACCTCGCTCCCACAGTATCGCCGTCAACTATCTGGTGAAACGTATCGGGAGGAATGATTATAAAATCGGATTGCTCTATGCAGATCTGCTTGTTTTTTTCGATCTGCATTACGATACGTCCCTCAAGCGCGTACTGTATTTCATAAAACGTATGCTTAGTGTACTGTGTGAAAAGGCTCTCTGTTTCGCTTCCGATGACCCTTGCCCAATATATACGGCATTTCATAAAATCATTTTCAACGATGATATCGTATTTTCCTATGGAATGAGATCTTCTTTCTATTGGTCGTTCGGTTTCACGGTTTTCCAAGCTCATGGCGGCCTAAGTGCTCCTTATAACATTGTTCTAAGAATATTATACATTCTTTTTTTGAAAAATCAATACTTGTGTCCGAAAAAAATTGTTAAATGTCCGATTTGTAGGGTAAATTGGCTTATTATGTCCATTTTTTCGGTTGATTAGAATTTGTGTAGCGTGTTATAATAAAGCAGAATACAGAAAAGGAGGATAATCGTGATAAAACTCGGATGCGGAACGGTACTGTTCAGAGAATACGATCTTGAAAGAAGCCTTGATGCTATCAGAAATATCGGATATGAATATTTTGAGACGCAGGCGGTCGGTCCTTGGTGTCCTCACGTCAACATAGAGAAGGACGATCCCGAAAGCCTTGTCAGGCTTAAGGAAAAGTTAGGATTCAAGGAGATCACGGGACTCTGGTCGCTCAACGGCAATATTCTCTCCAATCCCAACAGCGTTGCTTCGGGTATTCGCTCTATTGAGTGGGCTGCTGCTGCGGGAATTTCCATCGTCCATACGGGTGACGGCCACAAGCCCGAAGATATGTCCGTTGAGGACGCATATAAGGTGCTTTGCGAAAGAATGGGACTTATTCTTGAAGCGGCAAAAAAGCACAATGTGACCCTTGCCATCGAGCCTCACGGGACCTTTTCTCTCACCGCCGAGGGTCTGAAGCGTATTATGACACTTGGAGATCCTTCCTGTCTTGGCATCAACTATGATGGCTGCAACGTCTTTCGCGCAGGCTACGTTGAAAGCGGAAACGGACAGTTTGGATATAAGAGCAACGACAAGGGCGAGAATGAGGTCAAGGTGCTGGAGGGTATCGTTGACAGAGTCGTTCACTGTCATGTAAAGGATATCAACGAATCAAGGCAGTGTGTTGCGGTTGGCGAGGGAATTGTAAACACCAAGGGAGTCGTTGAAACTCTCAAGAAAAACGGATACAACGGCGTTATCTCGGTCGAGACCGAGGGCGGAGGCGAGTTCGACGATATAGTCACTCTCGCAAAAAGGAGCTACGATTATCTTAACTCGCTCCTGGTTTACAGTAAATGATGGGAAGCGAAGATGGATGCGATGAATAAGATCGTGGAAAAATTTATTTGAAAACGATAATCAATGAGAAAGGGAAAAAAATATGAAACACACGTTGCAAAACAAAATTATCAGAGTCCAATACGACCCCGAGGCGATAACGCTTAGCGTTTCGACCGAGGGCAGCGGGATAGTCTGGTCCTGGAAAAGCACGGGCAGGGTGCGCCTGGGCAACGGCGTCGAGCTTGATCTCGCAGACGCAAAATGCGAGAGCTTTTCCTACAAGAACGGAACGATGGACGGCGTGCGCGCAAGCTATAGCGATTTTTGCGGCTCTGACGGACAGGAAAGAACGTTTACGGTCGAGACCTTCGTCGGTGTCGACGAGGCTTCGGGACAGCTTCGCATTCAGGCGTGGCTGGAGGGTGACGGTCACGGTGAGGTCGCCGCACTTGTCTACCCGCCCCGTATGAAATTCGAGGCAAAAGAGGGCGAGGGATATACTGTCCTTTCTCGTATGCAGGGAACTCTCGTGCCTGCAGGTCATCCAATCAAGATCAACAACGGTCTCATTTACGAGCGCGACGGTTATATGCCCCTCTTTGGTCAGGTTCATAACGGTTGTGGCTATGCTGCGATCTATGAAACGCCTTACGATGCAAGATACGAGCTGGTGGGCGAGGAGGTCCAACCCTATTTTATTCCTTCGCTAGGCTCTATGTCGTATAGACGAGAAATGGTCTACAGCTTCTTTGCCGACGGAGATTTCAACACCATCGCGAAGATCTATCGCGCATATCGCAAGGAGCGCGGCAGACTGACGACTCTGCGCGAAAAGATAGCAAAGAACCCTAAGGTCGCAGAGCTTATAGGTACACCTATCGTACATACCGATACCGCCATACATATACATCCCGACTCTCACTACTACAAGCCCGACGACCCCGCAAATAACGATTCGTGTCTGCCCTTCGACTACACGGCAGAAGGACTTCGACAGCTTAAGGAAAACGGCGCGGAGAAGGTATATCTCCACCTCGACGGCTGGGGATATCACGGGTATGACAATCTGCATCCCAATCCGTTCCCGATTCACGAGGCGGCAGGCGGAGCCGACGGTATGCGCGCGCTTGAGCAGACCTGCCATTCTCTCGGATATTTGTTCGGAATTCATGACCAATACCGCGACTATTATTACGATTCTCCCGGCTTTACCTTGGATAATGCCGTGGAATATTTCGACGGCAGTCATTTCTACAGCTCGTACTGGTACGGCGGTCCTCATACCTTTTTGTGTGCCAAGCTTGCACCCGATTACGTGCGTCGCAATTACGACGAGTTTGAGCGCCTAGGCATCAAGCTTGACGGCTCGTACCTCGACGTGTTCTCGGTAGTTGAGATGGACGAGTGCTTTAACAAGGATCATCCTATGACGAGGGAGGAGTGCGCAAAATACAGACGCCATTGTCTTGATATGCTTACCTCGCGCGGAATCATTCCATCATCCGAGGAGGTGCTTGACTGTATTATCGAATCGATGGCTCTCTGTCATCACGCGCCATTCCCTTGTACCGACTTTGAGGATCCCGAGAAGGAAAATGTCGGCATCCCGATCCCACTTTTCAATCTTGTTTTCCACGATTGCATCGTGATCCCTTGGGATTGCAGACAAAAGCGCGGAGCGTGGAGCATCGCTCGCACCGATTCTGCGTTCATTTGGGGTCTGCTTTGTGGCGGCACAATTTATTTTAAGCTCCACGCCTCTGCACAGGAGGTCGAGCACGGTAAGATTGCGCTTGAATTGCACAAGCAGGTTGCACTCTGCGACTTGACCAAGCACGAGATCCTCGATGAGACCACCCGCGCTCGCCGTTCCACCTTCTCGGACGGAACGGTCGTTGAGGCTGACCTCGATAGCGGAGAATTCACTATCAAATATCCCGACGGTCGCGTTGTAAGAGGTTGCGACTGATCCGATTTTAAGCATTGAGGGTGACTATGATAGAGGAATTTATCGGACAAATATTCAGTATCATCGGTATGGCTTTGACAGTCTTGTCATTCCAGATGAAAACAAAAAAACAGATCCTTGTGATGCAGACAGCAGGCTCGGCTTTTTTTCTCGGCAGCTACGTACTGCTTGGAAGCTGGGCTGCGGTCTGTCTGAACATCGTGTTTCTGATCCGAAATGCCGTGTTCTACTTTAAGGATAAAAAATGGGCAAGTCATGGAGCTTGGCTTTACTTCATTTTGGCTTTGGTGATCGTGGCAGGAGCCCTGGGCTTCAAGACGTATTGGGATATTATCCCCATTGTCGGCGCGATATTCGGCACGGTGGCGGCATACATGAAGAGGGAAAATATGTTCCGTTTACTGAAGCTTGGAGATTCTCCATGCTGGTTGATCTATAATATATCGATCCCATCTATTGGCGGAATCATTTGTGAGATCATTAATATCGCATCAATTTTGATAGGTCTTATCAGATACAGAAAAGACGGTTTTTTGACAGAAAAACAGAGAGGATAACTTAAAAAATGACAGAATTACGTATAGAAAAGCTGACGCTGCCCTCTGTGGACTTTAACGGAGTCAGCTCACTTCCTTCGATCTCCGAAAATTTGAGACTTTCCTTTATGCAAAATGAATTCGAGCTTGGTGAGGATGACGGCCTGTTCGTCAATTACGGAATGGTGGATTATGCCTTTCCGTATAAGGCGCAGGACAATTATACCCGTGATCTTACCGACCGTGAGCAGAGTTGTGTCGTTTTGGAAAACGAATTTCTCAAGGCCACCTTTTTCCCACAGTTTGGCGGCAAGCTTCATTCTCTCTTTGACAAAAAGGAGAGTAAAGACCTTCTGTTTTCAAATAGCGTAGTGCGTCCTTGTCATCTTGGCGTTCGTAACGCTTGGATGAGTGGCGGAGTTGAATGGAACTGCGGATACGTGGGTCATAATGCCTTCACCTGCGATATGATGCATACCGCTATGACGAAGCTTGAAGACGGAACTCCCGTTTTGAGATTTTATCAGTATGAACGCATCCGCGCTATCGTCTATCAGATGGACTTCTTCTTGCCCGAGAATTCCAAGCTTCTGTTCGTGCGAACCAAAATAATAAACCCCTCGTTTGAGGTGGTTCCTATGTATTGGTGGAGTAATATCGCTACTCCCGATGTAGAGGGAAATCGAGTTATAGTTCCTGTAAACGATACGTATACGGCGAGAGATTCTCACCCCGTTAAGATCGCAGTACCCGAGTATAACGGAATAGACGTGACTTATCCTGCGGATAACGTCATCTCGATCGATTATTTCTGGAATATCCCTGAGAACGAAAGAAAGTTCATCTGTCAGGTAGATAAGGATGGTTACGGTCTTGTTCAGTCCTCAACCAAGCGGCTAAAGGGAAGAAAGCTTTTCGTGTGGGGCAACAGTAAGGGCGGTGACCGATGGAAGAATTTTCTCACCGCTGATGCCGAAAGTGGAAGTTATAACGAAATTCAGGCGGGTCTTGCTAAAACGCAATACGAATGTCTGCCTATGCCTCCCAAGACCGTTTGGGAGTGGGTCGAGGCGTACGGTGCTATCCATACCGATCCGGGGAAGACCCACGGCTCGTGGGATGAAGCAAAGCGCGAGTGTGCCTGCTGTTTAAATGAGCTGATAAGCGAGGATGAGCTGGAAAATATCCTGCAAGCCACTAAAAAAATGGCAAAGAGCCCCGCACAGCAGGTCTTGCTTCACGCTGACGGCTGGGGAGCGTTGGAGCAGGAAAGAAGACGTATGTGCGGCGAGGAGGCAATGTGTGACTATCTTGATTTCGGCGAGCTCACCGCAGAGCAGCTTCCATGGCTCTCCTTGCTAAAAGATGGTACCGTTGGAAATCACAATCCTGCCGATCCGCCCATATCCTATATGTGTCAAAGAGAATGGACGAACGCCCTCAAACAGGCAGTCACGGATAAGGACACTGACAACTGGTTTGCTTGGCTCCAGCTCGGACTTAACACTTTTATCGAAAAGGATTACGAGCGTGCGGAAAAAATGCTTGAAAGATCGATAGAGGTCAAGGAATCTCCTTGGGCACTCTATTCACTTGCGATATTGAACCGAGATCGCGGCGATCATGAAAAAGAGATAGAGCTTATGCTTCGAGCCTTTGCGTTGCGCCCCGATGACGTCTCTCTTGCCAAGGAGGTCCTGCGTTGCCTTTATAACAATAAGAATTTTGAAGATCTGAGCAAGGTATATGAGAGTATGCCGCTAAAGATCAAGGAAGAGCCGAGGTGTATGATCTATTACGCTTTTTCGCTCTTGGATAGCGGAAACATATCCGATGCGGAGAATATTCTTTACAAGGACGGCGGAATTTTGCTGCCCGATATCCGCGAGTGCGAAACGATAACCCTTGATCTGTGGATCGCGCTTGAAAAAAAGAAGGCGGAAGCATGCGGCAAAAACTTTGACGAGAAGAACATAGAGCCGCCTACGTTTGTCGACTTCCGTATGTTCTCCAATGCTGATTGGCTTAACGGAGGAAAAATAATCAGAGAATGATATAGTTGCTTTTTCCGAAGCTCGCGGCGATGTTTACAACACCATGGGAGTTCGGAAAGGTCAAAGCCCCCCGAACGATCACTTGATCTTCGGGGGGCTTTGGTGTGTGTCTTTATATCAAACGTGGGAGTGGTCGCGTAAAAACTTCGAGTTTACTATGTGACTTTCCAGCCACATAAAAGTGGAATCTTTTTCGTAAAGGCGTTGATTTCGCAAAATAACGCTACCAACCGATCAAACGGCTGAAAAATAATTGCTATAAATCTTGAAGTTCCTTATAATACAAGGATTGTTACTATTTTCAAGGCGGCATCTTTTTTGTCAACACGCCTCAGAACGAAGCAACCCAACAGGGTTGCTTTTTTCGTTCTGGAGCTGCCGATCGTCAGTTGAAATGGCACACCAAACCGCTTGCGGTTTGTGTATGGGTTCTAAATTCGGCCAACGGACTTGACACATAGTCGCTCCTATGCTATAATAAAATCAGAAAGGCGGTGCGGAAATGTTGCTACTTAATTATGATTTTTACGATATACATTCTGTAATAACTATGTTGCGAGCCAAACCGAAAAATGAATGTAATTTTGAAGTGATAAATGCTGTGCTTGATATTTTAAGGACTCCACAGATAGATAGCACAATAGAAAATAATATCATTCGAAAAAGATTGAAAAAAATAGAAAAGTTAGATAAAGACGATTTTCTATGGGTATATGTCGATAATATTTATACATATGGCTGGAAGGTCATCAAAGATGATGCTTGTTACTCTTTTCTTGCAAACGGATTTCAGATGATGCTTGAATATGCAGAATCGGGAGAAATTCAACGTCTTGAGGATTTAGCAGATGCAATGCACAATATCCCTATTTTTTTCGCGGACGGATGCAAGAATTTCAAAAAGGCAGTAAAAATTCAATTTGCACATTACGACAAGACCTATAAGATCAATTTACTAAAAGAATTATCAAAATAACTTAGCTTTTTTCTCAACACTTTTGTGTTATACTAAACCCAGAAAGGCGGTGGAGATGTGAAAAGGATAATTTCTATTATTGCGATATTTGCTTTAATTTGTGTTTCAATATGTTCATGTGCCCCCAAGGATGAGACTCCGCCAAATATTAAAGAAGGGACATTCTGGTTTTGTGTAGAATATATTTACAAAGGGGAAACGTATAAATACGAAGACACGATCCTTTGTAACTACGTTGGATTGCTAACTAAAAAAAGTGGTGTGAAATCTCCTAATACAATTAGAGATTGGGAAAGCACACTGCAATCGAGCGGTGAAAGTTATAATGATGTTTTAGTTGTAAAACAGTATGGTGTGGAGTCAATATTTACAAAAGGTCGCACAAATACCTGCTCCTTTGTTTACCTTAGCTTTGGCAGAGCTGATTATTATATGGGAGAGAATGAATACTCCGACATTGATGCGCCGTGCTTTTATTACTATGAATCATTCAAAAACTCAAATGGTACACAATCAGGAAAAAATACGGTGTTAACAGAAGAACAGTTAGAAGAATTTTTTGGTATAAAGGTTGTTGAATTTAAATTTTCTTCACCAATTGAAAATGAATACGAATAGGCATCTTTTTGTCAACACATCCCAACACAAAGGACACCTTCGGGTGTCCTTTGTGCATTGCAGCTGCCAACCGTCAGTCAAACCGGCACACCAAACCGCTTGCGGTTTGCGTACGGCTTCAAAACCCAATCGTAACCTATAAAAAAGCTGAGTCAAAAGCTTCATTAAGCTTTTGACTCAGCTTTTTTTGAGATACACCCCCAATATATTCAGGGCTTGTGCGATATTTGCCTCCGTCAGCCCAACCTTCGCGTTTACGTGTACGCAATTGTTCTTCAGCTTGCCCCAGTGTCCTGCCTGATCGTCTAAAATTACAAACGCCTCCACCGGCGCGTGCGACTCCAGATACAACTCGATCTCTCGCCGACGGTTATTGCCGTTGAGACGAGCGGTCTGACCTGCCACGGAGATACCGCCGCACAAGAGAGGCTCGCGCCACGGCTCGTCGGTCGCCAATCGCCAGGAGCTTGTCAAAATGACCTCGGCGCCGCTCTTACGGATCAGATCGGAAAGCAGGGAAAGCGGATTTTCTTCGATTACACAGACGTCGGGCAGTTGATTTTCCTTTTTGTTCAGAACACCGTCAATGTCTAAAAATATCAATTTCATCTGCACACCTCTCCTTTCCTAAAATCATTATACACCGAATCGAAAAAATGTCAAGAGAGAACTTTCTTGACCGTATTTAAAAGCGTGTCTGATCTGGGCTCCCTCCGAGCGAAACGGCGGTCAGATTGCTTGACACACCGCCGCATTTATGTTATACTGAACTCGAAAAAGACATAAAAAGGGCACAATTCGCCGACAAAACAGAGCGGTAAACAATCTTTTTTAAAATTGTAAAGTCTTGTTGCGAAATTGTTGCATTGATGCGGTGGTGTTTTAATCGTTGTTTTGCTATAATAAAACCATCAAATCAAGGAGAGATTATTATGAAATTGCAAGACAAATTAATTGAACTCAGAAAAGAGAAAAACTGGTCGCAAGAGGACTTGGCGGAAAAACTGGACGTCTCGCGACAAGCAATAAGCCGTTGGGAAAACGGAACGGCACTGCCGGACGCGCAGAATATATTGCGGATCAGCAAGCTTTTTGACGTGACAGCAGATTATCTGCTTAATGACGATCACGAGGGTGATATGCTTGCTTCTGCCGACGAAACCCAAACCGAAGAGGTCAATCCCCCTATTAAGAAAGAGAAACCTCTGTATCTGTACCTGATACCTGCAATCTGCATTATCACGTTGATAGCTTGTGTAATAATAACTGTGATAACACTGAACAAAGAGCCGCCACATCCGGTATTGAACAGTGTCAGGGAAAACGAAATCGCCCCCACCTGCGCGGCGGAGGGCTCTTATGATGAGGTCATTTATTGCGCGGAGTGCGACGAGGAAATCTGTCGAACGACCAAAAGCATAGCAAAGCTTGCCCATACCCTGTCGGAAAGCGTTACGGAGAACGAAATCGCCCCCACATGCACGGCAGAGGGCTCTTATGATGAGGTCGTTTACTGTCAGGAGTGTGACGAGGAGCTCCTGCGAACGCACCGAAGCACCGAAATGATCTCTCACAAATATCAGAATAGAAAATGTGTAGCGTGTGGCAAAGCTCAGCCGAGCGAAGGCTTGCTTTATATGTCTAACGGAGACGGAACCTGCTGTGTCGATATTGGCGACTGTACGGATGAAAATATCGTTATTCCCGATTATTCTCCAAGTGGAGACAGGGTAACGAAGATAAGAACTCGTGCTTTTGCGGGACACAACAACCTAATAAGCGTTCAAATCCCCGAAACTGTGCAGGTAATCGGTGAAGGTGCCTTTGAACAATGCAAGAACCTTGAAAGCGTGAATCTGCCGAGCAAGATCACAATAATATATTCTTATACGTTCAGCGGATGCGAAAAATTGAAGGGAGTTGAGATCCCCGCAGGTGTATACCACATAGGAGAAGAAGCATTTGCGGATTGCGTGTCGTTTGAAAGCATCGTTATTCCCGCAAGCGTAACAAAAATAGGAGCATTTGCCTTCAGAGATTTTTCTGACTGTGATGGAGCTATAATCTTTGAGATATACGACGGATGGGAATTGCATGACCCCACGGGCGCCTTTGTTGATATTGTTGATTTTTCAAACGGCATTCCTGCCGATCCGGTTATGTACATCGCGTTAATGTATAGCGAATATGTATGGATACGTCATCAATAAGCAAGGTTGACAATCCATCGAATTTGTGGTATACTAGAACAACAAAATTGCTTTCAAGGAAGCTTCAATGTAAATCACTGCTTGCTAATCCGCGAAAAATGCTTCTGCTTGATAGCAAGATGTTTTTGCGCGTGAATTTTACCTTTACGGCAATTTACCGATTACTGTTTGTGCCGCTACAAGCGGCGAATGGAGATCAAAATGAACAATTACTCTAATTATGGACGTTCACGGGGATGTCAATATCCGGAATATAACTACAACGAGCGTCCTGACGTAGAAAGACCGCCCAGAAATAAAAAAATACCTTTGGCGGTTAAGATCATCATATTGGTCTTGCTCTGCACGATCGTCCTCTATTCTACGTATGCTTTTTTAGTACAGCCCGTCGACGAATTAAATGTTCGTCTTGCGCTTGGACGCAATTGCAGAATAAGGATAACTCTGACGTCAACTTCCTACAACTATCAAAGAGTCGAATATGTTATTGAACTCGATGACAACGTAATGCTGGTCACCTCGGGAAGCGAGAAGCATTATTACATAACGGAAGACAACAAGACGTATGAATATTGCGAATTATCAAACGGAACGTGGAGAAAATATGCGGTGAATTCCGGTAGCTCCTCGGGATCGTCTATTAATTTTGAGTTTCTGCTTGATCGTGATAATTATGAACGCGCGGCGTGGTGGAAGCCGTTCACGTGGCGTGTAAAGAACGGTACCACGGAGGTAACGCGTGTCGTAGGTAAAATTAAATTTAGTCAAGACCACAGCTTTTATGAACAAACTATAGTTTTCGATCACATCGGAATCACAAAAATAGACCGTCCGTGGGCAGAGAGCCAGAAATGAGATGTGTTTGGCTTTGCCCCGATAGACCAACCTGTTATGCCCCCGAGCTCCCTCGGGGGCATTTTTCTTTCTGACCCACCCGTGCGGTGAATTCTTGCACATCCAAGGGCAAAGGGCATTCCCGTCGAGCCAGTTATGTACGTGGCGTTCCTGTATAGCGAATATACGCGGATACGTCATCAATAAGTAAGATTGACAATCCGCCGCATTTGTGTTATAATAAATGCAAGAAAGGCGGTGCTTAAATGAAAAAGAAAATAATAATTCTTGTATTTGTCGGTATTCTGGTCACAATTTTTATCGGCACGAGTATATTCTTTGTTGCGCAAGGAATTTCCGCTTCAAATAAAGAGCATGAGTACATCAACGTCTATCGCACGCGAGCCGAGGAATATATAAAATCCTCGCCCGAATTTGCAGAAAAGTACGGAGATGACTTTTCCGTAAAATTTGATAAGTCTGTGTCATATCAGAGAATCACCAAGAAAAGCTTATCCGATAGGCTCGTGGATGTTTTTGCGCCCGACGTTCCAAAAACTGTCGAAGAATTCAGTGCAAATATTAAAATGATGAAATTTAACGTAAAGATCAATCGTGACGAGTACGAAATAATTTTTGAGAAAAACGACCTTGGTGAGCTTGAGGTATCAAGCGTAACTCCAAAGTAAAATTTAATCATCCCACGGCACGCTCCGCGTGCCGTGATTTTTTATCCCGAAAATTTAAGATTAACAAAACTCAAACATATCCTGAAAGAAACGAAAACAAAACTGCGGTATAATCTACCCGTAAACAAAAATAACCTATGAAAGAGGTACTAAAAATGAACAAAAATGACCAGCAGTTTGTAGCACAAAAAATTCGTACGCAATACATGGAAAAGCAGTCCACAGAGCTTGACGACCTTCGCGAGCTCGATGCAAGAGTAAAGCGCCCTGCAAACGTATTTGCTTATATTTTCGGCACCTTAAGCGCTATCATTATGGGCTCGGGAATGAGCCTTGTAATGACGGAAATAGGAGCAATTTTGGGACTGTCAAGCGTTATGATTCCGGGCATCGCCATCGGCGTAGTGGGTCTTGTTATGGCGCTTATCAACTATCCTATTTACAAGGGAATTCTTAACTCTCGCAAGGCAAAATACGCACCTGAAATTCTGGCGCTCAGCGAAAAGATAATGAATAAATAAAGTCGAAAACAAAAAACAAGGCACATTTGCAAAAAATCCCCATGGCGTGCACACGCCGTGGGGATTTTTGAGAGATGCTTTATTTACTGTTAGGATATCTTTTAGGGTCGTTGGTTTCTCCAAGCAAATAATCGATGCTTGTGTCGTAAAATCTTGCGAGCTTAATTAAAATCGCAGTCGGTATATCGTTTTCTCCGGTCTCATACTTTGAATATCCGGTTTGCGACATGCCAAGTAGCTTTGCGATCTCGGTCTGATTCAGGTCTCTGTCCTCTCTTAAATCTCTTATGCGTCGATACATACCGATCCCCCTAAATATATTTTATGCTATTATTATAAAATAATCTGTTTCAGGGTATTGACTTTTAATCTGAAATAGGTTATAATATTATTAACAGGTCAAATATTATTGACAAAGAGGAATAAAAATGCTACAATATAAGTGACCTGATAAATTTACATATGGAGGTACGATATGAAAAAAATTTTTGCTTTACTGCTTGCGGCACTTATGGTGGTGACGTTGGTCGCTTGTAACCTGGGCGGTCCCGAGTTGTCAAGAGGAGAGATAGACGGAAACGTCTATAAGAACGAATTCTTGGGAATTGAGTTTACCAAGCCTGCTTCCTGGAGGTATTATTCCGACGAAGAGATCGCATCGACGATGAATATTGCCGTGGACAACCTGAAGGGAGAAAATCTCAAAAAATCCCTTGAAAAGAATCCCGCGATATATGATATGATGGTGGTTGATCAGTCTACGGGATCGAATATAAACGTAGGATATGAAAACCTCAGAAAATCGTTTTCCTCCAACATTTCCATGGAGAAGTACGTAGAGGAATTAAAAAAGGTTATGAAATCCGAGGGCATGAACGTAACCTTCCCCGAAAAGCTTGAAAAGGTGAAGCTCGGAGATGTTGAATTCACCAAATGTGAATGTACCGTCAAGGCGTACGGTATAACTATGACACAGGTATATTATCTGAAGAAAATTGACGGATATATGGCATCCGTAATCGTAACCCTGCCGAGCGGATACAGCGTTGCCGACATCGAGGCAATGTTTAAGTGATCCGATCTTTGAGATTGTGCCCTGATAGACGGCTTAAATAAGATCCCTGAACCGACTTAATTGATGTAGCAACCGTCAGAGCAACACAAACGAAGGAAAACTAAAAATTTAAACCCAACCCCCCGATACGTTCTGCGTATCGGGGGGTTGCTATATAATAATTTAAAAGAATTTTTAAAAAAAACTTGCCTAATGATATATTTTGTGATATAATTAATGAAAACTTTAACTTGCTAAAGTAAAAAACACCGCGGAGGCATATATGAAGCTCGTTGTAAAGGTTGGAACGTCTACTCTTGCGTATACAAGCGGCAGACTTAATATAAGAAGAATGGAACTGCTCTGTAAGGTCCTCAGCGATCTGAAAAACGCGGGGAATGAGATTATTCTCGTTTCATCGGGTGCTATCGGCATGGGAGTCGGCAAGCTGAAGCTGTCGGCGAGACCGTCGGACACGGCAGGCAAGCAGGCAGCGGCGGCGGTCGGTCAGTGCGAGCTGATGTACGCCTACGATAAGATCTTTTCGGAATATGATCATACAGTAGCGCAGATACTGTTAACCGCAGAGGATCTGCGCAACGAGGCACGCCACAAAAATTTTGAAAACACGATGGATCGCCTGCTGAAAATGCAGGTCTTGCCGATAATCAATGAAAACGATACGGTTGCAACCGAGGAGATCGAGATCGGCGATAACGACACGCTTGCGGGCATTGTCGCCGTCAGCGTTGGCGCGGATCTGCTCGTTCTGCTGTCCGATATCGACGGACTCTATACCGCTGATCCCCGAAAGGACGCGACCGCCAGACTCATCGAAAGCGTTTACGAGCTCGACGATCAAATAATCGCGCTCGGAGGAGAGAAGGGCTCGGCGCTTGGCACGGGGGGAATGGCAACCAAGCTCCACGCGGCGAGGATAGTGACCGAGCGCGGATGCGATATGATCATCACCAACGGAGAGCGCCCCGAAGCGCTTTACGATATAGTCGACGGAAAGTCAATAGGAACAAGATTTTACGCGAAGAGGGAAGACAAATGAGAAGCACAAAGGAAATACTTGAGGCGGCAAAAATGTCAGCACCGAAGCTCGCGTTAGCTGACGGAGAACAAATAAACAAAGCACTTTTAAAAATTGCCGAATTGCTATGTACCGATGAGTCGGTAAATGCAATATTAGCAGCGAATGAAAGAGACGTCGAGCGCGCCGAGGGGATATCCGAGGTCATGAAGGATCGCTTGAGGCTTGACCCAAAAAGAATTGCTGCAATGGCAAACGGCATAAAAGCCGTGGCTGCTCTGCCGTCGCCTCTCGGCAAGACCGTGAGCGAGATCGCGCGTCCGAACGGTCTTATAATCAAAAAGGTCAGTGTCGGCATCGGCGTGATAGCGATAATTTACGAGAGCCGCCCAGGCGTGACCTCGGATGCCGCGGCACTTGCGCTCAAAAGTGGAAACGTGTGTATACTCCGCGGCGGCAAGGAGGCGTTTTTGACCTCAAGTGAGATAGTCCGTGTGATAAGGCAGGGACTGTCCGTGACGGGCTTGCCCGAGGATGCCGTTACGCTTATAGAGGATACGACCAGACAAAGCGCGCTTGAGCTTATGCGCGCCAACGGATACGTAGATATGCTGATCCCTCGCGGAAGCGCGGGACTTATCAAAGCCTGCGTGGAGAATGCAACCGTCCCATGTATTCAGACGGGGGCAGGAATTTGCCATATATACGTTGATAAATCGGCAGATTTCAGCAAAGCGCTCAATATAGTTGAGAACGCAAAAACCAGCCGACCGTCAGTGTGTAATGCCGCCGAGGTCTGCCTTGTCGACTGCGCGATAGCAGAGCAATTTTTGCCACTTTTGCGCGAAAGACTTGCCGAGGTCGAGCTCCGTCTTGACGAAAGAGCGCAGGAGTATATCAGCGGCACTCCCGCGGGTGAAGCCGACTTTGACACCGAATTTCTTGACTATATTCTCGCCGTTGGCGTGGTTGACGGCGTTGACGGGGCGATAGAGCATATATCAAAGCATTCGACCCATCATAGCGAGGCTATAATTGCTGAGGATAAGGCGACCTGCGAGGCGTTTACAAGACAAATTGACAGTGCGGCAGTCTATGTCAACGCGTCAACGAGATTTACCGACGGAGGTGAGTTTGGCTTTGGTTGCGAGATGGGAATCTCGACCCAGAAGCTCCACGCGAGAGGCCCAATGGGACTTTCAGAGCTCACCACCTACAAATATATCATTACAGGCGACGGTCAAATAAGATGACCGAAACGGAGAGAGGACAATGAAAAAAATAGGATTTATAGGCGCAGGGAATATGGGTGGCGCGCTTGCCGCCGCGGTCTCAAGGACGGAGAATTCGGTTTTCGTCTGTTGCGCCCACAAGGAAAATGCAGAGGCGCTGGCGGCTAAAATCGGCGCGACAGCTACGACCGTTGAAAATATAATAGATGTGTGCGACCTCGTATTTTTGGGCGTAAAGCCACAGACTCTGCCCGATCTTGCGCGAAGCGTAAAGCCATTGATCGAAAAGCGCAAGGATCGGATATGCCTTGTCAGTATGGCGGCAGGGGTGACCTGCTCTCGCCTTGCGGCGCTTTTCGGAGACTGCAAAATAATAAGAATAATGCCCAATACACCAGTTTCAATAGGCGAGGGAGTGATACTCTATTGCCTTACTCAGAGCGCGGCGGAGTATGAGGATTTGCTCTGCGACGCGCTTTCAATGGCGGGAACCCTTCACAAAATTGACGAAGCGATAATAGATGCTGCAACAGCCGTTTCGGGATGCGGACCTGCATTCGTGTATATGTTTATCGATGCGCTCGCCGACGGAGGAGTAAAATGCGGACTGGCTCGTGAAAAAGCGCAGCTTTTAGCGGCGCAAACGCTGATAGGCGCTGCAAAGCTCTGTATCGAGAGCGACAAGCAGCCGAGCGAGCTCAGGGATGAAGTCTGCAGTCCGGGCGGCTCGACGTTAAGAGGAGTCGCGGCGCTCGAGCAGGGCGATCTCAACGGCATAGTGATCAGCGCGGTCGAGGCGGCATATAAGCGCACAAGGGAGCTTTCGGGCGAATAAAACACGGACTTATATGAGACCAATAAGCCCCAAAAACAGAGCTTGTTTTATTTCAGTTCACAAATATGTGCTAAAATCAAAAAAGCAGAGAATTTTCCTGAAATTTTAACAATATAAAGAGCTCAAGTCTCCAAGAAAGGACTTTTACGATGGAACTCTGGATGTATCCCATTATAGCCGTTGCGGCACTGATCCTTTTGATCCTGCTTGCCTCGTTCGTGTGCTTCAGGTTGACCTTTTATTCGCCCAAGCGCAAGCCGCCGAAGGACGACGTGATCGAGATCCCCGAGGGTGAGATATACGAGGAATACCGCGACGTAATAGAGAATTGGATCAGATCGATCCGCGCAACTCCGTACGAGGCGGTCTCGATAAAATCCTTCGACGGACTCACCCTCCGCGGAAAATATTATGAATACAAGCCGGGCGCGGTCACCGAAATACTTTTTCACGGGTATAGAGGTACTGCCGAAAGAGATCTCTGCGGCGGAGTGGAGCGATGCTTTGCGCTTGGCAGAAACGCGCTTATCGTCGATCAGCGCGCGTCGGGTGACAGCGACGGTCACGTTATAACCTTTGGCATAAAGGAGTGCCGCGACTGTCTTGATTGGGTGGATTTCGTGATAAATAAATTCGGCAAGGACACAAAGATCATTCTCACAGGCATCTCCATGGGCGCGTCGACCGTGCTTATGGCGTCGGGAGAGGAGTTGCCGAGCAACGTCGTCTGTACGCTTGCGGACTGCGGATATTCGTCTCCGCGCGAAATAATCCGCAAGGTAATGAAGCAAATGAAGCTTCCCGTCAATTTCTTTTATCCCTTCGTAAAGCTCGGCGCAAGAATTTTTGGCGGCTTTTCGCTTGAAAGCAACTCACCGATCGAGGCGATGAGGCGCTGTAAGATCCCCGTGATATTCGTCCACGGCGACAACGACGACTTCGTGCCTTATGAGATGAGCAAGGAGATGTATGAGGCTTGTGCAGCACCCAAAAAGCTACTCGCAGTCAAGGGCGCGGGTCACGGACTTGCATTTCCTGCGGATAAAGAGAGCTATCTTCGCGAGGTCAAGGACTTCGAAAAGGTTTGGAATGAATAAAATTGCTTTATGCGCCTTTTCATAGGGGTTTCAACAAATTTAGGCAGAGAACTTGTTTTCTCTGCCTGTTTGTGTTATAATGAATAGGGGGATTGTGCCTTTGTAATACAAAGTCGAAACTGACGTGACAAAACGGAATGGTAAATTAGTATTCATTGAATATATTGGAGGTAATTGTAAATGGAAATCATCAAACAAGAACTGTATGATGTATATGTGAAATACAAAGATTTTAATTTTATGAATTATTATTGTGAAATATCTAAAAATAACACCAATAATAAGTATAGTAAAGGTTTAGGCTTTATTGCAGGATTATATGAACCATCGTATGTCGATGAAATGAGATGTGCTAACGCAACAATCGGTAAAGAAATTAAGAAAATTGATAGAGGATACGATTATAAATATTATTTTGATGAAAACGATCGTATAATATTATCTGAAAAATATTTATCTGGGAAATTACGCTATATTAATTTTTATTTTTATGTGGATAATGTTTTAGAATTTATTAATTATGAAGTAAATGAAGGAATATATTCATTATCTAAGTCTTATTATGATGATAATGATAGAATTTGCAGACATCTCCAAATTGAAATTTTTAATAAATATAATCCAAGTGATAATACAATTTATATTGAGCACTTATTTAAATATGAAGACAATATAACACATATCGCTTTAATAACACATTATCATACACCTCAATGGTTGATTGGAGAAAAAAAGAAAAAAACTGAAATTATAAATATGAAAATAGTGGATAATATTTTATATCATTTAGATGATAATTTAAATGTTAAATCATTTTATCCAATAAGATTTAAAATTGTAAATGGTCAAAAGGTTAATGTACCATTACCTAAGAGAGTGCCAATATTTAAGATTATAAAAGAGAATTTAATCAAAATATTAGAGAAATGGAATAATATAGATAAATCTGTAATATGGATTAACTGCGAAAGTTTAGATTTGGAAATACAATATACAACGTTAAAAGAAGATAATGAGGAAAAATGGAATATTGCATTTTATGATGCAAATGAAGAAAAAATATTTGATGATTTGAAGCATCCTCAAGTGTTAGAGGATTTATTATTTAACAGTGGTTGTAATACAGATGATCTGATAAATGAATCTGATTATTTTGTTAAAAAAATGATTAAGATTATAAGAGAGTTAAGGAAAGAAGGGTATATAACTGAGGATACGGCGGTAATATTATCAGATTTAGAAATAAGTGAAAACACCGTAAACATTGCAAAGAAAATAAATAAAAAAGAAACAATTAAAGGTTTTATTGAAGATTTTGGAATGCAATAGTAACTGTCCTATAAATTCATTTTGTCGAATAGAATAAAACGAACGCCGACAGATTTCTGTCGGCGTTAATTATTTGTTTACAGCGTGGAAAATCTACGCCATACGAATAACTACCTATGAGAACCAGCCTTTTGCGAGTCTTTTTTTCATCCGTCTCTTATTTACGAACGTTTTGTATCTTGATCCTGTATATCTCCTCGGTTGCAAAGGCAAGCTTCGTGACCACGTTTTCCTTGGTCGGATAGCAGTAGAATGAATCGCTCTCTGTGGAGATATCCACACAGTCAAAGGGCTTGATATGAGGAAAATCGTACTCAACGTGCAGACTGTTATTCATCAAAGGCGAGCGGCGGATCTCGTAATCCTTTCCGCGATAATGTCCCTTGAGAACAAATCCGTTTTCTACATCGTGAGTAAGTGTCGCCTTGCCAAGCGGCATAAAGCGATAGCACCTGGGCATCGAGTGTACGTCAACCTCGTCCTCAAAAGAGTATTCGCCGCGCTCGATCTCGGCGCGAACCTGCTCGCGCTCCCAGTTGAACCAATCGGGAACGTGCGAAAATTCGGTCTCACCCTCGTTTGCCGACAGAGTGCCGTCCTCGCATAAGGTCCAACGCTTTCCGCACTCCGTGCAGAAAATTTCAGTGTCCTTGGACGCCATCTTCGACTCGGCCATACAGTGCGGACACTGATAAAGCACCTTGTGAAGCCCCTCGGCTCTGTATTTTTCGGTAATAAGTATCCCCGATTCCTTCTGGTATCTGTACTCGTCGTATACAAACGCGTTCCTTAATGCCTCGTTGATTTCAGCGGCGGTCATCTCCTTGACCTGCTCGGCACTCAGAAGCCGGGTCAGAACGGTGTGCATAGGCACCTTTCTTTTTTTCTTCACGTTCCATACGGGCGAATGCAGATGATTACCGTGATGAATCGCAACGACCACGGGAACCTTGTTCATTTTGATCAGTGAGCCGAGCGAATCGGGCAGATACGAGGTTATACCGCAGGGCGAGTATCTCGCCTCGGGGTACATACAAAGAATATCGCCGCGCGAGGTCACCTTTTTGATCGACTTTACAAGATGAAAGTCGTTTGTGAACTTTCGGGTGCAGATAGCACCGATCCAGGTCATAAGCCAGGGGCGGAGATAATATCCGTCAATGTTGACCACGTTGTTGACCCTTGCGGGATAAGTGCCCTTGGAGATAAGCTCGAAATCAACGAATGACATGTGATTCGAGAGCAAAATATATGGCGGCTTGAGATCCTCCATGCCCACACACTCGACCTTGTGCTTTTTTGAAGCCAACATGATAGTCGAAAGCACCTGAATAAGCCAGGTAAGGTATATCGGCTGACAGATCGGGTATTTGGCGGTCTTGTACCGCTTTTGATTCCTGTAATTTACGTCCATTTTAATTTCCTTACGTTTTATTTGTGCACAACCTTCAACATTATACACTATAATAATACAAGAATCAATAGTTTTTTCTAAAAGTTTATATTCAGTTAATAAAACACCGCCCGAATATTTCGGGCGGTGTCAGTCTTTGCCGTTATTTTGTTATTTTGCCAAAAACTCCTCCACAACCTCGCTGACAAAGAAGAAGCCTTGCTTTGTTCCGAGATTTTCGGGCTTGACACCCTTGCCGTAAATGAAAAGCGGCACGTATTCGCGCGAGTGGTCGGTAGACGGCGTTGCGGGATCGCAGCCGTGGTCTGCGGTGATGATAAGCAGATCGTTTTCCTTCATTCTCGGCAGAAATTCACCCAGACGAAGATCAAACTCGGTAAGCGCATTAGCGTAGCCCGCGGCGTTGTTTCTGTGACCGTAAACCATATCAAAATCAACGAGATTGACGAAGCACAAGCCGTCAAAGTCCTTGTCCTGCATAGAAATAGCCACGTCCATACCCTCGGAGTTGCTCTTGGTCGGATGGCTCTCGGTAACCCCTTGTCCTGCGAAGATGTCGTTGATCTTGCCGACAGAAATAACGTCGTAGCCGCTATTTTTGAGTCTGTCAAGCATCGTGGGCTTGGGAGGAAGCAGCGAGTAGTCGTGGCGACCTGACAAGCGCTGAAAAGGATATTCGCCGCCAAACGGACGAGCAATGATTCTTCCAACGCCGTGCTCGCCCTGCATGATCTCACGGGCTATTTCGCAGTATCTGTAAAGCTCGGAGAGCGGCACGATCTTCTCGTGTGTCGCTATCTGAAGCACCGAATCCGCAGACGTGTAGACGATAAGAGCGCCCGTGCGAAGATGCTCCTCGCCGTAGTCCTTGATGACCTCCGTGCCCGAATAAGGCTTGTTGCAAATGACCTTTTTGCCCGTCCTGCGCTCAAGCTCGGATATTATCTCGTCGGGAAAGCCGTCGGGATAGGTCGGAAGCGCGCGCTCTGATACCAACCCCGCGATCTCCCAGTGGCCTGTGGTCGTATCCTTGCCCTTGGAAAGCTCAGCCATTCGTCCGTGTGCCGCAATCGGCTCTGCCTCGGGTGCTTTGCCAACCGCCGCGCCCTCGATATTGAAAAGTCCCATTTTAGCAAGATTGGGACAGTTGAATTCGGGGAGACCTGCAACCGCGCGTAGAGTGTGGCTGCCCTCGTCGCCGAAATCCGCCGCGTCGGGAAGCTCACCGATGCCAAAGCTATCCAGAACTATAATAAAAGCTCTTTTTTTCATATTAATCTCCATCCCGCCGCTATCGGCGGTACAAATATTAATCGATGAATTTTGCACATAGCAAAATTCACGCGTGAAAAAGATTATTTCACCGTTAAATTGGAAGTAACTTTCACGCTGTTATCCTTAAATTACATTTTCTCAATGACCGACGAAACGAGCATCTCAAACTGCTTCGCAACACGGTCGGCGGTTTCCTGAACCTCTTTGTGAGAAAGCTTTTCCTTGGTCATACCTGCCGCCATATTGGTTATGCAGGAGATTCCGCAGACCTCAATTCCCATATGTCTTGCCGCCATAGCCTCGCACGCCGTGCTCATGCCCACCGCGTCTGCGCCAAGCAGTCTGCACATACGGATCTCGGCAGGAGTTTCGTAGTTGGGACCCGTAAGCTGAACGTAAACGCCCTGCTTGAGCTCGATCGAATGCTCTGCGGCCGACTGCTCGATAAGAGCGCACAAGGGCTTGCTGTAGACCTCACTCATGTCGGGAAATCTTACACCAAGCTCCTCAATGTTCTTGCCAATAAGAGGACTGGGCACAAAGCTGGTTATATGGTCGGTGATCATCATAAAATCACCGGGCTTGAAATCGAAATTAACTCCGCCTGCGGCATTGGTCAGGAAAAGCTTTTTAATGCCGAGCAGACCCATAATACGAGTCGGAAGTACAACGTCACCGATGGAATAGCCCTCGTAATAATGAACTCGACCTTGCATAGCGACTACCTTTTTGCCGCCAACGTAGCCGAAAACGAACCTACCGCAGTGACCGGGCACGGTCGACACGGGAAAGCCCTCGATATCCGAGTATTCAACCTTGGCAACAACGTCGATATTCTTGGCGTAATCTCCAAGACCTGAGCCGAGAATGAGACCTATCTCAGGCACGAAATCGGTCTTTTCTCTGATGCTTTTAATGCAATTCATAAGCTTGTCGTACATATCAATAACCGCTGCCTTTCTCATTTTTTACGATCTTTACCACGCGGCTCGTACCGAGTCTGTCCGCGCCGAGATCAAGGAATTTCTGCGCGTCGTCAAGACTGGCGATGCCGCCTGCCGCCTTTACCTTTACAGAGGGATCACAAGCGTCGCGCATCAGCTTGACGTCGTCAAAGGTCGCGCCTCCGGTCGAAAATCCGGTCGAAGTCTTGATGTAGTCCGCGCCCGAGAGACTGACCAGACGGCACATCTCCATCTTTTCAGCATCGGTAAGCAGACAGGTCTCGATAATGACCTTAAGTATCTTGTCTCCGCAAGCCTTTTTGATCTCGGAGATCTCGTTCATAAGATAGCCGAAGTTTCTCGCCTTGAGCTCGCCTACGTTGATGACCATATCGATCTCGTCCGCGCCGTTCTCGATGGCGTTCTTGGTCTCGAAGACCTTGACCTCGGTGGTCTGATAACCGTTGGGAAAGCCGATAACGGTGCATATTTTGAGTCTCTTGCCTGCGTACTCGCGCGCTCTTGCAACAAAAGCGGGCGGAATGCAGACCGAAGCCGTGCCGTATTTCATTCCATCGTTGCAGATCTCACGGATGTCTGCCCAGGTAGCCGTGGTAGAAAGCAGAGTGTGATCGCAGGATGCGAGTATGTGTTGGATCTTGTCGTTGATTTCCATATATTTATTCCTCCGTTTGATTGAAATCATACTATTTCATTATTAGTATACCATATATTTTGAGGAAAATCAACATAAATTTATAAAATCCCAATAAAAAAACAAGTCAAGATGCCCAAATGAGCCTCTCGACTTGCTTGATTTTTAAAAGAACGATGAAATAAGTATTTCAAGACCGATAGCCACAAGGATAATTCCGCCGAATACCGAAGCCTTGCCCGCGAATTTCGAGCCAAAGAGCTTGCCGAGGATCAAACCGGCAATACAGATAGCAAGTGTCATTACGGAAATTATAACGGCACTCAATAACGCCTCTGCGAGCGTATTTTTGGCAATCGCAAACCCGACCGACAAAGCGTCTATCGAGGTCGCAATTCCTTGGACCATAAGGAGTCCGAGGGTCAGCCTCTCGCCGCATTCGCATTCGTCGCAATCACATTTGACTCCATCGTATATCATCTTTCCGCCGATATATCCGAGCAGACCGCAGGCTATCCACGGAATGAATTTCGCAAGTATGTTGAAATATTGAAGCACGGTGTGTACACAAACCCAACCGAGCATAGGCATCACGCCCTGAAATATAGCAAATGTGCCCGCTATAAGCAGCATCCTCGGCGCCTTCATCCTGGGCTCGTGCAATCCGTTTGCAAGCGAGACCGAAAAAGCATCCATCGCAAGACCTGCCCCAAGACCGAGCGCAGTTATTACAAGACCAAACATTTTTAACTCCAATGCATTGATTAGTCTGCTTCTTATTAATTTTATTGCAGACACAAGCGATAGTATACCACAATTTACTTGATTTGTCAATATCCTTTTCAGGCAACCCTTGTTTCTTCTGTCGCTATTCTCGAGGTGAGCACTCAAATCATCGGTCAAAATTGCAAAACGGCAAATATTTTTCATTTTTGACTTGATTAATGCACAAAAATGCCTTATAATTAAACTACAAAGATCATCAACACTTGAAAGGAGATGCTTATGGAGCTTGTCCTGCTTACCGCACTTGGCGTTGGCGGTGCAACGGTAATAGGAGCCTTAATAGGCTTTTTGTTCAAAAACGCCTCTCATAAATTTTCGGATATGATACAGTCCTTTGCCGCGGGCGTAATGCTTGCTGCTGCGGTTTTCGGTCTGATAGTGCCGTCACTTGAGTACGGAGGTAAATTCGGACTGCTTGTAACAATAGCCGGCATTTTCGTCGGCGCGTTGTTTCTCAACGTGATAGACCGAATAGTTCCTCACCTGCACAGGATCGTCGGCGCAGATATCGAGCCGCACGGACATAACGCGAATTTAAGCCGAGTTTTGCTTTTCGTTGTGGCAATCGCGATCCATAATCTCCCCGAGGGTATTGCCGCGGGAGTTGGTTTTGGCTCGGGAGACACGTCGAGAGCGCTTATAATTGCAGGCGGTATCGCCTTGCAAAATATTCCCGAGGGTATGATAGTTATCGCGCCTATGCTCGCCGCGGGTGTTAAGCCGGGAAAAACCTTGGTTATTGCTATGCTTACGGGACTTGTCGAGGTCATCGGTACCTTGATCGGATATTTCGCCGTATCGGTGGCGTCGGTTATTTTGCCGTTTGCTCTCGCCTTTGCGGGAGGAACGATGATATACGTCGTCAGCGATGAGATGATCCCCGAAACTCACGCTCACGGAAACGAGCGCGGGGCAACATATGCTTTGCTGGTTGGTTTTTGCACCATGCTTGCGCTGGATGTTTTGTTGGGCTGAATCATCAAATTTTGTAACCGCAACTCGCTAAACAAAGATCCCGAAAACTCGACAATATATTTCAAAACAAGACAAAATCTGAAACAATAAATAGAGAAATAAACAAATAATTTAGAAAAGCGACAAGCTATGAAAACCTATCAAATCAACAAATTCACAAATTGGGATGACATTCCGATCATAAACATCGATATTCCGTATCTCGAAACTCCGAGCAATATCACGGCCTCCGCGCAGATCGCCTGGGATGACAGAGCCATCCTCTTACACCTCTCAACGACCGAGCAACAAACACGCGCAGAGGAGAGAGGTGAGCTTGCCGCGCCCTGCAAGGATAGCTGCCTTGAGTTTTTCATCTGCCCGATGGAAAACGACAAAAGATATCTGAATATAGAATTCAATTCGCTTGGCACACTTTTTTTCGGGATCGGATCTTCTGTAGATACGCTCACCAGACTTATCATCCCCGACGGTTACATATCAACCCTCGAGCCGCAGATAAATAAGTATATTGACGGCTGGGAGATCTTTTATAAGCTCCCGTTTGACTTCATCCGCCGATTTTTCCCCGATTTTGAAGTCAAAGACGGCAAGACCGTACGCGCAAACTGCTATAAATGCGCCGACCTCTCCGAGCCACCTCATTATTTATCCTGGAGCGAGGTCGACAGGGAGCATTTCACCTTCCACCGACCCGAAAATTTCGGCACAATGACATTCAAGGGCTAAATATAGCCCGAAGTCCATACAAAAAAGCCATTCTCACCAAGTGTGAGAATGGCTTTTTATTTATTCGGTGTCCTCCGAGTATTTTTTGATTCCTTCCATTCGGCTAAGCTCGCGAAAACCGTCGATCTCTCCGCGGCAGATCGCACCGAAAATTCGGTAGCGAAGCCCCTTGTTCTCGCGCTCAAGCGACCGTAAAAGCTGCTTCATCTCCTCGCGCTCCGTGTTTTTATCCGCGGGGCAGGGCGAGCTTATAACGGGAAGCTGATTTTTCCTTGCAAACTCGGCAACGTCCTTCTCGGGCATATAGATCATAGGTCGGATAAGCTTTATTCCGACTCGCGAAAGCTCTGTAACGGGACTGAAGCAACCAAGCCTGCCTTCGAAAAAGAGATTGAGCATAAAGGTCTCCACCACATCGTCGAAATGGTGTCCGAGAGCAACCGAGGTGCATCCAAGCTCCTTTGCCGCGTTGTGAAGCGCACCACGGCGCATTTTAGCACAAAGAGAGCAGGGATTAGACTCCTTTCTGACGTCAAAAATGATCTTGTATATCTGCGTGGGCACGATGTGATACGGCACGTCAAGCTCCTCGCAAAGCTTCCTTATCGGCTCAAAATCCATTCCCTCGTCAAAGCCCATATCAACAGTGATCGCAATAAGCTCGAATTTCTTGGGATAAAAGCGGCGCAGATAAGCCATGGCGCACAAAAGGGTGAGGGAATCCTTGCCTGCCGAAACTCCGACGGCGATCTTATCCCCCTCTTGTATCATATTGTAATCGTCTACTCCTCGGCGCGTATAGCTGAGGATTCGTTTCATATTTTCCATAAATTAAATCTCCGTAACGCTTCAGATCATTTGAAGTGGGAAAAAGAGCAGCTTTCGTATATTTTTTCCGCATCTGCGGATAGCTTGCTTTGAATCGCACCCTGCTTGTCGTCGTGCAAAAAGAGTGTGCGAGTGACGACAGACCCGGATGCCGCACCCTTCAACGAGCGCACCAAAACCATCGAGGGCTCGCTTTCGGGTGTAGCGCAAACGAAGGTAATAAGCTTTGGTTCGAGACGGTTTTCACGAAGAGCGCAGATCAGATCGACAAGTCGGTCGGGGCGCCAGACCACGTAAAATTTACCGCCGTGCTTGAGTAGCCTGTAAGCGCAGGCGCAGAAGTCCCCGATGCCTCCGCAGACCTCGTGCCGCGCGATAAATTTTTCGTCGTGCTCGTTGCGCTTTCCGCTGTCAAGCTTCATGTAAGGAGGGTTAGCCGTAACGAAATCGACCTCGCCGTCCACGTCCGAAGCCTTGAGCTCGCGCAGGTCGGTGCAAATCGGCTTTATGATCTCACCCATGCCGTTTGCCTCGGCGTTGCGCCCGATGATATCGGCAAATTTCTCTTGGACCTCGATAGAGTATATCCTCGAAGCCTTCTTCCTTGACGCACAGAGCAGGGAAATGACTCCCGTGCCGCTGCCGAGGTCGGCGCCGACCTGATTTTTGCCCCCCGAAACGAAAGCGGACAAAAGGTAAGCGTCGCTGCCGAAGGTGAGCCCCTGAGAGCTTTGTATCAGAGTAAGATTATCGTTTATTTTCGTAGTCTTTTCCAAAGCGACCTCCGAATAAAAAGCGTTTTAGTAATCACAATAAAAACAAACGCCGAGCCACTCACGCGGCTCGGCGATAGCTATAAGCTATATTAGTCCTGAGCGGGAGCGCCAACGGGACATACCTCTGCGCAGTTACCGCAGTCGATACATGTGTCAGCGTCGATAACGTACTTGCCGTCACCCTCGGAAATAGCTTCAACGGGGCACTCTGCTGCACAAGCGCCGCAAGAGATGCAATCGTCGGAAATCTTGTATGCCATAGAAATGTACCTCCATATATTTTTGATGCTACCATTGTATCACAATCCGACTTAATTTTCAAGTATCGTTGTGTACAAAATTTTCAAGATAATTTATGCGGATTGCACAAAATCGCACAGTTAGCGTAGGCTAATTTGCCTAATCAATCCTCGTTTTTCTTCGTCGCGGGCTTGGAGATCAAGGTGACATCGTCTCTTTTGTAGATAACGGGAGCCGAGTCGGGCTTGTCCTTGAGCCTGACCTTGAGAGTGCCTGCGAGCGGACTGATTTCGGTTACTGTGCCGAAGCCGTCTCTTGTCCTTACGGTCGAGTCTACGGGAGGAGTTTTTGCGGTCTCCTCGGCATACGTGCTGTATTCGTACTGCAAGCAGCACATAAGACGGCCGCAGCAGCCCGAGATCTTGCCCGAATTAAGCGAGAGATTCTGCTCTTTTGCCATCTTGATCGATACCTGAACGAAATCCGAGAGGAAGGTCGAGCAGCAAAGAGGTCTGCCGCAAACGCCGAGACCGCCCATGATCTTCGCCTCGTCTCTGATACCTATCTGACGGAGCTCGATTCGGGTCTTGAATACGCTTGCGAGATCCTTAACGAGCTCTCTGAAGTCGACTCGGCTTGCAGACGTGAAGTAGAAAAGAAGCTTGGAGTTGTCAAAGGAATATTGCGCCTCGAGAAGCTTCATGCTAAGACCGTGCTTCTGTATCTTTTCGGCACAGATCTTAAATGCCTCCTCCTCCTTGCGCTTGTTTTCCTTGTTGCGCCGTATGTCCTCGTCGGTGGCGATGCGCACGACGGGACGGAGCGGGGGAACGAGAGCCGATTCCTTGACCTCACGGTCGCCGAATGCCACCTCGCCGAATTCGAGACCGCGCGCGGTCTCAACTATAACGTAGGATGAGCTCTTGGGCTCAAGATCGCCCTTGGCGAAGAAATAAACCTTTCCGCCGGGCTTGAATCGAACACCGGTAACGTGTACCTTGGGTGTATCGTCGTCCTCAATAGAGACAATGACCTCGGGGGTGAGACTGTCATCCGCCTCGAATACCATCACTTCACCGTCGGCATCGTTTTCAACCTCGGCAGGCTGATCGAGCTTTTGCTCGTTGAGCTGTGCAGAGGCGTCACGATCCTTGGGCTTGTGGGAGTGACGGTTTTTCTTTTTCATATAGTAGGGCTTCTTTTTATGCTTGTTGTGGGAGGGATTGTTTCCCTGATTGCCCTGATTGTTTGGCTTTGTATCTGAATTCATCTTCGTACCAACCTTTTTGAATTGGAAATTTTCGTGATTTAAACAAGTCCCGCTCTCTGCATCATATTCATCAGAGTCAGACGGACGTTGGCGTTTGCCTCAAGATCGTCCATTGCAACGGCAGACGCATCGTAAAGAGAGAGGAGTCCGTGAGCGGTGAAGTGAGTCGAGAGCTCGATAGCATCGTCTCGCCTCTCAAAGAAGCAAAGCGGGCTCGTCTCGCACTTTTTGAGCAGCAGAAGGTCTCTGATCGCATATTGCAAAAATGAAAGCTGTCTGCACACCTCGGCTCTTTTCGTGCCGAATGCTCCTATCGCCTCGAACGCGGCGGCTCTGTTTGACCGACCGAGCATCGCAACAAGACTCTTAGCCACGTTTCTGTATTCGATAGTCCGTGATCGCTTTTTTGCATCAAGCAGCTCAAGACCGCTTCCGATCGAGCCTTGACTTATGCAAATTATCTCCTCCCATTCGCTCGGCGAGGTCTCCTTAAGCTCTCTTGCTCGACTGTCGTGCTTGAGCAAGTGCTCGGCGACCGCCTCAGAGGATAATCTCTCGGTTCGGAGTGTGGGAGCGCGCGAGCGCACGGTCTCAAGCAGATTATCGGAATTTTCGCATATCAGAAAGAATATAATGTACGCGGGCGGCTCCTCAAGAGAGAGCAAAAATGCGTTTTGAGCCTGCGGAGTCAAAAGATCGGCATCCTCAAGAATGTAAGCCTTGACTGAAAGGTCGTTTGGAGCAGTGTATATGTCTTCCTTAAGACCTCGGATGGTCTCAACGCCGATCGTGGATCTGTCCTCCTCAAGTCCAACGGTTATAACGTCGGGCGACTTTTCGGAGAGTATCTTTTCACAGCTTTTGCATCTGCCGCATGGCAGAGATACGTGAGCCTTTCCTTCGGCACGGGCGCTGCATTCTATCGCGGCGATTGCCTGCCTCGCAATCGTATGCCGTCCGCTACCCTTTATACCCTCTATAACGTATGCGTGGGCGAGTCGGTTTTCGGATATATCCTTTGACAAGCGTCGGATAAGCGAGTCGTTTCCGACAATATCGGGAAAGTAGATATTTTCGTCAGCCATCGCATGATCCTCCAGCTCGAATTTGAAACAATATATCACTTTATTGTATCACAAAAAACAAGTGTTGTCAACACTAATTTTGCCCCGAGCGGCGACTTGACCGCCAAAAACGTTAGCATATTTAAAATATATTGGCAATTTTACCACATATATTAATGTAGATTTATAAGAAATGTGCATTGACACGGGGAAAAAGCGGTGGTATAATAGATATTAGGAGTATCTCGCTTTCGGGCGGGTGGCCTCGATCACTGTTAACGGAGGTGTCAAAATGACCGAAAAAAGCTTAAAGACACAGCTCGCTCTCTTTCATTCGGGCGACTCCAAAAAAGCCTACGAGCTTTTCGGGGTGAGCAGAAGCGAGGGAAGCTTCGTTTTCCGTGTATACGCACCGCACGCCGATAGCGTGTTCGTTACGGGAAGCTTCAACGAGTGGTCGGATTCGCACCCTATGATCAGGCTGACCGACGAGGGAGTCTGGGAGGCAAAAATCCCCGATTCCGAGATAAAAGCGGGAGATCTCTACAAATTCAAATTTTACACGCGCGATAAGGTTATCTATAAGTCGGACCCCTACGGCTTCCGTATGGACAACCCTCCGCACGCGGCGTCGATCGTTGCCGATATCGGAGGCTACCGCTGGCGAGACCGCGGCTGGCTCGAGCAGCGTATCGAGGATACTGATTTTTACTCGCGACCTATGAATATATACGAGCTGCATCTCGGCTCGTGGAAGCGCCGCGAGGACGGAAGCTGCCTCTCCTACAGAGAGATCGCCGAGGAGCTCGTGCCCTACGTCAAGCAGATGGGATATACCCACGTCGAGCTTATGCCGATCGCCGAGCATCCCTTCAACGGCTCCTGGGGCTATCAGGTGGGAGGATTTTACTCCCCGACCTCAAGATACGGCGAGCCGAAGGAGCTTATGCGCTTCGTCGACATTATGCACGGAGCGGGAATAGGCGTTATTTTCGATTGGGTACCCGCCCATTTCGTCAGAGATGAGTTCGGACTTGCCCGCTTCGACGGAGAGCCGCTTTACGAATACGGGGACTCGCGCAAGGCAGAGCTTGCGGGGTGGGGAACACTTCGCTTCGATCTTGGCAGAGCCGAGGTCCGCTCCTTCCTCATATCAAACGCGTTATATTGGATCGAAAAATATCACGCCGACGGACTGCGGGTCGATGCGGTCTCGTCGATGATATATCTTGATTACGATCGCGCCCCTGGCGACTGGACGCCGAATGAGTACGGCGACAACCGTTGCCTTGAGGGAATAGATTTTCTGCAAAAGCTCAACCGCACCGTAAAGGAGCTTCATCCCGATGTGATGATGATAGCGGAGGAGTCGAGCGCGTGGCCGGGCGTTACCTCAACCGAGGGGCAGGGACTTGGCTTCGACCTCAAATGGAATATGGGGTGGATGAACGATACCTTGTGGTACGCCTCTACCGACTTTAAATACAGACCCGACAATCACTCAAAGCTCACCTTCCCGATGGTATATGCCTTCAACGAGCGCTTTGTCCTGCCGATATCGCACGATGAGGTGGTTCACGGGAAACGGTCATTCCTTGACAAAATGCAGGGCGACTATTGGTGTAAATTCGCGGGAGCGAGAGCCTTTGAGGTCTACAGAATGACTTGTCCCGGAAAGAAGCTCACGTTTATGGGCTCGGAGATAGGTCAGTTTCGCGAATGGGCACACGACGGTCAGGTCGAGTGGTTTTTGCTCGACTACGAAAGCCACGCCAAGCATCAGTTCTTCTGCTCCGAGCTCAACGACCTGTATCTGCGGTCACCGCAGCTCTGGGAGGTTGACGACGGCTGGAAGGGCTATCAGTGGATAGATCCCGACAATTCAAGGGACAGTATAATCTCGTTTCGAAGAATCGCGAAAAACGGCAGCGAGCTTACCGTTGTGATCAACTTCACACCAAAGACCTACGAAAACTTCTTCCTTCGCACCGCACAAGCAGGTGTCTACGAGGAAATATTCAACTCGGATGACGAAAAATACGGAGGAAGCGGCGTAACGAATACGGGAGTGCAGTTTGAAAGCACTCGCGACAAGGAATTCGGCAAATATTCCGAGGGAATACGCCTCCGCGTTCCTCCTCTCGGCGCAGTCATTCTGAAAATGACCTCCAAGAAGCCGATTTCACGAAAAAACGCCGCACCCCGTCGAAAAAGACCTAAAAAAGAGCAAAAATAACCCTAAAAACAGCAATATCCCTATGTCCGAGCGTTCGGAAAAACCAGCGTATCATTAATTTTTTATCATAGAGGAGAGTTCTTATGTTCAAGAAAAAAGAATGTGTGGCAATGTTGCTTGCAGGAGGCCAGGGCTCGCGCTTGTACGCCCTGACGACCAAAACCGCAAAACCGGCAGTATCCTTCGGAGGAAAATACAGAATTATCGACTTCACCCTGTCTAACTGTATCAACTCCGGTATCGACACAGTGGGAGTACTGACACAGTATCAGCCCCTCGTGTTAAACGAGTACATAGGCAACGGACAGCCTTGGGATCTCGACCGTATCT
This sequence comes from Clostridia bacterium, assembly GCA_017483305.1. Classification (GTDB taxonomy): domain Bacteria; phylum Bacillota; class Clostridia; order Oscillospirales; family CAG-272; genus SVTX01. The sequence continues at coordinate 67,223 of JAFULC010000023.1, read as the reverse complement.
GGGGTGGTGTTAAGATCCTGCCTCCGTATCAGGGACAGAAGTCTGCAGACTGGTACAAGGGCACCGCAAACGCTATCTATCAGAACCTTGAGTTTATCAACAGATACGACACCGACTACGTTCTTATCCTCTCAGGCGACCATATCTATAAGATGGACTACGCCAAGATGCTTGAGTATCATAAGGCAAAGGGCGCGGACTGTACTATCGCGGTCATCGACGTTCCGATCGAGGAGGCAAGCCGCTTCGGTATCATGAGCGCAAACGAGGACGGCTCGATATACAAGTTCACCGAAAAGCCCAAGAACCCCGATAGCACAAACGCTTCGATGGGTATATATATCTTCACGAGAGAAAAGCTCCAGAAGTATCTTGTCGAGGATGAGGCAGACCCCAACTCCTCCAACGACTTCGGAAAGAATATCATCCCCAATATGCTCGCTGCGGGCGAAAAGATGTTTGCTTATAGCTTCGAGGGCTATTGGAAGGACGTTGGAACGATCAATTCGCTTTGGGAGGCTAATATGGACCTCCTTGGCACAGACCCCGTTCTCGATCTCAACGATCCTAACTTCAAGATCTATTCAAGAAATCAGTCCAACGGACCTCAGTTCATCGGCGAGAATGCCAAGATCGTCAACAGCTACGTTACCGACGGCTGTGAGATCTACGGAACGGTGAAGAACTGTGTTCTCGGCTCGGGCGTAAAGGTTATGCCCGGCGCATACGTAAAGGACTGCGTACTTATGGGTGATACCGTAATCGGCTCGGGTGCAACGGTCAACTACTCTATCATTGATACCGGTGTCGAAGTCGGCGCAGGTGCGATCATAGGCGCATCCAAGGACAAGGCGAAGGGAATTACCGTGCTTGGCGCGGATATCACAGTTCCCAACGGCGTTGTCGTTGAAGACGGCACTATCATCTCGGAGCTTTGACAGAAGGGTTGCGTAAGCTGCGACCGCTTGAAAGGTAATCGATCCTTTTCACGCTAAGATCTTGCCACGGTGGGATCTATCAACATTATTTGAATTGAGCCGCAAGAAAGGCGGCGGAACGGAGTAAAATAAATGACAGCAGTAGGTCTTATATTTTCAAATATACACGATAACAGCATTCCCGAGCTCACAAGAATGAGAACCATCGGAAGCGTGCCCTTCGGCGGAAGATACCGCCTTATAGACTTCGCTCTCTCGAGCATGGTAAATTCGGGAATATCCAAAATAGGTCTTGTTACCCACAACAATTATCAGTCGCTTCTCGACCATCTCGGAAACGGTAAGGACTGGGATCTTGCGCGCCGCTCGGGCGGAATCAAGCTCCTGCCTCCCTTCGTCTCCGCGTTCGACAATGCAGGCGCAAATAAGTTCTATACCTCTCGCCTTGAGGCGCTTATGGGTACGGTGAACTTCCTCAACCGCTGTAACGAGGATTACATAGTTATGTCGGACTGTGACGTCATCTGCAATATCGACCTCAACGACGTTATAGAAAGACACGCTGCAAGCGGCGCGGATATCACATTCGTAACCAAGAGCACCGACCTGACGGGAGTCAGCGAAAGCGAAATACTTACGCTCATCAAGTCCGACGAGAACGACAACGTCACCGATGTTTTTGAGGATCACGTATCCGAGGATACTCAGGTGTATATCAACATAATGGTCATGAAGAGACAGTATCTGCTCGGAGTTGTTGAAACGGCTATCTCCCGCGGATATACCAGCTTCCTTCGCGACATTATTATGAAGAATATCGGCAAGGCGGCGTACAAGGTCTATAAGTACGATGGCTGGTACGCTCATATCGGCTCGCTCGAGGGCTATTTCGAGTGCTCGATGAAGCTGCTTGAGGCAGACGCGAGAGAAAGACTCTTCGGCGTCAAGAACCGCCCCGTTCTTACCAAGGTACGTAACTCTGCGCCCACCAGATATTGCGACGGCGCAAAGGTTACCAATTCGGTAGTTGCAGAGGGCTGTGTTATCGAGGGCACGGTCGAGAATTCGATCATCTTCCGCGGCGTGCACGTTGGAAAGGGAGCAGTGGTCAAGAATTCTATTCTGTTCCAGGATAGCTACGTCTGCCCGAAGGCGGAGCTTAACTGCGTTATCGCGGATAAGAACGTGGTGATAAAGGACGGAAGAGTCCTCTCGGGACACAAGACGATGCCGTTCTATATCGGTAAAAAAATGTCAGTATAATTCTATCTCAAAATTCAAAAAGATAGGTTAAAAATTATGAAAAAGATATTGTTTATAGGCGCGGAGGTCATGCCCTTCGCAGCAACAGGAGGTCTTGGCGACGTAATGGGCTCGCTGCCCGCGGCGATCAAGGCAAAGGAAAAAAATAATGTGGACGTCAGAGTAGTTATGCCTCTGTACTCGGCAATAAAGGACGAGTGGAGAGCGCAGATGAAGGACGAAGCAGTCTTTTACGTGCCGCTCGCATGGAGAAGCCTCTATTGCGGAGTAAAGAGTCTCGTTAAGGACGGAGTAAAGTATTACTTCATCGATAACGAGTACTACTTCAAGCGTAGCGGAATGCTCTACGGATATTACGACGACGGTGAAAGATATGCGTATTTCTGCAAAGCAGTTATGGAAATGCTCGTCCACCTCGAGTTCTATCCCGACGTTATCCAGGCAAACGACTGGCAGGCGGCAATGGCGGTGGTCTACCTCAACACCAAGTACCGCTATATCGAGGGACTTTCGGATACCAAGACAGTGTATACCATACACAACATCGAGTATCAGGGCAAGTACGACTTCAAGATACTCGGCGACGTGTTCGATCTCGGCCCCGAATACTATTCGCTCATGAGATACGATGATTGCATCAACCTTATGAAAGCGGCTATCGAGTGTGCCGATAAGGTCTCCACGGTAAGTGAAAGATATGCCGAGGAGATCAAGACCTACGAATATTCGCACGGCCTTTCACACATACTCTACAGAAACGCGCATAAGCTCACGGGAATCCTCAACGGCATAGACTACGATTATTATAATCCCGCAAAGGATAACGTGCTCGTAAAGAATTACGACCGCAGAGGAGTCATCAAGGGCAAGGCAGAGAACAAAATGGCGCTTCAGCGCGAATACGGACTCCCCGAAAGAGCCGACGTGCCGATGCTTGCCATCATCTCAAGGCTTGCCACCCATAAGGGACTTGACCTCGTAAGAGATATCGCGGACAACGTAGTAAGAAACAACGACGTCCAGTTCGTCATTCTCGGCAAGGGCGAGCCTCAGTACGAAAGCTTCTTCTACGAGCTCGAGTGCAGATATCCCGATAAGGTCAGAGCTCTGTTGACCTACGACAGAGACCTCTCCAAGAAGATATACGCCGCTTGCGACATCTTCGTAATGCCCTCCAAGAGCGAGCCCTGCGGACTTTCGCAGATGATCGCATCGCGCTACGGAGCAGTACCGGTGGTCAGAGAAACGGGCGGTCTTGCCGACTCAATCAAGGGCTATTGGGTAGATAACGGCGAGATCAAGGGCAACGGCTTCACCTTCGCAAACTATTCCTCCTGGGAGCTTGAGGACAGAATAAACGCCGCCCTCGCGCTCTATGCGGATAAGGCACAGAACAAGAAGTTCATCAGTAAGATCATGGGAACCGACTTCTCCTGGAGCGTGTCTGCAGGCAGATATATGGATATGTTCAACTCGCTTTGATAAATAGCAATAATAACGCCGAAAAGTCCCCGAGGGCAATCACTCTCGGGGACGGCGAAGTTTTAAAAAGCATAGCTTTCGTGTAGCGGACCTCTGCTTATAAAGCCTTTTGTAAGCGGAGCTCTGTTTCACGGATCAACGTGAACGACAATTACGAAAATCAATCCGAAAGGTATAAAACGCAAATGAATCAAGAAAATTTGACCCCGGCAAAAATCAAAGAAAACATTGAAATCAAGCTTTCGCGCTATTTTGGCTGTACTCCCGCCGAAGCATCCGACGAGCAGATGTATAAGGCGGTCTCTATGACCGTCCGCGACATCCTCACCGAAAAGCGCGGCGACTTCAAAAAGGAAGTCAACAAAAAGGGCGCAAAGCGCATTTACTATATGTGTATGGAATTCCTGCTCGGCAGATCGCTCAAGACCAACGTCTGTAACCTCGGACTTGACAAGTCCTACGGAGAGGCGCTTGAGGCGCTTGGTTTCAAGCTCAACGATCTTTACGAGTGCGAGCCCGACGCGGGACTTGGCAACGGAGGTCTTGGAAGACTCGCCGCTTGCTTTATGGACTCTCTGTCCTCTCTCGACTACCCCGCAACAGGCTTCTCGCTCTGCTACGAGTACGGTCTTTTCAAGCAGAAGATCGTCGACGGCATGCAGGTAGAGCTTCCTGACGTATGGCTTCCCGGCGGAGAGGTCTGGCTCGTTCCGAGAACAGACCGCGCATTCGTAGTCCGCTTCGGAGGACACGTCCGCGAAAAGTGGGAAAATAACCACATGACCGTTATTTATGAAAACAGCGAGGAGATCGAGGCAGTTCCTTACGATATGATGATCTCGGGAGCAGACAGTAAGGGCGTCAGCCGCCTGCGTCTGTGGAAGGCAAGAAATATCCAGAACTTCAATATGGGCCTGTTTACTCAGGGACAGTATCATAAGGCAGTTGAGGATAGCACAAATGCCGAAACTCTCACCAAGGTGCTCTATCCCTCGGATAACCACACCGAAGGAAAGCTCCTTCGTCTCTCTCAGCAGTACTTCCTCGTTTCCGCATCGGTGCAGAGCATCATCCGCGATCACATGGCAGTCTACGGCACGCTCTCGAACCTCGATGAAAAGGTAGCTATCCATATCAACGATACCCATCCCGCACTCTGTATCCCCGAGCTTATGAGAATTCTCGTGGACGATTATTTCTTCTCTTGGGAGGACGCGTGGGATAAGGTTGTAAAGATCTGCTCGTATACCAACCACACCGTAATGCCCGAGGCGCTTGAGACCTGGAACGAGGATCTCTTCAAGCTCAAGCTTCCCAGAATATACGACATCATCAAGGAGATCAATGAAAGATTCTGCCGCGACGCTTGGAACGCGTTCCCTGGTAACTGGCAGAGAATAAGCAAGATGAGCGTAATTGGATACGGCTCTGTAAGAATGGCAAATCTCTCGGTTATCGGATCTCATTCGGTAAACGGCGTTTCCAAGCTCCACTCTGATATTCTCACCAAGACGGTATTCAACGATTTCTATAAGATGTATCCCTACAAGTTCGAAAACGTAACGAACGGTATCGCACACCGCCGTTGGCTCTGCTACTCGAATCCCGAATTGGCAGCTCTGCTCGACGAGTGCATCGGCACGGGATACAGACATAATCCCATAGAGCTTGCCGAGTTTGCAAAGTTTGCAGACGATAAGGCAGTGCTCGAAAGAGTCCGCGCGATCAAGCACAACAACAAGATCGCGTTCGCAAATCATCTTTACGCTAAAACAGGAAAGAAAATCGATACCCATTCGCTCTTCGACGTACAGATCAAGAGACTTCACGAGTATAAGAGACAGCTCCTCAATGCACTCAATATCATCGGTATATACCTCGAGCTCAAGGATAACCCCGATCTTGACATCCGTCCTCAGACCTTTATCTTCGGAGCAAAGGCAGCGCCCGGATATCAGATGGCAAAGAGAATCATTCAGCTTCTCTGTATGATCTCCAAGGACATCGACAACAACCCCAAGATCAAGGAAAAGCTCAATGTCGTGTTCCTTGAGAACTACGATGTAAGCACCGCCGAGATTCTCATTCCCTCGGCAGATATCAGCGAGCAGATCTCGCTTGCAGGTAAGGAAGCAAGCGGTACGGGCTGTATGAAGCTTATGATCAACGGCGCTATTACCATCGGTACTCTCGACGGCGCAAACGTCGAAATGCTTGATGCGGTCGGTAAGGATAATATGTATATCTTCGGTCTTAAGAGTGACGAGGTCGAAAAGCTCTGGCTTAACGGCTACCGTGCCGCAGAGTTCTACTCGAACAATGCAAGACTCCGCAGAATCATTAACTTCCTCTCGATCGGCTTTGCGGGCGAGTCCTTTGCGGATATAGCAACCTATCTTTTGACAGGCAACGGAGTTGCAGACCCCTATATGTGCCTTGCCGACTTCGAGTCCTACCGTATGACTCACGACGAGATGCTCAAGGCGTATGATGACAGAGAAAAGTGGACGAGAATGTCGCTTCTCAATACCAGTGCGGCAGGCTTCTTCGCGGCAGACCGCTCCATCAAGGAGTATGCCGACAAGTTCTGGAATCTCAAGCCCCTTAACTGATCTCAAAAATAACAAATTCAACAAATATCGGTCGCACCCGAATTTGATCAAAGCCTTGGAGGCGGCGGTTTCCGTCGCCTCCAAGGCGGCAAATGCGACGCGGACGGTGGAAAGAAAAAAGATGCTCCCTAAATTTTATCAGGAAACAGAAAGCACGGGTACCGTGCAGATACGTAAATTCATAAATGCCGAGGACGTTTCGTATCTCGGCGCTTTCCCGTGCGGAGCGGTTATAGATATTGAGGTGACCGTTTCTCATCGCTACGGCGCTTCGGGAGTAGTATTGCGGATCTGTAAGGACGGCGAGGGAGACCTTGATATACCGCTCGATTTTTGCCGCTCCGACAACAGAGAGGATATTTATTGCTGTACGCTTAACACCTCAGAGCTCTGTGGCGGCGAGGATCAGGGACTGTTTTATTACGAATTTCTTTTCCTTCGCGGCTTGAATACGCTATTCACCGATACCTGCAACAATTTTGACTTTGAGCTTAACGAAAAAGCAGGCTCACGCTTCCGTATGCTTGTCTACGAAAAGGATTTCAAGACCCCCGACAGCTTCGGTAAGGGAGTAATGTATCAGATTTTCACGGACAGATTTTTCCGCGGAGAGAGCGACGAAGCAAAAAGCATAGAGATCCGCGAGGATGCGGAGCTCAATAAGGACTGGGAGAAGGGAATCCCTCAGTATCAGGAGCATCCGGGTCAGCCCCTTAAGAACAATATGTTCTTTGGAGGAAACCTGTGGGGAGTTGCCGAAAAGCTCGACTACCTCTGCTCGCTCGGAGTGACCTATATATACCTCTGCCCGATCTTCGAGGCATATTCCAATCACAAATACGATACCGCTACCTACGAGCGCGTTGATGCGATGTTCGGAGGAGACGAGGCGTTCGATAACCTTGTTGCAAAGGCAAAGGAAAAGGGCATCGGCATTATCCTCGACGGAGTTTTCAACCACACGGGCGACGATAGCGTATATTTCAACCGATACAAAAAATACGGCGACGGAGGAGCGTATAATGACCCCGATTCGCCCTATCGCAGTTGGTTTAATTTCAGAAATTACCCAAACGAATACGAATCGTGGTGGGGAATCGAGATTTTGCCAAAGCTTAACCATGAAAATAAGGATTGCCGCCACTATTTTACGGGTGAGGGCGGTATAATTCAAAAATATATAGACCGCGGCATCGTTGGTTGGCGACTTGACGTCGCGGACGAGCTCTCCGACGAATTTCTCGACGAATTGCGAGTCAGCGCAAAGAGAGCAAGCAACTCTGATGCAGTGATCATCGGTGAGGTCTGGGAAAACGCCGCCGATAAGGTCGCATACGGTAAAAGAAGACGCTATTTCAGAGGAAGTCAGCTCGACAGCGTTATGAATTATCCCGTAAAGAATGCGATAATCTCATTTTGCCAGTGGGGAGATGAGGAAACGCTTTACAATACACTCACCGAGATATATTCCTCGTATCCGCCCTGCGTTTCGCATAAATTGATGAATATTATCGGTACGCACGATACCGACCGTATCCTCACCGTGCTCGGCAGAGATGACGAGGACGAATTTCTCGATAATAAAGCCAAATCGACCAAGAAGCTCTCCCGCGATCAGTTAAGTCATGGAATCGAAATGCTTAAGATCGCCGCCGCGCTTCAGTTTACCGTGTACGGTATCCCGTCGGTCTATTATGGCGACGAGATCGGTATGGAGGGATACGGAGATCCCTTCTGCCGTATGCCTTTCCCGTGGCATAAGATGAATGAGTCGCACCGCGCGGAGCTGCTTTGGTACTACCGTGCGCTTGGAAGAATACGAAAGAACGAGAAAGCGCTCGACGGCGGTAGATTTTACGTTGTCCACCACGAAAACGGCGCGATCGTGTACGTCCGTGAAAAAGAGGACAGCCGCGTGATAACCGTCGCAAACAGAGGTGCGGATTTCGTGTTTGAGATACCTGCAAACTCGACCTACGTCGACCTTATAAGCGGCGAGAAATATAACGGCGAAATGACAGTAAAGGCCGACAGTGCAATGATTTTAAAGGAAGTGCCGAGATGAAATATTCCAATTCACTGAAATATATGAATAGCTTTTCTCCCGCCAAGACGGGTGCCGATATTTCGCAAAAAAGAATAGCGGATCTTTGTAAGCGGCTCGGCAGAGTCAACGTCGGCACGAGATATATATGTGTTCCCGACGGCAGTGCGGGACACGCCTGCGCCGTATTGCTCGAGAATATCATCAAAAGCTCGGAGCATAGCGTAGGACGAATTATGAGCTGCTGCGGCTTCGATTCGAGAAGCTCTATTCTCATCGGCGGCGAAACGGTGAGTATCGAGACCTATAATAAGTCGGTCACCGCGCTCAAAAGCGTAGCCAAAAACGACCCCGACGATATGTACACAAAAGAGGAGATGGTTTTGGCTCTCGGTCTTTTGATCTGCAAGCTCGAGGCGTGTGAATACGTTATTTTGGAAGGACTTTCAAAGGACTGTATGGCGCTCGACGCCATCTGCGCGCCGTATGATCTCATAGTTATCCCCACGGTTTACGAGGGAAGCGGAGCGACAGAAAGGATCAAGGCTATGTGCGACGTGATCCGCAGAGGCACGCGTGAGGTAGTAAGCGGAAATCAGCGAAGCGACGTGTATAATAAAATATCGCAGGCATGCGCAATAAGCGGAGTGAGACTTTACATACCCGCCAAAGCACAGTTTGAACCGACCGAAATATCTTCCCGTAAGCTCTGCTTCAATTACGGCGGCAAGGAGGGCTATACTCTCCGCACCCCGTCGCATATATTGAGAGATTGCGCTATGACCGCGGTCGAAGCGTCACTTGCACTGCGTCGCGGCGGCGTAAAAATGCCTTGGAGTGGAATTTTCAACGGTCTTTCGTCGGCATCCGACACCAGATGCTTCGAGATAATCTCGGCATCGCCTATCATAGTGACCGATTCGGCAAGAGTAAGGGAGGAGTTGATCCCAATGCTCAAAACCGCCGACGAGGTCTGGGGAGCGGTCGAGGGCTTTTCGGTAGTTGTCGCTCCCGATAAAAAAACAAGCCTTGCGAGTATGCTTTCCGCATTCTCGGGCAGAAAGCTCAACAACATCGTGCTTGTCGGTCGCGAAACCGATGAAGAATTGAATACTGATAATCTCATCAGGTGCAGCTCGGCAAAGGAAGCTACAAAGGAGCTGCTCGGGCTTGGCAAGAGCGAAAAGCTCATCTTCTGCTTTGGCTCGGTGGACTTCGCCGTCGAGATCAAGAGTGAATTTTTCAAAGCTATGAATATTTAAAATAAAAGGCCTCCGGTCGGAAATTTAAGAACGGAGCCTTTTTTCGCATAATTTATCCCAAAGTGTAAAATAATACGAATATAGAAATTTTTGATGGATTGGAGAGAAATTATGATAAAACCGCAGATTGTAAAATGCACGGGAAGGGAGATACTCGACTCCCGAGGCAATCCGACAGTTGAGGCGACCGTTGTTTTGTCCGACGGCACGATAGGCGTGGCAAGTGTTCCCTCGGGAGCTTCAATGGGAATATACGAGGCTTGTGAAAAAAGAGACTTAGATGACCGCAGATACGGTGGCAAGGGAGTGCTCGAGGCGGTAAATAACATCTGCCGTATGATCTCTCCCGAGCTTGTCGGAGTATACGCCTCGGAGCAATCAACGATCGACCGCTTGATGATCGAGCTGGACGGCACAGATAATAAATCCAAGCTTGGCGCAAATGCAATTCTGGCGGTCTCGCTCGCGGCGTCAAGAGCCTGCGCCAACTCCTACGGAATACCTCTTTTCCGCTGGATAGGGGGAGCAAGAGCGTCAAGACTCCCGATCCCAATGATGAACGTGCTCAACGGAGGCGCGCACGCCTCAAACAACGTCGAAATACAAGAATTTATGATAGTTCCCACTGGCGCACCCTCGTTCTTCGACGCTCTGCGAATGGGAAGTGAGATCTATCACGCCTTAGGCAAGATATTGAAGAATAAAGGACTTTCCACCGCCGTGGGTGACGAGGGAGGATTTGCCCCGAGCCTTGACTCCGACGAGCAGGCACTTGATCTTCTCTGCGAGGCGATAAGTGAGGCAGGGTACGGGGTGGATAAGGTCAAGCTCGCGCTCGACGTGGCATCAAGCGAATGGTACGACGAGAGTGCAAGATCTTATAAGCTTCCCAAGCGCCAAAAGGAAATGAAAAGAGAAGAGCTGATAGATTATTACGAGGGACTTATATCAAAATATCCGATCATCTCTATCGAGGACCCCCTCGACCAGCGCGATTTCGAGGGCTGGCGCATCATCACGGAAAGAATCGGCGATCGTGTAATGCTCGTCGGAGACGACCTGTTCGTCACCTCGCCGTCAAGACTTAAGCAGGGAATCGAGCTCGGCGCGGCAAATGCGATCTTGGTAAAGCCAAATCAGATAGGTAGCTTGTCCGAGGTCATCGGCGTGACGAATATCGCATCGACCGCAGGGTATTCGTATATTTTATCTCACCGCTCGGGTGAGACCGAGGATACGACCATCGCTGACCTCGCCGTCGGGCTCGGCGCACCCTTCATAAAATCGGGCGCGCCCTGCCGAAGTGACCGAGTGGCAAAGTATAACCGACTTTTACGCATAGAAGCGTCACTCGGTCACTCGGCGACCTACGGTCTCAATCCCGACGGCGTAAAGCCTACGGCAACGACCTATTGCGGCGACCAGTGTCAATAAAAACAGCCATCGTCTCATTTGAGACGATGGCTGTTTTTATTCCTTGAGCAAATCAAGATGTTCGATTGCAAGCCTTGCCAAAATTGTTCTTGAGCAATGTTCTTCTACAGCTTTAAGCCGGTATATTGCTTCTTCTTTGTCGTTTGCTTTATACGCAGCAATACCTCTTATATAATTGACAAATCCTTCCGTTGCTTTAGATGCATTCCAAACTTCAATATTATTACGAATTTTATTGATAGTATCCCAATCATCTTTTGAAACGGCGAGCATCAAATCAATGATGCGGCTGATTTTTTGATATTCTACCATAGATCGAGGTTTTATTTTCTGACATCTTGACAATGTGTTCGCGTATTGGCTTGCTGTTTGAGTGAAGGTATCATAATCAGCGGCAAGAAATTCACATCTTGCTTTGTTGAATAACCCCACCAATACCATCGGCTCATTTGCACTTGCGATCATTTTTTCTGCATATTTGATGGATTCGGTATAATTTCCCAAATACAGATGATCAACGGAATAAACGTAATCAATATTTTTCTGTTTATTAAGTGACGAATTCAATATCAGGTGCTTTTCGGGATCACATTCTTGATCCATTGATGTGTTTAAAGGCAGAGAAACCATAGCGTAAGCAACGATTTCAATAAAAAAGCAAAAGAAAACAAATAATATGGTAAGAACGGGATGCAACCCTTTGTAATCAACAACGATCTCTCCCATTACTTCTAATTTTATTGGTGAGGTAAGCAGTATAACCAATAATACCGCTACTATTGTTAAAGCAATTACCCATTTTCTTTTTTTCTGTATTTTCGCAATAAGATCACTGTATTTTGATTCATTCATAGTAATATCACCGTCCTTTTAAAGCTTTTATATTTCTACGATCCTTCCGATCGGAACAGAATAGATAAATACCCTTGAGGGCGCCTTTCCAAATATCCTCTCCACAGCGAGACTGTATTCATCAAGCTGATGACCGTGCTTTTCTCTCATGCTTTCGATGAGTATAGCGGTGTCAGCCTTCTCCTCTGCGGATATTCGGTCGGTCTTGTAGTCGCAAAGGATCAGCTCTCCGTCGGCGGTCTCGATGATAAGATCGATAGATCCCTGAACGAAGATCTTTTTGTCAGCGATCAGCGCCTTTATCTTCTCATCCTGTGAAAATTCCGATGCGGAGCGGAAGGCGTGGAAGTGGAACTCTCGGTGTATCCTTCCCGCATCCTTTATGTAGCCGAAAAGCTCGCTTTCAAAGAAGCCTTCAAGGTGCTTGCGGTTGATTATCTCGGCAACGCGATCGCTGATAAAGCGTTTTTCGCGCAAACGCTCGATCTCGGCATCAATGCCGTTTTCTGCGGCGTTCTTATAGTCGCAGTACTGTAAGAACAGATGCGTCGCCGTTCCGATCTCGGCGGCGGTGGGCTTTTTGTTCACCTCAAGCAGCTCGTCAAAGCTGACCTGCTTTGAGCGCATAAGCTCGATCCGTTTCTTTATCTGCTCGGCGTTATCGCGGTTTTGCCCGTCGGGATCTCCCTCGCCGATCGCAAACGCCTCGCCCGTGGGAATAGGAATGAAAACGCTGTCGTCAAGCATAGAAGGGGAAACCTTGGATGCCGCCACCTTCGCGGGAATCAGTGCAAGTATTTTGTCCTCCTCGCTCTGATCGTTCTTCTTCGAGAGAAGAGCGGCAAGCTCATAGGAGAGCTCGTCTGCTACCGCGGTGTCAGAGCGCGAGACAGACCCCTCAAACGAATTCACAAGGACGTTGTTGCCCTTATCAAATGTCCTGAACTCAACAACTCCGTCCTTGTCGGAGTCGGAATACTCGGACAAAGCAAGCAAAATCTGACGGATGTAGTTCTTCGAGGTCATAATACCGTATGCCTTGTCTGCGTGACCGCTTATATCGGCAAAATATTCGACCTCGGGCTTGTTGAGTGTCGCGCTGAGATAGAGACGCTCTCTCGCTCTCGTGAGAGCTACGTAAAGGATTCTCGCCTCCTCCTCAAGCTGCTTGCGACGGCTTAGCTTGTTTGCGGATTGGAACAGCAGATTGTTCCTGTAGCGCACGCGTATCGATTCGAGCCTGTCTGTGTCCTCGTCCTCCTTGGGCGGAAGCTTCGGCGAGATGCCAAGCTCCTTGGTAAAGAGAAGCGGTGACTTCGAGTCCTCACTGTTAAACTGCTTTGCAAGTCCGAACAAAAAGCAGGTGTTGAACTCCAGACCCTTGGACTGATGTATCGTCATGATCGTGATGCTGTTGGGATCGGACTTCGAGGGCTCTGCTCCCGATTCTCCTTTTTCAATAAGCTTTTTAAAGTATGTAAGAAAGGCGTAAAGACCGTTCCAGGAGATCTTAACGTACTTGCACGCGCAGTCGTAAAGATAGGTGTAAGCCTCACCCCGACATGCCGCACTGTACCTTTCGTGATTGCCGATCACGCGCAACAGCTTGTCTGCGGAAAGCTTGGATGCTATTTCTCGCAGCCTTTGCAGGTCGAAGGCAAACGCGCGGCATTTTTCTGCAACAGTCGCGTCAACATCGTCTCCGACGTAGTCGAGCAGTGCGTCAAACAAGGACTTCGACTCGGGCGCGTGACGGCGGATAATCACAGTCTCTTCAAGAGAGAAGAATGCACCCATAGTGCCGAAATTCTCCGTCAGTACGTGACACAAGGGCACGTCGCGCCTCGGATTGTCTATGACCGAAAGCAGATCGACAAGCAAGGACATCTCCTCGCCCTCGAAAAGAGCGCTTTTGGACGAGCTTGAAATATTAATATTCAGCTTTTTAAGGCTTGCTATAAGAGGCTTCGCGTGAGAGTGACTGCGAACGAGTACGGTAATATCCGAAGCGCGTATAGGTGTTCCGTCAGCCTTCACACCCTCCCTGATAAGCCTTGCTATCTCGTTTGCAGTAACGATCGCCTCATCGTGAAGATTACTTGTCGGAGCGGCGGCTTCTTCACCCTCGTCCCCATCCTCGCTTTCAACGGGCTGAATGAGATTTACGGTTACCTTGGGACTTTGATACGTTTCAGACGGCTTTTCCTTTGAGAAGATGAGATCGTCCTCCCTGGTGTAGCCGATGCTCTCGGCAAACGCGGTGAATATCATTGAGCAAACGAGATTTGTAAAGCGGATCACGTTTTCATCGCATCTGAAATTATCCGACATGAATATCGTGTTTCCGCCTTTGGAAACAGGCGTATTTTCGTCGTAAGGATCAAAATTCCTTCGGTAGTCAGCGAATATAGAAGGCTCTGCCTCGCGGAAGCCGTAAATGCTTTGCTTGATATCACCGACCATAAAGCGGTGATCGCCGCCGATCATCTCGAATATCCTGTCCTGGATCTCGTTTACGTCCTGGTACTCGTCAATGTAAACCTCTTTGAAATCGGTGGATATCGATCTCGCGTATTCGGATGGCGAGCCGTCCTCGGTCTGAAGTAGCTGGAGCATAAATTTGGGCATGTCGGAGAATTCGCAAAGACCGCGTGCCTTCTTCTCATCAGAATATTTGCGTTCGTATTCGCTGAGAATGTCGAAAATAAGCAATGAAAGCCTTGCGCACTGCTTATACCACGCCGATATTTCGTCAGTGTCGGCATACAGAAGCTCCTTAGCCGCACCTTTGACTGCGGGATTAAGCTTTTTGCCGCGAAGATCCTTGTAGTATTCGCTGACTTCCGTCTTTTCATCTCCCTTAAGCGAGGGTATCCGCTCGGGCGCGTAAGATCCAAATGCCGCGCGCACCGCCTCGTAATTTTCACTTTCTGTGATGCTCAGAAGCGAACGGCAAAGCTCGGCGTTAGCATCAAAGCAGGGAATATATTTTTCCTTCCATTCACCCTCCAACGCCATCTCGGTGCAGCATTTTTCAAAGGTCGATGCGGTGTATCGGAGCAGAGAGCAAAGCTCACCTCGGATTATTCTTCCCTCATCGGTGTCAAAGAAGTCGAGTAATGCAGAGGCTTCTAATCTCTCGGCGTGCTTTTTAAGCTGACCGATGCCCTCGGGCGCAGTGATCAGCTTGTCATATATCTTGAGAAGGGTGGGAATCAGTGACGAGCTGTCTCGTGCGACTGCGATCACACCGACAAGGTCTGAAAATAAGCTTCGGTAGCCCACGGAGGACAACGGACCGCCCGAAAAATCTTCGCAACGGTCGAAAAAGCCCTCCAGAACCTCCTTCATGATCTCCTCTTGCAGCGGAGCAAGCTCCGCCGTGTCGGAAAGTCTCATCGAGGCAGGTAGCCCGAGCTTTTCAAAATTCGCTCGTACGGGGTCGGAGAAAAACGAGTCGATCGTGCTTATGTGCGCGCCGCCAAGCTTGATCATCTGCTTTTGCAGATGCTGGTCGTCGGGATGCTCGGCGATAGCCTCGGCAAGAGCCTTTGCGATCTTCGCTCTCAGCTCGCCCGCGGCGGCGCGTGTAAACGTGACGATAAGAAGACTCGAAATATCGACCCTTTCCTCAATTATTCTCTTAATTATTCTCTGTGTAAGCGTAAACGTCTTACCCGAGCCCGCGGCGGCGCTGACAAGCAGAGTGCGTCCGCGAGCGTCGATAGCCGCTTGCTGTGCTTTTGTGAAATTCATAAAGATCTCCATTTCGCCGTATGGCGATATTAATGCTTTTCCTTGTATGCAGACGGACAGGAGGAGCGAATAGAGCAGAATGCGCAGGCATCCTTTGACGGAGTGCGAGGCGCCTTGCCGGAATACATCGATCTTGCCGTGCCGACTATTGAGGCGTGCAGGGAATCGTTAATACCCTTTATCTGCTCGTCGCTGACTGCGGCCTTGCCGCTGATCTCTCCGTCCTTTTTGACCGTAATACCTGCAAGTATCTTTTTGTCCATATCGGCGCTTGCCGCTGACAAAATGTCCCTGTCACCGAGAATAAATCCGCTTCTCACGGGATTTATCTCACCCTTTTCCTCTTCTGCCGAAAGGAAAAGCGCCGATACGGGATGGATCTCTGTCTTACCACCGAAGAACTCGCTGTTTTCCTTCTGTGCGGCAGTGAAGAGATACGCGGGGAGCTGAAGATCCTCGCCCGTCGATACCTTGGAAACGTCGTATTTGTGCGATCCGGTCTTGTAATCAACTATGCGCAGATGCTTGTTCTCTCCGTCGTCGTAAAGGTCGATCCTGTCGATAACGCCGCCAAGACTGACAATAGGTGCGCCGTCCTCGTCACCTATCCTTATCTCCATCGGCTTGAGAGCACCCTCTCGGCGATCGGAGATCCGCTTTTCAAAAGCGACTATCTTGAAGCTTGAGCGCTGGAATTCATCAAGAACGCTGCGCACCATCACGAGCGAAAGATCGCGAAGCCTCGAGAAGCTGTATACCATCGAGGAGGGCAGAGGACAGCTTATACCGTAGATATATTCGGATATGATCGAGTCGACCTCCTTGATTATCTCATCGTCACAGGGGCGCTCTACCGAGCCGTCGGGAAGACGGACTTTTTTAAGGAATTTTTCAAGAACGTAGTGGATTATAGTACCCGAATCGGCATAGCTGACGGAGGAAACCTTTTGCTCACGAAGTCCGAGCACGAATTCGCACCAATATCTGTAGGGGCACTCGGCAAAGGTCGAGATCTGCGACTTTGAAAGATGCAGCTTGTCTCCGAACAGCATGCGAACGTAGATAGGATCGATCGATACCGCATCCTCGCCGTCGGAAACCTTTCCGCCGTCGTTGCTCTTGTCCCCTGACAAAGATTCTGCAAGACGAGCGACCCCAGCAAGATCGAATTCGATCGGCTTTATGTTGGGGAAGATAAATCTGACTCGGTTCCACGCCGTTGAGGGCGTGAGCGCGCGACCGCCGATGCTCGAGGAGCAGGTGCAGAGCACGAGCTTATCCGAGGGCTTGGTCATGGCGCGGTAGACGTAAAAGAGCTCGTCCGACGTGACCGTGTTTTCGCGTGAGGCAAGGGAAACTCCAAGCTTCTCCATCGCGCTCTTGTCGGTCTCGCTGAGGAGTCCCGCGTCTGCATAAGCCTTTGGAAACTCTCCGTCGCAAAGACCGAGCAGTATCGCAACCTTGATGTTTTCAACTCGGAGAGTTGCCGCCGAGCCGACGGTAACGTAGTCGCCAACGGCGGGCACCGAGCCCATATCCGTGTGACTGAGCATAATTTCAATAGCGGAGGTAAGCTCCTCGGCATTTGTGGGAGCGTTTTGGAGCACGGTGCCAATGCTTGTCAGCACCGATACGATATGATCGTATATGCGCAGAGCCTCGCTCGCGCCTCTTATATTTCCCGAGGCAAGCTCAAGCTCGGCAAGCGAGCAAAGCGACTCGGATACGTGAAGATCGCAAAGATATTCGTAAAGCGCGCGGCAGTTTTTAAGAGTGTTGCCGTCAGCGTGTGAGAAAGCCTTGCGGAGCGTGACCAGAGGAGGAATAAGAGAAGAACGCACCTTGTTTGCGGCAAGCAGGATCTCGTCGCCTCGCGCGGTTGTCTGCACGGTGTAACCGTTGGGATTCATGCTCCATACGTCGTCAAGAAATTTGCTTCCGCTGATCGACCAGGTGTAGCAATAATCCTCGAAAAGGTCGGCGTCGTGTGCCTCAATTCCGCAAAGACCGGTCTTAAGCAGAGTCAGTACGTCTGCCGTTCTGAAATTATACGTGATACACCGCAGAGCAGAAAGAATAAGTCTTGCTACGGGCGTGCTTGAAAGATCGGTCTTTTTGGAGTAGAAATAAGGAATATTCAAGCGCTCAAAGACCGCGTCGATGAGACCCTTTCGGTTGTCACAGTCTCGCATAATGAGCGCTATCTCCGAGAATTTAACGCCCTCCGAGCGAGCCTTCAGGATCTGCAGAGCGGCAAAGAAGGTCTCCTCATATTCGTTTTTACATATTGCCATCGGTATGACCTCAAGCTGCTCGGCGTTAACGCAGGGAAGAGATTTTTTTGTGACCGAGAAATCCCACAAAAGCCGCTCGAGCTCCGAGAGAACGGGACTTGTCGTGCGAGTGTTTGTCTGAAGCACTACGTCTCTTGTATCCACACCGTTTTCACGCGCAAATCGCGTAAATCTTTTTACGGTTTCACGGATGCTTTCGGTGTGCGGAGATTCAGAGCCTCTGCCCTTGTAGCAGAAGGATATGCAGAGCTCATCCGCCTGTCTTGCGATCTCCTCCAGTATGCTGTGCTCCTCGCCCGTAAAGCTTGTAAAGGAATCGACGAAAACCCTGCATCCGTTAAAGAATTTATGAGAGCGCAGAGCAGTCAGAAGCAGGGAAAGCTTGTTTTCAGCCGCAATAGCCGATTCGCCGAGCAGCTCCTCGAGGATCCTGTCGCGGTTAGCGTAAATAAGCGAAATATCAGAAAGCTTTCGCGAGAGCGCGGGGTCCTCGCACTGCTCGGAGAGCCTTTGACAATCCTCGGCGCTCACCGAATTGGCGTGAAGCTCGTCTATAAGTGAGAGCATCATATCGCCGAAGGCGCGGTCGGTCTTGACCTTTTTGTATTCCTCTAAAAGAGGAGCGACCTCGCGCAGAGTCTGCCACATTATAAGACTGCTCAGATCACTGCCCATTCGAGTGTCGACAAGACCTCCGACCTCGCCAAACACCTTTTCACAAAGGCGCGAAAAGGATACCACCTCAAAGCAGAGAGCGGACGATGCAGGCAGATCTGCAAGCATAGATTCACTGATAAAAGCCTGCTGCTCGGGAACGAGCAGATAGGTCTGCTTGCCCGATGCCACCGACTCCTTTATTTTATCGATTATGTAAGAAGTTTTTCCGCTTCCGGATCTTCCAAAAAGAAATGTCAGCATAATTTTTTTCCTTAAGTTTGGTTTTGTGAGTCCTTCGATTCAAAAAGCTCAAGATTTCTTTTGACAGTCTCCCTGCCTCGCCAGGAGTAAGCGCGTGATGCAAATTCAAGGTCAGTCATCGAGTCAATGTCTGCGAGTGTAAGAAGGGGAAGATTGTCATTTTTGAAGTATTCAATATTCGTATAAATTGTTCCGTCGGCGATCGCCCTTTTTGTGTGCGGACAGACCTCCTGGCAAATGTCACACCCCCACGCGTAGCCGTGTGAGAGAATGATCTGTTGCTCCTCGGGCGATAAAGCACCCTTTTTTTGTGTCAGCGCAGAAAGACATTGACCGATCTTTTCCGTCGGACAGGCGAGCTTGCATTTGCCACATCCCTCGCATCGCCTTATCTCTCCTGCGACCGATTCAATCGGCAGATCGGTGATTATCTCGCCCAAAAACACGTACGACGAGTATTTTTCGGTTATCAGCATCCCGTTGTCTCCAACGATTCCAAGCCCCGCCATAGCGGCGGCAGAGCGCTCGTCGATCGGCGAATCGTCGGCAAACCCCACGAATCTGTGATCGGAATATTCACGTTCAAGCACGGGAATCACCCTGCCGAAAAGCTCCTTGAAAAATCCGTGATAATCCTTAGGGACGGCGTAAGCCGAAATGTTGCGCCTTTCGTGCTTGACAAGGTAGGGTACGGCTATCATTATCGCGCTCAATGAAGAAATATCAGAAAAGCCGCAGCGCTCGAGCTTATATTTCCTTGTAAGAATGCATTTTTCAAGCGATATTGGGGCAAAAAGCTCAATCCCCGCGCCTTTAAGCGTTTTTTCGATAAATTCAGTCATAAAATCCGTCCCCGACCCTAAAGATTTATAATATATATTAATTTTATCATATATATAGCCGAAAAACAAGAATAAATTTGCTTTTTTCAATGACTTTTTCTCGATTCTTCATTAAACTGTCACAAATTTTGATTATAATAATAACAGAAATGTAAAAAAATGCAAATCCAACTTAAATAAAACAGTCTCGGGCCACGGTGGGCAGAGACGGAACGGAGATAAAATGTACAATATTTTAGTAGTAGACGACGAAGCAAGAATACGTTCTATAATCAAAAAATACGCCGAATTTGAAGGACATACCGTCATCGAGGCAGGCGACGGAATGGAGGCGGTCAGACTCTGCCGCAAGGACAAGTTCGATATCATCATAATGGATATTATGATGCCCGAGCTCGACGGATTTTCGGCTTGCCGAGAGATCCGCAAGGTCACAAGTACGCCGATCATTATGCTCTCCGCGCGCGGCGAGGAATACGATAAAATAAACGGATTCGAGCTCGGAATCGACGATTACGTCGTCAAGCCCTTCTCACCCAAGGAGCTTATGCTCAGGATCGAGGCGATAATGAAGCGTATGTCAAGACACGACCGTGCCGACGATACGGTCAAGAAGCCCAACGTAATAGTTGAGCTTGACAACGGAGGACTCAAGGCAGACCTCACCGCAAGACTCGTCTACATAGACGGCAAGAGGGTCGATATGTCCCCCAAGGAGTACGACCTCTTCTTCTATATGCTCGATAACCGCAATATCGCGCTTTCACGCGAAAAGCTTATAAGCGAGGTCTGGGGCTACGACTTCTACGGAGATGCAAGAACCCTCGACACACACATCAAGCTTTTGCGCAAAAGCCTTGGTGAATACAGCAAATATATCGTAACGCTTCGTGGAGTGGGCTATCGCTTCGAGGGCGAGATATAACAAGTAATTAACGGGGAATACCGATATGAATAATGACAGAACAAACGCCCCCATAAATAAAAAACGTCGCCGCGTGTCAGGTATTTCGTGGAGACTTTTCGGTATGCTTACCTTGTTCGTGGTACTGACCCTGATAGTCATCTGGACCTTCCAGGTCGCCCTGCTCAACCGTTTTTACGAGAGCTCAAAGCTCGACGAATTTCACCAGACCGACGAGCAAATATTTGCCGTCGTCGACAGCGAAGAGCAATTGCGCCCCACAGTATATATGCGCTCGGTAAAGACCGACTCGTGCATCAGGGTGTTCAGGATATCCGACGGAGCACCCATCGAAATTGCCGACTACGACACAAACATGAACTGCTTCATACACCGTGCGGACGGTATGGAGCTCAACCGCCTCTGCGAAAGTGTTATTGAGAAGGGCGGCAGCTATACCCGCAGAATGTCGAACTCGATCGGTGACTCGACCGTCATCGTAACGATACACGTAGCGGCAAGCAAGGGAGCGGACGGAAACGAATACGTCATATTGCAGGAATCGGCGCTGCTTCCTCTCAGTGCCACAGTAACCACGCTCGAGCATCAGTTCGGCTGGATCATGTGCATACTGATAATGGGCGCGCTCGTTATGGCGCTGTTGCTCTCACGACTTATCTGTCTGCCAATGGAAAGAATGAGCCGCTCGGCAAGACGGCTTGCAAAGGGCGAATACGATGCCAACTTCTTTGGCGGAGGATACAGGGAAGCGGAGGAGCTTGCCGAGGCGCTTAACTATGCTGCAAGTGAGCTTGCCAAGACCGATAATCTCCAAAAGGAGCTCGTAGCCAATATATCCCACGACCTGCGCACCCCACTGACGATGATCAAGGGCTATGGCGAGGTCATGCGCGACATTCCGGGAGAGAGCACACCCGAAAATATGCAGGTCATAATCGACGAGACTGAGAGACTGACCGAGCTTGTAAACGATATGCTCGACCTCTCAAAGATCCGAGCAGGCACGAGAAAGCCCGAGCCCGAGGTATTCGACCTGACCGAAGCGATAAGCGCGGTAATGCTCCGCTACGAAAAGTTCACCGAGCAGCAGGAGTATTCGATAATCTTTGAGAAGACCGAGAACGTCTCGGTAAACGCCGACAGAACGATGATACTTCAGGTCGTGTATAATCTCGTAAACAACGCGCTAAACTATACGGGAGAGGACAAAAAGGTGCTTATCAGACAGACCGTGTCAAACGGCAAGGTAAGAGTCTCGGTCACCGATACGGGAGTTGGAATTGCCCCGGAGGACATCCCGTATATCTGGGACAGATACTATAAGGTCGACAAGGTGCATAAGCGCGCGGTGGTAGGCACGGGACTCGGACTTTCGATAGTCAAGGGTATACTTGCATCCCACGGAGCCCCCTACGGAGTCGAAAGCGTGATAGATCAGGGCTCGACCTTCTGGTTTGAGCTTGATGCCGTTTACGACGGTGATTTCGAGGAAAAATTGACTTAAAATAACAAATTGGGGAAAATCAAGCGCGATTTTCCCCAAACCTATTGATTTTTTTGGCTTTTTGTATTACAATATAAAGGATAGCCGAGCCGATGTAAAAATTCGCGACGGCTCACCTCTCGACCCCTATTTTTACTCATTGAAGGAGATGCCTTGAACAATCACGACAAATTGATCCGCGAGTATTTCATCTGTCCGCTCTGCCGCTGTCCAATGGAGGTGACGGAGGACGGCAAAAGCGTGAAGTGTAGCGGAGATAATCCGAAAAACAAACGGCATAGCTTTGATTTTTCCGCAGACGGATACCTGAGCTTCGGCGCTACGGGCGGCGACTCCAAGGAGGCGGTTGCGGCAAGACGGTCGTTTCTGCGCTCCACGCCCAACTATAAGCTTGCCGCAGAGGCGATATATCACACGGTGAAGCACTACGTTCCCGACTGTAAGCTTCTCGTCGACGCGGGCTGCGGAGAAGGGTACTATACCTCAATACTCTCCGACATCTCGGCGAGCACCGTCGGCTTCGATCTCTCGAAATTTGCCTGCTTAGCAGGATCGAAGCAAGCGAGACGGGACGGCAAGCAGAGCTTGCTTTTCGCTACCGCGAGTGTGTTCGAGCTGCCTATCAGGGATAACTGCGCCGATGCAGTCACCAATATCTTCGCACCCTGCGCCGAGGAGGAGTATAACCGCATCCTTAAGGAAGGCGGATATCTGTTCGTGGTAGGTGCGGGCAAAAATCACCTTATGGGATTGAAGAGAGTGATGTATGAGGACGTATACGAAAACGGGTCTCGCGCCGACCTGCCGAAAAATATGGAGCACGTTGATCGCGTGATCTCCCACTATTCAATGACCATTTCGGGAAAAGAGAATATCGCCGCACTCTTTTCAATGACACCGTATTATTGGCGCACCAGCGAGGCGGACAAGCAAAAGCTGGCAGGTCTCGACTCACTCGAAACCGAGATCGAATTTGAAATAAACGTATATAAGAAATAACACCAAAGTATTGAAAGGTAATTAAAAATGAAATTTTCGCTTTGTATCCCTATGTATAACGAGAGCTCGATAATCAAGGAGACCGCACAAACTCTGTCCGACTATATGTCTGCGAACTTCGAGGATTATGAGATCATTTTCTCAAACGACGGCTCAAAGGACGGCTGCGATAAGGCAGTCGAGGAGATGAACCTCCCCTGCGTACGTGTGGTAGGCTATGAGCAGAACAGAGGCAAGGGCTACGCCGTTAGAACGGCAATGCTCGCCGCAGAGGGAGATATCATAATGTTCACCGACGCCGACCTCGCGTACGGCACCGACGTCATAAAGCGCGTTTATGAGACCTTCCTTGCCAACCCCGACGCACACATGGTCATCGGCTCGCGTAATCTCTCCAAGGACGGCTACGAGGGCTATACCGCCATCCGCAAGCTTGCCTCGAAGGTTTATATCAAGGTGCTTTCTATCGTGGGCGGCTTCAAGCTTTCCGACTCGCAGTGCGGCTGTAAGGCATTCACGGGCGAAGCGGCAAAGGAGATCTTCTCTCGTTGTGAGGTGGATCGCTTCGCGTTTGACTTCGAGTGCATCCTTTGGGCAGTAAAATTCGGCATGAAGATCGTCGAAATGCCGGTCAAGATCATCAACCACAGAGAGAGCAAGGTCAACGTCCTTCGCGACTCCTTCAAGATGATCCGCGATATCCTCAAAATGAAGAGAAGGATCAAGAAGGCTAAGATATAATGAGTTACGATTATTTGCTTTTCGACCTTGACGGTACATTGACCGACCCCGGCGAGGGTATCACCAATTCGGTCGCCTATGCTCTTAGAAAGCAGGGAATCGAGGTCACGGACAAAAAGGAGCTTTATTGCTTCATCGGTCCTCCGCTTTCAGAAAGCTTTTCAAGGTTTTTCGGCTTTTCAATGGAAGAAAGCCTTAGATGCGTAGAATATTACCGCGAGTATTATAGAGACAAGGGCATTTTTGAAAATCTGCTCTATGATGGGATCCCCGAGCTGCTTGCTACACTTAAGTCTCGCGGCAAAAAAATAATTCTCGCTACCTCCAAGCCCGAGCTTTTCGCAAAGCAGATACTCGATCATTTCGGACTGACCGAGTATTTTGATCATATCTGCGGCGCGTCGATGGACGAATCGAGAAACAAAAAAGCCGCCGTAATAGAATATGCGCTTGAAACGGTAAAGCTTGATGATCTCGCCCGTGCGGTTATGATAGGCGACAGGGAGCATGATATAAACGGCGCCGGATTGAACGGACTTGACTCGATAGGTGTGCTTTTCGGCTACGGAGACCGCCCCGAGCTTGAAGCCGCAGGCGCGACCTATATCGCCGAGAGTGTTGAAGATATCAAAAAATTCATATAACAAAAAGGACTGCACCGCAGTCCTTTTTGTTGCTTTACCCCCGCAACGTCCGCAAAACAGCCTCATTTCCTATCCCTTCGAAAAAAAATAAATTATTTTTCAAAAACCTATTGACAAGTCGCTTTGAACGTGATATAATGTCATTACTTTAGCAAAGTAAAGCGCTAAAGCGCTAAAGCGCAAGCACAGAAAACGGAGGCAAATATCATGAAAAAAATCATTTCTCTCATTCTCACAGCAGTTATTCTTTGTACACTTCTCATTTCCTGCGGCAGCGGGAAGAGCGACGTTCAGGCAGTCAAGGACGCAGGCAAGATAGTAGTCGGCGTTACAGTATATCCCCCTATGGATTATCTCGACGAAAACGGCGAATGGACAGGATTTGATGCAGAGCTCGCACAGCAGTTTGCCGAAACCCTCGGCGTCAATTGCCAGATCGTTATCATCAAATGGGACAACAAGGTAGCCGAGCTCAACTCCAATCAGATCGACCTCATCTGGAACGGTATGACCGCATCCGACGAGCTTGGAGAAAAGATCGATTTCTCCGTATCCTATGCAAAGAACGCGCAGGTAGCGGTCGTTAAAAAGGGAAGCGCCCTGACCGCAGACGGTGTCAAGGATGCCGCAATAGCAGTCGAAAACGGCTCCGCAGGAGCTACGGTAGCGCAAGAGACCGTCAAGGGTACGAATATAAACAAGGTCGGCGCAATGGTAGATGCGCTCAACGAGGTGCTTGCAGGCACAAGTGACGTTGCGATCATTGATATAACCATGGCTCAAAACGTGGTAGGTAAGGGCGTGTATGCAGACCTTGAAATCTTGGAGGGTGCAAGCTATGGTGACGAGATCTTCGCAGTCGGTCTGCGCAAGGGAAGCGACCTGAAAGCCGAGCTCGATGCATTTCTGAAGGCAAAGTATGCGGACGGTACTCTGACCGCCCTCGCTGAAAAATACAACGTTGGTCTTAATACCGACGCACTTAAATAATTAAATTGATGTAAAAAAGGTGTCTTATGGAACTTTTTGTTGAGGTATTCGCCAAGCTCGGCAACGGCTTTATAATAGCGCTGCTCCTGTTTGTCCTTACCCTGATCCTCGCCATCCCCCTCGGGCTTGTAATGTGCTTTTGCACTATGTCGAAATTCAAGCCGTTGAGTCTTTTTTCGAAGCTGATCGTGTGGGTGCTCCGCGGAACACCTCTTATGCTTCAGGTCTTTGCGATATTTTATCTTCCGGGATTGCTCAAGCTCTTCGTCTGGCCACAGATGAATACGGGCTGGGCGTGGTTCGACAGCACCTTTTCCACAAGATTTATAGCTGCCCTTGCGGCGTTTGCAATAAATTACGCGGCGTATTTTTCCGAGATATACCGAGGAGGCATCGAATCGATCCCTAAGGGTCAGTACGAGGCGGGACAGGTGCTTGGACTTACTAAAAAGCAGGTCTTTTTCAAAATAGTTCTGCTTCAGGTTATCAAGCGCATCATCCCACCAATGTCCAACGAGATAATAACTCTCATCAAGGATACTGCGCTTGCCAACACCATAGCGGTCTATGAGCTTATATTCGAGGCGAAGGAATTTATGACGGTAGACGGACTGATCTGGCCAATCTTCGCGGCAGGCGGATTTTATCTTATCTTCGTCGGTCTGCTGACTCTCCTTTTCGGCAGATTAGAGAAAAAACTCGATTATTTTAAGGCATGAGGTGACGAAAATGAAGATTCTGGAGATCAAAAATCTTCGCAAGCGGTTTGGCGACACCGAGGTGTTAAAGGGCGTCGATCTGGTCTTGCAAAAGGGAGAGGTGCTCTCTGTCATCGGCTCGTCGGGCGGCGGAAAGACCACGCTTCTCCGCTGTATGAACTTTCTCGAGCGCGCCAATTGCGGCGAGATAATCGTAAACGGAAAAACGGTTTATAGTGCAAAGGAGGGAGAGAAGCCCGAGATCAGCCCCGAGGCTCAGCTTTCCTTCGGACTCGTTTTCCAGCAATTCAATCTTTTCCCCCAATATAGCGTTATCGAAAACCTTATGTTAGCCCCGAAGCTTCGTTCAAAAGGCGTTGCGGGAGGAGAATCGGCTGGCGAGATCCGAGCGCGTGCCGAGGATCTGCTTTTGAGAGTAGGACTTGAGAAAAAGGCAAACGACTACCCCTGTCAGCTCTCGGGCGGTCAACAGCAGAGAGTTGCCATAGCTCGCGCACTCATGCTCGCTCCCGAGATACTCTGCTTCGACGAGCCGACAAGTGCGCTTGACCCCGAGCTTACCAGCGAGGTCCTGCGAGTTATACGCTCCTTAAAGGATAGCGGACATACGATGATAATCGTAACTCACGAAATGGAGTTTGCCCGTCGTGTTTCCGACCGCGTTGTTTTTATGGCAGACGGAGTCATCGAGGAGGAGGGAACTCCCGACGAGATCTTCGGAAACCCCAAGAGCGACAAAATGAAAGCGTTTTTGTCCGCAGGTGCGGAAGAATAAGCTAAAACGGCATGATACTCTACGTATCACGCCGTTTTTTTGATCTCAAAACCTAAAGCAGATCATTTTGCGACCTTTTTGTGCCGCTTGAATAGCTTTGCCTTTTTCTGCTTTTTCTGACCCTTAAGGATCAGAGTTCCTGTCTTTTTATCGATCTTTCCAAGCTTTTTGTTCTTTTTTCTCTTCTTTTTACGTTCCTTCTTGAGTATTTGATTGATCTGCGCCAGCTTTACAGCCACCCTCTCGGCGTTGTGCAGCGCAATATATATCCTTGTCTCAAGATCGGGCTGATTTTCTTTTTTCGACATGCTTTCATCGCATCCGCAACCATCATCCCGTGCAATCTGATCTTTATTTTTCATCGTTTGCTCTCCGTGATCATATTTTTCAAAGCTTCGATCGCAACCTTAATAGCACGCTCGGTGTCGTGGTGCTCGTCCGCACCCGTGTCAAGTCCCGCATCTGCGCGCTCCTGATTCCAGACGACCGAAAATACCGATCCGCAACGTACTCGCAGGAACGAAGCCACGGTAAACAGCGCACCCGACTCCATCTCACTCGCGAGAACGCCGAGACGCTTCCAAGCCTCCCATTTGTCGAGAAGCTGATTTGCTACGGGCATGCGGGCAGGGGAGTGCTGACCGTAAAAGGAGTCCTTTGCCTGCACGATTCCCGTGTGCGAGGAATAACCAAGCTTCGCCGCCGATTCGCGCAGAGCGATCATAACCTCAGGGTCACTGACCGCGGGAAATTCAATAGGCGCGTACTCGCGCGAGGTGCCGTCCTGTCTGACCGCGCCGCTCGCGATGACCACGTCGCCTGCCTTGACGTCAAGATCGATTCCACCGCAGGTTCCGACTCGAATGAAGGTGTGAACTCCGCAATTTTTCAGCTCCTCCATCGCGATAGCCGCCGAAGGACCGCCGATACCGGTCGAGCAGACCGAAACGACCTCGCCGCAAAGCTTACCGTTCCAGATCGTGTATTCGCGGTTGGACGAAACGAAATAAGGCTCGTCAAAGAAAGCCGCGATCTTCTCGCATCTGCCGGGATCTCCGGGCAGAATGCAATATTTGCCCACCTGACCCTCCGAAACGTTTATATGGTACTGCTTTTCATGTGAGGATAACATCTTACACCTCCAAGTATTATTTTTATTGAGAAAAAATTTTTTATCCGTTTTATGGGCAACCTGTTGCCCCCTTTTTCTTATTGTACCACATATCTCGCCAAATTTCAATAGAAATTTTGTATATTTCACGCTCCACGGCGAATAATAAGAGCAAAATCATCAAAAATGGGGCATAAATATGGGAAAACAGATCATAGAGCTCGACGCATCCTTTGTAAGCACGGGAAATGCGGTCGGCAAAAAGGAGTTTGAGGGACCTCTCGGATCGCTTTTCGATACACACGATACCGATGACCGCTTCGGCAAGAACACGTGGGAAAAAGCAGAGAGTGAGATGCAAAGGATCGCCTTCAATATGGCGCTAAAAAAAGCCGATCTCGGCTTTGAGGACATCGGCGCGATCTTCGCGGGAGATCTGCTCAACCAGTGCGCAGGCTCGTCCTACGGACTGCTTGGATGTATGATCCCATATTTTGGGATCTACGGCGCTTGCTCAACGTCGGGAGAGGGAATAATGCTTGCCTCGATCCTGACGACCCATAAGATATTTGACCGTTGCGCCGCCGTTACAAGCTCGCATAACTGCTCTGCCGAGCGACAGTACCGCACGCCGATCGAGTACGGCGGACAGAGAACCCCCACGTCACAGTGGACGGTCACAGGCTCGGGCGCATTCATCATCGGTGACACCGATGCGGGAACAGTGAAGATCAAAGCAGGACTGCCGGGCAGAGTCATTGATAAGGGCATAAACGATGCCAACAATATGGGCGCGGCAATGGCACCTGCGATATGCGATAGCTTCTGCCGCTTCTTCTCGGAGAGCGGAGAGAGACCGGAGGACTACGATCTTATCCTGACGGGCGACCTCGGTCACGAGGGCTCGTCTATCCTTCGCAAGCTTATGCATATCGAGGGCTATAAATTTGAGGAGAACTATACCGACTGCGGCATCCTCATCTTTGATAAAAGCACGCAGGATACCCACTCGGGCGGCTCGGGATGCGGATGCTCGGCATCCGTGCTCTCGGCGTACGTCCTGCCGCAAATGGAAAAGGGAAGATTCAAGAAGACCCTTTTCGTTGCCTCGGGCGCTATGATGAGCCCTGACAGCATCAAGCAGGGCGAGTCGATACCCGCGGTCGGACACCTGCTCTCATTTGAAGCGTGATAAAAGGAAGAAAAAATATGGAGACCTTCAGTAAATTTATCTGGGCGTTCGTGATAGGCGGCGCGCTCTGTATGATCGCCCAGATCCTTATAGATAAAACGCGCCTGACCCCTGCGCGAATACTCGTCACCTACGTCACGGTTGGCGTGCTTTTAGGGGCGCTTGGACTTTATAAGCCTCTGGTCGACTTCGCAGGCGCAGGTGCGACCGTGCCGCTTACGGGATTTGGCTACCTCATATCCGAGGGCGTCAGGGAAGCGGTCGATAAGCAGGGACTTCTCGGCGCCCTGACGGGCGGCTTGACTGCTGCCGCAGGCGGAATTTCAGCCGCGCTCGTTTTCGGCTATCTCGCGGCAATAATGTTCCGTGGAAAACGCCGAGGATAAAAACCGCGGAAAAGCGCAGAATGATAACGGGCGGATATGTAATCCGCCCCTACGCACCTGCGGCGTGATAGCCTTCTCCTGCGGGAGAAGGGGGACCGCTTGCGGTGGATGAGGAGTACGCCTCGCTATTCGCCTGCGGCGTATCGATCCGTAGTAGGATAGCTTTGCTAATCTTTAGGAGGATAGCTCCACTACACGCCTGTGGCGTAACAATATGTAGAAGGATAGCTCCACTACACGCCTGTGGCGTAACAATATGTAGAAGGATAGCTTCACTATCCGCCTGCGGCGTATCACCCCCCAAGCGCGCTTTTGAGCTTTTCAAGAGCGCTTTTTTCGATCCTCGAAACGTAGGAGCGGGATATACCCAGCTTTTCCGCGATCTCGCGCTGTGTCAGCTCCTTGACCCCGAAAAGACCATATCTCATAACGATTATCTGCCGCTCGCGCTGGGAGAGCACGGTCTTTATGTATTTGAGCGCCTTCTCGCTGAGTATCTTGCGCTCGACCTCGTTCGCCATATCCTCCTCGGAGCTGATAACGTCCATATACGAAAGCGGATTTCCGTCTCGGTCAACGTCGATAGTCTCGTTTATCGATATTTCGGAGGAGTGCTTTTTCTGCGAACGGAAATTCATCAGAATCTCATTCTGAATACATTTGGCGGCATAGGTCGCAAACCTCGTGCCGTTGTCGACGTTAAATGTGTCTACCGCCTTGACAAGTCCAATAGTCCCGATAGATACGAGATCCTCCTGATTTTTGACCGTCGAATAATACTTGCGAACGATGTGCGCGACCAATCTGAGATTGTGCAGAATAAGAGTCTGCCTCGCGTCCTCTCCTGTGCGACCGCCCTGTCGCATAAGCAAGAAGTTCTTTTTCTCCTCCTCGCCCGATAGCGCAGGCGGAAAATTTTGTTGAGTCCCAATGCTCAGCATCGGACTTAGCAGTTTGGTGATAACTGCTAAGATCAAAGTGAAAATGATCATGACCGTCTCCTTTTGTAAACACGTTTATACAAAGGAGTATATGAGACCGTTGCCTGTACTTATTTGCGCGGACAATTTGAAAAAAACAAAAAATCAGCCTCAAAAAATCCAAAAGCTATTGACAAGCAGGGGAATGAGTGATATAATCAAACCGTCGGCTGAAGCCGACAAAAAACCGCATAAAAAATCAGGGGTGCCGAAGCTTGACACGAGTGCACAGTGGCGAGAGATAGGCTGAGACGGAGAACTCCGAACCCTTGTACCTGATACGGATAATACCGGCGTAGGAAGATTTTGATAGAATAGCTTTGTGAATCGGGCAAGCCACGCCCGCCCTCATAAAAAATTCATCCGACCGTGATTTTTCGTGCGGATGAATTTTTATTTTTTAAGGAGGAGATCACAAATGAAAAAAAGAATTCTTTGTGTCACAGAGGGAGCTCTGTCATTGGCTCTTGCCTACGTGCTCGAGCTGCTCTGTGTCTGGCTCAACACGATTACGGGTGTCGGCGCGCTTTTACCCTTCGGGGGAACGATAACCATAAGCATGCTCCCGATAATCTACTATTCCTACCGACACGGCACGCTTTGGGGCGTCGGCGCGGGATTTGTCTACTCGCTGCTTCAGATGCTGCTCGGATTTTATATCCCGCCCGCAGGCACGTGGTGGGCGCTCGTGCTTTGCATAGTGCTTGACTATCTCGTAGCGTTTGCGGTAGTGGGCGCGGCAGACCTTTTTGCAAAGCCTTTCGGCAAAAAGCGCATCGCAGGCTATTGTGTCGGCGCGGTCGCAGTCTGCCTTATCCGTTTCGTTTCAAGCTTTCTCTCGGGTGTCATCCTCTGGGGCTCGTCCGGTCCCGAGAATATGAACGTCTGGGTGTATTCCTTGATCTATAACAGCTCTTATATGCTGCCCACCACAGTCCTCACAGGCATTTTTGCCGTGATCGTCTGCGCCGCGATAGATCCTAAGACCCTTCGTCCTATGAAAAAAGCGAAATAACCAAAAGATCCGTTCTCCGAGGAGAACGGATCTTTTGGTTATTTATTGAACATTATTCTCTCACTGTTAAACATTCTCGTGAGAACGAATACTCCTATTCCCGTGAAGGCAATGTTCGATATTACCGTCACGATCATATTCGGAACGCTGGCAGAGAACGAGAAGATTCCTATCATGCTCTGTACACTGTTGTATATAGGTATCAGATAGAGAGCTGTGTTGCTTGCCACCGTGCCGAACATACCCGAAAGACCGATGAGCATAGAAACTATCATCAAGGGCGTAACGTAAGAGCCTGCCTCCTTGACCGACTTGGCATACGCAGAGATGATCGAGATCACCGTAACGAAGACAAGAACGGTCGAAAGGATAACGACCGCAAGCATCAGATAGTCGGTAACGCCGTAAACGCTGCCGTCAATGCTGACCGTGTCACCCATCAGCTTGGGAAGGGAAAGAACGACACCGAGCGTGCTCGAAGCACCGCTTATCAGAGCCATCACGGAGAGTGCAAGAATCTTTCCGATTGCAATATGAGAGCGCTTGGTAGGAGTGATAAGCAAGGTCGCGATAGTGCCGCGCTCCTTTTCGCCCGCTATTGATTCAGGAGCGACTGCCATACAACCCGAGAAGAGAAGCATAACGAGAAGCATAGGCATTATCATAGAGAATATCATGCTCGTCATATCCTCGTCCGATGCAAGATCGTACACGCCGCCACCCATATTCACGTCAAATTTGTTGGTCATCGAGGACTCGTAAATATCCAGCAGAGTCGACATATAAGTGTACGCCGCGGTCGAGTCGGTCGAGGTCGAATTGTAATAAATATCAATGTTCGGCGCAGGAGTATTGCCCGAGGGGGTGTAATTAGCTACAAGCTCGTCAAAGTTCTCGGGAAAGACAATAAGTATGTCCTGCACACCATCGGCGATCTGCTCCTTGACCTCGTCGATAGTATCCTCGTCAATAATACTCAGAATCACGGTATTGGAATCTATCATAGAGCCCACCGAATCAGGCAGGTCGACCGCCACGATTCGCGGCATATATTCGTCGCCGGGCATAAAGGCATCGGACATCGCGCCGCCCATAAGAGAGTAGATCATATAGATCAGAATGCCGGGCATTATAAGAGCCACAAGCGTTCTCCTGTCCTTAAAAAATCGGGAAAGCTCCTTTTTGAAGATCGTAAAAATTGCCGAATTCTTCATCAGATCTCGCCTCCCTTCGCCTCGGTGTAGTCTGCGAAAATATCGAAGAATTTATCCTCGAGTGACTTTTCACCGCAGAGATCTGCAAGCGTGTCGCAAACCACCATTTTTCCGTCGATGATTATTCCGACTCTGTCGCAAAGCTTCTCTATAAGACTGAAAATATGAGTCGATACGATGATAGTCTTGCCCGCTTCCTTCAGGGAGATCAAAAAGTCGGTAACCACCTTTGCCGTAAGCACGTCCAGACCGTTGGTCGGCTCATCAAATATAATAATATCGGGATCGTGCACAAGAGAGACCGCAAGCGAGGTCTTCTGCTTCATACCCGTTGAAAGATCCGCAACCTTGACCTCGGCAAATTTGTCGATGCCGAAGCGTCTGAAAAGCTCAAATTTTCTCCTTGCGCTCACCTCGGGATCAACTCCGTGCAGAGAAGAGAAAAAGTCGAAAAGATAGTTAGGCGTAAAGAATTCCTCAAGCTTCAATTCACTCGTGAGAAATCCTATTCTCTGACGAACCTTGTCAGGCTCGGTGACGACGCTGTAGCCGTCGATCTCGGCATCTCCCGAGTCGGGCTTGATCAGAGTCGCAAGCATACGAAGCGTAGTAGTTTTACCTGCGCCATTAGGTCCTAACAAGCCGAAGATCTCGCCCTCGTAAGCCTCGAATGAAAGCCCATCGACTGCGCGACGAACCTTTTCGTTCGTCTTTTCTATTTTCTGTTGCTTGGAAGAAAGCTTAAAGGTCTTGGACAGATTTTTGACCCTTATAAGTTCCTGCATAGTTATCATTGTCCTTTCTGTATTGATATTTTATCTGAATTATACCATCTTACATCAAAAAGTCAATACGTTCCACCTATTAGGCGCTTTTAACGCCATGCTCGGTCATTTATTGAAGGTTCTTGGGAAAGAGAGAGGGGTCAGGGGAGGGAGAGAACCCTTCTTCCTCAAAGAAGGGTTCTCTCCCTCCCCTGAATTCCTTCATCCCTTATCTCACCTGTACGAATCCAAGCTTTTTCTGAACCTTGGAAAGGGTGCGGCGTGCGACGTAAGAGGCCTCCTCGGCGCCCTTCTTCATCTGAGATTCGAGCTGAGCCTTGTCGGACATAAAGCCCTTGAACTTCTCCTGAACAGGTGCGAGTGCATCCGCGCAGACCTCACCGACCGCAAGCTTGAAGTCGCCGTAGCCCTTGCCCTCGAACTCGCGCTCGATCTCGTCGAGTGTTTCACCAGTGAATACCGAATAAATAGTCATCAGATTATTGATACCGTCCTTGCCCTCGGCATAGCGCACGCAGGTGTCGGAGTCGGTAACGGCACGCTTGAATTTACGGATTATAGTGTCTCTGTCGTCGAGAATGTAGACCACCGCGTTGGTGTTCTCGTCGGACTTGCTCATCTTCTTCGTGGGATCGGCAAGAGACATGATCTTCGCGCCTGCCTTCGCCATAATGGGCTCGGGAATAGTGAAGGTGTCGGGATAGATAGAGTTGAAGCGCATCGCGATATCGCGGCAGAGCTCAACGTGCTGCTTCTGGTCGATGCCGACGGGAACGACGTCGGTCTGATAGAGCAGAATATCAGCCGCCATAAGCACGGGATATGTGAAAAGACCCGCGTTGATGTTGTCGGCGTGCTTCTGGGATTTGTCCTTGAACTGTGTCATGCGCGAAAGCTCACCGAAGCCGGTGAAGCAGTTGAGCAGCCATGCAAGCTCGGCGTGCTCCTTTACGTGTGACTGAACGTAAAGCGTATTCTTGTCGGGGTCAAGACCGCAAGCCATGTAGAGCGCAAGCGTTTCGTAGGTGCGACGGCGCAGGTCGGCAGGGACCTGACGAACGGTTATCGCGTGCTCGTCAACAACACAGTAAAAGCACTTGTACTGCTCGGAGTAAGCGGAAAAATTCTTGATCGCACCAAGATAATTTCCAATAGTCAGATTTCCGCTGGGCTGAACGCCGGAAAAAGAGACCTTCTGATCGTTAAACATAATGTATATCCTCCAAAAAATAATTACAAAATAAAAAACCTGTCCCGTACGATAGGAAAAGCCTATCAGTACAGGGACAGGAATAAAACAAAATTCCTGCGGTGCCACCCCGCTTGACGAAAAACGTCCTCTTTGCGCATACGTAATATGCCGACCTTTTTTCACGGAGAGTCGCCTCCGTCTCCCATACTCCCACACCCTAATGATGCAATTTCCGTTCACCCTCGGAAGTCCATTCAGCCGTTTGTTCTGACCGCGCTCTCATCATCCGCGGCTCTCTGTACAGAAGGGAAATGACCTACTAATCTTCCTCATCGGTTTGATGTGACTATTGTAGCACACAAAATCTGATTTGTCAATAAGATTTTGAAAATTCCTCAAAGACCCATTTTCGAAATTGTTACATTTCATTTTTTGAGAACAGATCCTTTTTAACCGCAAAACTACACCTCTCGGTAAAGTCTGCGGATAAGCTCGAGCGTTTCGCTGTTTGTTGCGACTACAAGTCCGGGCTCACCGTATCGGTACTCTCCGTCCAGACCGCCGCTTACGCATCCGGCCTCGGTGGCGATCAAAAGCCCCGGGGCGATATCCCAGATCTTGTGGTAATACGTAATATATGCCACGCCGTGTCCCTTTGCGATCATGGAAAAATCCACGCATGCCGCACCAAAGTGACGTGTCTTCAAAAAGTGCTTTTGAAGCGCTTTTACAAGACCAAACTGCTTATCCATCGGTATTCCGATAGAGTCGTAGTAGTCGCTGATAAAGAGCATCCCATTTCTCGGAGTTGCACCCGTATCAACTCTCAAGGGCTTTCCGTTGAGATATGCGCCCTTGCCCTTTTCCGCGGTATAAATGTCGCCGCTGACAGGGAAGTAAAGCAGCGATGCACGGCACACATTATCCTCAAAGACTGCAAGCTGTATGCCGAAAAGATCCATTCCGACCGCATAATTGCAAGTGCCGTCAATGGGATCGATTATTACGGTAACTCCCTCAAGCTCATTGTCGGGATTGTATTCCTCACTGATGATATTTACATCGGGATAATATTTTTTCAGCTCGGAAATAATATAGTTTTCCGTGGCGAGATCGTTTTCGGTCAGAAGATCATTTTTTGTCTTGTGACTGTTCACGGTTACCGTCTGCGCAAGCAGTCGCGCTCCCGCCTCCTTCGTTATCTCCGTCAGACGGAGCATCAGCGAATTGATATTCATATATTGCTCCTATAAATTATCTTTTGCTCAGAATGGAATCGAGATAGCTGATCCATTCTTCTACGTATTCGTTATCTTCCTCATCAATAAGCGCTCTCTTGCCTATGCGTGAGGAAAGATACTTTATCATAAGATCGCATTCCGCCTTTTCAAGCAACGCGTCGATTGACTCGTAAATATCCGAGCCGCTTCTTGCGTGCTTCAGTCCCTCTGCGGCAAGCTCCATATCGTCCTTATGATTAAGGAATATCTCGAGTGCTGTCAGGAAATGCAGCTGTCCCTTGTCATACTTTGAGCTTGAGACCTCGCAGAGAAGCTGCTTTAGCTCGTCAAGTACCCCCGACGTTTTGCCTTCCATTATCTTGAGAAAGATCGACGTGTACAAAAAGCGTATATAATATCTGTCGACAGTGTTGCTGTTTTCGCGGTAGATCTCCTCAGCAGAGAGCAGTCTGTCCGCCGCCATCTCATACTCTCCCTGCCAGATGTAGCCGTAAGCGGATACGCGATAATCCTCGGCTAAAAACAGCAGATTGGATATGCGCTTATCGGAGTCGGGCATCTCGTCGATCTTTCGGGAGAGCACCTTGATCGCCTTCTTGCAGCTCTTGTTGCTTTCATCAAAGCGCAGGGTACTGAGAAATATCTTGCCCTTTATCAGATATGCAAGCGATAGCTCAAACTCGGCGTCGCTGTGCGTGGTATCCATCTCATCTATCGCCACCTCGGCGTACTCGATGCTCTTCTCAAAGCTCTCGAGCGCATCGTCGAAGCGCACGATCTTTCGCTCCGAGAGCCCCTTTACGTTGTATAGCTCGGAAAGTATGGACGCGGTCATCTCGCCGCCCTCGCCGCGTGATATAAGTCCTGCCGCCTTTTTTATCGCCTTGGCAAAATCCTCGACGATGTAGTAGTAAAATACCTTTCCTACCTCACCCTCAAGTCCCCAATCGCTGGTGTCCTGACGGAGAGCCACCGACAGTCCAAGCTGCTTGAGCTTGAAGAACATTCCCGAGTTGTAAAGCAAGCGTCTGTTCTCGGAGAATATCTTGATAAACGTTGCGCCGGTGAGAAGCTCAAGGCATCGCTCCTTGGCGTTTTCGTTGAGTATCTCAAGCTCGGAGAGATAGCTTTCAAGTCCCGAATCGAACTCAAAATAGTCTATCATTTCCTCGACGAGCGCACAGTCCGAAAGAATGTCGGCAAGTCGATCGTAGCGCTTGAGCTCAATAAGCACAAAGCCGAAATACTTGAGAACGTATTTATTCTTGTGCCACTTGCCATTTGTATATTCATCCTCTATGTAGGCGAGGAGTCGCTTGTATCCGTTCTTGCGGCTGATATAGAAGAGCTGCCCCATATCGTCGCTTGTCAGCCAGTCTATAATGGATTTGTGCAGCGGCTCTATAAAACCGTTCTTGGTGGGGAAAAGTCCGTTTATGCGGGAAAGGATATTCTTTAAGGTATATTCGTCCCAATCGAGAAAATCCTCGAGGAAGGAAAGCTCGGTCGGCTCTTGCTCTATGCAAAGAAGCTCAAAGAGAGGCTTTACGGTGTTGTAGTCGAGTGCGTCCTCGTTGTTGCTGTCGAAAATACGCGAGAAGCAATCATTGTAAAAGCCGTAGATGCCTATCGGGAAGAAATTTATGTCGTCAAGTGAAAGATTTTCTTCCTTTATCTGCTTTACTATTTCGCTGGCGTAAAGGAAGGATCCGTCGCTCTTTGTAAGCAGAAGCTCGATCTTGTCACTCGTAGCGCTCGGGAACTGCATTCTGTAATACTCACGCAGATCATCCTCGGTCTTCGATTCGGAGAGCGTGTAGGTTTGCGCGATGGGCAGAAGTGTTCTTCTTATTATCGCTTCGTTGCGGCTGGTCAAGAAGAATTTGAGCCAATGCGGCAAATTCTCACGTGTATGTTGAAGTATGGTGCATATCTCGTTACTGCCTCGCCATGAGCATTCGTCGAGTGCGTCTATTACCACAAGGACGGGGGTCTCACGCTCTATTGTGCTGAGAGGCTCGACGATAAGATATTCAAATATCCTCGCGGGATTTTTCTCAAAGAGAGAGTCAAGCTCCATAAGTCCCAAAAGCTTTTCGCGGTATGCAGGGATGCTTTCCGAGAGCTGATATGCTATGGACGAGATTATTACCTTGGGGTTAACTCGGTCGGAGTTGTTGAACTTGCAAAAGTGCGCCGCACCGACGATCTCGGGATAGCGCCAGGTAAGCATGGATGAAAACGCCGTCTTACCCGTTCCGGGTGCAGCGTTGAGCCAGAATATGTTTTTATTTGAATTAATAAAGCTTTCAACCTTTGCAAACACGTCGCGTCTTCCGCAGAAGGTCGCGTAATAACTGTACGTCAGGTCCTTTGAGAATACGGGCTTGAGCGCACCGCGAAGTCGCATATCCGCGTCCGAGAAGCCAAGAGCAGTCTTGCCCGAGAGGATCTCGACCAGATTTACAAGAAAGTTCTTGTAGACCGACTCTATAATAGTGCCGTCGGGGGAAATACAGGGGATCATAGACAGACGCTGATGCTTGTTTATTGAGAGCGGAAGCATAGACTCGTCAAGCTTTATGGGGATGATCTCAGCAGAGTTTTCACCTGCGCGACAAAGCTCGTTGAGGCAATATCCGTCGTGAGCTACCGAGCGCGAGGATACCATAAAGAGAAAATATTTTGAGGCAATGATATGCTCGTCGATTATTTTTTCCCAGTCACCCATTTTCAAATAATCAACGTCCAAAAACACCTGAAATCCGAATTCCCGAAGGTCATCCGCCAGGCGCTTTACGGCGTGATCCTGAATGCCGTGTCCGTAGCTTATGAATATGTTTTTTGAATTCATATCAATAGTAATTCCTTTTCAAACTTAATACTCGACCGAAACGACCGAAAATCCTTTGGCCGCCGCCATCTCGCGGCAGGCGTCGTTTGCAAAATGCATAAGATAGACCTTGTCTCTTATCTCCATCGGAAATGCTTTTTCAAGGTCCGCTATGGGTGTGTGAATGGGAGAATCCGAAAAGCTTACCTCGTGGTAAATAACATCGATCTTGCCCTCGCAAAGCTCCTTTTTTGCACGCTTGCTTATCACCGAGGTGTCACCGCTGAAGAAGAAGGAGTCGCCCTCAGAGTAGAAAAAGAAGCCGTATGCTCCGAACATATGCTTTTGTCTTACCGCATCTACGCGGTATCCCTCGACCTGCTCGGGCACGGGAAGTGTCGCATACTCAAACTCAAGGCCCTGCATACGCATCATCTTATCGAGACGCGAGGTGTGGGGATAGTAGACCGACAGCTTTATATCCGTAAAGTAATGGATATAGTAGATAAATCCTTCAAGCGAGCCAATATGATCGCTGTGAGTGTGGGTGATAAAGAGGTGAAGCCTTTTGATCCCCTCAAGAATTCCTGCCTTGATGATGACGTTGCATATACGCTCGCCGCAGTCAAAAAGAATCATGGCATCACCCTTTTTGATATACGCAGAGGTGTTATTTGAATCCACGTTAAATGCAGAGCCGTCGCCCAAAAAATGCAGCATTTTTCTATCTCCTTGTGTAAATGTCCGTCGCGTGACGTTGTGATATTATTATACAATTTGTTTCTTCTTGTGTCAACCGAGAAAAACTGTCTTTTGCGTATCGAAATTTTGAAAATTCCTCAAAGCCCCATCTCACGCGCAAGCTCGCCGAGTACGCGGATACCCGTAACGATCTGCTCATCGGAGGGCGTGCTGTAGTTAAGACGGAAGGAATTTGAGGGCGCGTCGGTGTCGCAGTTAAAGGCAGAGCCGGGAACCACGCGCACGTTTCTCTCGCTTGCTTTTCTGATAAATTCGGCAGCATCTACCTTGTCGGGCAGAGTGCCCCAAATGAACAGACCGCCCTCGGGACGTGTAAATTTCACCGATTTCGGCAGCTCGCGGTCAAGACATTCGAGCATCAGCGAGCACTTGTGCCCATAAATCTTCTGAATATCGCGAATGTGACCGTCAAGATCGCACTCGGTCATGTATCGGTAGCAAAGCATCTGGAAAAAGAGAGTGGTGTGAACGTCGCTGGTCTGCTTCGAGACCACCATTTTGGATGTCACCGCCTCGGGCGCGATCACAAATCCGACTCTCATTCCTGCCGAAAGTATTTTCGAGAAGGTCGAGCAGTAGATAACTATGCCGTCCTCGTCCATGCTCTTTATCGTGGGAATATCCTCACCCGCAAAGCGAAGCTCGCCGTAGGGATTGTCCTCAAGGATCATAAGACCGTGCTTTTTCGCAAGCTCGTATATCTTAACGCGCTTTTCGTAAGACGTCGTGATACCGCAGGGGTTGTGAAAGGTCGGAATAACGTAGATAAGCCTCGCGTTCGGTGTCGACTTGATCACCGACTCAAGCTCCTCGATATTCATTCCGTCGTCCTCAAGCGTAACCCCGGCAACAGTCGCACCGTTTGACCTAAAAGCATTCAGCGCTCCGATAAACGTGGGATTTTCGCAAATGACCGCATCCCCCTCGTTGCAAAAGACCTTGCAAGCAAGCTCAATGCCTTGCTGACCGCCCGAAACCACTATCGTTTCGTCGTTAAAGCGGTCCCCCTCGGCAACCGATCTGCCGATATTGAAGATCGCCTTCTGCCTCTTGGCAATAGCCTCGCGCAAAGGGAAGTATCCGTCGGTCGCGCCGTATTGAAGTGCCTTTGCCGCGGAGCTTTCGTATATATCAGCGGATATCCGTGCCATATCTGCCACAGGGAAGCTCTCGGGCGCGGGATTGCCGGCAGCAAAGCTGATCGTCTCGGCAGTTGCGGGCGCCTTGAGAATCTCTCTTATCGCCGACGGCTTGAGATCCGCAATTTTCTTTGAAAAGGTGTAATTCATAACGTTTTTCTCCGTTTTCGCTCTATCATA
This sequence comes from Clostridia bacterium, assembly GCA_017483305.1. Lineage (GTDB taxonomy): Bacteria > Bacillota > Clostridia > Oscillospirales > CAG-272 > SVTX01. The sequence goes on along the minus strand of JAFULC010000023.1, from coordinate 26,199 downwards.
TTGAAATTATATCACTAAATCTCTGCCATTTCAAGCATCTGAGGCAAAATTTTGCCCCTTTTATTGACATTTTTGCCGTCGTATGATAAAATTAAGAAAAACCAACACCGCTTTTCAAAAAATCGGATAGCATACTACACCTCCTGTGCGGTAACACGCACGAATTTTGCCAATGGGCAAAATTCATCGATTACTATTTGTGCCGCCGCGGGCGGCGGAATGGAGATTATAATGGCAAAAATAAAATGGCGCGGCGGCGCGCTGATAGCACCCCTGCCACCCGTAATGGTGAGCTCGGGAGATATGGAAAACTCAAATATTATGACGGTCGCGTGGACGGGAATTATCAACACAATCCCGCCAAAGACCTATATCTCCGTGCGCCCGAAGCGTCACTCGTATAATATGATCAAGGAGAGCGGCGAGTTCGTCATAAACCTGACTCCCGCAAGGCTTGTTAAGGAGGCAGACTATTGCGGCATCTACACGGGCGCAAAGGTCGATAAATTCGAGAAATGCAAGCTTACAAAAGAGCCCGCCACGGAGGTAAAGTGCGCGCTTATCGGCGAAAGTCCGCTTTCGCTTGAGTGTAAGGTCACCGAGATCATCCCCTTGGGCACACACGATATGTTTTTAGCCGACATAGTCGCGGTCGACGTCGACGAGGAGCTTATCGACAAGGAAGGGAAGCTCCACCTTGAAAAAGCGGGACTTGCCGCGTACGCCCACGGCGAATACTTCGAGCTTGGTAAGAGGATCGGTAAATTCGGCTTCTCCGCCACAAAAAAGAAAAAGCACCGCAATTCCCCTAAAAAATAAACCAAAGGGCTCGCTCCAATCTTGGAGCGAGCCCTTTATTAAGCCTAAAAATTATTACTGCTCAGCAACGGTTGTGTCTTCCTCAACTGTGGTCTCCTCAGCGGTAGTGTCCTCAGCGCCCTCAATAACAACGTCGCCCTTCATATACTCAGGGATGATCGCAACGTAAGCCTCACCGGTGTAGTAAGTGCCCTCGAAGTTGATCTTGTACCAGCCGGTAGTCTCGTTTACTGCGATTACCTCAAAGCTGTCGCCCTCTGCGAAGTTACCAACGAGATCGTTGCTGGAGGTAGGAGCGATACGAACATTGAAGTTACCCGAAACGGTAATGGTACCGCTAGCCGCAACGAAGCCGTCAAGATCGGTGTTAGAGATCACGCAAGAGGTCTTAACGTAGTAGGTCTCGTCATTGTAGGTGACCTTGCTCCAGCCGTCGCCGTTAACTCCGACTCTCTGAAGCTCGGTTCCGTTGGAAACGCTCAGAGCGATAGCGGAATCAGACATGCTGGGAGACTTGCGAAGGTTTGCAGCCTGGTTAAGAACGAGAATGTAAACGGTATCGTTTACCTCCTCAAATTCATCTGTGGATACCTGACCCTCGGTAGTACCCTCGGTTGTATCGTCGCCCTCGTCTACAGAGGTATCCTCATCACCCGTAGGAATTTCTATTCTGTTACCATCGGTGGTTTCCTCACCGGCACCACCGTTGTTACATGCGCAAAGAGAAGCCGCGAGAAGAAGTGCGGTAAAAATGGCAATAAGCTTTCTGTTCATCTTAAAATCCTCCTGAAATGTATGTTAATCTTTGATTTTTGACATAAATACCAATATTACTTTATAATTATATCATACGGCTTGACCCTTGTCAAGAAGATAAATCAAATTTTTGAGCAATTTTTACTATAAAATGATCCCACCCCAAAAAATTTAAATAAATCTCCAATTCGGTTGACACAGACCGTGGAAATGTGGTAAAATATTATCATAAATAAACACTTCGGAGTGAAATTTAATGAAAAAACTACTCTGTATAGACGGAAACAGTATACTTAACCGACAGTTTTACGGTATCAGACCTCTCTCCACGCCCGACGGCTTTCCCACCAACGCCATCTTCGGCATGGTAAACGTGCTCATAAAGCAGCTCGAAGGACTCTCGCCCGACTACGCGGCGGTAGCGTTTGACCTCAAAGCGCCCACCTTCCGCCATGAAATGTACGGCGAATATAAGGCAGGCAGAAAGCCGATGCCCGAGGACCTCGCAAAGCAGCTTCCCGTGGCAAAGGAGATCTGTCGCGCAATGGGACTTCACGTGCTCGAGCTCGCAGGCTACGAGGCGGACGACATACTCGGCACGCTCGCGGCTTGGGCAGAGAACGAGAGCGACACCGAGGCGTACGTGCTCACGGGCGACCGCGACTCGCTCCAGCTCATCAGCGATAAGACAAAGGTGCTTCTCGCCACGAATACCGACACAGTGACGATGGACGACGCGGCGTTCTTTGAAAAATACGGAGTACACGCGTGTCAGTACATCGACGTAAAAGCGCTTATGGGCGATAGCTCGGACAACATTCCGGGTGTCGCAGGCGTTGGTGAAAAGACCGCGTTCAGACTCATCGCAGAGCAGGGAAGCCTCGACGCCATATACGAAAATCTCGATAACATCAAGCTCACCCCCTCGGTCAGAGCCAAGATGGAAAACGGCAGGGAAAGCGCGTATATGTCCAAGGGCCTTGCAACTATAATCCGCAACGTCCCCCTTGGCATCACCCTTTCGGATATTGCCCACAAGGGAATCGATCGCTCCGAGGCGAAAAAGCTGTTTTTGCGCTACAATCTCCTCTCCGCAATAAAGCGTTGCGGACTCGATAAGGATGCGGACGAGCCCTCAAGCCTGCCCGAAGCGACGGAAAAATCAAGCGTTACCGTCATCGAGAACGCCGACTTCACTTCTCTCGGCGGCGAGATGTACGCCCTCTCCCTCACAGACGAAAAGGCATATATTTCCGACGGTGAAACAGTTGCCGCCACAAGCAACACGGACGCGCTTGCAAGCTTTATCAAAACCAAGAAAATAATCGCATGGGATTGCAAATCCCTCTATAAGTCCCTTGACTCAAAGGGCATCCACTTCCGTGATTGCTACTTTGACGTAATGCTCGGCGCATACGTCGACGATTCCTCGCAGAGCAGCTACGAGCTTGAAAAGCTCATCGGCTCGTATCTCGGCGACACCGCCGACGAAAGCATCCCAGAAGCGTACTACGTCGCAAAAATGTGGCAGATCATAGAGAAAAGACTCGCGGAAAGCGGTCAGCTCGACCTGCTCTATAACATCGAAATGCCACTTGCCGCAGTCCTCTGCGATATGGAAAACGCAGGCTTCAAGATCGACCGCGAGGGCATAGCGCGCTACGGCGAGGAGCTCGAGGAGCAGGTAAGAGCGCTCGAGGAGCGAATATACTCAATGGCAGGTGAGGAATTCAACATAAATTCCCCCAAGCAGCTCGGCGAGGTGCTCTTTGAAAAGCTCATGCTCCCGACCGTCAAAAAGACAAAAACAGGCTATTCCACCAACGCCGAGGTGCTCGAAAAGCTCCGCAAATATCACCCGATCATCGACGATATACTCGATTACAGACAGGTAAGCAAGCTCAAGAGCACGTACGTCGACGGTCTCTTAAAGAGCGCCGACGAAAACGGCAAATGCCATACCACCTTCAAGCAAACGGGAACGGCAACGGGACGTCTTTCCTCGGTCAACCCCAATCTACAGAACATCCCGATAAGAACCGAGGCAGGCAGACGCTTCCGCGAATATTTCATCTCAAACGATAGCGGTAAGGTGCTCATCGATGCCGACTATTCACAGATCGAGCTCCGCGTGCTCGCGCACGTTTCGAGCGACGAAAATATGATCGAAGCCTTCCTTTCGGGCGAGGATATCCACACCGCAACCTCCTGCCGCGTCTTTGGTGTTACACCTCCCGAGGTCACGATCGAGATGCGAAAGAGAGCCAAGGCGGTAAACTTCGGAATTCTTTACGGAATGGGCGAATTTTCGCTTGCGGAGGACCTTAAGATATCTCGCGCCAAGGCGAAGGAGTACATTGACAGCTACCTTGCAAGCTACCCCGGTATCAACGAGTATCTGCATAACGTCGCAAGAGATGCGAGAGAGGACGGCTACGTCACGACGATGCTCGGCAGACGCAGATATATCCCCGAGCTCGCCTCCACCAACAAAAATCTTCAGAATTTCGGTGAGAGAGTCGCAAGAAACAGCCCGATTCAGGGAAGCAGCGCGGATATCATCAAAATAGCCATGATAAACGTAGATAAAGCGCTCCGCAAGCACGGAAAGGGAGCAAAGCTGCTCCTTCAGGTTCACGACGAGTTGCTCATTGAAAGTCCGCGCGAATGTGCCGAGGAGATCCTCGAAATACTCCGAACCGAAATGGAAAATGCCGTCAAGCTGGCAGTTCCGCTTAAGGTCGATGCCCATATAGGCGAAAATTGGCTCGAATGCCATTGATCAAACAAAAAAAGCATATTTCCCGACCCGTCGGGAAATATGCTTTCCTTTGAAGCAAAGTGTATATACACTTGTATTTACATAATACACAAAAATCGACCGAAAGCCACAAAATTTTGGTCTATTTTTGACCTTGTCACAGCCGAAAAAAAGTGATATACTCTAATCAATAAAAAACAAAAGAGGAAAAACCTTATGAAAACTTTGAAAAAATATCTTCATCGGTATTTTATCGACGCTATGGGCGCTATGGCGCTCGGACTTTTCGCCTCGCTGCTTATCGGAACGATCTTCGGCACAGTCGGCGGCTACGTCAAGATCGCGTGGCTCGCAAGCGCGCTGAATACCATAGCCACCTATGCCAAGGCGGCAACGGGAATGGCTATCGGTGTCGCTATCGCGTATAAGCTCGGCGCACATCCCCTCGTTATGTTCTCCTGCGCGGCAGTCGGCGCTATGTCAAACGCTATGGGCGCTGTCGTAAACGGCGGAGCTATCAAGGCTTGGGCAGTGACCGCCAATGCTACGGGCAACGGAGTCTTTTACAGCGCAGGCCCTGCAGGCGCGTTCTTCGCGGTAATAATCGCCTGCGAGATCGGAATGCTCGTATCGAAAAAAACCAAGGTCGACATACTCGTCACCCCCGTAGTCACTCTCACCGTGGGCTTTGCGGCAAGCTGGCTGCTTTGTCCGATCGTATCCTACGTAATGTATTATCTCGGCGTATTTATCGCCACGGCTACCACCTTCCAGCCTCTGCTTATGGGCATAGTTGTGTCGGTAGTGGTCGGAATTATTCTCACTCTTCCGATCTCGAGCGCGGCAATATGTGCTATGATCTTCTCCTCGTCTGCCCTTGAGGTCGCGGTCATGAACGGAACGAGTGAGGGCTTCTTGCTAGCAGGCGGCGCGGCGGCAGTCGGATGCTGCGCGCAGATGGTGGGCTTTGCCGCATCAAGCTTCAGAGAAAACAAATGGGGCGGCATTATCTCGCAAGGACTCGGCACATCGATGCTCCAGATGGGTAACATCTGCAAAAATCCTCGCATCTGGATACCTCCCACGCTCGCGGCAGCGATCGTCGGACCTCTCTCCACAATGGTCTTCAAGCTTTATTGCACGGGCGTTTCCGCGGGAATGGGAACCTGCGGTCTCGTCGGTCCTATCGGCATCATCGCAGACACGAAATCCTCACCTATGATGTGGACCGGACTCATCCTTTGCTGCATCGTTCTCCCCGCGGTACTCTCCTTGCTCTTCAGCGAGATCCTCCGCAAGCTCGGCTGGATCAAAAAGGACGATATGCTCTTAACCGAATAAAAAACATCCATACGCCGAGCGATGCAACTGCGCCGCTCGGCGTAATTTTTATTAATTCAGCCAATCACTTGCAAAATTATCCAAAACGTGTTATAATAAAAGTGCAGGGTAAGTAACCGTAGAATCATAAGTAGGAGGATTAGGAAATGAATAATAAGAAAAAAAGAAGAATATTTGCTTGTTTAATTGTTTGTGTAATAATCGCAACTCTCATTTGCTTAGCTTCGTGTTCAAATAAACGGCGCTTTGACATGGATGACATGGAATGGATGCTTGGGAAAACATCCTCTGAGATCGAAGAAAGATACGGATCATTTGACTTTATTCGAGGTCATAAAGAAAAAAGCGAAGATGGAAACTATTATTCTGCAGGTTGTTGTTATGAAGTGAAAGAGAAACGCGTTGGACCTTTTGGAACAGATCCAGCCGTATATTTTCAAATCCATTTTGATTCAGAAGGCCGCGCATATCGATTTATATACCCTTGGTATATTCCGGCATAATCTTATAAAACATAGCCCCCAGCGCCTTCACGTCGCTCGGGGATGTTTTTTGGTTCACTTGGGGATGTTTTTAAGTTATGCTTGACAATGTCGCCAAAGCATGGTATAATGTAATTGCGGAGATGAAATTATCCTTGACACGTTTAGTGAAGCTACGGTTATCCGTTACGAGCGATATTTCGAAGCATATAATCTAAATATACTTTGCGCATAGTGTCGGGATAAGTGCCGTACTATGCGCTTTTTAATTGTTGATTTGAAATAATTTAAGGAGGATTATTATGAAGAAAAAACACATTTTATTTGTTTGCATTCTGCTATCTGTCCTCATGTTCTCGTCATGCTCGACCAGTTTTTTAGATATTATAGATGTGTTTGATGAAATGGACATCTCCAATTATGAACTTTTAAGCTCCAACTATGTTTGGACCGAATGTAATCCTAAGAGTTTCGATCATGATTATACCACTGATTATTACTTTGCTTATTACAAAATTGTAGACGTTCCAGTTCAAGAATACATCGGGTGTACGGTTAGCGAGAGAGGTTTATTTCGAGGCTCCGATTTTCCACACGTTATGAGGCGAAAAGACTCAGATCATCAGTTAGAGCTTGATATATCCTCGGCTGAATTGTTTTTGATGGGAATCCCTTTTGTTAATGATGTTGGATCGTATGAAACAGAATTAAAAAAACAGCAATTAACAAAAGTTGATGCAACGGTAGCAGAGTTGGTTGCAACGGATATTTACAATTTCGGCGTTGAAGCAATGCCACGCCCTAAAGATTGGTGGCCTCATGCACGTCCGGTGCGTACAGCTACAGATACAAAAAGAAACAATTTAGCAATTAGTTTTTCAATCAAAGATTATCCCAATATACTTTGGATAGCGAAAATATATTCGTATGAAGGCAAGTATTACTTAGAAATATACTCCGATTTTTCATACGAGTATTTTTCAGACTATGGTGACTATAGTTATTTGCTGTGTGATGATACAATGTGTAGTCTGATTGAGAAAGTTATAGACGAGTACGGATTAACGGTTGATTAAGATAACTGTTTAACCCACTTGACACCTCAGAATAAATTCATATTTGTTAACCCGGCGCCTTCACAGCGCTGGGTTTTTCTTGACATCGTATCCTTGTTATGCTATAATAAAGCATATCACCACGCCCCACGGCAGATCGGAGAAAATATGAACTCACAAGAAATAATGCAAATACTCGAGGAGAGAAGAACCTACCGCCGCTTTGACGAAATCAGACAAATACCCGACGAGGTCGTCGCAGATATGAAAAGAGCGGCACAGCTCGCGTCCTCCGCGATGAACCGCCAGCCCCTTCGCTATATCTATATCCGCACCCCCGAGACAGTCAACGCCGTATTCGACATCACAAGCTGGGGCGGAGCACTGCCAAACGGAGAAGGAAGACCCAAAGCGGGCGAAAGACCGACCATGTTCGTGGCAATACTCTCCGATAAAGCGCTCCAATCAAAATACACTTCCTTCGACGAGGGACTTGCCGCCTCCAATCTCACGCTTTCCGCGTATGCCCACGGAGTCGGCTCCTGCATCCTCGGAAGTGTAAACGCCGATAAGCTCCGCGATCTGCTCGCGATCGACGATAGCCTCGATATAAGTTGCGTGATTGGCTTCGGCTACCCGACTCATAAGAGCACCGTCACCGAGATTGGAGAGGACGGCGACGTAAAATACCGCCTCGACGAAAACCGCGACTATATAGTTCCAAAAAAGAAGATCGAGGACACGGCAACCGAGATCTGACGCGCGTTTCCTTTGCCAAAATATAAATTGTTAATTTTTCAAAAACCTATTGAAAAAAAGAAAAAAATCTGCTATAATATACAGAGGTCGCAATCGACCGACAAATAAATAGCTGAAAATGCAGCCGTGTGCTGCGAAACGAGGTCATACCAGCCGGGGATTTAGCGGAGCCCTGTACCTGAAATCCGCTACAGCAGGGGTGGATCCCGCACTTGAGGGCTGAGTCTTTACGAATTGAGTCATATCCTCTGTGTTGAGAGGCGGGTCTTGCGCAATCGGGAGCTGTGAACCATGTCAGATGGGGAACCAAGCAGCATTAAGCGGTTAACCCGATGTGCCGCGAGGGTGCCTGCCTTGAGCAGTGGGTATGAAGATCGCGTGGAGATAAGGTTCGACTTTGCGGTGTATGGTCTCGTTTTGCAACAGACGGTTGCTTTATTATCATAACAAAATTCACGTATAAGGAGGTAAATATGCATCAGGCACTGTATAGAAAATGGCGTCCCCGCAGCTTTGACGAGGTGCACGGACAGGAGCATATAACCTCTATACTGAAATACGAGGTAGCAAACGGCAAATTCTCGCACGCATATCTTTTCTGCGGCTCACGCGGAACGGGAAAAACGTCCTGTGCGAAAATACTTGCCAAGGCGGTCAACTGTCTTGACTCCAAGGACGGAAATCCCTGCGGTAAGTGCGAGGCTTGTCTGGCTATCGATTCGGGCGCGGCAACCGACGTGCTCGAAATGGACGCCGCATCGAACAACGGCGTCGACAATATCCGAGATATTCGCGACGAGGTCGTCTACTCGCCCTCAAACCTCAAATACAGAGTCTATATCATCGACGAGGTTCACATGCTTTCGGCAAGCGCATTCAACGCTCTGCTGAAAACACTCGAGGAGCCTCCGGAGCACGTCGTTTTCATCCTTGCAACCACAGAGCTTCATAAATTACCCGCAACCATCATCTCGCGTTGCCAACGCTTTGATTTCCGTCGCATTACTACCGAGGTGCTCAAAAATCACCTCCTTCGCATAGCCAGAGCAGAGGGAATCGAGCTTGACGACTCCGCCGCCGTACTGCTTGCAAAGCAGGCGCAGGGAGGAATGCGAGATGCGATCAGCCTGCTCGATCTTTGCGCGGGAAGCCGCGAGAGGATCACCGACGAGCTTGTCAACCTCACTGTAGGAAAAATTGGCAGAGAAAATATGCTCGCCGTCGTCAGAGCGGTCGCGCAGAAGGATTATGAAACGATCTTCGCCGCAGTCGACGAAACGGTAAGATCGTCAAGAGATATAACGGTTTTCTGGCAGGATCTTATCTCGGTCTACCGCGATCTGCTCATCGTAAAATCGTCCAAAAACGCAACCCGTTATCTCGATCTCACGGATAGCGAGGCGCAAGCGCTCACAAGCCTTGCCGCGCTCTTCACGACAGAGCGCTTGTCCTACCATTGCGGTATGCTTCAGGATGCACTGCTCGCAATGCAAAAGGCAAATGCAGTCCGTAGGATCACCGCCGAGCTCACGCTCGTGAGAATGTGCGACGAGAGACTTTCAAGCTCTCCCGAGGCAATGCTTTCAAGAATCGCAAGCATAGAATCAAATATCGCAACGGGCAATTTCGTCGCGCAGACACCTGCTCCCGAGCCCGTAATCGAATCCAAGCAGCCACCGACAAAGCCGCGAAGATCACAAGCACCCGTAGCCACAGACGACGATGACAGTATGTTCCGCGGCGATGCGCCAGGCTTCAGCGCCCCTGAACCCAAAATGGAAGCCGAGGTAGCTCCCACAGTCAGAAGGAGCACCCCGCGCAAGACAACCGAGCCTACGGGCAGCGTCCGCACCTTAAAGCCGCTCAGAAATCGCGCAGAGGTGCTCGAAAAGCTGGAAGCGGCGAGTGCTATGCAGGCATCGTTCTTCAAGCGTGCCAAATGGTACACCGACGATAGCGGCAAAATAGTGCTTAAATTTGAAAACCAATTCGACCTTAATAATATGACATTTTTCGACGGCGAGGCGATTTTTATCCGAATAGCCTCGGCAGTCCTCGGCAGAGCCTTGACAAAGGGAGACCTTGTCTGCGAATGCGAGACCGAAAAGAAGACCGACAGCGTCATAGATAAGATTCTCGAAGCGGCAGAAGACTAAAAAAGAATTGAATTAAAGGAGACATAAAAATGAGAGCAAACATACCGAAGGGAATGGGCGGAGGAGCCCAGAATATGCAGGCAATGCTTCGTCAGGCACAGAAGATGCAGGAGGATATGGCAGCGCTTCAGGAGGAGCTTGACGCCCGCGAGTACGAGATCAAGGCAGGCGGCGGCGTTGTATCTGTAAAGATCAACGGCAAAAAGGAGATCCTTGCTATCGACATCCAGCCCGAGATCGTCGATCCCGACGACGTAGAGACCCTTTCCGACATTCTCACCGCGGCAGTCAACGAGGCGATCAAGCGCGTAGAGACCACAAACGCGCAGGAAATGGACAAGATAACCAAGGGTATGAATATGCCCGGAATGTTCTGATATGGCAGAATATATCGAGTCTTTGCAGAAGCTCGCGGAGCAATTTGGCAGACTCAACGGCGTCGGCAGAAAGAACGCTATGAAAATGGCGTTTTCAGTGCTTGATATGACCGATGAGGAGGCAAGCGAGTTTGCCTCTGCGATCCTTGAAGCAAAAGCGAAAATACACCTTTGCCCGATCTGTCAGAACATCACCGATAAGGAGATCTGCCCGATCTGCGCCGACCTTCAAAGAGATAGAAAAACCGTCTGCGTGGTATCCGACCCCAAGGTCGTCATATCTATGGAAAAGGTAAGGGAATATAAGGGACTTTACCACGTCCTCCACGGAGTTATCTCGCCCACCAACGGCGTAACCCCCGAAAAGCTCAAGATACGCGAGCTGCTCGCGAGACTTAACGAGGGAGAGATCGATGAGGTCATAGTTGCGACCAACCCGACGGTCGAAGGCGAGGTAACGGCAATGTATCTTGCCCGACTGCTCAAGCCGATTGGAATAAAGGTCACAAGACTTGCATACGGCGTGCCTATGGGAAGCGACCTTGAATATGCGGACGAAATAACCCTTTTCCGCGCCCTCGAGGGAAGACGCGATTTTTAAAAGCTTAAACGGGCGAACATTGTTCGCCCATAAGTTGTTTTCACATGATTTTTTAATCCAAGGAAATCAGCGTGAAGGTAAGGTCACTTTTATAGGTAATTATACTGCTTCACGCACGAATTTTGCCTCGTCGGCAAAATTCAACGATTACAGTTTGTGCCGCCGTAAACGGCGGATGGAGTTCGGAATGAAATACATAAACCAAAATTACGACGAAGAACGCGCCCTGTACGGCGTTGAGGATGCAGAGATCATAAATTGCACCTTCGCAGGCGAGGCAGACGGCGAAAGCGCGCTCAAGGAGTGCAGAAGCATCAAGGTGGATAGCTGCCTTTTTGAGCTGCGTTATCCCTTCTGGCACGTCAGCGGCGCAGAAATATCCAACATCACCATGACCGAGACCTGCCGCGCGGCACTTTGGTACGACGATCAGGTGAATATCGAAAAAAGCACGCTCCACGGCATAAAAGCGCTCCGCGAGTGCAAGAACGTCACGCTTTCCGAGTGCGACGTAGATAGCGCGGAGTTCGGCTGGAGATGCTCGGATATTACCGTCAGAAACACCACCGTTAACTCCCAATATCCATTTTTTGAGTGCAAGAATATGCAGCTTTCAGAGTTTACCCTCTCGGGCAAATATTCCTTCCAGTATGTCGAAAACGTCGAGATCAGAAATTCCAATCTCAAGACCAAGGATGCCTTCTGGCACGCCAAGGACGTTACCGTTTACGATAGTGTCATCGAAGGAGAGTATCTTGGATGGTATTCCGAAAATCTGAGGCTCGTCCGTTGTCATATCAAGGGCACTCAGCCCCTCTGCTATTGTAAAAATCTTGTCTTGGAGGACTGCACGACCGAGGATTGCGATCTTTCCTTTGAAAACAGTGAGGTCAAAGCAACCCTGCGCGGCAATATCGTCAGCGTCAAGAACCCCACAAGTGGATTTATCAAGGCGGACAGCATCGGCGAGATCATCTGGGACGAAAAGCATAAAAAAGCATCAACCTGCGAAATAAAATAAACCAAAATCACTCCCGTCAAAGCTCTGACGGGAGTGATTTTTTGATTGATATTATTTGTTATACTTTCTTACGACCTTCTTAACAAAATTGGAAAGCGATCGATTCGCGCTGCCCGTATAGCTATCGTAATACTGAGTCAGCTCGCCTCCGCTGGTCGTGCTGGTGACGTAGGGAAGCATGTAAAGCATATCGTTTGCGGCACCTTCAAAGGTCTGACCGAAATCGGTGCAAACGCTGTCCCAAACGATCTCAAGCATGCGGCGGTCGTCGGGGTTGTCCGCAACCTGCTTACCGAGAAGCTTCTGATAGAAAGCGACCTGCACGTCATCGCTGAAATACGCGAGCATTTCGAGGGTCTCGCCAACCATCTCTTCGTCCTCAAGATATGCGGGAATAGCAATATATCCACCCCACTGCAGAGAGTGATATTCGGTCTGATTTGTGTCATACAGAGGATAGGGAACAATACCGAAATCTATATCGTAATGCAGGTATTCGGGAAGCTGATTGGTGGACGAAAGGGTCATAAGCGCTCTGTTGGAGGTGAAGGGAACGGTGAGATCGAATGACTTGTAATCAACGCAGGAATATTCAGCGGATACAAGATCCTTGAGCATTACGACGAGTGCTATGGTCTTGTCCTTGCTTTCCTCGTTGAAGTAGGATACCACGTAGTTACCCTCGTCGTTCATATCAACAAGCTTTATACCGCATCCCTCGAGGAAGCCGCACCACGGCACCCACTGAAGACCGGTAAAGCCGTACTGGTTCTTGTCAACACTGCCGTTGTTTATGAAAGCAAGCTTTGCAAGATCGATCATCTGAGTCATGGTCCACTCGCGATCGTCGACCAACTCGTAAATACTCTTGTCAAGCGCATCGTCGTACTTCTCAAGAAGAGTTTTATTAAATGTGATAACGTGAGTAAAGAGAATGTTGAAGTCGTTGAATCCGAGCAGATACATATCGTCGATTGCAAGCGAATCCATGAATTCCTGATTCCAGTAGTCTGCCTCGAGATCTATACCGGGCATATCGTTGAACGTACGGAGAAATCCCTCGGAAACGAGTCCGTCAACACCGATGCTGACGTGAGTCGTCATCATATCGATCGCACCCGATTTGGTCTTAACGGCGGTTTTGAAGACCTCAGAATAATCTTCCTCGGCAATGCTTGCCCATGCGTGGACGGTCACTCCAAGATAATTGAAAACTTCCTCCTGGCGAGCAAACAGAGCCGCTGACAAAACGTCACCGCTGCTCTCCTCGGCCCAATAGTGCTCAATAGGGTTTCCGGATCTTTCGAGATACAGATAAAAAGTATCGTCATAGTTCTTCTTTTCAATGTTGGGAGCAACCTCTGTGGTCTGATCTTCTGTGACTTCCTGGTTATCACCCGCGGTCGTCTCCTCGGACGAGCCCGAGCTGTCGCAGGCAACAAGCACAGTGAATACCGAAAGAATAGCGAGTATAAGTGCTATAATCCTGAACTTGAGTTTCATAATAATCACTCTCCTGTGTTTGTTGCGTTTATTTTATCATAAAGTTGAACCGATGTCAATGCTTAAATATACGAATTATTTAATACGTACATTCTTGAGTCAATTGAAATCAAACACGACCTTGTCCCCCTCAAGCTTCAACCTTGCATTGAAGAGCTTGCCATTTTTGGAGGTAAAGCCCTGTATCTCCGAGGTCTTTCCCTCGGCAAGTAGCTTTCTTGCGTTGCTGATCGAGATAGGACGCTTGCAGATAAAGCTTCCGAATCTGAATTTGCAGCCCTCCTTGTAGCCCATACAGCCGTATCCGTACCTTCCGCGAATAACGTCCCTTTGGCATAAAGGACACTTGCCCACGAGATCTCCGTAGAATCCCGTATCCGTGTCAAGCTCAATGGGTCCGTCGTGCCGCTCAAAGACCGCGGATATCTCGTTACACGCCTGCTTGACGCTCTCATCGACCGTCATCGTTCCGCGATAAACCCTTTTTAGAGCCTGACCGAGCATGCTGGTCTTGTATTTGTCCATCGAAATGTTCATCTGTGAGAGCTGCTCGATAAGATACTCGCCGCCGGGCAGGATCGTGTAAACGTCCTTCTTCAGCTCAATGTATCCCGACTTGCGCGCGTTGTCGATAATGCCCGTGCGCGTCGCCTCCGTGCCAAGCTCAAGACCCTCGAATATCGCTCTGTAATCCTCCTCGTCGTTTTCGACCTCGGAGGATAGCTCCTCTCCCGATTCCTGCGCCGCCTTTTCCTTTTCGGCAAGCGCCGCCTTATCCTCACGGAAAGGGTTTTTGAGATAGTTGTTGAGCGTTTCTATTGTGTAATGTCGGGGCGGGGAGGTCTGCTTTTCGACGGGACGGAAGTTGATGTTGACCTCGTCGCCCTTTTCAAGCGGCGGCAGTATTTTGTCCTTCCGATCGCTGTCGTCAAAGCGCAGAAATCCGCGCTGGATTATCATCATTCCCTTGAGCGTAAACTGCTCGTATCCACCCACGTCGATGACGATCTCGGTTTTCTGGGCAAGACACTCCTCTGCGCAGAATACCGAAACGAATCTGCGAAAAACAGTCTGATAGACCTGCATCTCCTTGTCCGAAAGATGCTCCTTTTTGGGTATCTTGTAGGTCGGAGTCAGCGCCGAGTGGCTTTCGATCTTTGAGTCGTCAAAGATCGTCTTTTTGTCCTTGAAAACCACGGGATATCCGATGTTTTTTATGTTGGAAATGATCTTTTTGATCTTGTCCTTCTCGTTTGTAGCAAGATATTCGGAGTTGGTACGCGGATAGGTAAGATAGCCCTCCTCGTAAAGCTTCTGAACTATCGCAAGGCTCTCCGCCATAGACATCTTGTATTTTTTGCCGAGAAGATTCTGAAGCTTTGAGAGTGAAAAGAGCTTTCCTGGGTTGACTGTTTCCTTTTTCGTTTTTTTAGAGACCACAACAGCCTTGCTGGCATTGTATTTCGCACAAAGCGCATCGGCATCGGCACGCTTGTTCTTGTCAAATTTTTCTTTGCTGACAAGCTCGATCTCCTCGCCCTTCGTTTCCTCCTTGGAAATCGCGGCAAGATAAACGTCGGGCACAAAGTTGCGGATCGCCATATCTCTGTCGTATATAGCGCGAACGATAGGCACGATAACGCGTCCGACTCGCAAAAGCGTACCGCACTTCAGCGTCGCAAATCTGGTCAGATTAACGCCGTAAAGCCAGTCGATATAAGTCCTCGCAAAGCCCTCGTCGGCGAGATTCTGGTACTCGTCCTCGCTCTTCATCTCGATAAGCGCCTTGCCCACAGTCTCGGGAGTCTGGTCGGGAAGCCAGAGCCGCATGAATTTCTTGCTCTTGTCTGCGAGCACGCCCGTGTTCATCACACAAAGACGAATGATTATCTCACCCTCGCGGTCGGAGTCTCCCGCGTTGACTATGCAGTTAACGTCGGGTCTCAGACAAAGATATTTTATCGTCTCAAACTGTCGCTCGACACCGGGGTCGACCTTTTTGTCCGCTCCTGCGCGGAGCTTGTATTTAAATTCGGAGGGAAAGCAGGGAAGATTGTCAAGAGTCCACCTCGCATTTGCATCTCCACCCGTGTAATCCTCAATATCGCACAAAGAAAAAAGGTGACCGAACGCCCACGTAACTATGTAGTCGCCACCCTCAAAATATCCGTTTTTCTTTGATAAAGCCGCACCGCCGTTCTGTACGATACCCGCAACTATGTTGCGCGCCAGACTGGGCTTTTCTGCGATTATAACAGTCATATTTTCGCCAAATTTATCCGTTTCTTGAATATTTATCTTAATACAATAATTTTATCATAATAGAGCACCTTTGTCAACCGACAACTCAAAAAACCTCCAAAAAACTGCCGCAAAAGCCCCCTTATTTGTACAATGTCAATGAAATATGTGTAAAATTAACGAGGATTGGCGATAATCTTTGTTGGATTTGTCCCAATCAGTAAAGTTAAAATTTGTCGGAAAGGATTGACAACAGATAAAATTTATAGTATAATTAATTGGTATGTGCTGACATTTCAGGTCAAAAAATATGTATTTTATGAGGCGCACAAACAACGTCTTATAAAAAAGAAATGGAGAATTTATGAGAGATTACGTAATTTTTACAGACTCATCCTGCGACCTCCCGGTGTCCTTGGTAAAGGAATGGGGACTTGAGGTGCTTTCCCTTGAGGTAAATATCGAGGGCGTGGGTACCTTTCTCAATCACGAGATAGAGCCGGCAAAATTTTACGGATATTTGCGCGATAAGCGCTCGGTAAAAACCTCCGCGGCAAATATGGAAAGATTCACGACTGCATTTGAAAAGATAGTATCCGAGGGCAAGGATATCCTTTATATCGGATTTTCCTCTGGACTTTCCGCAACCTACACCGCAGGTAAGAACGCGGCAGAGGAGGTTATGGAAAAGTATCCCGAAGCTAAGATACTCACCGTCGACTCGCTTTGTGCGGCACTCGGTCAGGGTCTGCTTGTAAAGTATGCGGTCGATAAGAAGAATATGGGCGCTACCATTGAGGAGCTCGCGGCATACGTCGAGGGAATCAAGCTCAACCTCGTGCATTGGTTTACCGTAGAGGATCTCTTCTTCCTCAAGCGCGGCGGACGTGTATCCGCGGCAACCGCGGTTATGGGCACGGTTCTTCAGATCAAGCCCGTAATGCACGTTGACAATGATGGAAGACTCATCAATATGGCAAAGGCAAGAGGCAGAGACGCATCTATCAAGGCACTCCTTGAGAAGATGAAGGAAACCGCGATCGACCCCGAAAAGCAGACGGTATACATCTGCCACGGCGATTGCTATGACGATGCCAAAAAGCTTGCCGACATGGTCACCGCAGAATTCGGCATCACCGATATACTTATTGATTACGTAGGTCCCGTTATCGGAGCGCATTCGGGTCCCGGCACGCTCGCTCTCTTCTTTATCGGAAGAGAAAGATAATACGGCATCCTACCGACGTCAAAAAATATTTGTGCCGCCGCAAGCGGCGGAATGGAGATCAGATGGGTATAACAGGACAATTATATCGAAGCATGGTGCTTTCGGGCGCCGCAATGCTCAGCGATAGACAGGAAGAAATAAACAATCTGAACGTATTTCCCGTTCCGGACGGAGATACGGGTATAAATATGAGCCTCACTATGAGCACCGTTGGAAAGACCGACGCAAACCTTCCCATAGGCGAGTGCGCGGATAAGGTCGCAGGCCTTATGCTCCGCTCGGCAAGAGGAAACAGCGGCGCGATCCTTTCTTTGTTCTTCAGAGGAATAGGCAAGGCGCTCAAGGGAGCTTCCGATGCAGAGCCCAAGGAGCTTGTCGAGGCGTTTAAGAGAGGTACTACCGAGGCGTACCGCGCGGTAATGAAGCCCACCGAGGGCACGATCCTCACGGTTATGAGAGTAGCGGGTGAGGGAGCTGAAAAGGCATACACTGCGAATAAGAGCATCAGTGTAAACGAGCTCTTCAAGGTGCTCATAGATAGTGCAGAGGTCGCTCTGGCGCAGACCCCCGATATGCTCCCCGTGCTTAAGCAAACGGGAGTAGTCGATGCAGGCGGCGCAGGCTTTGTCTGTGTGCTCAAGGGAATGAGAATGGCACTCGAGGGAGATCCTTACGTTGCAAAGAACGCTCCCGTAGACGAGCGTAGCGTGCCCGCAGAGCCCTCGGGCGCAGATTTCGCGGATTTCAACACCGAGGACATCAAGTTCGGCTACTGTACCGAGTGTATAGTTGATAAAAACGAAAAATATCTCGGCGAGGATACCTCGGGCGAGCTTTACGAGTTTATAAAGAGCATCGGAGACAGTGCCGTATTCGTAGATGACGAGAGCATCATCAAGCTCCACATACATACGAACGATCCCGGCGCGGTTCTCACAAAGGCTATCGAATTCGGAAGTCTTGCAACCGTAAAGATCGAAAATATGAGAAATCAGCACACCGCGCTTACAAGCGAGGCGGCTGCATCCGAGGAAAACAAGACCGACAGCAAAAAGAAGATAGTTATCGAGAAGAAGTACGGCTTTGTAAGCGTATGTATGGGCGAGGGCATCAGCGAGATGTTCCGCGACGTAGGAGTCGACAATATTATCACGGGCGGTCAGACCATGAACCCAAGCACGCAGGATATTATCGATGCGGTCATGAAGACCCCCTCCGAGTACGTCTTCGTCCTGCCCAATAACAAAAATATTTGTATGGTAGCAAGACAGGCGTCCGAGATCATAACCGAGCGCAAGGTCATCGTAATTCCTACCGAAACCGTGCCCCAGGGTATGTCTGCAATGATCGCATACAATCCCGATGCAGAGGCAGCGGACGTCGAAAGAGAAATGAACGACGCGGCGAGAATGGTAACCTCCATGTCGGTAACCTTCGCGGTAAGAGACACCGAAATAGACCGCTTCAAGATCAAGAAGGGTCAGTTCTTGGGTCTTGTTGAAAACAAGATCGCCTGCGTGAGCAACGAAAGCTTTGACTGTGTCAAGCAGCTCTCGCGAGGAATGACAGGCGCGGCATACGTCACCGTATTCTACGGCGAGGACGTAAACGAGGAGACCGCAAACAAGGTCGGCGAGATGATCTCTAACAAGGTCGGCGGCGGCTGCGAGGTCGCAGTGCTTTACGGCGGCCAGCCCCTCTACGATTATATAATTTCCGTTGAATAAATAAAAACACGGGAACGCTTATTGAAGCGTTCCCGTGTTTTTTAGTCAATCTGTATCTGCTAAATTAATAATGACTTTTTTCTTCTTTCTCGCATATTCCAAAGCCTTGAACGCTCCGCCGTGTGTTCGTTTAACAAATGCAATTATAAGTTCGGATTGGTCAATCATCCATTCGTTACGCTTGCATATGGCAAATTTTGCGGGCACCTTTTCAAGAGGAGGATAAATAATCGAGTCGTAAAGCTTATTATCAATTAAGTACATCAGCTTTTTCTGTTGTGCTTCTGTTATATACGGGGTAATAAAAACAATTTCAGCTCTTGGCATTTTTTCTTTTATGGAGCGGCAAATACTGGCGCATAAGTTGTCAAAATCCCCATATCCTCCGCAGTAAAATGAAATGTAATCCTCGGCTGTTGTATTTTTAATAATTGCATTTTCAATTTTTGTGTGCAGATCCTTACAGTTATATAGAGAGCTGTGTCCTATAAATGTTATTATCATATCTAATCTCCAATCGTGGAACTCCGATATTAATTATACATTAATTCTCCAAACATGTCAATATCGTGGAACTCCACGAGAAAAATTTTACAAACAATTTTATAATAATTGTGGAACTCCGTGAAAATAATCTTGTTTGGAGGAGCACTGTTATGAAATTGAATGATGCTATTGTAAAAAGAATATACGAGGTATGTAATGATAAGGGCATGAATATTTGCGATGCCTCACTCAAGGGAGGCATGTCTCCATCGGCAATATATGATCTTATCAAGGGAAGAACAAAATGCTCGAAGGTCATCACTGTTAAAAGGTTTTGCGAGGGAGCGGGCATCACGCTCAAGGAGTTTTTTGACAGAGAATATTTCAATGATATTGAAGAATAAACGAAAAAACCGAGTGCATTGCACTCGGTTTTTTGTTACTTCATATCAGCCCAAGCTTGACAAAAGCATTGTAAATGCCGTCGTCGGTAACGTCGGTCGTAACGATATCAGCCACCGCCTTCACGTCGTCAGAGCCGTTTCCCATACAAACGCCGACTCCTGCCACCTTGAGCATATCAAGATCGTTTCCGCTGTCGCCAAAGGCAATCGAGTTTTCCATCGGCGCGCCTGCCGCCGCCATAAAGCGCTCGACTCCGTTCGCCTTATTTGTGCCGTCAAAGGTTATCTCGCCGTGATAAAGGCTTTGTCCCGAGCCGAGACTGTAGCTGACAACGTAATAATAATCGCCAAGCTCCGCCCTGACCTCGTCGATCGAAAGCGGGGAATAGTAATAAGCCGCCTTTTCAACGCATTCAAGTGCCCTCGGGTCTTCAACCACCTCGGTGTTGCCGAAAACGCTGTCAAGCGTGACCTTGCTCGCGCCCTCAGACTCAAAATGCGAGTAAATTTGATCGTAGCACCACCTCAAAGCGATCAACCGATCTGTACTCTGAAGAAAATACGGAATTTTGTACTTGTCGAAAAAATCTATCATTTGGCAAAGCCTTTCGCGCGACGGACGGCTCTCAAATACAACGCGACCGCCGTATTCGATATACGCGCCCGACGAAGCGACCATACCGTCAAAATCTATCTTTTCAAGCAAAAACTTGTGTATCTGCGACTTCTGTCTGCCCGTGGCAAGCATTATTTTGTGCCCGTTTGCCTGCGCTTTTTTGATCGCGTAAACGGCAGACTCGGGAACCTCACCCCTGAAATTGACGAGCGTTCCGTCAACGTCAAGAAAAATATATTTCGTCTCCATTTTCATCATCCCTTTTGCTATTTGGAGCAACGCTCCGACGAAAAAATTATATCAAATAAAATGTCGGATGTCAAGACGAAACACAGGAAATATCAGTATAACATTAACACGCCATTGAATTCTTTGCAAATATTTACCCGTAGATATATTCATACGGCGGCAGTGCTTGCCATTCTTCAGTTGTCTCCAGCATGTCGTGAATAATCCTGCAAATGCCAAGGAATAGCTGTCCCTTTGGGTTCTCCGACCGATAAGAAAGAGCAATATCCTTTGCTTCGATTGTCTTCACAGAGTCGCCCATACGAATCGTCAGGACCAGTGTCATAGAGGGATCCGAAAGACCGTTTCCCGGATCATATACATAGGGATAGGAATTTACGTTAAGAAGCAAGATCCACCTGTAAATACGCTCTTTTTCTTCTTCGGTGAGCTCATGATAGGTCACGAAATCCTCGGGATGAGTTGCGTCGGTGGTTTTTACCAATTTACCGCTTTCACTGTCGTAAGAACTTACACCAAAGCAGTTCCAGGTCAATGAAAACGAAAAATCATCAGGAACATCGGGACTTTCCCACTGTAGTAAGAATTCCTTCATTTCGTCTGTCGGATTCATACTATAACTAATGCCGTAATAACCAAGATCGGTTATTCTTATCTTACCCTCTGCAAGAGCGTCTTTCACGTTCTGCTCGGATCCGTCCTTATAGTAAACCGTAATGTATGGGCTCTTTATACAGGAAAAAGTGTATATATAATTTTCATCCTGATAAAAGGTTTCTATCGCATCGTCTGCCCATTCCGTCAGATCAACGATATTCTCAACCATCTTGGCTTCGGAGGAATAGCCGATACCGTATTTGTCCAGATCGGTAATTTTTATATGATTGCTCGCCAACGCCTCTTTAACATTTTCTGTAGTGCCATCCGTGTATGACACAATGATGTATTTGCTAACCATATTGGGGAAGGTGTAGATGTGAGTCGAATCCGAGTAGAAGCCTTCTTCCGCCTCTCCGACACCGAATCCGCATGAAATGTCAGCTATACTGTATATCTCCTTTGAGATATCGTCTGTAGTGCTTTCCTCCGTATGCTCAGAGCTCGTTTCATCAGTAGTACCGCCATCGGGCTGCTCCGCATCGAATTTTGTTGTCTCGTTTGTGTCCAAAGAGGATTCCTCACCGCTAACACCGTTTCCGTCGCATCCTGAAAAGGACAAAACGAATAGCAAAGAAAGAACGATGGAAATAATCTTTTTCATGTTTTTACCTCCTGGTTTGGCAATTTCAAGATGTAGTCGATTACTGCTTATCCGCACCCTGCTGGCGTCTGCGTCTTCTCTTTGCCGAGGATACGCAGATAAACACGATCACAGCCGCAACAATTCCGAAGAAAATCGTAAAGGGAAGACAAGCAACGAACGCGATAAGAAGCCCCTGGCATATAGTCAGGAAGAAATCCCAACCTCCCTTGAGAGCACCGAGAATAGCCTGCCCAAAGGTCTCCTTTTCCTCCTCGGTGTATTCCTCAACCTCGCTGATATTGAGGTGAATAGTGGAATAAGCCACCTTGCTGTCGTACAGACGGATCTGGGTCTCGTAAGCCTCGATCTCCGAAATAACCTCGTAAAGCTTATCCTGAAGCTCGATCAGATAATTGATATTTCCGTATTCGGTGTACTCGTCGTAAAGCTTTTGCAAGGACTCCTTCTGCATCTCGAGCACTTCAATGCGGGATTTTATGTCGTAATAGGTGGAGGTCACCTCGTCGGACGAGCTTGACGACGACGTCACGTTTACTATGCCGCCGATACCGTCGCAAAAACCGTCAAAGCTTGCCGCAGGAATACGGAGAGTGTAGTTGGCATAGCGAAAAGTTCCTTTGCTCGTAAGGCTTTTGCCCGACACAGAGGAGCTTTCGATATATCCGTTGAGATCGATGCAAAGCTGCTCGATCATCTTGACTGCCTTGTCAAAGTCGGTCGCCTGCGCGGAAATATTCGCGGTCTTGATTATCTTGCGCTCGTACTCCGATTCACCACCCTCAAACCCGCTTCCAAGATCAACGTCAAGGTAGGAATCGTCCTTGACAGGGGGCGCAGGCTCATAATCCTCTGCAAATCCGTTGCCGCCGCTCGCCGCACCGCAGGATGCAAAGGATAATACGCACGTAAGCACCATCACTACACAAAAAACAGCCGTTAAAAATCTTCTTTTCATAACAAATACCGTCCTTTCAGACTTTTTAGTGAGACTTGACCCTAAAAATCCGCCCAAGATCAAAAAAGCGACCTTATAAAGCAGGATTTGAAGAAATTCTTCGCCTTCTACCTATAAGGTCGCTGTTTTTTATGAAAGGTTACAGCTTTTTTGCAAAAATTTTTTTGAAAATCTAACGCTTAAGCTGTCTGATTATTTTTGAACGCCGTATGCCTCACCCTGATATTCATCCATAAACCATTCGGCAACCTTGGACATCGCGATAGAGATCTTGTCGCCCTCAAACGTGACGTACGCGTGCATATTTCCAAGGCTGTTGTCGAGAATGTAAACGCGGATGTGCAAGGTGTTGTCGTTGATCCACTCTGCCGAAGCAAAGGAGTTAAGACCGCGGTTCGCAGGCAGATTGATCTGATAATCGTAATAATGATTTTCGGGGAACTCGAAGAAAAGGTTCTTTGCCATGCCGAAGGGCAGAGTTCTCTTTCCTCGCAAGGTGTCGTAGTGCATCGCGCCCTCGTCACCGTTGAATTCAAAGCTGACCGAGGTCATCTGCATCGGGTTGTTGAACAGGGAATACTCAACTCCGTTCACCTTCTGAGCCACAGACGATGTGATCGCTCCGCGGAGCGCGGGAACCTTCAGTCCCGCAAGTCTTTCGGCGAGGAGAGCCTGTGCTTCCTCATCGGGAGCGTAGGGATCGCAGAGGTTATCAACTATATGCTTCTTGGTAATTTCAAAAACGTCTGCATAGTTAGGCTCACCCTGAGTGTCAGCTATAAAGACTGCTACGAGACCCTGCTCGGGCAGTATCCAAGCGCACTCGCAACCCATTCCAAGAAAAGCGTAGCCGCCGCATTGTGTCACCCATACCTGGTATCCGTAGCCATTGCCGTGGAGAAGATCGGGATGAGGATATTGAGTGGTGTTTGCGATCTGGTATTTGGTTGCCTCGTCAATGTAATCCGCGGGCAAAAGCTGCTTGCCGTGCGCTACGCCGCGATTCTTAACGAGAGTTGCAAAGCGAACGGTATCGCGCAGAGATGCAAGCACGCCCGAGCCACCCCAGGAGTGTCCGTCAGGTGACTGTATGCACCAAGCATCCTCCGAAAATCCGATCTCGCGCAGACATACGTCCTTCAGATATTCAAGGAAGGGCTTGCCTGTCACACGCTCGACTATGCAATCCAGCATATAAGTTCCGCAGGTGTCGTAAATAAATCTTGTTCCGGGGCGCACCTGAGGGGGCTTGTTGAAGAAGCTGTATTCCCAATCGGGAACGAAGCGACCGTAGGTCTCCTGATCAAACGGAGTTGCCATCATCAAAAGATGGCGTATGGTTGCTTCAGCTATATAGGGATGCAGATTTTCAGGAAGCTTGTCGGGGAAATATTTGTAAACGGGATCGTCAAGCGAGACCTTGCCCTCGGCGATAAGCGCGCCTATGGCCATTGAGGTGTAGGTTTTACTTGTTGAGTACATTCTGTGGAGAAATTTCTCGTCTACGGGAGCATAATAACCTTCTGCAAAGATCTTGTCGTTACGAAGAAAGGCAAAGCCGTGCATCATAATGCCGCGAGCCTCAAGCTCGTCAATAAAGGCGTTAATGCTTTCGTAGGGCACACCGCACTCCGCGAGTGTGGCAAATCCAAAATTATCCTTGTTCATATCAGTTCCTTTCGCCGAGTTGTCGGCACAAATAACAGTTCGATTCTTCGACGAATATTTATTTCAGCTTGCCGATCGCCGCGAGAATACCCTCAAGATTTTCACGGTATTTTGCCATCTTCGCTCTCTCACCCTCAACGACTGCGGCAGGAGCCTTGGCAACGAAGCCCTCGTTGGAAAGCTTCTTTTCGATTCTCTCGATCTCAGCTTCGAGCTTCTTCTTCTCGCCCTCAAGACGCGCCTTTTCCTTTTCAAAATCGATGATATCGGAAAGCGGCAGATAGATCGTAGCAGAGTCGGTGATTATCTGTAATGCATTATCTGCACTGACCTCGTCCTCGGCAAACTTGTCCGCAACGATAAGCTCGGAGGCGGATGCGAGACGTGCAAAGAACGCCTCTGCGGTAGCAAATACGTCAGCGTATCTGGTAGCAAGATAAACCTTCGCCTTTTTGGAGGGAGGAACGTTCATCTCGCTTCTGCGCGCTCTGATCGCTTTGATCGCGTCGATGATCTTCGTCATCTTCTCGGCATCGGCAGAGAAGCAGAGCGACTTGCAAGCCTTAGGATACTCGGAGATCATAATGCTCTCGCACTCGTGAGGCAGAGCCTGATATATCTCCTCGGTAATAAAGGGCATAAAGGGATGCAGAAGCTTGAGCGTTCCGCAAAGAACGTATGCGATAACGTTCTGGCAGGTAAGATTTGCCTCGGTGTCCTTTTCGTTAAGACGTGCCTTGGCAAGCTCAATGTACCAGTCGCAGAAGATATCCCAGGTAAATCCGTAGATCGCGCCGAGAGCAACGCCAACCTCAAAGTTGTCAAGATTGGTAACTACGTTCTCGCAAAGCGCGTTGAATTCGTTGAGTATCCACTTGTCCTCGATCGCGAGCTTGTCGGCATCGGGGAGCTTGATCTCATCAATCGTCAGATTCATGCGAACGAATCGCGACGCGTTCCAGAGCTTGTTAGCAAAGTTTCTCGCCGCCTCGATCTTCTCGTCGGAGAATCTCATATCGTTTCCGGGGGAGTTGCCCGTCGCAAGCGCAAAGCGGAGCGCATCCGCGCCGTACTGCTTGATGACCTCAAGAGGATCGATACCGTTACCGAGCGACTTGGACATCTTACGGCCCTGCGCGTCACGTACGAGACCGTGAATAAATACGGTAGAGAAGGGCTTTGCATCCATGTGCTCAAGACCCGAGAAGATCATACGCGATACCCAGAAGGTGATTATATCGTATCCCGTAACGAGCACGTCGGTGGGATAATATCTCTTGAGATCCTCGGTCTGCTCGGGCCAGCCGAGAGTAGAGAAGGGCCAGAGAGCCGACGAGAACCAGGTGTCAAGCACGTCCTCGTCCTGATGAACCTTGCCGCCGCACTTGGGGCAGGTGTCAATGTCGACCTTGGAAACGGTCATCTCGCCGCACTCGTCGCAGTAGAAGGCAGGAATTCTGTGACCCCACCAAAGCTGACGGGATATGCACCAGTCGAGAATATTGTTCATCCAGTTAAAGTAGTTCTTCGAGAAACGCTCGGGAACGAAGTTGATCTCACCCGACTCAACCGCCTCGATTGCAGGCTTTGCGAGAGGCTTCATCTTAACGAACCACTGGTCGCTTGTGAGAGGCTCAACGGTCGTGCCGCAGCGGTAGCAAACGCCAACGTTGTGGTCGTGAGGCTCAACCTTAACGAGATATCCCTCTGCCTCAAGATCGGCAACGAGT
>JAFULC010000022.1 GCA_017483305.1 Clostridia bacterium | reverse complement strand
CTGTAAGGAACGATATTGAAATATTTACCCGAAATATTTACGGGAGAACCGTGGGAAAGGTGACCGCCGTGCGCGAGATTGAGTCCCATAACCGTGTCGCCGGGATTCAAAAGTGCAAAAAATACCGCGAGATTAGCGGACGCTCCACTGTGAGGCTGAACGTTGGCGTGCTCTGCTCCGAAAAGCTTTTTAGCACGCTCGCGCGCGATGTTTTCAACAACGTCAACGCACTGACAGCCGCCGTAATAGCGTTTACCCGGGAATCCCTCGGCATACTTATTGGTAAGCACAGTGCCCGCAGCAAGCAGGACTGCCTTTGATACAATGTTTTCAGAGGCAATAAGCTCTATGTTGTGGCGCTGGCGCGCAAGCTCGAGCGAGCAGGCATCGTGCACCTCTTTGTCGTAGTTTACAAGCTCATCAAAAAAATTCATTTGTTTGATTCCTTTCCTTTGATATCCCATAGGTAAACACTACCCTATTTTATAAAATTATACTATAACACTGACAGATTGTCAAGCGATATTCTCCATTTTCATGGCAAAAATTCTAATTTCGTTTTTTTCACTAAATAGGGATTTCAACGGATGCCCACAATATCCTTTCCGCACAAAAATCGGATATAAAAGGCATAAAAAAGCCAACCTGACAATAAGATTTCTATAAAAGACCTTCCTTGAAAGGAGCATTTATGAAGCTCGGTTTTTCCCTAAAGCTCGTACTGTTTTTTATTGTGTCAGCTCTCGCCGTCGGTGCGGCGGCATACCTTTTGAGCGATTTCAGACTTCCCTTTCCTGACCGAAGCAGCTCACTCGAAACAAACGCCGACACTCTAAAATATAAAACCGTCATAATCGATGCGGGACACGGCGGTGAGGACGGCGGTGCATCAAGCGCGGCAGGACTTGTCGAAAAGGATGTAAACCTTGAAATATCCAAGCTTCTATGCGAAATGCTGCGCGCAGACGGCATCAACGTCGTTATGACCCGAGAGGACGACCGCCTGCTCTACGACCGAAACTCCGACTATCAGGGCAGAAAGAAAAAGCTCGATCTCGCCGCCCGACTTACGATCGCCGACACGACGCCCGACGCCATATTTATAAGCATCCACATGAATTCCTTCACCAACCCCAAATACTCGGGACTACAGGTATGGTATTCACCCAACGACCCCGATTCGTCGACTCTCGCAGGTCTTATCCAAAGCAACAACAAAGCAACTCTCCAACCCGAAAACACAAGAAAAACCAAGGTAGCCACAAGCTCGATATTCCTGCTTGAAAACACCACCTGCCCCGCCGTTCTCGTCGAGTGCGGGTTTCTTTCAAATCCTGCTGAAGCCGCACTTTTCGAGACCGACGAATATAAGCAAAAGGTCGCCTCTATGCTTTTCGACTCGATAACCGAGTTTTTAGAAAAATCCACCGACGTATAGTGGCGTATAGTAATAATTAAAAGCCAAAGCCGCCCAAAAGGGCGGCTTTGGCTTTTGTATCTATAATAAAGAAAACACCTCAATCACTTTTCCAACAAGTAATCGTACATATTTACCGCCAGCAGATTCCAGCTCTGGAAGCCGAGATTATGTACACCCTCGCATGTGTCGGGATCGTAATATTCGTGCATCTTACCGTATTTTTCTATATCCCTACCGAACATTAAAACGGTCTTTTCGGCAAGCTCGCGAGCCTCCTTCTCATAGCCGTAATTTATAAGTCCGACAAACGTCATATAGTTTGCAATTCCCCAAATGGGACCCGTCCAGCACGACGGATTGCCCGATTTTATTACGCGGTACATTTTTTCCGACTTGGACAGTGAACGCACACCGCCCGCAGAATAGAAGGTCCTTTCGTTCAGATAATTTTCCTTTACCATTCTCTCGGCTTGCTCGGGAGTTGCAATATTTGCCCACATTGCCATAAATCCCGACCAAACGTCGATCTTCTGCAGCAAGAAGCTGTAGTTTCTCGGACAACCCTTGTGCATCTGCTCATCACCGTCTATCGGACGGAGATTGAGGTCTGCACTGTAGAAAAATCCGTTTCTTTCATCCCACAGATTCTCACGGATGCAGAGCTTGAGTCCTTCCGCTCTTTCGGCATACTTTGCCGCCACGTCCTCAAGGCCCAAGAGTCGCGCGATCTCGGAAACTGCCCAAATCTCCTTATACATCAAGCAATTCAAATAAATTGTAGCCGAGCTTTTTTCGGGACGGTAAAATACGCAGGGATCGTTGTCGATACCGATAGCAACGTCGTTAAGCCAAAAATACAAGCCCGACTCATGACGGCAATGATCATAGTAAAAATCAACAAAGCTTACCAAGCTTGAAAATTTATCACGAAGCCACTCGCAATCTCCGTTCTGCTCGCATACAAAAAGCGCATGCTGTGCAAGACAGGGCTTATGTACGTTCATATTGATCTTTTCGTTGTATCCGGGACTTGCGCCGCCGGGAGTTATCAAGATCGGGATCCTTCCGATAGCATCGGTTTTATCCAAAAAGTTCAGAACACATCCCTTTTCATATTCTCCGATATCCTCGCTTGAAGCGACCGCGCGCAGAGCAATATTAGTCGTCCAGCTATCCCAATCCCAAAGTGACTCATAGACGCTTCCGGGAACGATATACTTGTGCTGCATAACACCCGCGGGCTCACGGAAAACCTTTTTATAGTTTTCCTTAACGTAGGACTTGATCAGCTCGCCGTACTTTTCAATCTGCTTATCCATAAAAACCTCCGTTTATAATATCATTTTGCTAAATTACCCTTCTATTGAAAACAAAGACCACGGATAATTTTCTTCGGGAAAGCATTCACAAGCAATCACCTTTTTTGTGATCGGATGTGTAAACTCAACCCTATGCGACCAAAGCGCACAGCTTGCCTTGTTGTCACGGCTGCCGTACTTTCCGTCCCCGACAAGCGGCATTTTGCGGGATGCGAACTGTACGCGTATCTGATGAGTCCTTCCCGTAATCAGCCCGACCTCAACAAGAGAGAGCTTTTCCCCTTCGCTTTTCTCAACAGTCTCAAGCAAACGGTAATTCGCCACCGCCTCCTTGACCCCCTGCCGTTTTTTGTCGCAAACGTAGGACTTGTTCTTTTTCTTGTCGTGGTATAATAGATCACGCATCTCGCCCTCACTCTCCGAGAGCTCTCCGTGAACGACGGCAAAATAGGTCTTTTTGTAGTCGCAAGACTGCACAAGCGCCGACAGCTTCCCCGTCACATCCTCCCTTTTGGAGTATATCATCGCGCCGCCCGTCGCCACGTCAAGACGGTGAACGAGCCCAACGTAGCCGTCCTCGCCTCTCGTGACTCTGTATTGCGACAGAAGTGTCAGCATATCTTCTCTGCCCGAGCTGCTCCTCTGCGACTCGACCCCCACGGGCTTCTCGCAAACGATCAGATATTTATCCTCGTAAAGTATTTTCATAAATACTCCTATTTTCCTTGATGCTCTATTTTACCACAAATCAACACAAAAAACAATACCTTTTTGATATTCGCTAACATCATTAAATCCAAAAAAAGACAAGACCTTCGAATTTTGCCATAGACAATGCGCACCGGAGTGGGCAAAGCGCAGGCGTAGTTTGTCTACGTCAAGCTGCACACGAGGAGCAACGACGTACATAGTAAAATTCAAAGGCCGCAAATACAGATAAAGGATGCGGGGTTTCCGCATCCTTTATCTATTAACAGAAGATTAGTCAGCGTATACGCTAACCTGCTTTCTTCCGCCTGCCTTATGCTCAAACTTAACTCTACCGTCGATAAGAGCAAAAAGAGTATCATCCTTACCGATACCAACGTTGTTACCGGGATGGATAGCTGTTCCTCTCTGTCTTACGAGGATGTTGCCGGCAACAACTGCCTGACCGTCAGCTCTCTTAACGCCAAGGCGCTTGGATTCGCTATCACGGCCGTTCTTAGTAGAACCGACACCCTTCTTATGAGCAAAGAACTGTAAACTGAGTCTTACCATAATATTATCCTCCTAAAAAATTTCTTTTGCACCGCAGTGCATTCCCACAAGGAATCAATCGTCCTCGTAGGGTCTGTCCACAACAGACACATCAAGATAGTCGTAATATTCCTCAAGCATATCCTCGATCTGCTTGTAGTATGCGAGAAAGATTCCCGATACCGCATATCTTTTCAGCTCGTCCTCCTCGTATTCGGGAAGCGCGGCCTTGGATCTCACTTTGATATTGGTAGTTTCTTCATCGATAGTAAAATCGATAGAGGAAGAGTAAGCAACCTCAACGGTATTGATGATCAGCATAGTCATTGCGGAGAGCGCGGCACAGAGAATATCGTTACCCTCTTCGCCGTATCCGGTGTGACCCTGCTCCTCAAAGCCGTAAAAAACACCGCCTGTACGGAAAAATACCAACTTCGTCATAACAAATTAACCAACGATAGATGTGATCTGGATCTTTGTGTAAGGCTGTCTGTGACCGATCTTCTTCTTCGAGTCCTTCTTTGCCTTATACTTAAGGACATAAATTTTCTTGCCCTTGCCGTTCTTTACAACGGTTGCCTTAACGCAAGCACCCTCAACGTAGGGAGCGCCAACCTTAAAGCCAGCATCGGTAGAAACTGCAACGACCTCGTTGATCGTGAGCTCTGCGCCTTCTTCGCAGTCAAGCTTCTCAACAAAGATAATATCCTGCTCTGTTACTTTGTACTGCTTTCCGCCGGTTTCGATAATTGCAAACACGAAAAGCACCTCTCTTTCATACAAGTCTCGCTATGATGGCGATGCTGCCTTGCTTTGCAAAGCCTGTTTTTAAAAAACTGCATACTTAAAAAAGCCATTTTTATGCGGCATATTATTATACCATTAACTTTTCACCTTGTCAAGAGCTTTCCTTAAATTTTTTCGTCTTTTTTTACAATTTTTTCATCAAAATGGCTAAAACCGCATTTTCTCTTGACACAAATAGGGTTTTCATTATATAATTATATCAACGACCGACAAAAATCAAGGAAAAACGATGAAAAGATATAAGTTTGAAAAGAAATCACTCCACGTAAGCCGCGAGCTTATCGACAAAATGACGGATGCCTGCCTGACAGTGCCAAAGATCACTCGCGCGGCAATATCCGAAAGCGCGGGAGTCAGCCTCGTGACCGCAGGCAAGTTTCTCACCGCTATGGACGAGTGCAAATTCACGTATAAGAAATGGCACTTCCCAGAGGATAGCAGACCCTCGTACTGCCATACCGTAAACGAAGCCCTGTCAATCCTCGTCATAGACACGTCCTCGCCAAGCTTTTCGATGAGCATAGTCCGAGGCAGATCAGAGTGCAGATTTTACGAGCAGTACGATTATGACACAAGCATCACCTTTGGCGACAACCTCAACCTCTTTCTCTCGCGAATAGGTGCGAATGCCGTCAGGCAGCCCTTCGGCATCTCTGCCATCTGCATATTGATCTCCGACGAAAAGCCCACAAGAGAGCTGAATATCACAAATATCTGCGCCGCAACCGAGAGTGACATTCCTGCCATCGAGAGCGCCACCGCCCGATTTTTCGGCATCAAGCCTCTGCTTTTCATCAAATCATCGGAGGCGATCGCTTCTGCGATCAGACATCACACTATCAAAGCCGAGAGTGGCGACAAGCTGGCGCATATCTATGTAGGAAAAGGACTTTCGCTCTCGATCTATTCAGACTGTGAGCCGATCTGCACCTGCAATATAAAAAACCTGCTCATAAGCGGCACCGACACCCTTGCCGACCTGCATCGCCAAATGCTCTCCGAGGACGATCTCGGCAAAATGCTGTACAAAATCGTCAATTTCGCCGACTGCGCCTTCTCTCCAAATAAATACGTCATAGAATACGACGTGACGAAATTCGCGAGCATCGCCCTCAAATATATCAAGCGAGCCTTCGCAGCCGCAGGCAAGCCCCTGCCCGAAATAACCTCAATAAATCATTCCGCAGGTCTCGCGGTCTCTGGAGCGGCAACGCTTGCCGCGGCAGAGCTCATAAAAATACATATAACCCAAGCCGAATAAAAAATATCGGAGGACAAAGCAAAATGCTTGTCCTCCGATATTTTCTGCTCTATGAGCGATAAAGAATCAATCTTATCTTGCGAGATCTTCCTTAACCTTGGAAGCCTTGCCGACTCTACCACGGAGGTAGTACAGCTTCGCACGACGAACCTTACCCTTACGGATTACGTCTACCGCAACAACGTTGGGAGAATGAAGGGGGAACGTCTTTTCAACGCCACAGCCGTAAGCGATACGTCTGACGGTGAAGGTAGAGGAAATGCCGCCCTCGTGCTTTGCGATAACGGTGCCCTCGTACATCTGAATTCTTTCTCTTGTACCCTCAACGATCTTGTTGTGAACGCGAACGGTATCACCAATGTTGAACTGGGGTACGTTTTCCTTGAGTTGCTCATTTGTAAAAGCCTTAATAAGATCCATTTTAAAGCCCTCCTTAAAATCCGGATGTTCATGCGAGCAAAGCAGCGGACCACCCTTGTTCTATGCGTTTTCACACGCGGAAATAATTATATCACATTTGATTTCCCATTGCAAGAGAAAACAAAAAATAATTATGAATTTTTTGTAAATTCTTCGCTTTCAACGATTATTCGTTACTATTTCCCTTTTTACCTCTCACCGATGAGAGCACCTGACGGCAGGCAATATACACGTCGCGGCAGTTGAATACCACGCTCACAAGCAAGATACAACCCGACACGATAAGTCCCGCGATCTGACCGCTGTATCCGTACCAGGTCATAAACGCCGAAATACCGCCTATAAGCACGGTGTTGATAAGCAGCTTGCCGTGATACATCCTAAACGCCAAAAACCTCTTCATCGTAAGTGCTCGAATGAGATACACCAAGAAATAGCTTGCAAAGGTCGCAACCGACGCACCCATAGCGCCCCAACCAAGCCCCCAATCGGGGATCAAAATAAGATTGAGCCCAATATTCACGACCGCCCCGATAAGAGAGGTCCAAAGCGACATATAGGTCTTTTTGACGGTAAAATATACGCTTCCAAGGAAAGTATCAAGCGCCGTAAAGACGGTCGCCGCCGAAAGCACGGGAATAAATATCCACGCCACGTAATAGCTGTCCGCAAACAGAATTTTTGCAAATATCTGTGCGCCCACAGACAAAATTCCACCGCCCACGAACATCGCGGCAATGTAATATTTGTATATCTGAGAATAAAAGTCGGCGCACCTCTCTCTGTCCTCGGACTCCGAGACCGCCGACAGCTTCCAAGCATCGTTGAAGATCGTGACCACGTAGGTCAGAAGCGTCGGTATCTTGTAAGCCGCCGTATAAAGACCGTTTTCCGCGTCAGACCGCATGTAAGCCACCATATATCGATCCGAAACACCGGTTATCCACCAAAAGATCGTAGACGGCACAAGCGGCAGACAGAACCGAAGCAGATCCTTCATAACCGCTCCGTTTACCTTCTTGGGAACAAACGCACGGTAAAGCCTTGCAACGAAGAAAACGAAAACAGTGGACAAAAGATCCGCCAAAACGATCGAAAGCACATATCCGTTGATGCCCATGTCGAAGCCGACGAGGAAGATAATATTTAGAACCACCGTCAGCGCCGTATTGAGCACTCCCTGGAGAGCAAAAAGCTTCGTTCTTCCGATAGCGCAAACGTATTGCGAGCAGACCGAATGGATATTCGATGCGATAACGTAGCAGATAATAAGCCAGATATAATCGTTAAAATATCCGGTCAGATTAAGCAGCGGAGAGAGCGCAAGAAATCCGAGAGAGCCGAAGACCATCAGCATAACGCCGTTGGTGAAGAACGCCTCCTTGTCGACGTTTTTTGTTGCCGCATTTCTGAAAATTCCCTCGCTGACACCAAGACAGGCAAGCGGAATTATAAGATTACAAAGATTAGTGATCAGATCCGACGTGCTGTACTCTGCGCTCGAAAGATACGAGGTATAAAACGGGAGCATAAAAATGACGATAAGCTTTGACACAAACTTACCAACCGTAAATATCAGCGTGTTGGACAAAAGTCTCGTCGCGCGATTTTGCTTCATTTTCATCCTCCTTTTTTGCAATGTAAAGTCAAGCCTCTCGGCTATAAATATCAGCCTGTCGAGATTTTTCGAAGACAAGGCGCTTTCCTCAAGCAAAGCGAGCAGCAAGCTTTAGCTTGCGTATCGCACCACAGCGTGCAAAACGCAGGCGTAGTTTTCCTACGTCAAGTTGCACGCGAGGAGCAACGCCGTATTCGGCAAATGTCGTCAGGCTGATTTTTTACAGTTCGTTGTCGCAATTGTGGTAAACTTCCATTACATCATCGTCTTCTTCGAGCTTCTCAATAAGAAGACCCATAAACTTGATGTCATCCTCGCTTGTAAGCTCAACGGTCGTGGAAGGAACCTTGCTCTTTTCAGCAGACGCGATTTCATATCCCGCAGCCTTAAGCGCCTCGGAAATAGCGTAAACGTCGTCAGGAACGGTGTAGATCTCGAAAACACCCTCCTCGCCGGAGAAATCCTCTGCTCCCGCCTCAAGTGCGGTCTCCATAAGCTGATCCTCGTCGATCTCGCCGTCCTCGTCGGTAATAACGATAACACCCTTCTCCTCGAACATAAAGCTTACGCAGCCGGTCTGTCCCATATTTCCGTGATACTTGGAGAAATAAGAGCGTATATTGCCCGCAGTCCTGTTTCTGTTGTCGGTAGTAGCCTCAACGATGACCGCAACGCCTGCGGGTCCGTATCCCTCGTAAACGACCTCCTCGTAGTTTTCACCCGAGCCGCCGAGAGCCTTCTTGATGGTTCTCTCGATGTTGTCGTTGGGAACGTTGTTAGACTTTGCCTTTGCGATAAGATCACGAAGCTTCGCGTTAGAGTTGGGATCTCCGCCGCCCTCATTTACCGCAATGGTGATCTCCTTACCGATCTTTGTAAACACCTTCGCTCTCTGTGCGTCGGTC
Source organism: Clostridia bacterium (assembly GCA_017483305.1). Classification (GTDB taxonomy): domain Bacteria; phylum Bacillota; class Clostridia; order Oscillospirales; family CAG-272; genus SVTX01. Next base: position 82,180 of record JAFULC010000022.1, on the reverse strand, counting down.
TTTTCCTTTTTGTGCTTGATGTTAGCCCATTTGCTATGTCCTGACATAATATATTATTCCTTTCAATTATTAACCGTAAAAATTAAACCTTTTCAGTCTTTTTCAGACAGATAAGCGAGAACGCCGAGCCAAGAACCTGCTTGGTCGCCTCGGTAAGCAGAAGTCTCGTTCCCTTAACGTCATCATTCTCAGCGTTAAGTATCGAGCACTCGTGATAGAACTTGTTAAACGCCACCGCAACGTCAAGAATAAATCTCGTGATGACCGAGGGCTCGTAATCGCGAATTGCCGCAAGTACCTTTTCCTCGTACTGACAAAGAGTCTTAAGCAGCGCCGCTTCCTCGTCACAGCTGATCACGATCTTGCCGCCATAGTTGTCCTTGACCTTGTCAAGCACCGAGCAAGCGCGCGCGTAGGTGTACTGAACGTAAGGACCCGTGTTTCCGTCGAAGGAAAGCGCATCCTCGAGGTTGAAATTGATGTCTTTGATACGGTTGTTGGTAAGATAATAGAAAACTATCGCACCCACACCGATTGCCTCTGCGACCTCGTCCTTGCCCTCGAGATTCGGATTCTTTTCCTCCATAATTCCCCTGACCTTATCTATCGCCGCCTCAAAGAGATCCTTAAGCAACACAACATTTCCGGTTCTCGTTGCAAGCTTAGCTCCATTGATAGAAACAGTCCCGTAAGGAACGTGTACGAGCTTATCATACCAATCATAGCCCATCAGCTCAACGACCTTAAACCACTGCTTAAAATGAAGTATCTGCTGTGTGCTAGTAACGTAGATGCACTTTTCGAAATCATACATCTGCTTTCTATCATAAGCCGCCGCAATATCACGGGTAGGATAGAGCGTCGAGCCGTCACGCTTAAGAATAAGGCACGGAGGCATATTGTATTCACTCAAATCAACTAAAGATGCACCGTCATCTATCTTCAAAAGACCTTCTTCACGAAGCTTTTCGATCTGTGCGGGCATATCCTCAGTATAGCTGCTCTCACCCTTGTAGCTATCGAACTCAATTCCAAGCTGCTTGTATATCTTATCGTTAGCTTTTATCGAAAGCTTTACGAGCCAACGCCAAAGATCAAGATTCTCCTTATCTCCCTGCTCCATCTTAAGGAACTCTGCTCTTGCTTCATCAGCGAGAGAAGGATCTGCAGGTATGCCCATCTCCTCATTACCGGAGATCGCGTTGTTAATGCGCACGTAGAGATCAACGAGCGCGTCAACTCCGCCGTTTTCAACAGTTTCTTTGTCGCCCCACTTTTTGTAAGCGACTATAAGCTTACCGAACTGAGTGCCCCAGTCACCGATGTAGTTGATACCGACACACTTGTAGCCCGCAAACTCATGCAGTCTCTTTATGGCGTGACCAATGACAGTAGTGCCAAGATGTCCTATATGGAAGGGCTTGGCAAGATTGGGCGAGGAGTAGTCGAGAACGACCGTCTTTCCCTCTCCAAGATATGTGGGAGCACCGTAATTTTCCTTCTTTTCAAGTATCTCGGGCAGAATTTTCTCTCCAAGATACGCATTATCTATTTTAATGTTCAGATAGCCGTTGACAGCCTCTGCGGATGCAAGCGCGCCTCCCGAAAGGCCGTCTGCAAGAGCAGCCGCGATCTGCACGGGCGAGCGGCGAAGCGCCTTCGAGAGCTTAAAGCAAGGGAAAGCAAGGTCTCCCATGCTCGCATCGGGGGGATATTCAAGCATCGAAGCAATATCCTCGATCGCGATCTCGGAGTCGGGATTGATACCCTTGACTCCCGCATATATCTTTTCGGCTATTTGTAATTTAATCTTTAACATTTTACACTAACCTCTCTATTTTTACACAACTTTATAATTTTATCACATCCGCGCCGAAAATTCAATACAAAAGATCAAATTTTTCGCCGTTTTTGCAAATTTATTCACTGATATTTTCAATCATATCCCTCGCCGCCTGTTTTTGCGCCTCGGTAACGTTGATTCCGCCGAGGATTCTCGCCGCCTCTGCGACTCTCTCCTCGCCCTCGATCAGACGAACGCTCGTCTGTGCCCTGCCGTCGACCTCACGCTTGGAAATAAGATAATGATCGTCGGCAAGCGTCGCGATCTGCGCCGAATGTGTCACGCAAATTACCTGACAACCCCTCGCTATCTCGTGGAGCTTGATTCCGATCTTTCTCGAGGTCTTGCCCGAGATTCCCGTGTCTATCTCGTCGTAAACCGCGCATCCGACTCCGTCCTTTTCGTTAAGAACACTCTTAAGCGAAAGCATTATCCTCGCCATCTCACCTCCCGAAGCGATCTCCGACATAGGCATCATCGGCTCACCGGGATTGGTAGCAACCATAAACTCCGCCCTGTCACAGCCCGACGGCGTAAAATCATCCGTGGGATAGAGCGAGATCTCAAGCTTCACCTTCGGCATATCAAGGTAGGCAAGCGTCTCCATTATTCTCTGCGAAGCGCCGACTGCCGCGGCTCTTCTCTTTTCAGTCAAAGCTCTCGCGGCGGCTTTTGCCTCCACACAGAGCTCCTTTATCTTCTTTTCGTACTCTGCCGCATGCTCGTCCGACAAAACTATATCGTCAAGCCTCGCGACCGCGCGGTCACGAAACTCAAGTATCGACTTAATATCCCTACCATACCGCCTCTTGAGACCCGAGATCGCTTCAAGGCGGCTCTCGATCTTGTCAAGACGCGTATCTATGTCCTCGCCGTCGTCATCGCCGAACGCCGCGACTCTGTCCGCCATATCCGAGACCTCGTAGCTCATATCGAGTAGCTTTTCGGCTATCTCCGTCGCCTCAGGGATCACGTCCGAGATCTTGGAAAGCGCCTCCGATGCTCGAGACAAAAGATATGATGCCGAAGCGCCCTTCTCTCCGCCTGCAAGCGCGCGATAAGCAAAATTGACGTGCTTGTTTATCTTTTCAAGACTGCCAAGTCGCTTCTTTTCGGCTTCAAGAGCCTCCTCCTCGCCGTCCTTCAGCTTCTTCGAGTCAATATCCTTGATCTGATATTCAAGCATATCCCTCTCGCGAGCCTTCTGCTCCTCATCGGTCGAAACATCACGGAGCTTTTTGCGATAGCTGTCAAGCTCTCGGTAGACCGAAGCGTATTTTTGCCGCTCGGACTCACACGAGCCGTAGGAATCGAGCATATCAAGGTAAGCCGACTTGTCAAAAAGTACCCTGCTGTCATTTTGTCCGTGAATAGAGATCAACAACCGCGCCGCTTCGCGCAGAGTCGATTTCGTAACCGCCCGTCCATTGACCCTCACGACCGACTTGCCGTCAACGTTCAGCTTGTGACTCAAGGAAATCTCGCCCTCGTCACATTCAATGCCAAGCTCTGCAAGCTTCGCGGCAACTCCGTCGCCAATTCCGTCAAATACAGCCTCGGACAGCGCGTATTGCTCACCCGCACGGATAACGTCGCGCGAGACCTTTCCGCCGCAGATCATATTAATGCCGTCGATAATAACCGACTTTCCCGCTCCGGTCTCACCCGTAAGCACGGTAAATCCGTCACGGAATTCAATATCGGCGCGCTTAAGCACGGCAATATTCTCAACGTGAAGAAGCTTCAGCATAAATCCGCCCGTCCTTTCCGTAAAAATCAACAATCAAAAAATCAACCGATGGAAAGAAGTCTTTTCATTCTTCCCGCAACACTCGTCGCCGTCTCAGCGTCGTGAGTAACCACAAGTATCGTGTCGTCGCCGGCCACACATCCGAGTATCTCCGAATCGGGAATTCGGTCGATAGCAATCGCCACCGCCTGTGCCATTCCCGCCGTAGTCTTAAGTACTATCAGATTCTGCGCACAGGTGATAGAAAGCACCGTGTCGGACACCGCGTGCGCCAAGGGTCCCGCATTTTTAGCGCCTCTGTGCGAAACGTGAGCAACCACGTATTTGTAGCTGCCGCCGGGCATAGCGACCTTGACCAGATCAAGATCACGAATATCACGCGACACCGTCGCCTGAGTCACTATATATCCCTCTTCGCCGAGAAATTCTATAAGCTCGTCCTGAGTCTCTATCTCGTATTTGTTTATAAGCTCAAGTATTTTTTCCTGTCTTCCCTTTTTCATTTCAATTCACCAAACTCCAAAATTAATTATCATTCATTTTCTGACGGAGCTTTTCATAAAAGCTCTCCTCTTTAAGTCGGATAAACGAGGTGGTAAGCGGCGACCTCGTGATACGGACTATCTCACCGCAAACAAGCTCGTAATTGACCCTTCCGTCAACCGTCAAGAATAAGGTCTTCTCTCTGTGACAAACGTTCTTTATCTCAAGACACGCGCTGTCGGGGAAGATCAGCGGACGGGAGAGAAGCGAGTGCGGACATATCGGCGTTACGCAGAAGCAAGCAAGCCTCGGATCAACGATCGCACCGCCTGCCGCCAAGGAATATGCGGTCGAGCCGGTAGGAGTCGCGATGATCATACCGTCTGCGCGGTAGTTTGCTATCTTCGAGCCGCCCTCGTAAAGCTCAAGATCAACGACTCTCGAAATAGTACCGTTTGACAGCACCGCATCGTTGAGCGCGTATTCGTTCTTGCGAGTCTCTCCGTTGGCGTTGAGAAGCTCAATATTGAGCATCGAGCGCTTTTCAATCTTATAATCTCCCGACACGATCCGTGCGATCTGATCAAGCTCGCTCATTTCAAGCTCTGCCATGTAGCCAAGACGGCCGAGATTAAGTCCCATCACAGGCACACCGAAGGGTGCGGCGCGACGGGCAGACTCAAGGATGGTTCCGTCGCCTCCAAGCACGATGATCGCGTCTACGCTCTTGTAGGACTCCTCAGCGGGAAGAAATGTAAAATGAGCCCTTCCCCTCATCCTGATTATCTTGTCCTTGTTGTAAACGGGCGAGCAGACCTCACATCCGCATCCGACCAGCTTTTCAGCAACCGCAATTGCGGCGTTGGCCTTATCGTAAATATTAAAATTCGTAACTATCAGTACTTTTTTGATCTGTTTTTCCATAATCAATCCTTGCAAATCTGTCTGTAATTTATAGCTTCACGGTCTGCCATAGGCTCGCCGCCCTTTTCAAAAAGTGCAAGATACTCGCGGTTTCCGTCGCCGCCCTCAATAGAGGAACGAACAACTCCCCTGAGCGTAAATCCGCACAAAAGAGCCGATTCTACCACGCGGCGTACAGCGGCCTCGCGGTCGCTCGCCTTTTTGACGATACCGCCCTTGCCGAGCGCGCTCCTGCCCGACTCAAACTGCGGCTTTATAAGGCTGATAAAGTATGCCCCATCGCGCAAGACCGAGAAAACCGGCGCGTGAAGTAAGGTCTGCGAAATAAACGAAACGTCCATTACCGCAAGATCGAAAAGACCGAACTCCTCGGCATTAATACCTCGCGCATTAAAGCCCTCGACCGAAGTAACTCGGATATCCTCCAGAAGCTTTCCGTGAAGCTGCCCCCTGCCCGAGTCGACCGCGCAAACGTGCACCGCACCTCTCTGCAAAAGGCAGTCGGTAAATCCGCCCGTCGAGGCACCTACGTCAATACATCTCTTGCCACTGACGTCAAGCCCAAAATGCTCAAGAGCGCCCTCAAGCTTAAGTCCGCCGCGACCGACGTATCTGTCCTGCTCAATTATTTCAATGGCGTGCTCGCCACCCGAAACCTCAAGCGAAGCCTTCGCAACAAGTCTGCCGTCAAGCATCACCTTGCCCTCACCGATCAGGCGCGCCGCCTTGTTTCTGCTCTCGCAAAATTCCTTTTCAACGAGATAAACGTCTATTCTCATACGATATTAAAGAACGGCACGTACATAAGCGCCACGGGCACGAGAAAGCCGAGAACAGCGCCTACGCCGACCTGAAGCGGAGTGTGTCCGACAAGCTCGGCAAGAGCCTTGTGAGTAAGCTCGGGATCGTTATGAGCCTCGGCAAGCTCCTCGAATATCTTGTTGAGCGCCTTGGCGTGCTCACCGACCTGACGTCTCATTCCGGTCGCATCGCGCATAACTATCATCGCAAGCAGAGCGCTCAGAGCAAACTCCACCGAACCGAAGCCGCATTTGATAACACAAGCGCTCACCATCGCGCAGACCGCCGCAGTGTGAGAGGACGGCATTCCGCCCGTACCGAACAAAAACTCTATCGTAGTAAATTTCTTAAGCTTAAAAACTCCGGTAAAGAATTTCAGCACCTGCGCGATAAACCAAGCGGTAATCACGCTCACAAGCCAGAAATTCGTTCCCAAATCTTTCAAAAAATCCATTATGTTTTCCCTTTTATCAATTTTTTCTGTCGCAAAGGTAAAGCGCGAGATCAACTATCCTCTCGCTTCCATCTATACCCTCAACAAGAGCGATAGCCTCCTCGGTCAGCCTCTCGGCATACTCCTTCGCGCTCTCGGGCGTGAAGAACGACATAAACGTCGTCTTGTTGTTATCCTTGTCCGAGCCGACCGTCTTGCCAAGCACCTCGCTTGTCGAGGTCACGTCAAGAATATCGTCAACTATCTGAAATACCAAGCCGATATTTCTCGCAAAAAGCGTCAGCTTCTCTGTGATCTCATCGTTTGGCATATATCCTGCGGCAAGACAACCAAGCTGCACGGACGCGCATATCATAGCGCCCGTTTTACCCATATGAAGCTCGACCAGCTCGCCCTCGGTCAGAGCGTGACTCTCGCCGTAAAGGTCGATCGCCTGACCCTTGACCATTCCAAAGCTGCCTGCCGCGCCCGACAGTATAGCAACCGCCGTCGCCGCGCAATCTCCGCTGACGTAAGGGTTCATCGCCGATACCGAAAAAGCGTCGGTCAAAAGACCGTCGCCGGCAAGTATAGCCGTCGCCTCGCCGTAGACCTTGTGATTGGTAAGCCTGCCGCGACGCATATCGTCGTCATCCATACAGGGCAGATCATCGTGAATAAGCGAGTAGGTGTGCACCATCTCGACCGCGCAGGCAAACGGCAAAGCCGCCTCCGTCTGACCGCCGAGCATCCTGCAGGTCTCAAGCACCAGCGTAGCTCTTATTCTCTTTCCTCCCGAAAGCAGACTGTAGCGTATAGCCTCGTAAAGACTCGCCGCCGTGCCCTCCCCCTCGGGATATATCCTCTCGAACTCGCGCTCCACCGCGTCCTTCGCCTCTGCGATAGTTGCAAGCGCGGACTCCTTGTTGTATCCGATCATAATAATCTCCATTCTCCCGCGTGGCTAATTTTCACCTCACGCGCTCATAAATCAGTTTTCCTCTGAAAACGTGCCCTCGGGAACGTCAACGACCTCGATCTGACCGTCCGCCCCCTGCTGAAGTATCTGTATCTTACGCTTTGCCGTCTCAAGCTCCTCGGCACAGCGCGAAGCAAGCTTCACGCCCTCCTCATAGAGCTTCAAGGACTTCTCAAGCGGCAGCTTTTCATTTTCAAGCTCGGCTACTATGCCCTCAAGCCTTGCCATAGCCTCCTCAAGACTCATCTTCTTTTTCTCTGCCATATCATAAACCTCGCTTTTCACTTATTTCGGTTATCTGTGCTCTCATTTTTCCGTCAGAAAGACTTATATCAACCACCTCGCCGACAGCAGCATCCGCAACCGCGGATATCACCCTTCCATCGCCTCCCTGCACCATCGCATAGCCGTGCGAAAGCACCGCCAAGGGATTGACTCCCTTAAGACGTGCGCAAAGCATACGGAAGCTTCCGTCCGCTCCATCCACCGAGGCTCTTGCAAGCGAATCCATTTTGTCCTTAAGAAGCGCAAGCCTCGATGCCCTTTCGTCAAGCATCCGCACAGGTGAGCGCAGCTCCGCGTTCTTTTTAAGTGTCTGAAGCCTTCCGTCGAGCAGGTAAATCCTGCGCTCAAGTAAAGCATCGGTCTTGTTTTTCAGATGAGCTATCCTGGAGCGGATCTCCTCGCTGTTTGGGAAAGCGATCTCGGCCGCCGCGCTCGGTGTGGGCGCGCGAAGATCGGCAACGAAATCGCAGATGGTAAAGTCGGTCTCGTGTCCAACCGCCGATATCACGGGGATCGTCGATGCCGCAATAGTCCTCGCAAGCTCCTCGTCGTTAAATCCCCAAAGGTCCTCCGCCGAGCCGCCTCCTCGACCGATTATAATAATGTCAACGGGATGTCTCTCGTTAAAAAACCTGATACCGCCCGCAAGGCTCCTCGGCGCCATCTCTCCCTGCACGTAAGCGGGATATATGACTATCCTCGTCGAAGGGCAACGTCTTCCCGACACGTTAATAATGTCGTGAAGCGCCGCACCCGATGCCGAGGTGATAACACCAACGCTCCGCGCAAACGGAGGTATCGGTCTCTTTCTAGCGGGATCAAAAAGCCCCTCCGCGTCAAGCCTTCTCTTTAACTGCTCAAACGCGACCGCAAGCGCGCCGACTCCGTCGGGCTGCATATCGTCAACGATTATCTGATAATCACCGCTGACCGTGTAAGCCGATATTCTTCCGTGAACGATGACCTTCATCGCGCTCTCGGGCTTGAATTTAAGCCTGTAAGCAGATCCGCGGAACATCACCGCGCGGATCGACGAAGCTTCGTCCTTCAGGGTAAAATACATGTGTCCCGAGGAGTAATTGCTCTTGAAATTTGAAATTTCACCGCGCAGAAACACGTCTCGGAGCACAGGACTTGATTCCAGCGTCATTTTTATATATTCATTTATCTGCGAGATGCTGAAGATCGAATCCTTGTTCATTTTACCCACCAATTTTTAACAGTTTAACAAATCCATGTATTTTTTTCGGCAAAGAAGTGCGATTCCCGCGGCGTTGTCCGAGGAAAACTCGGGGGATGAAAAATAAGTATTATCAACCGCTGCAAGTCGCGCGCCGATGCGCTTGTTGCTCATCACGCCGCCTGCGTATATTATCGGAATGTTGCCGTACGCCTCGCGCAGATTTTCGGTCAGTCTGAAGAGCGTGTCGGCAACGAAATCGAAGCAAAACGCCGAAACCGCCGCCTTATCTTCGGTTTTCTCGTAAAGAGACCTCGAAAGGTTCTCAAGTCCCGAAAGATTGCACTCAAGACCGCGCACCGATATCCTCGTTTTCGCAGGAGGAATATCCCTGCCGCAAAGAAGACTCTCCATCTCCCTTCCGCAAGGGAAACCGAGCCCCATCATCACACCGGCGCGATCAATAGCCTGCCCCGCGTTGATGTCGGCAGTACCGCCGACAAGCTCGACCTCAAAGCCGTCCGCCCTCGGTGTAACAAGTAATATCTCGGTAGTACCACCCGAGACGTGAAACGCGGCAAAGCGCTCGCCACTCTCGATAAGATCAAGCCTGCCCGCCGAATAAAGCGCCGCCATAATGTGACCGCTCTGATGCGAGAAGGCGTAGCTTGGACAGCCGAGCGTTGCCGACACGGAGGATGCAACCGCCACGCCCGACAAAAAGCAAGGCATATACGAGCCCTCAACGTCGCGCGGAGTTTTCGAATATCCAACCGCAGCTATCTCCCTATCGGGATAATTGCGGTCAAGAAACTCCCTCACTCCGTCCATTATAACGGGCAGATTTTTAGTGTGCGCGAAAAGTGCGTCACTCTGCCTGAGTCCTCTCTCGCCCTCGGCTACTGGAAGCAATTTTTTTAGATTTAAAACCACCTCTCCCTCAAGCGTGCAAAGCGCCGCTGAGGTCGTGTAGTTGCTCGTGTCGATACCGAGTATCAGCTTAGAATCAAGCATTGTCCGCGCCGTCAAGCTCCTCCGAGGGCTTTGCTTCGGAGGTCTGTATGCCGTTTACCGCCTCGGCGATGACCGCCTCGGCGCCGTTCGCCTCAACGTCCTTGAAAACACCCGAAAGCACACCGTTAACGAACTGCTTTGCCTTGTCCTCGCCGAACTTAAGCGCAAGCGAGACCGCCTGGCTGATCGAAACGTTCATCGGAATATCCTCAACGAAAAGCATCTCGTAGACCGCTATTCTGATAACGGTTCTCGAGACTCTCGAGAGTCTGTCGGCTCTCCAGCCCTTCGCATATCTGCTGATCACCGCGTCAAGCACGCTCGCCTTTGCGAGAATACCGAAAAAGCTCTCGCGCACGTACTTGTCGTTGGGAATTTCTCTGTCCTCACAAGCGAGATCGTAAATAGCCGCAGGCTCCTTGCCCTCGTGGAACTCGGTCTCAAAAAGCAGACCGAAAAGTGTCTCTCTTGCCTCTTGTCTGGTAAGCTTCGCCATATATAAAAAACTCCTGTCCGCCGCTCAAAAACGGCTTCATAAAAATTCATTCAGGTCAATCCTGCGCACAAGCTCCCTCGCGCGCGGAAAATAATCTAACTTATATTATACACAAAAGAGGTAAAAATGTCAAGGCGAAAGAACGGTTAATATGCAAAAAACTGAAATTTTATTCATTCTACACGACAAAATCGGTCAAGAATGTAAAAAAATTATAAAACTGCTTGAAATATAAGCAAAATTATGATAAAATTAATATGATCAACTTTACTTCAAGGAACGTTTATCATGGACATAAAGAAATTTTTGAAAAACATCCTCTTTTTCGGCTCGGTCTATTACACCGCTATCGCAACCGCGCTCATTTTGATCGCCACTTGGCTTCCCGGCGACTCGGCGACTCTGATAGAGACAAACCGCTTTCTTCTCATACTCCTTTTCTCATTTATAATGGGACTTGGCAGTGCAATTCTTCGCGCAGGGATAATGAATCGCACCGCGGCAAGCCTCACGCACGCCGCCTGCTATATTATCGGATTTCTGCTCTTTGTAGCGCTCGGCGGCGCAGGCTTTTCCTCGTCGGTGATCTTCACGCTCGTTTTCTCGATCGTCTACGCCGTGATCACCGTCATAGCGAGACATCTCTTGAAAATCGGAACACCCTCCTCCCCTGCCCCCGTGAAAAAGACCACCAAAGAAGCAAAATCCAAGAAGGAAAAATCCACCTACACCAACCAATTCTTGAAATAAAAAATGTCGGAACAAAAATTCAATAAAACCTCAAAAGCGCTGATCTGTGCGTTGATCATACTCGCCGTAGCGGCTGTGGTTGCGCTGATCACCATGCTGTTCAGCGGCATAAGGAGCGACGTTTTCTTCATAAAGGGCGAAAAAGAAGCTCCCGAAAGCGCCAGGCTCACCGCCACGACCGACTACGGTCAGTATTATATAGACAGTATGATGTTCATCGGCGACTCAACCTTGGCAGGAATGATAGATGCGGGAGTCCTCAAGGACGGCACCGCCACCGATCAGGTCTGGACAGGCGAGAGCGGAGATCTCCCTCTCGATTACAACATCGACACGGCAAGCGTCACCTGCTCTGCGGACGGCAAGGCTCTTACGATAGCAGAGGCAATCAAGGAAAGATCTCCCGACCACGTCATAATAGCTCTTGGCATAAACAACGGAGTTCCCTATTGCACCGAGGAAAAATTCAAGGAGTATTATCAAAAGCTCATCACCGCGATAAAGGATACCAACCCGAGTGCGAAGATAATTTTGCAATCGATCCTCCCCGTATCCGAAAAATACGCCAAAAGCACCTCGGGCGTGACCGCCGAAAAGATCAACAACGCAAACAAATGGATCGCAGAGCTCGCCGAACAAAACAACGTCAGATATCTCGACACCGCCTCGGCACTGAAAAACACAAAGGGCTACCTCGATTCAAAATACGATTCAGGCAACGGTCTGATCCTCAACGCCGACGGCTACAACGCCATGCTGAACTATATCAGAACCCACGGCTACAAATAACGAAAAAAATGGCTTTCACACAAGTGTGTGAAAGCCATTTTAAATTTTATCAATCCTCTTTTTTCTTAAGAGAAACAGCTCCAACTACCGATACGATCGCAACGACCGCAACTGCGCCAAATCCAACTACGCTTCCGCAGCCCTTCTTAGCGGGAGCCTCGGTGGATCCTGTAGTCTCGTCACCGCCCGAAGCGGTGGTCTCGTCACCGCCTACAGCAGTGGTTTCGTCCGCGACAGTTGTCTCCTCCTCGGTCGTTTCCTCGGGGATATAGCCAAGGCTCTCAATATAGCTCATAAAATAAGCCTCTGCATCCTTCTCGCTCGCAAAAAATGCAATAAAGCAAACGTCGAAGGAGCTGGCGCCGGGAGTATTGATATCAATACCCTTCACGTCAAATCGAGCACCGTTGATTCTGCCGTCAAACTCATACAACGAAGAATCCACGATAAAGGACAGATAGCTGTCCTCACCAACGTAATAAGCATCCCACGATACACCGCTGTCCGCAATATAGCATGCAGAGCTTGGAGACACGTTCTCTCCGGTCATAATATACACAGATCCGGCCTCATATGCTCCGCAGTAGAGTCCGTCTATCTTGTCGGACTCGGGGCAAGTACAAAGATTTTTAGTAACCATCATCGCCACAGGAAAATCTTTAATAGAATAGGACGTGTCGTTGTCCACCATCCATATACCCGTGCTCGAATCGGAATTTTTTGCTCCGACGTGAACAGTATCATCACTATTTATCGAGATTGACTCACCCGTAGCGGTTGCGGGATATGCCTTTGTATGCGAATCATCAATATTGCCGTTCATAAACACCGCGGGCTGACCGGGCGCTATGTTGGGATTTTCCACGATAGGAGCAGTCACGTAGTTGTACGACCAATCCTCAGGCTCTGCACTGTCCTCACCCATAGGAACCGAGCAATCCTCCGCGCTTGTGCCGTATTTAAGCATAGTGCAGGCGACCTTTCCGTTAAGCTCACTGTGTTGCAGAGCAAATCCAACGTAAGCAAGGCTGTTATCACCGCCCCACTTTTCATTCATATAAGTAATGACCGACGAAGGAGCCGCAACGTCGTTTATCGTATAAACGAACGTGTTGTCGTCATCATTCCACGAAAGCTCAAGAATGAAAAGATTGTTTTCGCCGTCACCACTGGTCATCGGCGTAATGCGGTTGGTCTGATTAAGCTGGCTGCAATCTCCTGCATACCAGTAATTGATATTCTGACCTGTCGGACGGATATGATTATAAACTCCCTCTCCGTTGCCCGTAGTACCGGGAGTCATGTGCATCTGATCCCAGAATATGAAGGTAAACCACGAGTCAAGATTGGACGCATAGTTAAATTCATCAATTCTGATCTCCATATAAACGCCGTCCTTGAGATCAACGGTGTTCCTTGAGACAAATCTCGCCCACGGGGTTTGACCTGCCCAATTAGCCGCAGTCATATGGAATCCTTCCTCGTCGTACTCATATCCCGCCACCGAGGTGTACTCGCTCTCGGGTATGCTTCCATCGTACTGGTTTGCCCTGCCCGCAGCGACCCAATCACCCTCTATTGCGGCAGATGCGGGAATCGCCGCAACTACGACCAAAGAAAGCAACACGGCAATAGCAGCAATAATAGAAATAAATCTCTTCATATTTTTTCTCCTTGACAAATATTTGGTAAAATACGGATTTTACACCTTTAATTTTATCACGAAAATCAGCCAAAGTAAATCCACATTATCAACAAATCCAAAGCTAAATTTTTAGTACTATTCACAAACAAAAAGTGAGGTGTATTTTTTGAAGGAGTCTTTTCTTTTCACACCGCCTTCCGCCTCTGCTTTTTCTCTGCTTGCGGTATAACAGTCTAAAAGGGGCTGCCACACGTCTGTGTGGCAGCCCCCTGAAAGTCAGGAACGGATTATAATGAGATTTGAACCCGTTATGTATCCTTAATTAGTCTTCCTTTTTCTTGAAGGAAACGAAGCCTGCAACGGTTGCAACTGCAACAACTGCAACTGCGCCAAAGCCAACTACACCCTTGCAGCCCTTCTTAGCGGGAGTCTCGGTGGAACCGCTATTATTGCCGCCTGCAACAGTGGTCTCGTCCTCACCTGCAACGGTGGTCTCGTCCTCACCTGCAACGGTGGTCTCGTCCTCACCTGCAACGGTGGTCTCTTCCTCAGTGGTCTCCTCATCTGCGCCTGCATTGGGATCCTCCCAACCAAGGCTGGTAAGATATGCCTCGAAGTACTCGTTAGCGTCCTCTACGGTTGCGAAGAATGCTACAAAGCAAATGTCAAAGGTGTTAGCACCGGGAGTAGTGACATCAACGCCCTTGAAGTCAAAGCGAACGCCGTTGATTCTTCCGCTGAAGATCTCTCCCATATCGGAAGCGTCAAGCATAACGGAAAGATAGGTGTCTTCGCCTATTACGTAAGCATCCCAGGATACCTCTGCATAAGTCATGCAGTTGTTATCAGCGGAGAGCTTTTCACCGGTCATAAGATAAACATCGCTCTCCTCGCTTGCGTAACAAATACCGTTGTTGTCTGCCAAATCCTCCTCAGAGCAAGTGCAGAGGTTTCTGGTAACCATCATTGCGATGGGAAGGTCCTCAATAGCGTAGGAGGTAGCGTTCTGCACAAGCCAAGTACCTGTACTGGTAGCAGAGTTCTTTGCAACTACCTTCATAGTTCCGTCCGCGTTTACGGTAAGGGTCTCACCCATAGCGGCGCCGGGAATATCGTAAGTATCAGAATTTTCAAGATCAGCATTCATAAGAATACCGGGCTTGCCTGCCTCGAAGGTAGGATTCTCAACTACGGGAGCAGCAACGAAGTTGGTGGAGTTGTCGATAGGAGCCTTCGAATCGTCTCCTGCGGGAGTAGTAGCGGTCTCAGCGCTTGTACCAAACTTGGTCATAGTGCAGCTGATGTTCTCGCCTGCGGTGTTGTGCTGGAAGCAGAATCCAACGTATGCCTCACTGTCCTCACCAAACTTTTCATTCATGTAAGTGATGAAATCTGCGGGAGCCGATACACCGTTAACGGTGTATACGTATGTGCTGTTAGCCTCATCCCAGGAAAGAGCGACATTAAGATAGTGCTTTTCATCCTCTCTTACGTCCATAGGATGCTCAGTGAAGACGTTCTTCAGCTGATTGAAACCGCCTGTAGCCCAAGCAGTACCGGTATAATTAGTACCTGCCTGCTGGTTGGGACGGAGCAGGAACTGAGCGCCCTCTCCGTAGTTGGAGTCACCGGGAGTCATGAGCTGCTGATCCCAGAACATAACGTTGAGCCAACGGTCGCCGGGGGTGTAGTTGTACTCGTCAATTCTGATCTCCATGTAAACGCCTTCCTTGAGGTCGATCTTACTCTTGGAAACGAAACGTACCCAAGGATTCTGACCTGCAAAGTTAGGGGAAATAATGTGCAAACCGTCCGCAGTATACTCATAACCGGCAACAGAGTTCTGCTTGTTCTCGTCAACCTCGCCGGATTCCTGCTTTGCCTGAGCTACAACAGTCCAGTCACCATCAACAGCAGCCGTAGGAATGGCAGCAATGATAACAACGGAGAGGATCATAGCCATAGCAAGCATGATAGAAAGAAGCTTTTTCATCTTTTTTCTCCTTAAAATAAATTAATAAATTTTGTGCAAAAGACAAATCTCCAATCTTTTGTCATATATATTTTAACACGAAATACAAATAAAGTAAATTCGCATTATTCACAAATTCCCCGTTTTATTTTTGTTAGTATTGACAAACGGTTTTTTGTAACGTTTTCACAAAAAAGCCGACACGGAAAACCCGTGTCGGCTTTTTGCGCACACCGTCGCAACTATTCAGCAAAATTGCCTCCCTGCCGCAACCGTAGCGTTTTATTTCTTTTTCTTCTTGAATGAAGCAAATCCAACCGCGCCCACCGTAGCAATTACTGCTACAGAGCCAAATCCAACAGTGCTCTTGCAGTTCTTCTTTGCAGGAGCCTCGGTGGAGCCGGTGGTCTCGTCACCGCCCGAAGCGGTGGTCTCGTCGCCGCCTGCAACAGTGGTTTCGTCCGTAACGGTTGTCTCCTCCTCTGTGGTTTCCTCCTCGGTCGTCTCTTCTTCATTCTCTACTCCGATGTAGTTATAGATATAAGCCTCAGCCTCATCAAGATTTCTGAAGAATGCCATAAAGCAAACGTCAAGAGAGTTTCTTCCGGGCTCGTTGAATAAGATGTCGTAGAAGTCTGCGCGCATACCGTGGATTCTTCCGGTCGCCTCCCAAGGAGCATCCTCTGCGGACATATCCACGAAGAAATACAGATACGAGTTGCCCTCTTCGTCCACGATAGGCTCGTAGCACGCCTCCATCGCAGTTCTGTGATTATCATCCGCGCTGCTGAATTCGCCCGTCATAAGATACATATACACTTTCTCTAATGCCCAGCACTCAACCTCTCCGTCTTCTTCCTCACAGGTGCAGAAGTTTCTCGTAAGAACAAGAGCTAACGGAAAATCCTGAATGTCGTACGAAACGTCATTGGCAACTGAAAACGATGAGTTAATGATAGAATTGTTGTCAGCAATATAAGTAACCGACCAGTCGTCATTACGGGTTCTGAACGGATTTCCGCTGATACCGGTATTGGTCTTAGCATCAGATTCGTTTCTGTTTCCGTTGAGCAATACACCGGGCATACCGGGCTCTACGGTGTCGGGATCTGCAATTTCCGCGATTTCGGTGTAACGGTTGACAGGATCACGGCTGTCATCACCCGTGGGAGCAATTGCCGTTTCCTTGCTCGTACCGAACTTAAGAACAGTCATTCCTGCGGTACCGCCCTTCTTGCCCACCATAAAGTTGAAGCCAATGAAAGCCTCCATATCAACAAAGGTCTCGTTCATATACTTAACTACCGAATCGGGAGCCTTCCAGCCGTTTATATCAGCCGCAAAGGTAGTTCCGTCCCAAGTAACCGTAAGCTCAAGAAGCAGCTTGCCGTCATCATCCTTGGGAGAGGTTCCCTTAACGGTAGACTGTGCACCTCCATCCCATCCACCGGTGTGCCACCAAAGCGTATGGATAGTTCCGTCGGCATTGGTTCTTATCAGCGTCTGAACACCGAATCCGTACTTTTCAACGTCATTAGTTCCGGGCGCTACCATTTCCTTGCTCATAATGTTCATGTTAAGCCACTTGTCACCCGCATCATAAGAAAACTCGTCAACACGAATAAGCATGTAAACGCCTTCCTTAACGTCGTGCTTCGTTTTGGTCTGAATGCCTCCCTGCGGTCCGAAATCTCTCCAGTCGGCAGGGATTATCCTGAGTCCCTCGGTGGTGTACTCGTAACCGATAACACTACTGTAATCACCCTCAAAATCATCGCGGTACTCTCCCGCGGAAGAATATACGATCCAATCTCCATCAACAGCCGCGGTGGGAATACAGATAACCGCCGCAAGCGAGATGATCATTGCCAAGCTCAAAAGTCCTGAAATAAATTTTTTCATAACAAGCTCTCCTTGATTAATTTCCGAGGAACTTCCTCTACGGTTATTTTATCATAAGATCCCTCAAATTGTAAATTCGCATTCTCTACAAAAATAAGGCGATTATTTGTCACAATTGCCCAAAATCAAAGAACAAGAGCCATCGTGCTATGTGCACAATGGCTCTTGTGAATATATCAACCGTCAATATCGGTTAGTCTTCTTTTTTCTTTTTGAGAGAAACGAATCCGATCGCACCAACAGTAGCAACTACCGCTATAGCGCCAAAGCTGACTACGCTTCCGCAGCCCTTCTTTGCGGGAGCCTCGGTAGAACCGCCTGCCGTGGTCTCGTCGCTCACGGGAGCAGTGGTCTCGTCTCCGCCTGCAACAGTGGTTTCGTCCGTAACGGTTGTCTCCTCCTCGGTTGTTTCCTCCTCGGTCGTCTCCTCGGGATCTACACCAATGTAGTCATACATATAATTTTCTGCATCCTCCGTGGTTCTGAAGCAACCAACGTAGCAAAGATCAAACTGATTAAGACCGGGAGTGTTGTAGTCTATGTCATTGAAATCCATACGGATCATATTAACTCTGCCCGTTGCATCCCAAGGAGCAAATTCTCCCTGCATATCGATGACAAAGTACAAATACGAATCATCGCCCTTCTCGATAGCGTAATCTCCGTCACATGCAAAAAGCTCTACGCAATGTTCACCGTCGGCGCTACTATGCTCACCGGTAGCAAGATACAGCTTCATCGTCTCGCAAGCATAGCAAGCACCGTCATCCTCTCCGCAGGTGCAAAGATTTCTGACAAGCACCAGCACCACGGGAAAATCCTCAATAGCATAGGATACCTCGTTCTTAGGCTTGTAAACCACACTCACACTGGAGCTGCTTGCTATATATGTTACCGAATTATCTTCATTGAGTATCGAATTTCCACTTGCGCTTGATCCTGCGTTAGTGTAAGAATCCGAATCCTCCTTGCTTCCGTTGATAAGGATACCGGGCTTGCCCTCCTCTATAGCAGAGGGATCTCCTATGGGAGCAATATCAAGCGAGAAATTCTCAGGCTCTCTGCTATCGTCTCCCGAGGGAGTAACGGCAGTATCCTTGCTTGTACCGAACTTAAGAACGGTAAAGCTTGCATCTCCGCTCTCCTTGGTATGATAGAACGCCATACCAACGTGCGCTTCCATCTCAACGAAGGTCTCGTTCATATAGTCGATAATGCCCTGAGGAGCAGCAATACCGTTGATGGTAAGAGCGAAGGAGCTGCCGTCGTACGTAACCACAAGCTCAAAGAGAGCTCTGCCCTCTGCGTCATACATATCTTCTTTGCCCTGGAATTCGTAACCTATCTGAACCTCAGTAAAGCCTTCCTTATACCACTCAAGCTGGATAAATTTACCGTCCACACCGGGTCTCATAATGGTCTGTACGCCGTATCCGTTCTTCTCCATATCCTTGCTTGCAAGCTCTACCATGGGCTCACTCCAAAGATTAAGATTAAGCCACTTGTCGGGTGCGTCGTACGAAAATTCGTCTACGCGAACGAGCATATAGATACCGTCCTTAAGATCGTACGTGGTCTTTGTCTGAAGACCGCCTCTGGGACTCTGTCCCTTAGAGAAATCAGGTGTAATGGTGTGGAATCCTTCATTGGTGTACTCATAGCCCATAACGCTTACGTAATCGCCGTCCTCGTAGTCGTCACGGTGCTGCTCCTTGCGGGCGTATACCATCCAGTCGCCCTCAACTGCACCCGTGGGGATCGACACGATAATAAGAGTCGACACAAGCATAGCAGCTACGAGCAATAATGATAAAAGCTTCTTCATAGTTAAAAAACCTCCTGAAAAGTTGTCAAGATAATATCTTGATCCTACGTTTAATTTTATCATCAAAACCTTTTTTTGTAAATTGACATTTTCAATCAATCACCCCTGCGTTTTTTGTGAATAATCCACAACTATTTGTTAAAGCAACTATATATATCAGTCAAATAAGCACACAGCTCGCGCGTTATTTCCCCGAAAAATGCTTTCCCTGCCATAGATTTTCCGAAAACATCTTTTTGTCGATATTGTTGATGACAACGGTCTTTTTTCTGCTCCATTCGGGTGCTAAAAGCTCGCTCTGCATACCGTCGCCCGTAAGTCTGCCAACTACCGTGTCGGGCGGCAGAAGCGTCAGCGCCTCGGCAACGATATCAACGTATTCGTCCATCCCGAGAGGCTCGTATCCCCCCTCAAGATATATCTCACCTAACCTTGTTCCGCGAATAACGTGAAGCAGATGTATCTTCACCTGATCGGGCGTAAGCTTCGCGACCGCCCTGACCGATTCAAGCATCATTTCCCTGTCCTCACCGGGCAACCCAAAGATCAGATGCACGCAAATATTTATCTTGTCCGACGCCTTCCGCAATTTCGCGTATCCCTCAAGAAAATCGGCAAACGTGTGCCCTCTGTTGATAGCAAACGCCACCGAATCGTGAACCGTCTGCAAGCCAAGCTCAACGGTCAGCACCGTCTTCTCCGCCAAGGATGCAAGATATTCAACAACGTCATCCTCAAGACAGTCGGCGCGCGTGGCGATATTGACCCCAACGACACCCTCCTTGAAAGCGACCGCATCAACCTTTTCCCTTATGACCTCAAGCGGCGCGTAGGTGTTCGTATGCGCCTGAAAATACGGAATGTATCGGTCGGTCCTCCACTTCGACGATAGCTGATTCTTCACTATCTCAAACTGCTCCTCGATTGGCAGAACCGAATCGGCGGCGAAATCTCCGCTTCCTCTCGGAGAGCAGTAAATACATCCGCCGACCGAGCATTTTCCGTCGATATTCGGGCAGGTAAACCCCGCGTCAAGCGGTATTTTCATGCACTTGCCTCCAAACGTCCGCCGCAAATAATAATCGTATGTGTAGTAACGCTTGTTGGTATCACTGTTCGGATAGGGATTTATATCCCTTTGCTTTGTCTTCATTAAAACTCCTCTATTCAATATAGCGCAAGGGACGGTAAAAAGATCTCCGCCCCTTGTGTATAAATTAATTAAATATTCAAAAACTTCTCTGCCGCCGCAAGCTTAACGCAAACGGTCAGAACACCCATAGCCATATCCAGCTCCTCAACAGTCGGGTAGGTAGGCGCGATACGGATATTGCTGTCATCGGGATCGTAGCCGTAAGGATAGGTCGCACCGACAGTAGTCAGAGTAAGACCCGCCTCCTTCGCAAGCTGATACGAACGCTTCGCGCATCCCTTTTCAACGAACAGACTTATGAAATATCCTCCGTTGGGATCGGTCCATTTCGCGATACCGCGAGGCGCAAGCTCGCGCGAAAGATGCTCCTTAACGAGCGCAAACTTGGGCGCGATGATAGCCGCATGCTTTTTCATGTGAGCCTTGACGTTCTCCGCAGTCTTGAAGAATTTAACGTGACGGAGCTGATTGAGCTTGTCGAAGTTGATGGTCTGCGCCATCATTATCTTTTTGATCTGACGAAGATTGTTCTCGCTCGCCGCCATAAGCGCAACACCCGCGCCGGGATACGTGATCTTCGAGGTCGAGTAGAAGCAAAGCACTCTGTCGGGATTACCCGCGTTGCAGCACTCCTCGATAATGTCGAGAAGCTTGTCGCCCTCGTCGTAAAGATCGTGAATAGCGTACGCGTTGTCCCACATAATTCTGAAATCGTGCGCCGCGGTCTTCATGGAAGCCAGACGGCGAACGGTATCGTCCGAATAGGTAATTCCGTCGGGATTGGAATACTTGGGGTTGCACCAGATTCCCTTCACCGCAGGATCCTTCACAAGCTCCTCGACCGCATCCATATCGGGACCCGTGGGAGTCATATTTACGTTGACCATCTCGATACCAAGCGACTGCGTCACCATAAAATGGCGGTCGTATCCGGGCACGGGACAGATAAATTTAACCTTTTCTTCCTTGCACCAAGGACGCTCGCTTCCGCAAACGCCGTAAAGCATCGCGCGGCTGAGCGTATCGTACATAAAGGTCAGAGACGAGCTTCCGCCAAGCAGGATATTCTCCGAGGGGATCGTCAAAAGCTCGGAAAAGAGTCTCTGGGCCTCGGGCACACCCTCGAAAAGACCGTAGTTACGGCAATCAAATCCGGTCTCGGTCTTGCAATCGTCCGCACCGTGCAGTATATCAAGAATACCGTCTGAAAGATCAAGCTGCGCCGAGCAGGGCTTGCCTCGGGATATATCGAGCTTGATTCCGCTCGCCTTTATGCATTCGTATTCACTCTTGAGACTCTCGTACTCAGCCAAGAGAGCCTCTCGGGACATTTCGCAATATTTCATCAAAAATTACTCCGTTTTTTCATTTTTTACACAACATTACACATTATACCACACCTTCGAGAAAAAAGCAAGATGTATTTTCAATTTTTGCAAATTTTTTTAATTATTCCTCGTTTTTCCAAAATCTTCGGGCGATTTCTGCAAGAGACGACGGATTTCCTGCAAATTTCATTCCCCTCCACGACTCAGGAAAGATAGCTCTGTATTTAGCCTCGGCATACCTATCGTCGATCAGCACGGCAATGCCTCGGTCGGTCTCGGTGCGTATAACTCTGCCCACCGCCTGAAGCACCGAGTTCATTCCGGGATAGGTGTACGCGTAGTCGTAGCCCGCGCCGCATTTTTCCTCGTAATAGTCGCGGATTATGTTATTTTCATCCGAAATTCCGGGCAATCCGACTCCCACAACGATCGACCCGATAAGTCTCCTTCCGGGAAGATCTATTCCCTCGGAGAACGAGCCCCCAAGCACGCAAAATCCAACCCTGAGCCGTCCGTCGTCCTTGAAATCCAAAAGATAAGCCTCCTTTTCGGCAGGGGTCATATTTTTCTTCTGCAAAAGCGTCGTCACCTTCGGATATTTGGCGTGAAAGATCTTGTGAACCTCCTCCATAAAGCTGTACGACGGGAAGAAGACCATATAATTTCCCACCTTTGCAGACACCGTCGCCGCAATGCAAGCCGATATTTTTCTGTATGACTTCTCCCTGTCCTCATACCGTGTGCTTATCCTGTCGACCGCCGCCACGCAAAGATTTTCTCGCGGGAACGGAGACTCAAACTCGACAGAGACCGCCTTCTCTCCTCCACCGAGCACGTCGGCGAAATATTCCGTAGGAGTCAGCGTCGCCGAGAAAAGCACCGATGCCACCGCTCTCTCGAGAGCGATCGACAGATTGTGCGAGGGATCAAGACAGTATAACAGGACCGAGGTCTTACCCGAGCCCGTATTGATAAACGTCAGATAGTGACCGTCAAAAAGCTCACACGCCTTCTTGAATTCAAATATCTTGAAGCTTATATCCTCAACCGCATAGTAAGCAGAATGCTCTAAATTATGCTTCATCCACGCGTCGCATCTCTCCGAAAACGAAACCAACTCGCGCGAAAAATTCTCGGGCAACTGCCTGGAGACGTAATAGCCGACACTGTTTCCGTCAGCGTCATAGCTCATATCATTACTGCAAAGCCTCTCAAGCTCCTCAAACGCGCGAAGCAAGGACAGACAAGCCTCGCTCAGCTTGGACTCCTCGCCAAGCATGGCGGCTATCGCCTCGATATCCTCACTGCATAGCTTGGAGGAAAACATATCTCTCGCGCGATCAGGCAGATTGTGAGCCTCGTCCACAAGGAAAATGTATCTTCCGCGCTCACCGCCATCGTCAAAATACCGCTTGAGATAAACGGTAGGCGAGAAAACGTAGTTGTAGTCGCAAATAATAACGTCGCAAAGCTCCGACAGATCAAGCGAGAGCTCGTAAGGGCAGATTCCCCTCTCAGCAGCAAACGCCTTGACCGTAGTACTGTCAAACGCATTTCCCGATTTCATAAGCTCCTCGATCGCCGCCCCCGACTTATCGTAATACCCCTTCGCATAAGGACAAAGCTCGGGATTGCAGTTCGACGAAAGCCGTCCTCCGCGAAGCTTTGCCGCGTGATTTGCGCACATAAACTCACGGGACGAAAGCACGCATCCCTTTATCCGCGCACCGCCCTCGTTGAGCTTCCCGACCGCCGAAAAGGCCTCACGGCGAATGCTCGCCTTAGCCGTCAGATAAAAGATCTTGTCGGCAAAGCCCTCTCCCATCCGCCTGACCGACGGATAGAGTGTCGAGATCGTCTTGCCTATGCCCGTCGGCGCCTGACAAAAAAGTCTGTTTCCTTGCTTTATGTCGCGGTAGCACTCCTTTATCATCTCGGCTTGACTGTCACGAAGCGACCCGTACGGAAAACGCGCACTCGCCGCCGCAGGCATTCTCTCTCTTGCCCGCTCTCTCAAAAAGCGCGCGCGCCAGAGCACCTTCGACAAAAGCTGCATATAAAAGCTCCGCAGCTCGTCAACCGTCACGTATTTTTCGTTATATTCGATCTCGCCGTCATCGACGTTGTAGTAGATTATCCTCGCGTTAACTCCGTCAAGCTCCTTGGTCTTGCAGAGAAAGTAAGCGTAGCAATAGAGCTGCGCCGAGTGTCTTTGGTCAATCGCCCGACTTGAAAATTGTATATCTCCCACAGTCTTTATCTCGTCGACAGTGTAGTTTCCGTTATGACATATTATTCCGTCGGCACGACCCTTGACATAAAAGTAGACCTCGTCAAGCTTGCTCGTATTGCGCAGCTCGACCTCACTGTGATAAAGCGCACCGAAGGAGGTCTGAATTTTCTGATGTATCTTCATACCCTGCGCCGAGCGCTCGCGACGGCTTGAGGAGTGGCGACGGCAATCGATATCGCCGTGCAAAAGCGCCATCTCGCATAGCTCCCGTACCGACATCTCTATATGATCTCTTTCGTTATCGTATCTCATCGTCGCCCTCCTTTCTCTCGGTTAAACATACCTGCGTAAAAAGTAATAATACCATATACTATTATAGCATCTAAAAAATCTGTTGTCAATCACCACCCCTGAAAAATCCCCCTCAAAATAGCCTTCCCCAAGACACACCGTAGGGGACGACGTCCTCGACGTCCCGTTACTGACAGATGAGGTGTACCGTTAAGATCCATAAACACACCGAAAGCGCGAGGTCACCCTCGCGCTTTTGATCTTAAAACATAATTATTCCTCGGGAACGTAGTTGTAAACTATCGTAGCGTTTGTAAGATAAGGATTATCCCAACCAATAATTATCTCCGCCCATTTTTCCTCGCTTCCCGTGTAATAAACAGTCGTTAAATTACTGCAATCATTGAACGCATAATGGCCTATGCCCGTTACGCTATCGGGGATAGTTATGCACGCAAGACTACTGCAGCCGATAAACGCATAATCGCCAATGAAAATAAGCTGGCTGTTTTCGCCGCAAGTAACGCTCGTCAGACTACTGCAACCGTCGAACACATAATCGGCAATGATCTTTACGCTATCCGGGATCGTTATACTCGTCAGGCTACTACAACCGCTGAACGCATGAGAACCAATGTTCGTAAGCTGGCTGTTTTCTCCGAAAGCTACGCTCGTCAGACTACTGCAACCGTAGAACGTATAACCATCAATGATCCATACGCCATCGGGTATAACTATACTCGTCAAACTGCTGCAACCGTCGAACGCAAAATACCCAATGCTCGTAAGCTGACTGTTTTCTTCAAAAACAACGCTCGTCAGATTATCGCAATTCGCGAACGCAGAATCACCAATACTCGTAATGCCGTTGGGTATAGTTATACTGGGCAAACTTTCACATCCCCAGAATGCACCACCGCCAATGCCTACCGTACCTTCGCGTAGAACTGCCTGTGTGATATCGGTGTCGCAATCAATTATCCATTTATCTACGTAAGACATCCCGTTTTCTATTTGAATCACACCTATGCAACCATCGAACGCATACTGACCAATGCTCGTGACACCGTCGGGGATCGTTATACTCGTCAGTCCACTACAACCGCTGAACGCATCAGAGCCAATGCTCGTGAGTTTGCTGTTTTCGCCGAAAATAACGCTCGTCAAAGCACTGCATTCCTCGAACGCAGAATCACCAATGCTTTTAAGTTGGCTGTTTTCGCAGAAAATAACGCTCGTCAAAGCACTGCATTCCTTGAACACATAATCACCAATGCTTTTAAGTTGGCTGTTTTCACCGAAAATAACACTCGTCAAAGCACTGCATTCCTCGAACGCACGGTCGTCTATACTCGTAACGCCATCGGGGATAGTTATGCTCGTCAGATTGCTGCAATCCTCGAATGCGCGATCGTATATACCCGTAACGCGATACCATATACCGTCATTATCGCAAAAAACGTCGGGAATGATAAGTTGCTCGCCCATTTCACCCGTATAACCGATTTTCGTTCTATTGCGTGAATTAACAGTAAAATCAATAGGTTTTATTACCTCATTATAGAAATCACCACAAACGGAGCAGGTATACACCGCAAGTCCATTCTTCGTTGCGGTGGGTTCGGTTACTACAGATTCGTATTTATGTCCGAGGGCATCAATACTCTGTGTTTCCTTTTCACCGCAAGCACAAGCGCGCTCCTGCTCACCCATCTTGGTACAAGTCGCTTCCTTTATTATAGCCCATTCACCAAATGAACAAATATGTTCTTCGGTGGTTTCCTCACCGTTCAAGCCGTCACACGCCGCCAAAGTTAGCAAGCAAAACGTCAAAACCAATAAAACCACCAATAACGATGCTTTTTTCATTTGTCCTTCCTCCATGAAAATCGAAAACTCGTATACGAAGCTACGCACCCAAATGCGTAGCTCATCAATGAACTAATTATACCACCCTTAACAATATTTGTCAATAAACAAAAAACAAATCCATCTCTCCCCCAACCCCTCAAAATTACCATAAATTTAGGGGTTACAATTTTCACCGATCCGTATTATAATTATAATAAGAAGATACCCCGAAGGGATTTGTGCCGCCGTGCGCGGCGGAATGGAGATCATACATATGGAATTAATACTTATAAGCAACACCAAGCTGAAAATAATGCTCGACGAAAGCGATATGAGAAAATATCACTTAGGCAACGAGAGCGACTGTGCAAACGCAGGCACGAGAAAGGCAATCCGTTCCCTGCTGGAGAGAGCCAGAGACCAGATCGGATTTAACACCGAGGGTGAGGAGATATTCGTCCAGCTTTACACCTCGAAGCACGGCGGCTGTGAGCTTTTCGTCACAAAGAGTCAGCTCTGCGAGACCGCGACACCGATAGAGGAACGGGTAAAAAGTCCGATCGCTTCAAAGGAGCAGACAGTAGAGCAACGGCAAAGAGCACCGCGTCTGCCCGAAGGACGCTCTGCCGATCTTGCCCAAATCGCCCCACAAAGCCTCGCCACAGAAGAAAAACCGCTCGCAAAAAGCTCGCGTATCGCATTCTCCTTTGCCGAGCCCGAGGATCTTTTTGCCGTCTGCAAAGCATTGCATCGCGCCGACATCCGCGCTCAAAGTCACGCCTTTGCCGACGACGAGGGCAAGTATTACCTTTTACTGCTCGACGTAGGCATGTCGGCATATTCAAGACTCGACAAGCTCACCTTCATCCTCGAATACGGCAGGCGCGAAAACCCCGATTGCCTTTTAAGCTACGTAAACGAGCACGGCAAGGTCATCTGCCGTGAGAAAGCCATCGAAACACTCAGCAATTACTGAAAAAAGTGCAAATATGACAAAAAAATCGCTCCCGACCCTTGAAATCGGGGGCGATCTTTGATATAATGATTGTAAATACAGCAAATTACACATAAAATTCATAAAGGACGGTAAAGATATATGGGATGGGATGACCTCAAAAAGAGATGCGCCGAGTGCGACAAATGCGAGCTCCATAAAACGAGAACAAACTGCGTTTTCGGCACAGGTAACGAAAAAGCCACTCTTATGTTTATCGGCGAAGCCCCCGGCGAGCAGGAGGACCTTTCGGGTGTTCCCTTCGTCGGTCGCGCAGGACAGCTGCTCGATAAATTCCTCTGCGCAGTCGATATCAAGCGCGAGGACGTCTACATAGCCAACATCCTCAAATGCCGCCCGCCCAAAAACCGCGACCCGTTGCCCGACGAGGAGGACGCCTGCATAGACTATCTTCGCGAGCAGGTCGCACTGATCAATCCCAAGGTGATAGTCTGCCTGGGCAGAATATCCGCGATGCGCCTCATCAAGCCCGACTTCAAGATTACCAAGGAGCACGGTATCTGGTTCAAAAAGGGCAACTATCTTATGACCGCAGTATATCACCCTGCGGCACTTCTGCGCGACCCTCGTAAAAAAGAGGATATGCTTGAGGATATGAAGAGGATAAAGGAAAAGCTATCGGAGGAATAATTTATGGATTTCACCGCTCTTAATACCGTCGTTTTAACCTTGTTTGTCATTATGGCGATCGGCTTTCTCTGCCGTAAGGTCAAGGTGATCGACGATGTTGCGTCAAAAAAGATGGCAAAGATCATCCTTGCGATAGGTCAGCCTGCAATGCTCGTATATTCGCTCTCAAGCGCCGAATATTCCGAGGAAAACGTCAAATTGGCAGGAACAATGATAGTCGTGGGCTTCATTTTCCACGCCCTGCTCGCACTCATCGCGTTTTTCGTCGCCCTTCCCTTGAAAAAAATCCCCGATGACCGTAAGGTCACCGAGTTTGCCCTCATTTTTGCCAACTGTGCCTTCATCGGCTTCCCGATATTCGAGGCAATACTCCCGGGCAAGGGACTCTTTATGGCATCCTTCCTCGTCGTCAGCTTCAACATCCTGCTCTGGACCTGGGGACTTGCCATCTACGCCCGCAACAGAAGCGACGTAAAAATAACGGTCAGAAAGGTGCTTGTCAACTTCGGTACGATCCCCTGCCTTATCGGATTTGGACTCTATCTTCTGAAAAATCCCGTGCTTTCGTTTGAGATCCCCGAATTTTTCACAAAAGCGGCACAGTATCTTATGAACCTGTGCACCCCGATCTCCCTGCTCGTCACGGGAGCCTTGATAGCAACCCAAAAGCCGAAAAAAATATTCACGACCTGGCAGCTCTATTACTTCAACGTAATAAAGCTCGTCGTGCTTCCGCTTATCATTTGTCTGATAGCAAAGCTTATAAGACTTCCCGAGCCCTACGGAATATTCCTCACCGCCGCCGCGGCGCTTCCGTCGGCTGCATCGACAACAATGATGTCGGAGGAATACGACGTTTCCCCGGTCTACGCCTCGCTGGCGGTCGGCACCTCGTCGCTCCTCGCCGTATTGACTATTCCGCTCACCCTCACAGTAGCGCAATATATATTGAGCTTATAACACAAAATCCCGACAGGATCTCCTGTCGGGATTTTTTATTCTCAAAATTCAATTCGATCAGAATTTACGTCCGCCGCCGCTTCCGCGTGAGCCTCCACCACCCGACGAGCTCGAATTGCTCTTTCGTGTGCGGGTCACCTGACTGTATAGGAAGATGTCGCGGTGCACCTTAAGATTAAAGCTTCCACGCTTAATATAATCGTGAGCAAGCTTTTGAGGGCGCGCGTTGTTCATTTTTTTCTTCATCACGGAGACCGTGATCAGTCCGACCGCAAGCGAAGCAATAAAAATTATAACGTATGTTAAAACAATATCCTCGGTCTTTCTTCTTTCGTTGCTTTCAGAGTAAGGCTCGCCCTCGCGTGCCTCACGGAGAAAATCATCCGCAAGATCAATAAACTCCTCAAATCCGCCGTAAAAATCCTCATCGGCAAGATTGCCAACGATCTCATCCTCAATGTAAAGAATGCCGTACGAGTTGAACGCGTAGTCACCGTATCCAAAGGGCTCTATCCAGAACTCGTTGTCATTCCCTCCCCATACGTACTCGACAAGCAGAATAATTCCGTCCTCGCCGCCGCTATATACGTCACGGGCGAACTGATACATCGACTTAGAGCCTCGGCTACTTATCGTAACAACGTAAAGGTCAAATCCGTTTTTCTCAACGAATTCGGCTATCAGATCCTCAAGCATTTTTTCTTCGACGTTCGTGAGCATATTAGCCCCGTCGACCACGTAATCTCCTGCCGCGGCATCGCTGTCAGCCGCCATAGCAGCGCACGGGATCGAGAGAGCAAAAGCAAGAATAAGCGCAAGAGATAATAAAATCTTATATGTCTTCATACGCTCACCTCACAAAAACATTACGAGGGATGCGATCGCGCCTGCAATCGCCATACACGCTCCGCTGATACCCAAAAACCATTTCCACCACTTTGCCTTGTCCACGGGTAACTGACCGACAAACTTGCCCGTCTGACCGTTCATGCAGAACGGATATATCTTGCCCTCATACTTCGTATTGAGCACCCATACGGGCAGAAGCGCATATTTCGTCGCACCGCCGTTGAGCTTGATATTAGTGTTCACGGGTCTGCAGGTCGTGTATCCAACCGTAGTCGAGGAAAAAGCATTGTACGTGCTGTTCCTTATTCTGTCGTTTGCTCTTGGAATACTGTCCTTTTCGTCAACGTCGTACTTGTCGGCAAGAAATCCCGAGAGATACGGCATCGAAAAGCTTTCAAGTCCGCCGTAGTCGTAAGGCTCGATCGACTCCATATAAGCGTCGTCCATCTTGGACGAGCCGTCCACAGGCACTCTTTCAAATGCAATATCTCCCGCTCTTACAAGCAGAAAATGATCGGTCTTGCGATAGTTGTAGTTACTGTCAGACCAGTGAGTAACGCGAGTCGCGCGGTACTTGATCGCCGCATCGACGTCACAGTCAAAGAGCCAGAAAGGAACGTACATGCCCTGTATCGAGTCTATACGGCTGTCGGTCTTAAAGGAATCGGGTAGCAGCGGCTTTTTTTCAAGAAACTTTTTCATAGCCGCCTTCGCCGCATCCTTGTCGATCTTAAAAGGAATCACGTAGTCGGGCTTGTACGTACCCAAGAGATTTCCCGTCAGAATTACAGAGCTTCCGCAGAAGGGACAGCTCGTCGCCGCCGTCGTCTCATCACCCACGATCTCACCGCCGCAGGACGAGCAGGTATAAACGCCAACGCCCGAGTCCTCTCCGTCCTGCCATCTCTCGCCCTCGCCGAGCGACTCCCAATCGGGATCTGCATCGGCCTGACCGTCAGGCATCTCACTGTTGAACTGCTCCAGTGTTTCAATGTCAAATTCCGTGTCGCAGTATTGGCATCTCATCTTCTGCCGCGTGGAATCGAAATTAATTACTCCCGCGCAACACGGACATTTATATTCAAGTATAGTTGCCACTTTTGCCTCCAAAGAAATAGCACTTAAGCCTTGATGTCACCCTCGTTGAAAAGATCGCCGCATTCAGGGCAGAATTTCGGAGGATTTTTAGGATCCTCAGGCTCCCATCCGCATTTATCGCAACGGTAAAGAAGCTCACCCGCAGGCTTCTTTGCTCCGCAGTTAGAGCAGAACTTACCCTTGTTTACGTTGCCGCAGGAACAGGTCCAGCCGTCCTCCTCGGGCTTCTTCGCGCCGCAATTCGCACAGAACTTGCCAGTGTTCTCGCTTCCGCAAGTACACTTCCAAGCGCCAACGGGAGCAGGCTTAGCACTACCGCAGTTAGCGCAGAACTTGCCGCTGTTAGCTTGTCCGCAGGTGCACTTCCACGTGTCAGCCGCAGCACCCTGTGTAGCGGTGTTCTGCTGACCCATAGCAAAGAGATTCTGCGCGTTCATTCCGCCCGCGCCCTGCGCCATACTCATACCCATAAATCCGGTCATAGCTCCACCGGAGTTGGATGCCGCCGCCTTCATAGCGTCTGCCTGCGCGCCGACGAGAGTTGCCGCCGCCATAGTAGGATCGCGCATAATAGCTCTCTGCTGAAGCTCCTTGATCATATCCTCGTCTTCCTTGGACGCGCTCACGGAGTTAACTCCAAAGGACGCGATCTCAATTCCGCGAGTCTCTCTCCACTTAGACGAAAGGATCTCGTTGAGAGCCTCCGCGATCTCGTTTGTGTGACCGGGAAGCGCCGAATATCTGATTCCCTTCTCAGAAATTCTTGCAAAGGTCGGCTGAAGCGCGGTAAGAAGCTCGCTCTTGAGCTGACTGTCAATACTGTCTCTCGTATACACGTCGTCTACGTTGCCGCATACGTTCGTGTAGAAAAGTATCGGGTCGGAAAGACGGTAGGAATACTCACCGTTACAGCGTATCGAAATATCCACGTCAAGTCCGATATTTCTGTCAACTACCCTGAAGGGCACGGGAGTTGCAGTGCCGTATTTGTTGCCCACAAGCTCCTTGGTGTTGAAATAATAAACTCTCTGATCCTTCGCTGTGTCACCGCCGAAGCCAAAGCGCTTACCCATATTCTTAAAGCTCGCAACAAGACCCGCACCGAATCTGCCCGCGAAAACGCTGGGCTCGGTGGAGCTGTCCCAGGTAAATTCACCGGGCTCGGCAGAAAACTCAACTACCTTTCCCTGCTCAACGATCATCATGCACTGACCGTCTGCAACGGCAATGACAGATCCGTTCGAGATAATGTTTTCTTCTCCCTTTTTGTTAGAGGAGCGCTTGCGGCTCACTCTCTTCTGACCCTTGGCAACAAGCACGTTTGCCTCAAGCGAATCACAGTAAAAGAATTCCTTCCACTGATCTGCCAAAACGCCGCCGCTTGCACCCAATGCTGCTTTAATAAGTCCCATATTTACCTCCGTTTTGCCGCTGATGGCGGCATAAATTCTTTATGAAAATTTCCTTTACTTATTCTGATCCGTATAATATATGATCTCGTCGGGCAAATGCAGTCCGAGCTTTTCCCTCGCCACGCGGATTATATAATCGTAATCCACAGGGCAATCGAGAAGATACTGAAGCTCCTCGATCTCAAGCTCAAGCGCCTCCTTCTCCTTCTCAAGAGTTTCCTTCTCTCGCTGCAGCTCGTCGTACTTCATCAATCCCGTAACGAAAACTGTTATCGACGCGATCACCAGCACCGATAGAAGCAATCTCAGAAGAACCCTTGAAAACGGTGCCGAGAGTCCCTTTTTAACCGCCCGTTCAAGATTCTTTTCCGACACGTCCGAAGCTGATCCTTCCGTCTCTTTTATATCCGTTCTTTCCGTCGACATAAACGAACTCTTCCTTTCCGCCACTGTCAGGGGCTTCTTTCTCGACAAGATCAATTTCCGCGCGCGCTTTTTTACGCGCCCTTCTATCTTTTATTTTACCAATAAATTTGCCTATTGTCAAGTGAAATAAGAAAATTGCTCGTTTGCCAATCCAAACAAACGGCACCGCCAATATCCTCGCCACGCGCCGAAGCGCCTTTTTGATAAAATTTACAACCGCCTCACTGACCCGAAGCATAAGCCTGCCTATCGAAAAATAGTAAAGCAATATACCGCCGATAAGTCCAACGTAGGTAAGTCCGCGAAAAACACCGCCACCCACGCTATACATCAAAAGTACCGACGTGATACCGACGATAATCCAAAACAAAATATCGGTCAGAAAGGTAACCGCATAAGCAACCACCCTCACCGCAACCGATCTATCCGTTGTCGGTCGGGTATAGCTGACACCGAAAAACATCTTAAACGCCCTGATAAGATCGTAAAATACGCCGAGCGCAACGCCCGACAAAAACGACTTTATCAGAAGCGCAATCAAAGCCTCCTGCGAAAGATCGATCATTTCTTCTTACCGAAAAGCCCGCGCTTTACCTGCGGGGAGTTGTCAAAATAATAAACTCCGCTGATCCTGCCGTCAATATTCACCATCCCGTCGGCAAGATTGAGCACGGTCACGTGCAACCCCTCACCCTCGACCGCCATGCTTCCGCACGAGGTCTCCATAACAACACCGCTCTCATCAAAGCTGATCACATCAAGCACACCGCTGACGTCTATTCCGTCCCTCTCCCTCGACAAAAAGGAGTGAGCCTTACTCTCTATAATCTTATCGGACATAAAAAACCTCCGCATATATTTTTTACAAATATATGCGGAAGCTTCTCCGATTATTCAATTACCTCATAAAGCGAAGCGGCGTCTGCCTTTGCCGTATACTCCTTCACGTCAAGAACTCTGACCTTAAGAGTGCGCTGACCGAAGCTGACCTCGATAACGTCGCCCTGCTTAACGTCGTAAGACGCCTTGGCAGGTCTGCCGTTGACCGTGACGTGCTCGGCATCGCAAGCGTCGTTGGCAACCGTCCTTCTCTTTATAATTCTTGAAACCTTCAGATATTTATCAAGACGCATTAGCCGTTGACTTTGTCCTTAAGGGTGCTGCCTGCGCTGAATGCAACGTACTTGGAAGCGGGGATCTCAACTGCTTCGCCGGTCTTGGGGTTTCTACCGGTTCTTGCTGCACGGGTCTTAACCTCAAATCCACCGAAACCGGTGATCTTGATGTCGCCGCCTGCTGCGAGGGTCTCTGCGATAACTTCGAGAACAGCGTTAACTGCCTCTGCCGCATCCTTCTTTGTAATGCCTGCCTTCTGAGCTACTGCATCGGTGAGCTGTAATTTGTTCATAGTGTTGAACCTCTTTCTTTTTTATTTTTTGTCGTTGGATGCGGCTCATAGGCAATATTACCATTTAAACCGTCGTTCCAACTATTTTGTTTAGTTAATTATACCATACTTTTTTTTATTTTTCAATAGCTTTTTTCAAAAAAATTCACTATTTTTTATCAAAAAAGCCTTATCCCGTATCAATTTTCGTGTTTTATCTCATCCCAGACCGTGTCAAGCTCGCTCATCGTCAGATTTTCAACGCTTTTTCCTTGGGAATTTACAGTTTTTTCCACTTTTTCAAAACGATCGATAAATTTGTTTGTCGCACGTGACAAAGCCTCCTCAGAGTCGGTATGTGCTTTTCTGGCAAGGCTTGTAACGGTCAGTAAAAGGTCACCGATCTCCTCGTCGACCTGACTCTGATCGCCGCTCTTCATCGCCGCTCTGACCTCCTCGATCTCCTCGTATAGCTTGTCAAAGACCTCCTCTACCGTGCCGAAGTCAAAAAACGAAGCCTTCTTGCCCACCTTTTGCGCGCGCATAAGCGCAGGAAGCATCGGAGGGATTGCGCGAAGCTTGTCGGTAAGCGTATCTCTGTGCTTTTCCACGGTCTTTATCTTGTCCCAGTTCGAAAGAACCTCCTCAGTGTTGCTGACCTGCACCTCGCCGAAAACGTGAGGATGACGGTGAATCAACTTCGCACAAATATCGTTTGCCACGTCATAAACGTCAAAGCTACCCTGCTCTGCCTCTATCTGCGCGTGAAAAGCAACCTGTAAAAGCACGTCTCCAAGCTCCTCGCGCAAAAGCACGGGATCCTCGGTGTCAATTGCTTCGATCACCTCGTAGGTCTCCTCAATAAAATCCTTTCTCACGCTCTTGTGTGTCTGCTCGATATCCCAAGGGCATCCTCCGGGCGCGCGAAGCAGCTGCACCACCGTAACAAGATCGTCAAAGCCATATCTTTCCTGATTAACCAGACGCTCCACGTTCTGCTGTCTTTCTTCCTGTGTCATTTTTTCTTCCTCTTTTATATATTTATTTATTTTTACCCGAGCCAAGCCGCTTTAATATCGGGATCTCAGATATTTCCTCTTTTTTTGCCACCCCGAATATAAATATCAGCGGCAGATACAAAAGCGCCGCGACCGCTATGCAAGCAAGCGATAAAAGCGCGCTCTCGCCAAATTTTATTTCCAAAGCATTATATGCAACTCTTGCAAGGATGACCGCCACGGCAGATGCCAAAAACGGCATCAAAAAGACGGTGCTGACCGACGGAGTCCTCGGCATGACCCTTGCAATGCAGTGAAAATTCACCGCAATTATTATCAGATCGCAGAAAAAAGTGCTGATAGGCGCACCGAGAATACCAATGCCCTCGTTTCCTATCAAAAAATACGCCAAAGCGATCTTTACAGCAGACCCCACCGCCATCGAAATTATCGGAATATAAGCCCTCGAGTATGCCTGCAATATCGCGTTACTGACCGTAATGAGACAAGCCGACGTTACCGAAAGCCCAAGCATAGCAAGAAGCGGAGTCACCTGCAATATAGCCTCGTCCTCACCTCTGAAAACAAGCGACAATATTGGCCTCGAAAAAAGCGACAGACCGATCGCAATAGGCATAGAAATCACCGAGGTAAGCCGCAACGCATCGGTCACCACTCTCCTTTGCTCTCCCCCGTCCTTCGCGGCTGCCGCCTTAGATAACGAAGGGATCAGGGGCATCGCAACCGACGATATCAGCGCGGGCGCAAGACTGAACAGAGGCAAGGCCAAGGTCGTGTAGTTTCCGTAAGCCGCAAACGCCTGCTCGCTCGTATATCCGAGATCCTGAAGCCTCCGCAGTATCATAGTCATATCAATTACCTTCGTCAGGCTGATCACCGCCGCCGAAAGTGTGATCGGCACCGCCGTCCGAATCAGTTGCCAAGCAAGAGCTCGGTCACTTTCTCCATCCACACAACACTTATCTCGATCCTTTACGCCCGAAAGCCTTTTGGTCACCATCAGATATAAAGCCGACACCGCCGTTCCGAGCGTAAGACCAAGAACCGCAAACGCGGCAACCACCTCGACCGATCCGCCCATCCACAAAGCCACAAAGGCGAAAATCAACCCCAATATCAGCTTTCCAAGCGCCTCGATCACCTGCGATATCGCTGTAGGAAGCATTTTGCCGTGCCCCTGAAAGAAGCCGCGGTAAGCACTTGATAAGCATATCAGAAAGACAGTCGGCGCAATGGCAAAAATGCAAAAAACCGTCTTTTCGCTTCCCAGAAACTCGGAAAACGGACGCGCAAGACCGATCATGATAGCGCATCCCACCGCCCCGAGCAGTAAAAAAAGTCTCATAGCCACACGAAATATCCTCTCCGCACCGCCCTTGCCCGAGGATATCATCACCGACATCGCAACGGGTAGACCCGTGGTCGCGACAATGCAAAAAAGAGTGTATATTTCGTAAGCTGAATTGAAATATCCCATGCCTTCGCTGCCCAATAGCTTAAGCATGGGAATTTTATATACAAGTCCGATTATTTTTACGATGACGGCGGATAGCGAGAGCACCAGAACTCCCGACATAAAACCGTTATCTCTGATCCTTCTTTCCGATCCCCTATCCGTCACCGTAGCACCTCACTCAATCGAAATAGTGAGAAATAACTCTCCGAGCCTCGCTCTTGAGCCTCTCCTCATCAATCGTAGTGTATGCGTGATCTTCGTAAAGTATGTTACCGTCGCAAACGGTCATAAGTATGTTTTCCTCGGTCATAGCGTAGCAGACTGCAGACTCAAAGCTATACGCGGGAATGTTATTTATCGCGCTCATGTCAATAAGCAGAAGGTCGGCCTTCATTCCAACCCTTATCTCGCCGCAATCGCCTCTGCCCTGCGCAATAGCGCCGTTTTTAGTGGCTACCTTTATCATTTCTCCCGCAAGCGTTACCGAGGGATCAAGATCGTTGCCCTTGTGTATCAAAGTGGCAAACTGAAGCTCGCGAAGCACACTCAGGCGGTTGTTGGATGCCGCTCCGTCAGTACCGAGAGTGACGTTGACTCCTGCATCCATCATCTTCTTAAAGGGCATGATTCCGCTGCCAAGCTTGAGATTGCTGACAGGATTGTGCGCCACGCTGACACCCTTGCGAGCCATCAGAGCAATATCCTCGTCACTCACCCAAACGCAATGCGCCGCAGTAAGCGGAACGTCAAGCGCGCCGACGCGGTCAAAAAACTCGGTCGGAGTCACTCCGTGACGCTCAATGCAGGCGTCGTGCTCGGATGCGGTCTCGGATATGTGTATCTGCAAGCCGGTATTTCTTTCCTTGGCAAGCTCGGCAAGGTATCGGCAGCATTTTTCAACGTTGGTATACTCCGCGTGAAGCGACATATCGATCTTTATTCTTCCGTCAGCCCTTCCGTGCCAGCGGTCGAATACGTCGATTCCCTCGTTTATTCTGGAGTCGTTAAGAACGTCGATCTCGGGATCGAACGAAACTATCGAGCGCGACAGATTAGCCTTTATTCCGCTCTCCTCAACCGCTCTCGCCGTCTCGTCAAGGAAAAAGTACATATCCGAGAACGAAACCACGCCGTTTCTTATCATCTCGGCAATGGCGACCATTGAGCCGTAATAAACGCTCTCCTCCGTCAACCTCTCCTCTGCGGGAAAGATCTTCTCGTTGAGCCATCTCTGCAAGGGCAGATCGTCACCGTAGCCTCTGAAAAGAGTCATCGCGCTGTGACAGTGAGTATTGTAAAATCCGGGTATAACGAGGTTTCCGTTGCCCTCGATCACCTTGTCGGCAGTCTCACCTGGCAGCTCCTTCCCCACGTAAGCGATCCTGTCGCCCTTGACGAGAATATTGACCGAGGAATCAAAGCCATAGCCCTCGGTAAGATTAACGTTTTTAAAAAGTATGCTCATTATTTCAACGTCCTTAGATTTTTTCAAACAAATTCACGATACAGGGAGTCGGGCGAGATCACAAAGCTCTCTATTCCCACAATACCCTCGATCAGATTAAGAATATTAACGCACTGCGCGTAATACTTATCATTCCTGTCGACGCCCGAAAGCACTCTCCTCAGATAAGGCGCAAGCACGTTCATCTCGTAAGCAAGAGTGGTGTCTATTTTAACGTCACATCTGTGCATATACGGGAAAATATTGGTCTCCTCGTTTCTTCTCACGCTCTCCCAGAGTCCGAGCGTAAATTCGGGAGATGCACCGCGGAAATTACTGTCGCGAACGAGTCTGCGGCAAAGCCTTATAAAATCAGGCTCGAATACGACTCCGCCTATTTCGATCGGGCTCTCGGGTCTTACGCCGAGAACAGCACCCCCGTGTGCCTCGATAACCGACAAAACCGACGGATAAAGCACCTGAATTCCCTCAAAGAGCAGAATATCGTCGTCATCAAATTCAACGTCGACCCATCTGCTTCTGTCGCCGCTGACAAAATCAAATATCGGCTTCTTGGCTCTTCCCTTTGAGAAAAGCTCGTCAACAAAGCTGCCGAGCAGCTCGGTATCAAGCGTATCAGGCGAATCGAAGTCAAGCTTTTCGGGGTCAGCTCCGACAAGACTGCTGCGCGAAAACTGATCCTTGAAAAAATCGTCGAGAGAAACGGTTATAACTCTTTTCTGCTCGTCACCGAGATAAGCCAGAAGCTTATTTGCCGCAGTTGTCTTTCCCGAGCAGGTAGGACCCGTCAAGCCGAGCACTCTCGAGCTGTTCTTCTGGCAAAGAGTCTTGACCGACTCCGCGAGCAATATCTCAAATTCCCTATCGCACTGAGCGATAAAATCCTCGTTTATTTTTGCAAATCCTTGCTTGTTAATGCCCTTGTTAGTTTCCATATTTTCCTCCATATATCTGAAAATAAGCGCTTGGAGCAGCTTAAACGATCACAGTAAAATCAACAAAGATGCAATAGACGACCGTTTATACAAGTCCGTGCTTGATATAGAAATCACGCGCTGCGTTGAGCTTTTCCTCGGTCTTGTCCTCCGCGAGATACTCGTAAGGATATTTCTGATTGAAAAATCTTTCAATCGTTCTCTTTTCATCACCCTTCGGCGCAATGTCAACGAATTTCGACACCGCACCCGCGCCTGCGGCAAATATCGAGTGAAGCTCCTCCATCATATAAATGTTGTAAAGTCCCTTTTTGCCGTCAAGAGCAAAGCCGACGTTTTCATAGTTGCCGACCGTGTTCTTCTGGCGGTACATATAGTAGGGCTGATAGCCCTCGTGCTGCGCCTTGATCTGCGAGTAGTCAACGCACTTTCCAACGTCGCCGCCGCGCACCGAGTAGATGTGACTGAAATTCTTGAGCGCATCGCTCGCCTTCTTTACACTGAAGGTGTGCACCGTGATGTTCTCGGGGCGCAACGAAACGATCTTGTCATAAGAAGCCGAAAAGCTTGCGAATTTGTCACCGGGAAGTCCTGTGATAACGTCGGTGTTTATATTTTCAATTCCTGAATTACGGGCAATATCGTAAGCTCGCAGGAAGTCGTCTGCCGTATGCGAGCGACCAATGATGCGCAAAACGTCGTCGTTGAGCGTCTGCGGATTGACACTGATACGGTTGACACCGTGCGCCATAGCCACGCGCATCTTTCCCTCGGTAATGGTATCAGGTCTGCCTGCCTCAAGAGTATATTCTTCCACGGTTGAAACGTCGATATTCTCCTCTACCACCGACAAAAGCCAGGCAAGCTGAACCTCGTCAAGTATCGTGGGCGTTCCTCCGCCTATGTATATAGTCTTTACCGAAAGACCAAGCTCCTTGATGGTGTCAAAGGTCTTGTTGATCTCTCTGCCAAGTGCGACAAGATAGTCGGGTATCGTAGAAAGCAGCTTTTTCGAAGTATATGATACGAAAGAGCAATATGCGCATCTCGTCGGGCAAAAAGGTATAGAAATATATACGCTGCAGGCCTTCGGATCGACCTTCTGAACCAGCTCCGCCTCATTGAGTGCGACCTCGGTAGCAAGCGCCGCCTTTTTGGGAATAACGAAATAATCGTTAACCAACGCCTTCTTGACCTTGGTCTTCGACATTCCCGTGGCGAAAAGCTCGGTCGCCACCTTCGAGGGACGAACTCCGACAAGCATTCCCCAAGAGGGTCTGTAGCCTATGACCTCGCTGCAGACCGACAGCACCGCGTCGCCAACGGCGATCTTTTTAAGTCTATCGTACGTAATATCATCGCGAATAGGATAAACCTTTTCGCAATTCGCATATTTTTCCTCAAGCGTCAACTCTGCGCATACCTTGACTCCGGTCTCCGACTCCTCGAGCGAAAGCGTCAGCTCGGGCGACGCTACCTCGGGGTCAGATATAGCCTTGTCCGAAAACTTTTCCCCGGGGAAAAATATCATACAAAGGGTCTGAACGTAATACGCGTTTATATTACCGCTTATGTTAAGTTTCATTTTCCTGTTGTCCTTCCCTGCAGGCACTGCCTGCACGATCCGTGTATTTTAAAGGGTCACACGATGGCAAAGAGTACTCTCTTATGCCTTTTTCTTTTTGAGCACCTCGCTATCCATAACTATAGTAACGGGGCCATTGTTGATAAGACTTACCTCCATATGTGCGCCGAACACGCCGCAACCAACGTGGCGCAGCTCGGCAGCCATAAGTCCCTTGAAATATTCGTAAAGTCTGTCAGCCTCGGCAGGAGGAGCCGATTCAAGATAATCGGGGCGATTGCCGTGCTTGTAATTAGCCATCAAGGTAAACTGAGAGATAATGAGCGCCTCGCCGTCAATGTTTTTGACCGAAAGATTCATCTTGTCATTCTCGTCGCAGAATATTCTCAAATTACATATCTTGGTCGCCAGAAGCCTCGCATCCTCCTCGGTGTCGCCGTTCGCGACGCCCAAAAGGATCATCAATCCCTCCGCGCACTCTCCGACGACCTGTCCGTCAACACTGACGCTTGCGCGCTTTACTCTTTGCAATACTGCCTTCATTATCCGTCAAATCCTTTACTCAAAACTTTTAAACCGATCACGAGAAGCCTCTCGCTACGCTCTCAACACCGTTCAGCGAGCGCAATCTCGAAACGATAGAATCGTAATGCTCTATATTCTTACAGCTTATCTTAAGAGTGATTATGCATCTGCCATTGTTTCTCTTCTGCGAATTGACCTGAAGAATAGAAACCTTCATATCGGCAAGCGCAACCGCAATATCTGCAAGCATACCGACTCTGTCCTCTGTAAAGAGCTGAAGCAACGCCTCGTAAACGCTTCTGGAGGATCCGTTATCCTGCTCCTCCCAATAAGCTACCTTCCAGCGATCCTTGTTTTCGTCGTTCTTCATACCCTCGATAACGTTGGGGCAGTCCTTCTTGTGTATCGATATACCGTAGCCCTTGGTAACGAATCCGACAACGTCGTCTCCGGGCAAGGGATTACAGCACTTTGCAAACTTGACAAGACAGCCCGCCTCACCGTCAACGACGATACCGCCGTTCGACTTGAGATGCTTGGGCTTCTGGCTCTTCTGAACCATCGTCTCCTCTGTAACGGGGGCAGGCTCAACGTTCACCACGTTCAGCTTCGAGATCTCCTCCTTGAGCTTGTTCGCGATCTTGTTAAGCGGCACTCCGCCGTATCCGACGGTATTATAAAGATCGTCCGCACTCGCAAATCCGATCCTTTGTCCGACTGCGGCGACCATATCGTTCTTTTGCTGGTCGGTGAGCTTGACGTTGTGCTTTTTGAACTCACCGTCGATTATTGCGCGACCGAGCACAATGTTCTCAGGTCTCGATTCTTTCTTGAACCACTGCCTTATCTTCGACCTTGCCTCGCTCGTCTTGACGATATTCAGCCAGTCGCGGCTCGGTCCCTTGGTGCTTGAAGACGTAAGCACCTCAACGATCTCACCGTTCTGCACCGTGCGGTCAATCGGCACGATCATGCCGTTGATCTTCGCGCCTATCATCTTGTTTCCGACCGCCGAATGTATCGCATAAGCGAAATCTATAACGGTAGCTCCCTGAGGCAAAGGAATTATATCTCCCTTAGGCGTAAACGCAAACACCTCATCGTGCAGAATATCGGTCTTGATAGCATCCATAAACTCATCGGGATCGCGAGTGCCGTCCTCGGTCTCGATCAGACGTGAGATCCATTCAAGCTTTTTATCCATATCCTCCTTCGAGGATGCGCCCGACTTGTACTTCCAGTGCGCCGCGATACCGTATTCCGCAATATGATGCATCTCCTTCGTTCTTATCTGAACCTCGAAAGGAATACCCTCGCGTCCAAGCACGGTGGTGTGCAGGGATCGGTACATATTCGGCTTCGGCGTAGAAATGTAATCCTTAAAGCGTCCGGGAAGCGAGTTAAACATCTCGTGAATGATACCCAGCGTAGCGTAACACTCAAGCTCGGTATCAACGATAATACGCAAAGCGTAAAAATCGTATATCTCGTCGAAGCTCTTGTTCTGGTTGTACATCTTCTTGTACACACTGTAAACCGTCTTTATTCTTCCCTCAAGATAGAAGTGAATACCGTTCTCATTGAGCTTGTCTGAAATAATAGCGCGGATATGCTCTATCAGATTGAGACTCTTTCCGTACTTGCCCTCAATATCGTTTCTTACCTCGTTATATCCGATAGGATCAAGATGCTGAAGGCTGAGATTTTCAAGCTCCTGCTTGATCTTCTGCATACCGAGTCGGTGAGCGAGCGGAGCGTATACGTGCATCGTTTCAAGTGCAGTGAGTCTTCTCTTGTTCTCCTTTTTAGCATCAAGAGTTCTCATATTGTGAAGTCTGTCACAAAGCTTGATAAAGATGACTCGAACGTCCTTTGACATCGCAAGCAGCATTCTTCTGAGGTTTTCGATGTGCTGCTCTTCCTTATCCTCGATCTCAAAATAGACCAGCTTGGTAAGACCGTCGACAAGCAAAGCCACCTCGGGTCCAAAAAGCTTCTGGATCTCCTTGATATCGGTCTTATCGGAGCAATCCTCAACCGTATCGTGAAGCAAAGCCGCGCATATCGAATCGGTGTCAAGCTCAAGGCTAGCAACTATCTCCGCAACTGCCAAGGGATGCGAGATATACGGCTCTCCGCTCGCGCGGAACTGTCCGACGTGGAGAGATGCCGCATAATCGTAAGCTCGCTGGATCTTTTCAAGATCGTAATTTTTCCCCGTGACTCTGAGCAGATCGATCAGAGTTTTGGCTGTAAAATCATTAGTTTGTGCTGTGTTATTGTCCATAAAAATCCCGTGCCTCCCCCACTGTTGCGGAAGAG
Source organism: Clostridia bacterium (assembly GCA_017483305.1). GTDB lineage: Bacteria > Bacillota > Clostridia > Oscillospirales > CAG-272 > SVTX01. The sequence goes on along the minus strand of JAFULC010000022.1, from coordinate 39,169 downwards.
CCCTATAATAAATTTTTTATTTTGACCTTAAGCGCCGCACTGATCGCAAAGTCGCTTATAGGTCTCGGATGCTTCAATATTCGTCTTCGCGGCGTTTTTGTATACCTCTACCGAAACCGTATCCTCGGTCTCGTCACAAACACCGCAAACATTCATATCTCCAAGAATAGTTATCGCGAAACGAAGCTTAGGATAGCTTATGTTGATGCGCGAATTCTCGTAAAGCTGCGAGCGGAGCATTCTGTAGGTAAACGACGTGTGTCCGCTCATATTTTCACGCTTGAAAAAGCGGTAAAGCTCGGCTATATCGGCTCTTGTCGGCAGAATATCCTCATCACACGAAAAGCTCGCGCCGTCAAGGATCTCAATATATCTCCGCTGCTCTTGACTGTACCCGTCCTCACATTCATCGGAAAGCTTCATATCCTGAACGACGAGCTGCACCGTCGATACGCCTCTGAATTCGTTCACATTGAGCTGACAGATCAGATCTATCTTCTCGCCGGGGTAAAATTCGACCGTCGATGCGGGAACACCGAAGCAGACCGCCTGAATACTGCGATTTCCCGAGCCGAGAAGCAGCTTCGAGTGCTTACCCGCGCCCATCGAAATGACCTTGTTGAGCGTAAGCCCCTTAACCAAAAATACAGGAGTGGGGTTTGCAACTCCAAAGGGCTCCAATACCGCGAGTTCTTCAGCCAAAGACAGCTCGATCTCTTCGCTAAGTATCTCGCAATCGACATCGTATCTGATACAGGAAAGGTCCTCAGTCAGATGCTCTCTTGCATATTCGTTGATCCTCTTTCTGAACTCGTCGAGATTGCATCTCATAACCGAAAGCCCCGCCGCTAGCTCGTGACCGCCGAAGCGGACGAGTAGATCGCGGCAATAATCGAGCGCGCCAACGAGATTCATTCCCTTTATAGAGCGTCCCGAGCCCTTTCCAACGTCGTCGAGACTGCTGTATCCGCGCGTCGCACCGTCAAACGAGATCAGTATCGAGGGCAGACCGTATTTTTCGGTGATCCTCGAGGAAACTATACCGATAATTCCCTGCTGCCAGGTGTCGTCGTCAAGCACGATAACGCGATCATTCTCAAAATCGTGCTTCTCCTCGATCGTCTTATATGCAGCCTCGGCAATAGCGTTCTCCTCTTTTTGACGCCTGAGATTTATCTGACAAAGCTCGTCAGCCTTTTCGGCAGCCCTCGCCTTATCCTCCTCAAGCAGAAGCTCAACCGCCTTTTGCGCCGAGCTGATCCTTCCCGCCGCGTTGATTCTCGGCGCAAGCGCAAAGCCGATAAAGCCCGCACTCATCTTCTTCTTTTTCGCCTTTTCAGGCTCTCCAACGGCAGGACGCGTGTTGCCGGACGGTGTGCTCGCCGCCTCGATAAGCGCCGAAAGACCAGTCCTCTCGGTCTCCGACAGCTCTGCAAGTCCTCTCTTGACTATTATTCTGTTTTCATCGATTAGCGGCATAACGTCGGCAACCGTGCCGATAGCCGCAAGATCGGAATATTCCGCAAATACACGCTCAATACACGCGATTTTGTCCTCGCACTCGCAACGGCTGATCTCACAAGCACAGATCAACTTAAAAACTACGCCAACTCCTGCCAGCTCCTTGAAGGGATAGCTGCAATCGGGTCTGTGGGGATTTACTACCGCACAGGCAACGGGAAGCTCCGCGTGACACTCGTGGTGGTCGGTTATGACCATCTCCATTCCCAGCTCGCGTGCATAATCCGCCTCCGCGTTCGCCGTAATACCCGTATCAACGGTTATTATCAGCTCCGTGCCCGATTTTTTCAGATTTTCAAGGGACATAGTCGAAAGACCGTAGCCCTCCTTGCTTCTCGAGGGAATATAATAATCAATATCCGCCCCGCGCGACTTCAGATAGAGATATATCATCGTCACCGCGGTAACACCGTCCACGTCGTAATCGCCGTAAACGGTTATCTTCTCTCCCCTCTCAAGCGCCTCGTTAATGCGGCAGACCGCCTTGTCCATATCCTTCATCAGATACGGATCGTGTGCTCTTTCGATCGACGGAGACAAAAAGCTCTCGACCGACGAGGCGGTCCTGTATCCTCTGTTGTATATAAGCTTCGCCGAGACCTCGGATATACCGTTTTCCGCCGCGATAGCCCCGATCGCGCGATCAACGTCAGCATTTCCCGACGTGTACCTCAGCGACCAGACCTTTTTCTTTTCACTTAAATTCATTTCAACTCCAAAACTATATATAACCAAAAATTATTTACAAAAATCAGGTCAGATTGCCGAAAAGTGATCTCGGCAATCTGAAAAAAGATCTTATCAATAGCCGCTTAATCAAACGGCTTGAATCTTGAGGCGATAGCCATCGCCACCTTAACGCCGTCAACCGCGGCGCTCGTAATACCACCGGCATATCCCGCACCCTCCCCACAGGGATAAATGCTCTTTTTACCAATGGCTCTCATATCCTCTCCGCGCAACATCCTCAGCGGAGATGAGGTCCTCGTCTCCGCACCCGATAAAAGCGCGGGATCCAAGGCAAATCCTTTTATTTTTTTGTCAAATGAGGCAAGGCCATAGCGCAAGTATTCACAAACGAATGGCGGCAGCACTTCATCCATAGATGCGACCTTGAAGTTGTTGCCTCCCATGTATGTCGGCAGGACTGAGCTCGGCTCACTGCCCGTTTTTCCACTCATAAAATCTCCAACGGTCTGTACGGGCACGGCATAACCGCCTCCCCCCGCCGCAAATGCGCGGCGCTCTATCCGTCTTTGAAATTCTATCGCTCCGAGAGCAAGACTTCCGTCTATTGCCTCGTAATCCTCTACCCCGATCGAAACCGCAACCGCGGAGTTTGAATTTTCGCCGTCACGGGCAAAATGACTCATTCCGTTAACGACTACTCCGCCCTCCTCGCTTGCCGCCGCGACGACCTCGCCGCCGGGACACATGCAGAAGGTGTAAACTCCTCGGGATCCGCGAGTATCTGAAAGTGCGTATTCGGCAGCGCCCAAAGCAGGCTCGCCCGCAAAACGTCCGTACAAAGCTTCCTCGATAAAGCTTTTTTTATGCTCTATTCGTACTCCTACCGAAATCGGCTTCGGAATTATATCAAACTGACTCTCGATCAGCGTGCGGTAGGTATCTCGCGCGCTGTGACCGAGCGCAAGCACGACAGACGATGCAAGAAAATCTCCCTTGCTCGTCGAGACCTCGACAAGCCCATCGTCTCTTTCGTGAATTCCCGTCAGCCTGCAGCGGTAAATGACCTCACCGCCAAGCCTTTCGATATGCGCAAGCAGATTATCGACAACGGTTCTCAAAACGTCCGTGCCAACGTGCGGCTTCGCCTTTACGGTTATCTCCTCGGGCGCACCGAATTTCACGAGAGCTTCGAGCACGTAGGAGCATTTGGGATCGTTGATCCTCGTCAGAAGCTTTCCGTCCGAAAACGTACCCGCTCCGCCTGCGCCAAACTGAATATTCGACTCGGTGTCGAGAATATGCTTCGAATAAAACCGCTCCATCGCCGCAACTCTGTCGGCAACCTTGTCTCCGCGATCGATAATTATCGGCTTGTATCCGTTCTCGGCAAGGATCAGCGCGCAGAACATACCCGCAGGGCCCATTCCAACCACAAGCGGTCTTTTCTGCATCGTCTCGTTCCCGAGCTTGACCTCAAGGTCTTTGTTCTCCACCGCCCTCGCACCAAGCTTTAAGATACGGTCGCCCTCTTTTTGCGAAAGCTGCTCGGAGCTTACCAAAACCGAATATATCAGCTTGATATCGTCCTTGTGCCTCGCGTCAACCGACTTTTTGCAGATCGCTAATTTGCATTTTTCGGGGGAGATCCCCACCCCTCTCAGCTTTTTCTCCACCGCACGAAGCGCGTCGGAGGGTTCCTGCGAGAAGGGTAAGGCAATTCCTCCAAAAACGTAAGATAATTTACTCATTATTCACTCGTCTCGCCCGTAGCAACTATCTGAACGTATACGGTGATGGGATTTTCACCGAAGGTAACACCCTCGTCAAGATTCGCATCAGACAAAACGATCTCCACGGTCTGTCCGATAGTCACGTCGTCAAGCACGATCTCATAGCCGTTGACCCCCGCAAGTGTTTCGGGATCTCCGTAGACCGTAACCGATTCGGTGCTCATAGTTACAAACCATGCTCCCGTCTCAAGATTCGGCGCACTTACAGAGAGCGGTATAGTTTTCTTACCCGTCACAACAACGTCGACAACGATATTCTCGGTAAGATACGAGATAAGATTGGTATCGTGAACCACGAAATCTCCGTTCCTGTCACAGAACAGGACAGAGCAGTTTGAAAAGGTCTTGCCAAGCTGAATATCGCCCTCAATACAGTATTTTGCAGACTCGATCGTATCGATAAGAGTCTTTGGACCCGTGATCTCGATAGCGTCAAGTGACTTTTCAACCGTGTAAACGCCCTCGCTCTCGGGAAGCATGATCGCGTTGCCGTAGAAGGTGTCAAAGGGCACGGTTTTGGAGAGAACGAAATCGGAATAAATGGTCACGTTGTCAAAATCCTTCGATACCACACTTACGTTCACACCGGCAGGGATCTGAACCGTCACGGGAAGCACGTGCTTTCCGCTATCGGATATATCGCTGACGTTCACGGTGGCATTAAATTCGGATGCGATCAGCTTTTTCAGCTCTCTGTTAGAGCCCTTGACCGTAACGGTAACGGTTCCCTTGTCCATACCGTATATCATCATATTTTCGTTAGCGCCGAGAATATCCGCTCCAACCACGTTGATATTGAGAGTCACCGTCTCGGTGTTATCAACAACGTTGACGTTGACCATATAGATCCAGATAAGCAACGCTATAAGGAGGCAGACCAGTCTTGCTCCGAGGTCGAGGTTTTTCCTCTTTGCCTTATCAACTACTATCGATCCGTTCTTTTCCCCGTTAGGATCGCTAATAAAGCTGAACTTCTTTTTCATTCCTTATCCGCACCTCCATTCTCGTCTTTCTCCGTGCCGTTGGGCTTTTTATCACCCACACCCGAGCTCTTGCCCGAAGTGCTCTCGGCAACGGTACGTCCCGTAATGAGCTTGAAAAGGTCGTCCTTCAAATCTCCCGACTTGTGCACGCTTTCCTTTTCGTAATGTCTCTTGAGAAGCTTATTGTTAGCAACCGATATAGTACCGGTCTCCTCCGAAACCACAACGACTATGGCATCGCTGACCTCACTTATCTTGAGCGCGGCACGGTGTCTTGTGCCGAGACCCTCGACCATAGGTCCGTTCTCCGCGATGGTCTTTGACTTACTGGACGCGCAGACGATTCTGCCATCTCTGATGATGACCGCACCGTCGTGAAGCGGAGATTTATTAACGAAAATATTACAAAGCAGCTGATGCGACACGACCGCGTCGATCGGAGTACCCTCCGACATCTGATTGCGCAGAGTTCCCTGCCTTTCAATGACGATAAGCGCACCCTCGCCCTTTCCCGAAAGGTCGAAGGCTGCCTTACAGATCTCGTTGACGTCGTGAAGTATCCTTTCGTCATCGGTAACGTGGCGGCTTCTGATCCTCTTGATGTTGTCCGAGGTCGTCGCACCGAATTCCTCGAGAACGTCTCTCAGCTCGGGCTGGAAGAGTATGCAAAGCGCTATGATACCGACCGCATAGAAGTTACGGAGGATAGAGTTTATAGCCACCATATCGAAAACGTCGCTTATAACGTAGAGAAGCACCAGCAAGCCGAGACCTATAACGGCTCTGCCCGCATGCCTGTCTCTTATGAACTTGTAGACGATATAGATCAAGCTCGAAAGCAGTACAATATCTATCACGTCCACGATAGTTATCTGCGATACCGAAAACCATACGTAGTCCTTGAACAATTTAACTATATTGTCCCATAACGATATCGATAAATGTATGTTCTGAAGCATCTTTTGACCCTTTCTGTCAGTTATCGTTGACCGCCGATTTCAAAGCCCTCACAAAAAGCAGATCGGCATTATTTTACGGTCTTGTTTGAATTAGCGCCTGCCTTGAGCATATCGTTCTTTATGCCCCAAAGCTTTTCGGAGAGGTCTACGTAATAGTTATGAGGATTGGTAAAGCGCTTTACTTCCTCCCACATGCCCTCTATTTCCCTTGCGCGATGTTCTCTTATCTCATTCAACGAGGGTAGCTCGTATACCTGCTTGCCGTCCTTGAATATCGGAACGAGCAGCTCGGTAGCAGTGAAGCTTTCAATAGTCTTACGCTTCCAGGTGTGCTCGGGATCGAAGACCTCGATGGGCTTGCTCTCGTCGATTACCTCGTCGTAAAGACAGATGAGATCGACCTCTGCCTTGCCTGTATCCCTGCCACGCAGTCTGTATATCTTCTTGAAATGAGGAGTGGTGATCTTACCCACGTTCTCACTGATCTTGATCTTGGGCTTTATCTCGCCGTTTTCGTCCTCGACCGCACAAAGCTTATATACCGCACCGAAAACGGGATGGCTCTTTGCGGTGATAAGTCGTTCGCCAACGCCGAAGCCGTCGATCTCCGCGCCCTGTCTTATAAGCTCGCGGATTATATATTCGTCAAGCGAATTAGATACGATGATACGGCACTCGGTCCAGCCCGCAGCGTCAAGCATCTTGCGGCACTTCTTGGAAAGATAGGTAATATCTCCCGAGTCGATACGGATGCCGCACTTGGTAATTCCGCGAGGCTTGAGCACCTCGTTAAAGACCTTTATCGCGTTCGGAATACCCGATTCTATAACGTTATAAGTATCTACAAGAAGCGTCGCGTTATTCGGATATATCTCGCAATAGGTCTTAAAAGCCTCGTATTCTGTATCAAACATCTGCACCCATGAGTGTGCCATAGTTCCCGTTGCGGGAACACCAAAGACCTCATCGGTTATCGTGCAGGCAGTTGCATCGCAGCCTCCTATATACGCCGCACGCGCTCCAAGTATCGCCGCATCCGCGCCCTGCGCTCTGCGCGAGCCGAACTCGCTGACAAGTCTTCCCTTCGCCGCGCGGGTAAGGCGTGCCGCTTTAGTTGCGATAAGCGATTCGTGGTTGATGATCATAAGGATGTAGGTCTCGATGAACTGAGCCTCGATCGCCTTTGCTCTGACCGTCATCAAGGGCTCGCCGGGGAAAACCACGGTTCCCTCGGGTATTGCCCAGATATCTCCTGTAAACTTGAAGGTGCGGAGATACTCGAGGAATTCCTCGTCAAAGCAGTTCTTCGAGCGGAGATATGCTATATCGTCCTCGTCAAAGTGAAGGTCGTTGATATATTCGACTATCTGCTCAAGTCCGGCGACCACGGCATATCCGCCGCCGTCGGGATTATCGCGGTAAAAGACGTCGAAATAAACGGTCTTATCCTTGATGCCGCACTTGAAATATCCGTTGCTCATAGTCAACTCGTAAAAATCGCAAAGCATTGTAAGGTTTCTGCTTATGTTTTTCATATCAGTCAAGTTCCTTCCTGCGTTTTTTGGCTCTTTTTTGATTGCACGTGTCCGTGCTCTGTTTATTTTTAAATAATAAAGCCTATATATATTTATTATAACAAAAAACACACGGCAAAGTCAAGGGGTTTTTCAAATTATATAAGGCTTTTTTTGCATTTTGCGGGGCGTTTTTGGAAGAATTTACAAAAAAGATAAAAACGGCCAGAAGCTGACCGTTTTTATTGTTGTGTTCGGGCATCAAATTGATTTAGGCTCACTATTGTGATTATTTAGGGATTATTAGGTGCTGTTTCTTACTCCGCAGCGGGATTTTCCCTTTTATTACAAGCGTTTTCGAGCTTGTCCGAGCAGAAATTGAGCGTGACGTACATAACGAAATAGCATATCACTCCAAGCACGACGCTGGCAAGATAGGCAACTATCATAAGCCACGGATCTGTGATCTTTTCGATAGTCAAAATGTCGTTGACTGCTTGTGTTATAAGGAGTCTGAACAGTATTACAAGCGAGCTTGCAAGCACCGATCTGAGCAGACAGTTCTCTTTTCCGTAAAGCTTTTTGAGAGGAAGTATCTCGGGGATAATGTCTTCTCTGGCGATCTTTTTGCAATACTCAACCGCTCTCCAATGACGAGATATCATACCCGAGACAATAGCGAGTACGATCACGAGCTGCAAAATCTCGAGGGCGCTATTCAACAGCAGGTTGAAAACGTCGATCGGCCAGGTCGTTGGCACACTTCCGTTATTGAACCAGCCAACTATCACAGACAGTGCATATTTATACAGAGTTGCCCCTATAAATATTCCAACACTGCCCTTGAAGTCCGAGAGCGTGAAGCGGTATATTCCGTAGATCATCACCGCGTACGCCGCGGCGACGGCAACAAGATCGAGTAATCTTCGAAGGTAGTACAGAATATCGATCAGGGCAGATCCGTCATACATTATATTGCTTATCACAGCGGTATATACAGGCGACACGACGAGCTCGTTGAGCGAGTAGATAACCGCCAACGCGACCGCTGTAAACAGATACAGGTTTTTTCTTAATGCTTTTTTGTTTTCATCCAATTTCATCAAAAACTCCGTCAAAAGCGCCGACTGTGACAGGCCTGCGCTTTTGAATATTTTGTGTATATTTGTGTGAATATTCATTCTTGTCGGTAAGACTTCAATAAGGCTGTTTCAGCCTCAAAGCTCAGATCTCCCGCAAAAATTCCTCTATTCTTGAAAGTGCCTCTTTTATATGGTCCGTAGAGTAGCAATACGAGACTCGGACGAAGCCTTCTCCGCTCCTTCCAAACGCGCTTCCCGGCACGACGGCGACCTTTTTGGAGCGAAGCAGCTCCTCGCAAAATTCCTCACTCGTCATTCCTGTGCGCTTTATTGACGGAAAGCAATAAAAAGCTCCCTTCGGCTCGAAGCAATCCATGCCGATTTTATTGAAGCCGTTTACCATAAGTCTGCGGCGCATATCGTACTCGGCAACCATCGTTGTAACGTCGTCGTCTCCGTTTCGGAGCGCTTCGATCGCTGCATACTGCGAGGTCGTAGGCGCGGACATGATCGCAAACTGGTGTATCTTGGTCATCTGCGCGATTATAGGTGCGGGAGCGCAGGCATAGCCCATTCTCCAGCCCGTCATCGAATAGCTCTTGGAAAATCCGTTTATCAGGATAGTCCTCTCTCTCATTCCCTCCACCGATGCGATAGAGACGTGGCTCTTACCGCCGTAGGTCAGCTCGGAATATATCTCGTCGGAGAGCACACAGATGCTTGTGTCTCTCAGCACCTCGGCAATAGCCTCGACGTCCTCCTTTTCCATAACTGCGCCCGTGGGGTTGCAGGGGAAAGGAAAGACCAGAAGCTTTGTTTTATCGGTTATTGCGCCGCGGAGCTCCTCTGCGGTGAGGCGGAACTGATTTTCCGCCTTAAGCTCAATAATAACGGGAGTGCCTCCTGCAAGTCTGACTATCGGCTCATAGCACACGAAGCTGGGCTGAGGGATAATGACCTCGTCGCCCGGGGCAACAATCGCGCGGATAGCTCCGTCTATTCCCTCGCTTCCGCCAACCGTGACCAGCACCTCGCTGTCTGCCGCGTACTCAACACCGTAACGGCGCGAGACATAATTGCAGATCTCTCGTCTAAGCTCGATAAGACCCGCATTCGACGTGTACCTCGTTTTACTGTTTTCAAGGGACTTGATTCCCTCTCGTCTTATATGCCACGGAGTAGGAAAATCCGGCTCGCCAACTCCGAGTGAGATGACGCCCTCCATACCTGCGGCAATATCGAAAAATTTTCTTATTCCCGACGGCTTTATATCGTTAACGACCGTGGGATTGAGTACCTTGCCATAATCTATCATAAGGAATAAGCACCTCTGTCGTCCTGCTCTCCGTCCACAAGCTCTACGTCAAGCTCCTTATAGCGACGGAGGACAAAATGCGTTGCGGTAGAGGTCACCTCGCGCATGGTTGCAAGCTCCTTGGCTACGAATCTCGCGACCTCCTGGAAGGTCTTGCCCTTTACGATGACACAAAGGTCGTACGAGCCCGACATAAGATAGACGGTCTCGACCTCTTTATATTTCATTATAGTTTCGGCAATATTCTCAAAGCCGAATCTGTCTTGAGGAATTACCTTAAGCTCAATAAGCGCGGAAACAGAGGCGTTGTCGAGCTTTTCCCAATCGATAACCGCCTTATATCCTCTTATAAGTCCTGCCGCCTCGAGCTCTCCTATCTCGTCGGTGACCTCCTTGAGTGAAAGCCCCGTCATAGTTGCTATATCCTCTATCGAGCAGCGTGCGTTATCCGCGAGTATTTTAAGAACCTTAGTATTCATCTTTCTTCTCCGTTTAACATTCAAAATAAAATTCAGGGGCGCAAACAAAGCTGCCTGCACCCCTCAAAATTCGGTCTGACCCATTGCAAGCCAAAAGATTGCCGATGGGGCACCAACTGTTTTCTATCAAAGATACTTCTTTACGGTATCGCTTGCTTCCTCTGTGGGAATAGAGGACGTAATAACTACGTTTACGCCGATCTTGTTTGTGAGCTCGTCAACTTCCTTGAGGAATGCCTCGAAGCCTGCGATATCGTTGTTCGCGATCTTGAGCGCGGAATCTATGAAGAGATCGGTAACGTCGTGGTTGCTTGCAAGAATACCTGCAACGAATCCGTACAGAGCCTCTGCATCGAATACGAGATACTCGTTAGTATTGATAAGACGTACGGTGTGGCTGATGTCGAAGCGGAGACCTACTCCCTTTTCGATACATACAACGGTTCCCTCTGTCTTTGCAGCTGCCTCATTTACCATGGAAATGAGTGTTTTAGTCTTGCCTGTTCCCTTAACGCCGATGATAAGTTTAACCATAAATGGCTCCTTCCTGCCGCCTATGCGGAAAATGTATTTTTAAGATTCATATAAAACTTTGAATATCTTGGGTATATTATAGCATATCTTACAGATTTTTGCAAGTGGTATACAAAAATTTATGCGAAATTATTTTAATTTTTCTTCAAGCTCGGCACGGAGCTCCTCATATCCGGGCTTTCCGAGAAGCGCAAACATATTTTTCTTATATGCTTCTACTCCGGGCTGGTCGAAGGGATTGACTCCGAGCATATATCCCGAGAGCGCGCAGGCTATCTCGAAGAAGTAGATAAGGTAGCCAAGAGAATACGCGCTTCTGTCCTTCATTTCGATGAGGATATTGGGCACGCCTCCGTCCACGTGGGCAAGCAGGGTTCCCTGCATTGCGGTCTTTTTGACCTTATTGAGATCTACTCCCGAGAGGAAGTTGAGTCCGTCGATATTGTTGGGATCGTGAGGGATCTTGAACTCTATGCCGTTGTCCTCAACCGAGATAACGGTTTCAAAGAGGTTTCTGTTGCCCTCCTGGATGAACTGACCGAGAGAATGGAGATCGGTGGAGAAAATTACGGATGCGGGGAAAATTCCTCTGTTATCCTTGCCCTCGCTCTCGCCATAGAGCTGCTTCCACCACTCGTTGAGCATTCTCGAGTATGACTCGTAGCCTACGAGTATTTCGGTGACCTTTCCCTTGCGGTAAAGGATATTTCTGATCGCCGCGTACTTATAAGCGTCGTTCTTTTCAATGTCCTCGCAGCTATAAGCTACTCTCGCGTCGTTGGCTCCCTGCATAAGCGCGTCGATATCTACGCCTGCAACTGCAACGGGCAGAAGTCCTACTGCGGTGAGCACCGAGAAGCGACCGCCGACGTCATCCGGAACCACGAAGGTCTCGTAGCCCGCCTTGTCGGAGAAGCCCTTGAGCGTACCTCTCGCGCGGTCTGTCGTGACGAAGATTCTCTCTCTTGCGCCCTCCTTGCCGTACTTTGCTTCAAGCATTTCGCGGAAGACTCTGAAGGCTACTGCCGGCTCTGTGGTCGTGCCCGACTTTGAAATAACGTTGATGCAGACGTCCTTGCCCTCGCAGATCTCGACGAGCTCTGCAAGAGAAACCGCGCTTATATCACAGCCCGCAAAATAGATATCGGGGGTGTCCTTTTTCAGATTGTTGTAATTGGGAGACTTCAAGAATTCGATGACCGCACGTGCACCGAGGTAGGAGCCGCCGATACCGATGACGACGAACACGTCGCAGGATCTTTTGATCCTTTCGGACGCCGCCTTGATTCTTGCAAATTCTTCTTTATCGTAGTTTTCGGGAAGGTCTATCCAACCGAGAAAATCGTTGCCCGCGCCGCTTCTTTCGGCTATCATTCTGTGCGCTGCCTTTACTGCGGGCTTGATGTTTTCATACTCGTGCGCCGAGATGAATCGGGACAGATACTTATCACTGAGCTTAATTGCCATTTTAAACCTCCGTATATCTTTTTTATTAATTTAAGTATATCACATTTTTTTTGCTTTTGCAATAGGCTTTTGCGTGTATATGAGGTGGATTTTTCATATTTTTTCGCTATTTAAGCAGATATTTGCCGAGCATTCGGAGCCAAACGTCAAAATAGCCGATCTTTTTGACCTCCTCGGTCGCGATAATATCGGCTCTGCCTATTTCCTTGCCGTCGCAGGTGAATACCACCTCACCTATTTTTTCTTCCTCCTTGATAGGAGCTGTGACTGTATCGGGAAGCTCGGTCTTGTACTCGATCTTTGACGCGAGAGATTTATCTGTGACGCACGAAAAGTCGTTATATTTTGCTTTGAGCGTATTTTGCGTTCCTCCCGTCACGCTTATGCCGTCAAGCTCCTCACCCTCTTTCGTATATACGGAATAATTGGCAAAGCCCCAATCGAGCAAGCGAGTGGCGGCGGCGTTTCTTATATCTCTCGTCTCCGCGCCCATTATGACACAGACGAGGCTCAGACCGTTTCGCTCGGCGGTCGCGCTGATACAGAAGCCCGCCTTTGATGTCGAGCCTGTTTTGAGTCCTGTGCAACCGCTATAGTAGCGGACGAGGCGGTTGGTGTTGGTCAGACCGAACTCACCGTTTCGCACGGTATCCATCCAGATAGAGCTATATTCAAGAATCTTTTCGTATCCTATCAGCTTTGAGGACATGATCGCGATATCGCGCGCGCTGATGACATGATTCTCTGCGGTATCGTCGAGTCCGTTCGTATTCTCAAACACGGCGCTCGTCATTCCAAGCTCCTTTGCACGCGTATTCATAGCCTTGACGAATTCCTCCTCGCTTCCCGAGACAAATTCCGCAAGCGCGCAAGCTGCGTCGTTTGCCGAGGCGATCACGACACTTTTGATCATATCCTCGACGCTCATCTGCTCTCCCTCCTCGAGATAGATCTGCGAGCCGCCCATGCTCGCCGCGCGGGAGCTCGTAGTCACCATATCATCGAGCTTTATCTTGCCCGATTCTATGGCTTCCATTACCAAAAGCAGAGTCATTACCTTTGTGACCGACGCGGGAGGAAGGGCTTCGTCGGCATTTTGCTCGTAAAGCACTCTTCCCGTGCTTGCTTCCATCAAGATCGCGCTTTTACAGTCGAGTGCAAGCGTATCCTTGACGGGAGCTGTGTCATCTGCGGCAGTCTCGTTTACGGGGACTGTGTCTGCGGCAAGCACGTTGGGGATTGAAAAAAGGAGCAACGGCATAAGCAGAATTGCCGTCAGCTTTAAAAATAAGTTTTTCTTCATAAAAGCATCACCTCTTAACCGATTATATTTCGGCAAGAGGTGATATTATGATGATTATTTTCTTTTTCGTGCGTTTTTGTTGACTTTTTTGATATGTGCGAAGGTCTCCTGCTCGCCTCTCTCTGCAAGCATCGTCAACCATTCCTCGAGGATATCCGCGGTCTCAGGGTGCATCTTCGTGCGCGCGTTTCCGCGTATAAAATAGTCGAGCGCGGAGTTATCGGCGTAATTTTTGCCTCGGTATATCTTACAAGCCGCGACTCTGTCGCAGAACATTTCGGTGACGTATCTCAGCGGCATCGGGACAGGGTCATAGCGCTTGGTAGTCGGGTTTATATCGACCCAATACTCGAAATGGTGCTTGTTTCTGCCCTTGTGGTGCATCCACGCGAGCGAATAGCCGAAAAGCTCCCTTTCTCTTTCGTTGGGGCTTCTCGTTCCGAGGTAATATTTTGCGCCCGGGATAAATTCGGTCGGGCTATACTTTGAGAGGTCGTGGAAAAGTCCCTGCCAGCCGATTCCAGTTTTGAAGCAGTGGTAGATAACCTTATGGCGATGCTTTGTTATTGTGTGAAAATGTTTGAACGGATGCATAGCTTTACCTTATGGGCTTGAATTGGATTTTTTCGAGGAGATTCAGCTTTGGAGAGGATTCAACAAGCTTTTCTGCGTATTTGAGTGCGGTGGGCTTTAGGAGCATATCGGGGCTGTGCGCATCGGTGCCGAACACAACGTCGCAGCCGATGTCGGACGCGATCTGCCAAAATGCTAAATTGGGGTAATGTCTGAGCTCGAAGAGTCCGAAAAGATTGAGCTCGAGCGGAACCCTGTGCTCGTTTGCGCTTCTTATCAGGCGCGACATCTGTCTTTCGTAGACGTTTATGTCGCCGCGATACGCCAGAAGGTCGGGATGCGCGACGTAGGTTATTTTGTCCGACTCTATTCCCTTTATCACGAGGTCAACGTAGCCCGCAAGTCTTTCCTCGGAGCTTGTCTGCGCGCCGTAATACGTGAGAGGAACGGTCTCGACCTCGCCAAAATGCTGACCGAGGATGAGATAGTCTATCGGGTAGTCCGAGATGAAGCTGAGAAAGTTATCGAAGCAGGACGAGTAATATTCGGTCTCGAAGCCAATGTGTATTTTTATGTCGCGCTCGTATTCCTTGCGCAGATCGAGCAGAGTGTTGACGTATCCGTCGGTCTCCTCGAGTGCCATACGCATCTCCCCGATCGTTATGTAATTAGTCGGGTGAAGTCCTTTAGGCAGAGGCATCGGCGCGTGATCGGCAAAGCCAAGCTCCGAAAAGCCGAGCTCTATTGCTTTTTCGACAAATTCTCTTTCACTTCCGCTCGCGTGCTTACAGCGCGGAGTGTGAGTGTGATAATTGGCTATCATTTCGTTACCTTCTTTATCTTGTTATGCTCTAAGTATAGCACTTTTCGGTCGGTTTGTCTACTGCGCGGCGAAATTTTGTGAAATTTCGCCGCGCAGGGTTATTTTTTAGCGGTTGAGCCATTTTTTGAGGTACTGTCCCGTATAGGAGCCTGCCACCTCGGCAACCTCCTCGGGTGTACCCTCCGCGACGATCGTGCCTCCGCCGTCACCGCCCTCGGGACCGAGGTCTATGATGTGGTCGGCGGATTTTATTACGTCGAGGTTATGCTCGATCACAAGGACGGTATTGCCGCTGTCGCAGAGCTTCTGGAGCACCTCGAGCAGCTTTGCAACGTCCGCGGTGTGAAGTCCCGTGGTGGGCTCGTCGAGGATATATATCGTTTTACCCGTGCTACGCTTTGCAAGCTCGGTCGCGAGCTTGACTCTCTGAGCCTCGCCGCCCGAGAGGGTGGTTGAGGACTGACCGATCTTAATATAGCCCAGGCCTACGTCGTAAAGTGTCTGGAGCTTGCGGCAGATCTTGGGGAGTCCGTCGAAGAAGCTGAGTCCCTCCTCGACTGTCATATCGAGAACGTCGAAGATATTTTTACCCTTATACCTGACCTCAAGCGTGTCGGCATTGTATCTTCTTCCCTTGCATACGTCGCACTTAACGTAAACGTCGGGCAAAAAGTGCATCTCTATACACTTAACTCCGTCACCCTCGCACGCCTCGCATCTGCCGCCCTTGGTGTTGAAGGAAAATCTGCCTGCGGCATAGCCCTTTGCCTTAGCGTCCTTGGTCGATGCAAAAAGATCTCTGATGTCGGTGAAAACTCCTGTGTAGGTTGCGGGGTTGGAGCGCGGTGTGCGTCCGATCGGGCTTTGGTCGATGCGAATGACCTTATCGAGATTTTCGATGCCCTCGATGCCGTCGCACTTGCCCGGGTAGGCGATCGCGCGGTTGAGGTCGTGGGCGAGCTTGGGATACAGAATTCCGTTTACGAGCGAGGATTTTCCGCTTCCCGAAACGCCGCTGACACAGACGAATTTGCCAAGGGGAATTTTTACGTCGATATGCTTGAGGTTATGCTCTGCCGCGCCCTTGACTGTGATATATTTGCCATTACCCTCTCGTCTTTTTTCGGGAATAGCGATCCTTTTTCTGCCTGAGAGATATGCTCCCGTGATCGAATCGGGGCTCTGTTTAATCTCGTCGGGAGTACCTGCGGCGACAATGTTTCCGCCGTGTATGCCTGCGCCGAGTCCGACGTCGATGATGTAGTCGGATTCCTCCATGGTCTCCTCATCGTGCTCGACTACGATGACCGTATTTCCAAGGTCACGGAGCTTTTTGAGGGTGCTTATCAGCTTGGAATTGTCGCGTTGGTGGAGTCCTATGCTCGGCTCGTCGAGGATATAGAGCACGCCGACAAGCGACGAGCCTATTTGTGTGGCAAGTCTTATTCTTTGCGCTTCTCCGCCCGACAGCGTGCCTGCTTTTCTTGCCATTGTGAGATATTCAAGTCCCACGCTGACAAGGAAGCCGAGGCGCGCCTTGATCTCTTTGAGGATCTCGCGCGCGATCGCATACTCGGTTTCGGTCAGCTCGAGCGAGTTGACGAAATCGAGTGCTTTTTGAATTGACAGTGAGCAAAGCTCGTGGATATTCAGACCTCCTACGGTGACGGCGAGCGACATCGGGTTGAGGCGCTGTCCTTTACAGTGCTCGCAGGGGGCTTCTTCTATGAACTGCTCGTAATATTCGGCGTTCATACCGTATTCCATTCTTTGCTCGATCATACGGATGAGACCCTCGAATTTTGCATTTTTGCGGTGAGATTCTCCTCCGAAATAGCGAACCACGTCGTACGTGTCGTCGCCCGTGCCGTAAAGCAACGCGCGATACGCCGTGTCGGTGAAGCTTTCGATCGGCATTTCGAGCGAAAAGCCGTGTTTTTCGCCTACGGCGGAGAAAAGCGGTCCGTTCCAGCTCTCCTCCTCGAGAGTTTTGAAGCCGTTTACGTTTATTGCACCCTGTGAAAGCGAGAGCTTTCTGTTCGGGATCAATCGATCGACTGATATGCGTCTTGTGTCTCCAAGTCCGGAGCAATGCGGACACGCGCCCTGCGGATTGTTGAACGAGAACATTCTCGGCTCAAATTCGCCAACGGAAATGCCGTGCTCCTCGCAGGCGTAGGACTGCGAAAAGGTCAGAACCTCGCCGTCGGTCTCCTCGCCGTCACGCGGCACGGGAACGATGATAAGATGCCCGTCGGCAAGGCTCAGCGCGTTTTCGACCGAGTCGGCAAGGCGGGGTCTGATGCCCTCGCGCATTACGAGACGGTCGACGACGATCTCGATGGAGTGCTTTTTGTTTTTATCAAGCTTTATTTCTTCAGATAGATCGTAGAGATTGCCGTCGACGCGGACGCGGACGTAGCCGCTCTTTTTGGCACTCTCGAAGACCTTTTCGTGCATTCCCTTCTGCGCTCTGACTACGGGGGCGACTACGAGAAAGCGAGTGCCCTCGGGCAGCTTTAATATTCTTTCGATGATCTGGTCGACGGTCTGCTGTCTGATCTCCTTGCCGCAGATCGGACAATGCGGGATGCCAATGCGCGCATAGAGGAGGCGCAGATAGTCGTATATTTCGGTGACCGTGCCCACGGTTGAGCGTGGGTTTTTCGAGGTGGTCTTCTGGTCTATTGAAATAGCGGGAGAAAGTCCGTCTATCGAGTCGACGTCGGGCTTGTCCATTTGTCCGAGAAACATTCTCGCGTAGCTTGACAGCGACTCGACGAAGCGGCGGTGTCCCTCGGCGTAGATGGTGTCGAACGCGAGCGACGATTTTCCGCTTCCCGAAAGTCCCGACAAGACGACGAGCTTATCGCGCGGGATGGTGACGTCTATATTTTTGAGATTGTGGACGCGTGCGCCCTTGATTACTAAGTTTTTTTCCATACTTTGTTTTTTCTTTTGGGGTACTTTTTGAAAAAAGTCCCCCAAACCCTTCAAAAACTTCAAATAATAATTTTTTCAACTGCTGAACCCATATTAGAGTTTTTGGGGAAGGCTCGCATCCCTATCCCTCGCGGAGCTTTTGGATCTCGTCGCGGAGGTAGGCGGCTTTTTCAAATTCGAGGGTACGGGCGGCGTCCTTCATCTCGCGGGTCAGCTTTTCGATGAGCTTTTCGCGCTCTGAGGCGGTGAGCTTCTTCGGCTTCTTAGCCTTGCCCGTCTTGCTCTGCCCGTCATCACGTACACCGACGTCGATAATGTCGCGGACACCCTTGATGACGGTCTTGGGCACTATGCCGTTTGCCTTATTGTAGTCGTCCTGGATCTTGCGGCGGCGGTTGGTCTCAGAGATCGCACGCTCCATTGATCGAGTGACGGTGTCGGCGTACATTATGACCTTACCGTTTGCGTTTCGCGCGGCTCTTCCTATGGTCTGTATCAGCGATCTCTCGGCGCGCAAAAATCCTTCCTTATCGGCATCGAGGATCGCAACGAGCGAGACCTCGGGGATATCGAGTCCCTCACGGAGCAGGTTTATACCGACGAGGACGTCGAAAACGCCAAGTCGCAGGTCGCGGATGATCTCCATTCTTTCGATGGTGTCGACATTGAAGTGGATATAGCGAACCTTTATTCCGTTGCCCTCGAGATAATCGGTGAGATCCTCTGCCATTTTCTTGGTGAGGGTGGTGACGAGCACGCGCTCGCCCTTCTCGGCTCTTATACGTATCTCGCCCATCAGATCGTCGACCTGACCCTCGATCTTGCGCACCTCGACCTCGGGATCAAGCAGACCCGTGGGGCGAATTATCTGCTCAACGGTCTGCTCGCTGTATTCCGCCTCGTAGTCGCCGGGGGTGGCACTGACGAATACAGTCTGATTGAGCTTGTTTTCAAATTCATCGAAGAACAGAGGTCTGTTATCGTATGCGGACGGCAGACGGAAGCCATAGTCCACAAGGTTTTTCTTTCGCGCGAGATCGCCGCCGCTCATACCGCGCACCTGCGGCAGAGTTACGTGAGACTCGTCGACGAAGAGAAGAAAATCGTCGGGCATATAGTCGAGCAGAGTATACGGAGTCGAGCCTGCGGGTCTGCCCGACAAAACTCTCGAGTAGTTCTCTACTCCAGAGCAGAAGCCGACCTCGCGGAGCATTTCCATATCGTATTTTACGCGCTCGGTTATTCTTTGCGCCTCGATAAGCTTGCCCTCGGACTCGAAATAGGCGGCGCGCTCTACCATTTCCTCGTATATTTCCTTGATCGCGGCATCTCGCTTTTCGTCGGAAACGGCGTAGTGAGTTGCGGGGTAGATCGGATAATACGAGAGACTGCGGAGAAGCTCACCCGTGACTATATTTATCTCGGAGATGCGGTCTATCTCCTCGTCGAAGAACTCGACGCGGATGGCTTTACTGTCCATGCTTGCGGGGATTATCTCGACGGTATCTCCGCGAACGCGGAAGGAATCACGGACTAAGTTGAGATCGTTTCTCGTATAGCTTATCGCGATGAGTCGGCGGATAAGCTCCTCGCGCGACATATACGCGCCCGGGCGCAGAGAAATGACGAGATCCTTATAATCGTCGGGCTCGCCGAGAGAATATATGCAGGAAACGCTGGCGACGATGATGACGTCTCTGCGCTCGAAAAGCGAGCTTGTCGCGGAATGGCGCAGGCGGTCTATTTCATCGTTTACGAGGGCGTCCTTTTCGATATACATATCCTTGCCCGGAATGTATGCCTCGGGCTGATAATAGTCGTAGTAGGAGACGAAGTATTCGACGGCGTTTTCGGGGAAAAACTCGCGGAACTCGGTGCAGAGCTGGGCGGCGAGGGTCTTATTGTGCGCGAGGACGAGGGTCGGCTTATTGATCTGCTCTATGACGTTTGCCATAGTGAAGGTCTTACCCGAGCCTGTTACACCCAGAAGGGTCTGCATTTTTTTGCCTTCTCTGAGTCCTCTGACGAGCTCCTCTATCGCCTGGGGTTGGTCACCCGTGGGCTTATATTCACTTTTCAGCTTGAATCTATCCATAGGTAACTCCTTCCCGAATTTCCAAAAATGAAACTTCCGTTCTCTTTTTGACTATATTATTATATCACATTTTATTTCATAAGTAAATAGATTTTTATATTTTTTTGCGATTTTGGGGTGAAAAATACCCGACGTGGACAAAACAGAATGTTTACACAAAAAATCAACATAACAAAAATCCCACAAACCAAAACAGTCGGTTTGTGGGAACTTTATTTTTCAGGCAGAAGAAACGGCTATCCTTAGCCTTCTCCAGTTGGCTCCTTGTCCTTTGACTCGTTGTTTTTGGACTCCTCATCCACCGCAAGCGGTCCCCCTTCTCCCACAGGAGAAGGCTATTATAATTCAGCAAACTACCGGTTGCCACGCAAAAGGCAGGAGATCTCGCGCTTTTACCTTGATGAGATTTCCGTTTTCGTCGTTGACGATGACCTTGACGTCGGGGCAATATTCATAAAGCATTTGTCTGCAATTTCCGCAGGGAGAAAGCACGCTGTTGGTGGCTTTTTCGTGGACAGCTACGATAGTGTCGAATTCCCTTTCACCTGCAGATATGGCAATTCCCATAGTTACGTATTCGGCGCAGGAGCCGTGTATTCCGTCACAGTTTACGCCCTTATAGATGTTGCCGTTTTTGCACAAGATCGCGCATCCTACGGTATGGTTATATATGCCGTCGTCAAAATTCTTGCTTAAAACGTCAAGGGCGATCTCTATAAGCTTTTTGTCGGTGTCGTTTAATTGGTATCTTTTCATTGAAGCCCTCCCATTTTATCGGTATCGGTTCTATGCTTTTATTATAACACAAAATCCGCAGAAAGACAAGTCTCTCTGCGGATTTTGATAATATTATTTTGCGCCGTTATTATTCTGCCTGAGTTTCCTCTGCGGTGGTCTCGATGGGTGCTGCTGCCTCGGTATTCTTTGCTGCCTTGATATAGGAAACAAGAGAAAGAACGAAGAAAAGCACGGAAAGTCCGATAACTACCCAGCCTGCGATGAGGATGAGAAGGCTTACTACGGAGTCTGCCGCTGCCATAAGTCCGGGAAGGAATACGAGCAACAATACGCCGATGAGCATCTTGATCCATTCCTTCTTGATCTGATCCTTCCAGCCTGCTGCGCCTGCCAGAATGATGCGGACGATCGGGAATGCGATGAGATATACCGATACGATAACGGTGATTACGGTTCCCTGCATAAAGATCATCATACAACCGAGAACGATTCCGAGAATCGAGAAGATAAGGTCGATGATACCTGCCGGCTTGGTTATGTTCATAATACCGTTGACGAGCGAGGGAATGTTAGAGATGATGGTGATGATTCCTACAACGATGAGTCCCCACTTGATAAGGAAGGAAACGTCGAGGATGCTGGAAAGCACTACGAGGAGTGTTCCGAGGAGCACACCGATCACGAGCGAAATGATAATATTCGCAAGTACGTTTTTCTTGTTAGACATAATTGCCTCCGTTTGTGTAAATTTTGTAATTTTATGTTACTACAGTTTTGTTAAGTCAATGTTAACTCAACGCCTGTTTTTTATCCATTCCAGTGCTTTTGGGGGCATTATTTTTTCGAGGTCATCAAATTTTTTCTCGGCGATAAGCTCACGGACAAGAGTTGAGCTGACCGAGCAGAGATCTTCGGCAGCAGGAAGGAATACTGTCTCGGCACGCTCGTTATGCTCCTTGTTCCATTTTGCATGTATGAGCTCGTATTCGAGGTCCTTTTCATTGCGGATCCCCTTGACGATAGCGTGTGCGCCAAGCTCGTCGAAAAGGTCTATGAGCATTCCCGAGCTTGCGATCGGCTCGGCGTTCTCCACGTGAGAGACAGAGAGCTTCACGAGCTCGAGCCTATCCTCGATATCAAGCATATATTTCTTTGAGGACAATGTAGCCGAGTGCTTTGAGGAGTCGTTGTTCATCACGGCAACGTAGACCTTATCAAACATTTTCGAGGCGCGCTCGATAATATTCACGTGCCCGAGGGTTATCGGGTCGAAGCTGCCCGGGATAAGAGCTATTTTCATAGTTTTTCTCCTGAAATCCGATTTTTTTGATTAAATTATGGGCTTTATGACTGTTATATGCGCGACTCCGTATTTTGCGCGCTTGATCATCTCAAATTTTGCCGCGAGGTCGGGATCATTTTCAAAAATATCCTCCTCGGCGCTCTCGCAGACCAAAATTGAGGTCGGCTTGAGCAATTCTGCGCTCAAAAGCGCCTCGAGCGTGGGCGGCACGGCGCGCAGGCTATACGGTGGGTCGATGAAAACGATATCAAATCTTCTTCTGCCCCTTACGGTACGGATATAGTCCGAGACGTCGGCGGTAAAAAGTCGGCACTGTGAATCGAGATGTGTTTTCTCGATGTTTTTGGATATGACCGCGGCGGCATCCTTGGATTTGTCGACGAAGGTAGCGCTTGCCGCGCCGCGTGACACCGCCTCAAGTCCCATCTGTCCCGAGCCTGCAAAAAGGTCGAGCACCTCTCTGCCCTCGAGATCAAACTGGAGCATTGAAAATACCGCCTCCTTGGCGCGCTCCGAGGTCGGTCGGGTATTTTCGCCCTCAAGCGTTACGAGCTTTATTCCTCGGGCCTTGCCCGTTATTATTCGCATCATAATCAGTCCTTATTGTTGAAATATTCCTTTATTTTTGCGGCATCCCTTGCGCTGATGCCCTTAACGGAGGCGATCTCGCTCTCGGTGGCGGTCTTTATCGCTCCGATACCGCCGAAGTACGAGAGCAGAAGCTTTGCCTTGGCGTCGCCAATTCCGCTTATTTTTGTGAGAGAGGATCTTGTGAGTGTCTTACGCTTCGCGCTATCCATTCTTGAGACGGTGAAGCGGTGGACCTCCTCCTGTATCTTATAGATAAACACGAAGAGAGCGTTTTCCTTGGCGATGCTGATCTCCTCGGTGTCGGTACAGAGTGCGCGAGTTTTATGGAAATCGTCCTTGACCATACCGAAGACCGCGATATCTATTCCCTTTTCTCTGAGCAGCTCGCGGACGACCGAGACGTGTCCCTTGCCGCCGTCGAGCAGGATAAGGTCGGGGAGCTCCGAAAACGAGCCGTTTTCGTCCTCGAGGTGATCGAGTCGGCGTGAGATTGCCTCGCGCATGCTTGCATAGTCGTCGGTGCTATCCTTGACCGAGGTTATTTTGAAGGAACGGTAGTCGCTTTTCTTGAAGCTTGTGCCGTCGGTCACTATCATTCCTGCGGTGATATGCTCACGTCCGAGGTTGGATATATCGTACGCCTCGATCCTTTCGGGGTAGGTCTCAAGTGAGAGCAGCTCGGCGAGTCGGGTAAGTACCTTTTCATCCTTCTCTGCCGCGTTTTTATACGCCTTTGCCCTCTCCTCTGCATTGTCTCTTACCATATCGCAAAGCGCCTTGTTGTCTCCGCGCTCTGCCGTTCTTACGGTTACTTTTCTTCCTGCGCGCTCGGAGAGATATGCGCTGAGCGTTTCTCTGTCTCCGTCGTCAAGCTCGAAGGAAAGCAGAATGCTTTTGGGGATATATTCTCTTATCTGATAGAGCTCGCAGATGAACGCCGAGACGTTCTGCTCGTCTATGATCCTGTCTGCGCCGTAAACGAATTCCTGCTTATCGCTCACTGCTCCGTCGCGGATGAAGAACACCGAGATGCAGGAGCATACGTCGTCGTTATAGAGCGCGATAACGTCGTGCTCGGTGTCAGATGGTGCGACCACCTTCTGCTTTTGCCCGAGTCGGTCAAGCGCAGCTATCGTGTCTCTGCACCTTGCCGCTGCCTCAAATCTTTCGTTCTCGGCGTACTCGTACATCTGCTCGGTCAGCTTGCTTTTGACCTCCTTGGTATGTCCGCGGAGCACGTCGGTGGCATATCTGATCTTTTCAAGATACTCGTCGGGCTCGACATTGCCCGTGCAGACGCCGCAGCATTTTTTCATTTGATAATATAGGCAGGGGCGCTCCTTGCCGATGTCTCTCGGGAATTTTCGTTTACAGGTTGGGAGTCCGAGCACTGCGGAGAGTGTATTTATGACCGAAAAGACGGTCGACGTGCCCGAATAGGGTCCGAAATATCTGCCGCCCTCGCCGCGCTTTCGTGTCATTACAAGTCTTGGATAGAGCTCGTCGGTCAGCTTGATATAGGGGTAGGATTTTGCATCCTTGAGGCGTATATTATATTTGGGTGAATACTGCTTTATAAGGGTATTTTCGAGTGAGAGCGCTTCGATCTCGGTGTCGCAGACATAATAGTCGAAATCCTTTACCGCTCTTACCATTCCTGCGGTTTTTGCATTCTTTTCGCTATTTTGAAAATACTGTGAGACGCGGTTTTTCAGCTTTCGTGATTTTCCGACGTAGATCACGCTTCCCGCGGCGTTTTTCATTATATACACGCCGGGGCGCAGAGGCAGAGAGTTTGCCTTTTCGAGCAATATTTTCATTTCGTTTTCCTTGATCGGCATTCCCTACTCTCCTTCCTTTTTAAGTTGAAAAATGCAGAGCAGCCGTTTTTCGACCGTCTCCGCACTCTTGGCACTGTTCTGTTATTATTCGTTGAACCCTGAATTTACAAGGGATACGAGGCCTTCTACCGCTGCTTCCTCGTCCTGTCCTTCCGCACTGATCGTAACAGTCATTCCCTTTGCAATTCCGAGAGACAGAACACCGAGAAGACTTTTTGCGTTTACCTTACGGTCGTCTTTTTCAATAAGGATAGTGCACTTATAGCAGTTCGCCTTCTGAATAAAGAACGTTGCAGGTCTTGCATGGAGACCGCTCGCATTTGTTATTACGACTTCACGAGTTTTCATCGATTTTTACTCCTGTCTGTATGTATCTCTGATTTACATTCTTCTCAAAAATTCGTCGGCAATAAAACCGAGAACTTCGGTTACTATAAGTATAACAAAAATACACTCCAAAATCAAGAGCAAATATTGTATATTTTTCACGCGTTTTTCACGGATTTTTTTAGCAAAATACACAAATCGACGGCTCTTTTTTGCCTCAAACCGTTATCTTACGGTCGTTATATTTGTGATCGTTATTGTAAATTCTGCGTCTTCGGTATATACGTTGATAACGCTTCCCTTGGAGAAATTGACGTCTCCGAGGGTGTAGTAGCTTCCCTCGCTTGATGCGGTCACGCTGACGTTGAGACGGAGCTTGCCCGTGATCTTTGCGGGCTTGTAGGACATACCCGTTTCGGTCTCCTCGTCATCGGTGCCGCCGATTATTATGCTATCGGTGGTTTCGTCCGACACGGTGGTCTCCTCTGCTTCGGTCTCTACGTAGATCGCCTGGAAGTCGGTTCTTCCTCTGTATATCTCGCCAAGCAACGCTCCGTTAGAGGAGAGATAGACCTCATCGCCCGAGGCGAGGTATCTCGCGAGGCTATCGTAGTCCTCGCATTCGAACTCTATGACGTATTTCGAGGTGCTGTCGACCTTATCCTTCGCAACGCCCTCGTAAACTCTGTACGCGACCGTTCCTATCAGGCAGAGGACGAGCAATATTACCAATACATCAAACGCGTTGATTCTTAAACCCGATTTTTTCTGCTTCTCTGCCATCTTACTTTCCTCCCGTCAATTCGACGATAGTGCCACTGACCGTCTCACCGTCTATTCTGAGCGTATAGTCGCTTCCTACCGCAATTCTGCATTCGCCGAGGTAGTATCCCTGGCTTGCCTTATGGTTGGCGGTGATCTCAACAGTCAGCAGGGCGAGGGAGCCGTCCTCGGTAGCATCCACCGAAATTATTTTTCCGAAATACACGGTGCTATCCTCTACGTCGTAATAGAGCTCCTCGTGTACAAGCCCTTCATAAGGTTCTGCACCGTTCTCACCGCACGGGATTGCAAAGCAATACTCGACGGTTACGTTTTCGTAATCCGTGGAAAAATATCTGAACAGATAGTATGCGCCGAACGCAACGCCGGCAACCATTGCCAGAATAAGCACGGTTATGATTATATCCACTACAAGCGGGAGCTTTTTGCGCGCGGACTTTGTCTTGGCGAGGTCACTATCGCCCGCATCCTTGGACTTTACTCCGCGAAGACCTGCTACGTAATCGATCTGAGACGTGCCCGACGATTTTTCGGAATCCGCTTTTTTCAGATCCTTGGGCTCTTCGTTCAGACCGTTGTTCTTCAACTCAGGCATTTTCTTTTATCCTTTCGTTATTTATAAAATCTTAATTCAACGTCATAATCGGCTTCGCCGTGAGAAAAGCTCATCACGCTCTTTTGCTCCTCTTCTATGCCGGCTCTTACATATCCCGCAAGCAAGCCTGCCGCAGTCCAGAAAAGGTAGAGCATTCTGACGTCGTCCCACAGGCAGCTGACACTTCCGAATACGAGCGCCGTAAAGAGTGCTACCGTTAAAGCCAACGGTTTTCTTCTGTTTTCGTTCTCGCGTATTCCAGCAACACTTCCCACGCCCTTACAAAGCAAGCGGCAACAGAAGATAAGGAACACTGCAGTGCCGCCGATTCCCGACCAGCACATGACCTGCAGCCAATGCGAGCCCGACGAGGTTGCTCCCTCGGACACCGCGGTCGCGTACCCGTAATAAGATGACGTGAAGGCGTGCTCGCCTGCTCCTATTCCAAGAAGTCTGCCATCGCGAAGCATTGCAAGCGTGCTTTCAAACACGCTCATTCGCATCGGGGCGCTTGACGATTCCTCGGGCAAGATCCAGGATACTGTTTTTAACGCTTCGCCGAAGTCGACGTACTGTGCAAGATACGGGTAGATGATAACGAACGCGCCTACGGGGATCATAAGAACTATAAGCGCGGTCAGAGTCTTATGGCTATACAGAAGCCAGAACGGACAAAATTCGATCAGCATTGCTATTGCGGTCTCATACGTGCCGTAGATGAACACGGAAAGCACCACGATCGCCATGGCGATAAGTCTTAATGTCACGCCTCTGACGCTTCGCTCCTTTGACATATAGGCAAAGAGCATTGGCGTTACTATTACCGCAAGCACTCCGTACACCTCTGCGGTGTCGGGTATGTTGAGCGACTGTCCCTCAAATATCGGGCGCGCATACTCGTGTATCGAATAGATAAATCCGTCCGCTATCGCATCGTAGAACACGTTCCAGACGCCGACGGCGGCAAGTATGAAAAAGCTTACGGTCATTATCTTAACGCAGGCGTTAAGGCGTTTTCTCTCCCGGATTAGATTATAGGTCATGAAAAATCCGCCGAGGATGATCACTACCGAATACAAAGTATCCCACACCGTCTGTGCACCGCCGTCCGAGAAAAGCGATGCGACGATCATAAATCCGCAGAAGATGAATACCATTATGCTCTCTGCCGAGAACGTAACGACTCGTCTGTGCTTGATCACCTTGATGGCATACGAGATCGCGGTGATTGCTATCAGTGAGATAAGGATAAGGTTGGACACGCCAAGGTATCCGAGGAAGGGCGTTGCAGCGATCGTGATCACAACCCCCGTTTCTGTGGTTGAGAAAACGAGTACCATGACTATTATCGCAAGTACTGCCCAGAGCAGATACGACGAATGGAGAAAATAGGTCATAATTCCGCAGGCGATCGCGATGATTCCCACGACGAACATACTCTCGACTCCGCCCGTCTTCTTTTTATTGGATGCCAGCTTTTCCTCGGGCACTCCCAAGAACGACAGAAAGACCTTATTGAGAAATTTATTCTCATAGATAGTTGTCGCAAGGTTTTTGGACGACATCAACATAGGAAGCGAGCAGACTATTACCGTAACCGACGTAAAGAGTGACGATATTCCAAATCTGCCTTCACGGTACAGAAGTATCGGAACGAAATACATGATCGCGGAGGTTATTCCGTAGACCAAAAAGAACATTCCGTACACCTGCACCTTCAGAGAGGACATTATTTCTCTCAACGAGCGTAAAAGCTGCAGTATCTTACTTTCCTTGAAGACGCGATTTGCTTGCTTTTTCAGCGCTCCGTTTTTCTTGGATTGCGCGGTGTTATTCAAAAGCCTTGCGCAAAAGCTGTTTTCATACATACGGTCCGCGCGCGACAGCCAGCTGCCCGTTCGTCCGTTTGCAAACAATGAATATATAAACGCCGTAAATGCGTTTATGGCGTTCAGGAAAAACGAGCCCTTACGCTGCTTTTCCTTTTTTCTTGTTGCCAAGTTCTTTTCCTCCCTTCCGCGAGGCGTTTATGCTTTATTTTTTCCCGTCCAGAAGGTCGGGACGATTTTTCTCGGTCAGCTCTCTTGCGGTCTCCTCGCGCCATTTGTCGATATTGGCGTGGTGTCCCGAGATAAGCACGTCGGGAACCTTGACACCGTGGAACTCATAGGGTCTTGTATACTGCGGATATTCGAGCATACCCGACGAGATGCTTTCCTTTTCGTAGCACTCGGGATCTGACAGAACTCCCGGCAAAAGACGCGAGACTGCATCCACGAGTATGGTTGCGGGGATCTCGCCGCCCGTGAGCACGAAGTCGCCTATCGAAATCTCCTCGTCGACGATCTCGTCGATTATGCGGCGATCCACGCCCTCGTAGTGTCCGCAAAGAATGATTACATTATCAAGCTTTGAAAGCTCCTCGGCTTTTTTCTGATCGAGCACCTTACCTGCAGGCGACATATATATCACTCTGCGGCTTTCGGGCTCAAATCCGACTCCCTTTTGCTGCTCCAGGATCGCCGAATAGCAATTATAGATAGGGGGCGCCATCATAAGCATTCCCTTGCCGCCGCCATAGGGGGTATCGTCTACCCGACGGTGCTTGTCCTCGCTATAATCGCGGATATTGTAGGTGTTTATCTCGACCGCGCCGCTTTTTTGCGCTCTGCCGATGATGCTCTCGCCCAGCACCGTATTCACAAGGTCGGGAAAGAGTGTCATTATATCAAATCTCATAATTTGTCCTTTTAATTGTCTTTATCAGTCGTCGCTGAGCAGTCCCGGGATGGTTTTGACGAATATTCCCTTTTCGAGATCAATATTCTTGACGAATTCCTCGACTGCGGGCATCATTCGCTCTCCGTCGGGTGTCTTTACGACGTATATATCCGACGCGCCGCGGTTGATGACCTCTTTTACCGTGCCGTAGGTCTTGCCGCTCTCGACGTCGATAACGGGAAGTCCTATGAGGTCGGCGATGAAGTAATCTCCCTCGTCGAGCTCAAAATCGTCGCGCGAGGCGTAGAGCATAGTTCCCTTCATTGCTGCCGCCTGATCCATATCGGTCACTCCCTCGAGCGAGGCAAGCACGAACTGCTTGAATATTGACGCGTGAGTCACTTTTATTTCTCTGTATTTGCCGTTTTCGAGCGTAAAAACCCGCTCGAGCGAGGCAAGGACCTCGGGGCTATCGCAGAGAGATTCGAGCTTAACATCTCCGCGCACTCCGTGGGTATTTATGATTATAGCACATTCAAGATACTGTTTCTTTTCCATAATTTATTTATTCAGCCTCGGCTTTTCAATATTTTTTAGGCGTTTTTTCTTATCTGTGCCAAAAAAGGCACACTTTCACATAATAATTGCATTAATTATAACACATCTTACGGCAAATTGCAATAGATAGTGCAATTTTTTTGATTTTTGGCAATTTTCGAGGCAAAAAAGAGTAATTATGAGACAAAAAACGGAGTTAAAGAAAAAAATTTACAAATAAAAGGTTGACAGGCTCTCTGTTTACGGGTACAATATATGGGTATGAAAAATAAATCTTAGGAAAGGTAATCAAACATTATGATCAATACAGCTCTTTTGCTCGCGTTGACCGATGCTAATGCAACCGGTGGCGGTGGACTTGGCGGTCTGCTTATGCCCATTATAATGATCGTGGCGCTCATTGCGGTATTTTTCTTCACTACCCGCAGCCAGAGAAAGCAGGAAAGAGAAACCGCAAACATGCGTAACAACCTTCAGGTTGGCGACGAGATCACAACTATCGGCGGTATCATCGGCAAGATAGTAAGCATCAAGGAAGAGACCTGCGTTATCGAGACCAGCCGCGACGGCACGAAGATCCGCATTCTCAAGAGCGCTGTCAGCCGCGTTGACGTTAAGGCTGAGGACTCTATCGACTGATCCTTATAAAAGTAATAAAAACGCTTCTATGGGCATATATTTCTACGGAAATATACGTTACGGAGGCGTTTTTATTATGAACAAAGATCGAAGACACTCAAGCGCGCTCGTGCGCTCGCGCACGACTTCGGTTGCCGCGCGGTCACGCTCGGGCGACGAGTCGCCACTTTTTACCGCTGTACTGAAGGCTTCTGTTTTGGGGATCGCCGCGACCTTTGTGTCGGGGCTCGTGCTTATCAGCGTCTTTTCGGCGGTGGCGCTTACAAGTCCCGATCCCTCGGGGCTTATCACACCGCTTTCGCTTCTTGCGCTCCTTCCCTCCGCTTTTATAGGTGGGGTTGTTACTGTGAAAAGGGTCAAGGATGCGCCTGCGCTTTGCGGGATCATTTGCGGAGGCTTATCGACGGCTTGTGCGATGCTGCTTTCTATTGTGCTCAAGGGGCTTTCGTCCTCGAGCTTTGAGCTTTGGCAGACTTTGCTTCTGCACGCGGCGGTGGTGATCTTTTCGGTGCTTGGGGCACTTGCGGGGAATGTTAAGAGAGTGGCTAAGCGTGGGAAGAGGCGATTTGGGAGATAAAAAAACGGGAGCAGAACATACAGTTCTGCTCCCGTTTTTTACATTACTGCTTTATAGAAATCGAGTGAGTCGAAGCTTCGTCCGAGGTGGTTAAGGATATAGGCTTCGGCGGCTTTGGAAAGGTCGCGGATATCGGAGTCGTCCTTCAGATCAAAGGAAAAGACCTTATTTGCGGGGGCGTATGCGATATATCGCAGAGCCGCAAGAGTTGACGGTGAGATGCCGCAGAGCACGGTTGCCGAGGGCATATCGTCAAATTCCTTTGAAATATTCGGGCGCTTCTCTCCTCTTTTAGAGAGACAATCGGTACAGATAAGTCTTCCACCCATTACGTCGAGGTAGATCTGATCGGCGCTGTCGCTTCCGCAATACACGCATCCCGAAAGCTCGGGGAGATATCCCGAGTTTGCCGCGGTGCGAAACTCAAAGACTGATTTTATTATCGCCTGATCCTTTTCTCCCTTACCTATAAGGAAAAGCGAGTTGAGCAGCAATCTAAGCAGCTCGTCGCACTCCTCGTCCTCATCGGTCAGCTCGTTGGCGAGGTCACAAAGATATGCCGCCAGTGCGACCTTCGAGACGTCGGTGGAGAGGTTATAAAAGGAATTGGTGACCGAGCCGCCACGAAGCCAATACATTGAATTTTTTTCGTAGATCTCGAAATTTCCGTAAGTAAAAAGCTGAGATATTGCGGTCAGCTTACTGTTTGGAGAGCGTCCGCCCTTGATCATCACGCCGATTCGTCCGCGCGAGTGGGTTATGATATTTACAAGCTTGTCCGACGCGCCTACGTCGATCACGCGGGTGATGAGCCCGTCGGTTGCGAAGGTCATATCCTTACTCCTCTTACATTGTTTTTTGATTGCTGATCAGTCCTCGGTGAAGCCGAAGTCGGTGATCCCTCTCTGGCTATCACGCCAATTTTCCTTTACTTTTACCCAGAGGTTGAGGTATACCTTTGCGCCGAATATGGCTTCAAGGTCAGCGCGCGCGTACGATCCAACGCGCTTGAGCTCCTCGCCGTTCTTGCCGACGATGATTCCCTTATGAGATGCTTTTTCGCAGAAGATCTCTGCGCGAATACTGACGAGGCTTCCCTCGTCCTTGAACTCCTCGATCGCGACGGCGATGCCGTGGGGGATCTCTTTATTGAGTGTTCTCAAGAGCTTTTCGCGGATGACCTCGGCAGCTACCTGGCGCTCGGACTGATCTGTGACCATATCCTCGGGGAAAAAGAAGTCGGACTCGGCAAGGAATGCCTTACACTCGTCGAGCACCTCGTCTACTCCCTTTCCGTTCTTTGCGCAGATCGGCACTACCGCGTCAAACGAGTGGAGCTCGCTATATGCGGCGATAGTCTCGGCTATCTGCTCGCGTCGGTAGAGGTCTATCTTATTGAGCACCAGCACGCCTGGAGTTTCGGTCCTTTTCAGATACGCGATGACGTTTTTCTCGGTCTCGCTTATCGGCTTACCCGTGTCAACCACGAGGATCACCGCGTCGGCATCCTGCATTGAAGAATTTGCCGTTTTTACCATATAAGAGCCGAGGCTGTTGCGCGGCTTGAAAATGCCGGGGGTATCGAGGAATACGTACTGATCGTCACCAACGGTATGTATTCCGATAATTCTGTTTCTCGTGGTCTGCGGCTTGGAGGAGACTATCGCTACCTTTTCGCCGAGTATGCTATTGAGAAGCGTGGATTTTCCTACGTTAGGTCTTCCTACTATTGCTATAAATCCTGTTTTTTTCATTATTCTTTTCCTTGCTTTTTATTTGACCTCAAGGCCCATTATTCTCATTATTTCGGTCTGCTTGGATCTCATTTCGACCTCGTCCTCTTCGCTTGTTTCGTGGTCGTAGCCGAGGAGGTGGAGCATTGAGTGAACGCAGAGGAATGCCACCTCACGCTCGAAGGAATGTCCGTATTCCTCTGCCTGCTCCTTTGCTTTTTCAAGAGAAATGACGATGTCACCGAGATTACTCATTATCTCGTCGACGGGGGGCTCGTCGGTCCCGCCCTCAAAGTCGAAAAGGGGGAACGAGAGCACGTCGGTGGGCTTGTCTACCTCTCTGAACTTTTTGTTGAGCTCGTGTATTCCCTCGTTATCCGTGAAGGTCACCGAGACCTCGCAATGATTCTGAAAATCCTCGAAATCAAGCGTGGTTTCGACTGCCTCTCTTATGAGCATTTTCATTTTATAGGTCAACGGGAGCTTGTCCTGCGCGTTTTCAAAATAGATCTTGAGTCCCATTTTTCTGTTCATATCGGTTAATCCCTTGATGGACGGTAGCTATGCTTTCCATCCGTTTCCTTTCTGTCGTTATGCTTTTTATCGTCGGTTCGCGAGTGCTTCTCTCTGCGCTCCTTATCGTATTTTTCGTATGCGAGTATTATCTTCTGCACGAGCTTATGTCTTACCACGTCACGCTCGCTGAAGCTATGGATCGCGATATCCTCGATGTCTGTGAGGATCTTGACCGCCTCCGCAAGACCGCTCTTCTGTCCGTACGGCAGGTCGGTCTGGGTAAGGTCTCCCGTTACGACCGCCTTCGAGTTGAATCCGAGTCGGGTCAGAAACATTTTCATTTGCTCGGGAGTGCAGTTTTGCGCTTCGTCGAGAATTATGAAGGAATCGTCGAGCGTTCTTCCTCTCATATACGCCAGAGGCGCGACCTCGATAACTCCCTTCTCGACCTGTCGCTGATAATTCTCCGCGCCCATCATTTCGTAGAGCGAGTCGTAGAGCGGGCGAAGATAGGGGTCGATCTTGCTTTGCAGGTCACCCGGCAAAAAACCGAGCTTTTCGCCTGCCTCGATCGCGGGTCGGGTGAGGATGATCCTTGATACCTGCTTTTCCCTGAGCGCCTTGACCGCCATTGCGACTGCGAGAAAGGTCTTTCCCGTTCCCGCAGGCCCGATGCCGAGCACGATTGTATTCTTTTTGATCGCGTTGACGTACTGCTTTTGTCCAACGGTCTTTGCCTTGATCGGCTTGCCCTTCATCGTAACGCAGATGGTATCGTCGCCAAGCTCCTCAAGCTCGCCCGAGTTACCCGAGCTTACCGTGTCGCAGACGTATATCACGCTTTGATCGTTGATGTTTTCGTTATATTTTGCCATTTTGACAAGGTACGCCACGGCGCTTGCCGCCTGACTGACTGCCGTGTCCTGATCGCCCGAGACGACGATGACGTCCTCTCCGCTGTCCGCGATGCGATTATGCACGGCGACGCCGAATTTCTTTTCGATTATCTTTACGTTCGAATCGCAGCTGCCAAAGACCGTTGCCAGCACGTCGGGGCTTTCTATTTTGATTATTTTACTGCTCACTTTTTGTCCTTTCAAGTGTTACTCGACCTCGAACTCCACCGTTTTGGCAATATCCTCGATGGCTATCACCGTACAGTAAAGCGCGAAGGAGCCGTCCTTTATTTGCGGAACGATTATTTTGCGGAGGATCGTCGTTCCCTCTGCCGCCGCTGCAAGTCTTTGAGAAAGCTCGAAATACGCGAGCTCCTCGGCTTCGGCTGCGGTACGGGTCAAGGTGACCGTCTCATACTCCAGATATCTGACGGTCCTCAGCTCGAACGGAGTTTCGGTTCCGTCGGGAAGGCAAAGACTCTCCACTATATTTATTGTATCATATAATGAGTCACTTTTTCCACTGTTTTTTGAAATGTTAATCGAATAGTCAAAAAAATTTAAATATTTATCGCAATATTCTGCTCCTGTGTAGACGGTTGCCTCGTATTCGTAGGGGATTTCGATATAATATTCGGTGACGGTCTTTGCCATTATGCTTCCCTCGGCTCTTGTATAGCGGAAGCCGAGCGTGTGACTGTCATAGAGTCCGCTTACAAGCAGCTCTCCCTTATTGACGTGCTGACCCGAGGTAACGACCACGTTTCCGTTATAGACCTTGACCTCCTGCACGATACCCGATTTTGAGGCGACGAGGTTTGCGGGCTTGGTCGATGCCTGCTCGTCGGTCTCACCGCGGTACTCTCTTATCTGCACCTCGGCAACCGTGCCGATCATATTTACCGATATCCACGAAACTCGCTCGGAGTCGAGCAGAAATTCGTTTTCGATCCTGTCGGTATTTATAGACGGGATATACGAGCCTACACCGAGTCCGTACGCCTTCAAGGCTTCGCATATTTCCGAGGTGGTGATGCTCTCGTTGCCCATGACCTCTATATCCCAGACGAAGCGGTGCGAAAAAAAGACGAGTGCGGCGGCGAGAAGCATACCTATCGCGATGCCGTATCTGTGCTTATAGCGAGAAAAAACCGTCGGAATGCCCCCCGTTTTGACGATCTCGAGCTCTATTCCCCGTTCTCTTGCCAATCTCTCAAGCTTTCGTTTCGCCGAGAGGCGCAGGGTCAGATAAACGCTGTCGCTCTCGGCTCGGAAGTCGGAATACGGTATGCAATAATACAGACAGAGATTGAGGATCGGGGTGATATTATCATAGTCGGCTTTCAACGTGACGTAGCCGAAAATAAGGTAGGATATGTTCATTTCTTTTTCTCCTCGCCGTGTGGAAGGGTAAATCTGACCGACAACACGTTGCCCTCGACTGTTACCGTACCGCCGTGATAGGTCGAGCAGATCAGTCGCTCGCCCTCAATTACCACATCAAAGCCGTGTGCCGACATTATCATTTCTTCGGGGGAATATTTCAATATTCTGCGGCAGCCCTGCATAAAAAGCGTGTTTCTGCCTCGGAGCTCTATGTGAAAGTCGCCTCCCAGCACGTCGCTCGGCAGCTCCGCCTTGACGGCTAAAAGCTCGAGAAATCCCCGTTTATCCTTATGAACTTTATTTGGCTCTGCACTCATATTACAACCTCGGACAAAATATATATTTTACTGAAATTCATTCGCTTTCGGGAGGGTAAAAATGGCGCGTGCAGAGGCAAAAGGGCGCGATAGGGCGCGTAGTTTTCCGATCTTTGCTTTGATTGCCTCGGCGGCATTTTTGCTCTTTCTTCTCCGCTCGAGCGTTGCAATCAAGTATATGAAAAAGGGGCTTCAACTATGCGCGGGGGCGGTGATTCCGTCGCTTTTCCCTTTTATGATAATTTCCGAGCTGTTGATACAAAGCGGTGTCGGGCAACGTGTAGGCAGGCTGTTTGCAAAGCCGATGAGGCTTTTATTCGGCATCAGCGAGGCGGGGGCTTGCGCCTTCGTGCTTGGGGCGATCTGCGGCTTTCCCATAGGTGCGAAAACGTTGTGCTCTCTGTATGATCGCGGAGAAATATCGGATCGAGAGTTTTCGCGCGCTCTGACCTTTTGCAACAATCCCGGGTCTGCGTTCGTGATAAGCGCGGTGGGGGTGTCGCTGCTTGGCAGTGTCGAGCTTGGGGTCACACTATACGTGTGCGTTTTACTGTCGGCGGTCATTGTTGGCGTTTTTGAGAGGATCTTTTTCGGGAAGACAGAGGATGTGCGGTCAAAATCGGGGGGCGGGGCGGTTGCTTTTGAGAGAAAGGGCGCGATCGAGGTCTTTACGTCGGCTATTCAGAGCTCGGCTATCTCGATGATGACGGTATGCGCTTACGTGGTGTTTTTTTCGTCGTTCGTGGGGTGCATCGGGTCGTTGCTTGCCGAGATCAATATTCCGCGAGTGGTGACGGCAATGATATTTGGATTTTTTGAGATCTCGAGCGGAATGGGGGCGGCGGTTGAGGTCGGTGCTCCGTTGGCGGCGGTGTTGCTTTGCGCGGTGGGCGCGGGATGGTCGGGTTTATCGGTGCATTTTCAGATAATCACGATCTGCTCGGGGCGAGGGGTATCGTTCAAGCCGTTTTTTATTGCCAAGGCGGCGCAGGGTGTGATATGTGCGGTGCTGACGTGGTTTGCGTTGAGGATATTTCCCTTTTCGGAGGAGGCTTTGGCGAGGTTTCCCGCACTTGAGGGCGTGGGGCGAGGATACTCGAACGCGGCGTTCGTTTGCTGTATATTTTTCTTGGCGGCGGTGTTGCCAATTGTGCTGGGGAGGAAAAAATGAGAAAGCGCAACGCCGATGGCGTTGCGCTTTCTCATTATTTGTAATTTTGCCGTTATATGCTTGATATAACAATGAAAACGATCGTTGCGCTTATTGCTAAAGCAATCAATGAATAAAAAACAAAAAAGCCGATAGAAATTCCCTTCAGGACGCGACTCGGGGCGATTTTAATTGCCACGATGGAACAGGCAAATCCTATCATTGATACGATGAACTCACCAAATATGAATCCTAACCATACTGTCATCGTGCCCACAATTATTGCCAGAACAGACGCTCCGGGCAATTGTCCGCCGGAAGATTCGTTGTTTTGCATGTTGTTTTGCAAATTGTCAAATGAATTTTGAGTCGAAAAGAAGATGGCTACTGAAATTATCAGCAAAACAGTTAAGATGCATATTAAAACTATTGGCCCTGCTTTGTGTTTCATAAATACACCGCCTTTCTATAATCATAATACCACATAGGTAAACAAATGTCAATGGAGCGAGCGAAAAAGAAAAACGCGCAACGCCGATGACGTTGCGCTAAAGCTTTTATTTTGTGTATTCTATTCGATATTCTACCAATTTCATAGTGTTACTATCGACGTCATAGAGAACGTTGATAAACACATAGGTTCCGCTATCGCTCGGCAGCTTGTTTATCTCATTGGTATCCTTGTTATATATGATGTAGTAGTCACTCGGCTGTATATCGCAGAAGTACGAGGTAATGCCAATCATATCGTTCGGGATTTCGGACATCCACCTTGAGTCGCCCGAAAGTTTTTTCTCAAAGTCCTCCACTGCGGCATCCTCGAAGTAAATATCACTGGTTGAATAGATATATCCGCGCGGAACCGATTGAGTTCCCCTTGTCCAATCCTGAGTATTGATTCGCGAATGTGTTGGAATATCAATATTCAACAAGCTCTCCGTTTTCAAAATGGGCTCCTCACTGTGTGAATATACGTTTGAAAAAATAAAAGTAAACGAGCCGTATATACAAAGGAACGCCGCCATAATAAAACCGACTATTATGTTCTTTTTACACCTATACCCTTTTTTCTTCATACAGAATCCGAACACGATCGATGCGATCGGAATGGGAAGGAACAAAAAGAACACCCACATATTTTCCGTCATCATTTGATTTGTCGCGGTCAGTATTGCAACACCGAGCAACGCGCCCCAAATCGTTGCAATAGAAAATATAAAAAGGAGTATGGACACTGTTTTCACCAGCTTGCCCGGCTTTTTTACCGCAGGCTTTTCCTGCTCGGGCTTGTTCAAGGTGAGAAAAGCAGAATTTGCAATCAAAGCATCCTTTTTTATAATGTAGCTCTGCCCTGTGATCTGCAAAATAAGGTAGCTTCCCAATGACTGCGTGCGCTCTACTTCGTTAAAGTATATCTTGAGGGTTTTTGTTATTTCCCCATTTCGTGAAATATTCACCTTAAAGTAGCCTTCGAATATTTCATAAGAATAAGTACTCTCCAAAGCTCTCGCGGCACTGTCCTTTTGGGCTTGTTTATAAATGAGAAATCCTTTGATATGTGAAATTACGCCAAGAATAAAACAGCCCCAAATGAGTCCGATAATTATGTCATTAGTATTTGCGGCTGAAGCCACGGCAAGAAGAATACCGCAAGCAATAGCAAAAACAACCGCGCGAATTATAAGCTGAAATCGTGTTTTTTTGAAAATTATATTTATATCCGCGCTTTCATATTTGAAAACGTATGTCTCTTTGGGTTGTTCTACGATCTTCTCCGTTGGTTCTGTGCTACCCAGAATATCATCTATTGAAACTGAAAAAATTTCCTTTAAGCGAACCAGATTGTCAACGGTGGGGAGGGTTTTGTCCATTTCCCATAAACTGACAGTCTGACGGCTGACGAGCATTTTTTGACCAAGCTCCTCTTGAGATAGACCCATATTTTTTCTGTATAATTGTATTTTTTCACCTACGGTCATAAAAAGTCTCCTTTACCACTATAGCGCATTGGTATCTTGCGATAAAATTATTATACCACACGCCGCAAAAAATGTAAAGAACTTTATGCTTGCCCTTGTCAAGCGGTGCTTGCATTCCTTTATTTTTAAGGGAAATAAGCGTGTGGGAGTTGATATTATTAAAACAAAAAAT
Source organism: Clostridia bacterium (assembly GCA_017483305.1). GTDB lineage: Bacteria > Bacillota > Clostridia > Oscillospirales > CAG-272 > SVTX01. The sequence goes on along the minus strand of JAFULC010000022.1, from coordinate 276 downwards.
CCACCGCTATTGCGATGGATTTTGGAGCTGGCAATCAGAATCGAACTGATGATCCCGATAATTGCGAAGCAATTTCGCACAGTGAGCGCAGCGAACGTAGGTCGTCATTACCAATGACGTGCTCTACCGACTGAGCCATACATTTTAATAACAAAAAATCCACCGCTATTGCGATGGATTTTGGAGCTGGTAATCAGAATCGAACTGATGACCTCGTCATTACCAATGACGTGCTCTACCGACTGAGCCATACCAGCAAATATTCAATTTGTCTTG
>JAFULC010000021.1 GCA_017483305.1 Clostridia bacterium | reverse complement strand
TAATTGTGCTTGGAAACTCTCTCGTTGCTCATAACAATCTCCTACTTATATTGATTTTCGGCAGTGCCGAATCAAATTTAGCGTATATTTATTTAATTATACTATATCTCAACAAAAAAATCAAGTGCTTTGCAAAAAATGACCTCAATTATCATTTCCCCGACAAAAGCTGTCAAATTTCTTCCCCACGCATATAATGCTATCGAGGACGAAAATCCTCACAACCAAACGGCAGAAACAAGGAGCTTAGCGTGAAAGTCACTTTCTTCTAATAATGAAATCTGCTTTTTCACGCGCGAATTTTGCCTCTGCGGCAAAATTCATCGATTGTTATTTGTGCCGCCTCAGGCGGCGAAATGGAGATAAAAATGAGAAACGATATATCATACCGACCGCAGGCGGTATGTACCGCCGTGACGGGTTCAATGACGTCTGCAATGACCGCGCAAAGAGCGCTCGGCAAATCAGCCTTGCGTGCCAAGGTGGTCAAGGTCGGAGTGGGAAGCAAAAGCAAGGGCTGCATATACGGCGTGGAATTTGACTGCGCCTCCCTCGGCAGCGTCCGCTCAACACTCTCAACGGCAGGCGTGGACGTAAAAGAATATCTGCGATGATCGCCGCCCCTCCCAAAGCATCGGTGAGGGGCGTTTTTTACAATATACATCACGAGAGGAGATCCACAAATGCAACAAAACATCATATATTTTGACAACGCCGCCACTACGTTTCCCAAACCTCAGAGCGTGCTTAACGCCGCCTATGAATGTATGAGCGATTACTGCGGCAACGCGGGGCGCGGCTCTCACCCGATCGCAATGATGAGCGCCGAAAAGGTCTTTGAAGCGCGAGTAGCCCTCGCCGATTTCTTCGGCAGCACTCCCGAAAACGTCGTCTTTACGCTCAACACCACCTACGCGCTCAATATGGCGATAAAGGGAGTGATGAGCGGCGGCGGACACATGCTCATCAGCAATATGGAGCACAATTCCACCCTTCGCCCTGCGGCAAGAATGGCAAGAGACAACGTCCTGCGCTACGATATCTTCAAGGCTTATGACAGATCCAAGCCCCTGACTGCAAAGGATATCCTCGCAGACGTGATCTCCAAGCTCCGCAAGGACACGAAAATGCTGACCTGCATCCACTCCTCAAATATCTGCTCCTATTCCCTCCCGATTCGCGAGATCGGGCAGCTATGCCGCCGTCACGGCATACTTTTCTGCGTTGACGCCGCCCAATCCGCAGGTCATTTGCCGATCAATATGGAAAAGGACTGCATCGACATCCTCTGTCTCCCCGCGCACAAAGGTCTTTACTCTCCGCAGGGCTGCGGCATAATGATAATGCGAAAGGGGCTTCAAAAGCTCGCAACTCTCACCGAGGGCGGAAACGGAGTCAACTCGCTCGAGCTCTCAATGGGCAACGAAAGCCCCGAGAGATACGAGAGCGGCACGCTCTGTACACCTGCCATTGCGGGACTTGTTTCGGGAATAGAGTTTCTCAATAGCTTCGGTCTCGACACGATCGCAAGCCACGAGCGCAAGCTCTGGCGAAGAACCTATGATCAGCTCTCCTCCATCGAAAACGTGACTATCTACGACGACACCGAGGGTAGCGTCCTGCTTTTCAATATAAACGACCTCCCTGCCGACAACCTTGGCGCATTACTCTCCGACCGAGGCTTTTGCCTGCGCACAGGCTACCATTGCTCCCCCCTCGCCCACAACGCGCTCGGCACTGCCGACGGCGGCGCGGTCCGCATCGGATTCGGCATATTCAACACCGAAGGGGAGGTCGATAGCCTCTGCACCTCGATCCGTAATATAGCCGATCGCTACCGCGCGTGACCGACGTATGAATGTAAAAATGAATATTCACGCAATATGCACTTTTCAGATGGAGATTTTTTGCAAATTCGCGAGAATAAACGAGATTTTGCGAGAATTTTGGAGATTTTCTCAAAATAATCTCCAAAACTCGCAAGCCGATGCCGATTTTTTTGGGTTTTTCACAAAAAATCGTGATTTTTGGGGAAATTTCTTAAAACCTATTGCAATTAGTGTAAATTTATGATACAATGTATGCTGTTAATTACTGTCCTTATAAAGTCAAGGACGGTAGCTGTCGTTCAAGACGGAAACGGCAAGGCAAGACCTGCGCGCCACACATTGTCGGAAAACGCATCAAAAATTTCGGCGAGACCCTGACCCCAGGGGAACGCTAATCTCAGATTTTAAAAGGAGTTTTTATGTGTAATGGAAAAAGAAGTAATCATCGACCTGACTGATGTGTCAAAATCCTTTGATGGCGAGATCGTTCTCGATCACATCAACCTCAAGATCCACGACAAAGAATTCGTGACTCTGCTCGGCCCCTCGGGCTGCGGCAAGACCACGACCCTTCGTATAATCGGCGGCTTTGAGACCGCAGATACGGGCGACGTAAAATTCGACGGCAAAAGCGTCAAAAACGTCCCCCCTCATCAAAGACCCGTAAATACGGTCTTTCAGAAATACGCACTCTTCCCTCACCTGAACGTGTTTGAAAACGTAGCCTTCGGTCTGCGTCTTAAAAAGACGCCCGAGGAAACGATTCGCACAAAGGTCAAGGAAATGCTATCCCTCGTCAACCTCAAGGGCTTTGAGCGCCGTCGCGTAAGCACCCTTTCGGGCGGTCAGCAGCAGAGAGTTGCGATCGCGAGAGCTCTTATCAATGAGCCCGAGGTGCTGCTTCTCGACGAGCCACTCGGTGCGCTCGACCTCAAGCTCCGCAAGGATATGCAGAACGAGCTTAAAAAGATCCAGAAGGCAACGGGTATCACATTTATATACGTCACTCACGATCAGGAGGAGGCGCTCTCCATGTCAGACACCGTAGTCGTTATGGCAAACGGACAGATACAGCAGATAGGCTCCCCCACTGATATATACAACGAGCCCGAAAATGCCTTTGTAGCAGACTTCATCGGCGAGAGTAACATCGTCGACGGCATTATGCTTGAGGACTATAAGGTTCGCTTCTCGGGACACACCTTCGAGTGTGTCGACGCCGGATTTGAAAAGAATCAGAAGGTCGACGTAGTAGTACGCCCCGAGGACGTTGACGTAGTTTCATCCGACAAGGGTATGCTTCAGGGCACTGTTACCTCGGTCACCTTCAAGGGCGTTCACTGGGAGATCATCGTTGACATCAACGGCTTCAAGTGGATGATACAGACCACCGATTTCGTCGCCGAAGGCGAGCATATCGGTCTTTTCATTGAGCCCGAAGCAATACATATTATGAACAAGTCCGAATTCTCGGGTATGTTCGGCGACTATTCCTCATTCTCGGACGAGCTTGACCAGCTTGCCGATCCCACCGAGCCCGAAGAGGAGGGAGAGGAATGAAAAAAGGCTCGCTCTTTCAGAAAATGGCGGCGGCTCCCCACATTGTCTGGATGGTTTTATTCATCGTGGCGCCGATGCTGTTCGTCCTCTACTTCGCGTTTACCGATGCAGACGGACATTTTTCCCTTTCAAACATCTCAACGCTCTCGCAGTACGGCAACGTGTTCGTCCTGTCGATCGCGTTTGCATTGATAGCAACCGTAGTCTGCCTGCTTATCGGCTACCCCCTCGCGTACTTTATGGCGAGAAGCAAGCCGAAAACGCAGAAGCTGCTTATGGTGCTTATAATGCTCCCTATGTGGTGTAACCTGCTTATCCGCACCTATGCGCTTATGGCTCTGCTCGACAACGGCGGATTGCTCAACTCCTTCCTTGAGAGCATTGGACTGGACAAACTCCACATCGTCGGCTCGGACTTCGGCGTTATTCTCGGTATGGTCTACGACTTCCTGCCCTATATGGTGCTGCCGATCTTCACGTCGATCACAAAGCTCGACAACCGCTATATCGAGGCGGCGCACGACCTCGGCTGTAACAATATCCAGACTATGACAAAGGTCGTCCTTCCCCTCACCGCATCGGGTATCGTCTCGGGCGTGACTATGGTCTTTGTTCCCTCTATCAGCACCTTCTACATCTCTCAGAAGCTCGGTGCAGGTAAGATCGACCTGATCGGCGACACTATCGAGCGACTTTTCCAGAACACCAGCACCTATAACGTCGGCGCGGTCATTTCCCTCGTTATGATGATACTCATTCTCATTTCGGTATGGATCATGAACAAGTTCTCCGACGACGAAGGAGGTGTGATCATATAATGAAATTTCTGTCCAAATTCTATATGTTCATTATATTCGCCCTGCTCTATGCGCCAATCGTGGTGCTCATCGTCTTCTCGTTTAACGACGGCGGCTCGCTCAGCGAATTCACGGGCATATCTCTAAAATGGTACGGCGAGCTCTTCCGCGACGAAGAGGCTTTGACCGCACTGAAGAACTCCCTCATCCTCGCGGTCAGCTCCTCGGTGATAGCAACAAGCATAGCAACCTTTGCCGCGCTTGGACTTCACCACATGAGAAACAGATATGTCAAGGGCGCGGTGAAATCAATCACCAACATACCTATGATGAACCCCGATATCGTCACGGGCGTATCCATGATGCTGCTCTTCGTGGCGGTAGCCAATTTCATTGGCGCAAAGCAATTCTTCGGCTTCGGAACAATGCTCATAGCGCACACGACCTTCAACCTGCCCTATGCTCTGCTCTCAATCATGCCGAGATTCAACCAGCTCGATAAATCGCTCTCCGAGGCTGCTCAGGATCTGGGATGCACTCCCTCCCGCGCATTCTTCTCGGTTGAGCTCCCCGAAATAGTGCCCGGCATCGTATCGGCGCTTATGATGAGCTTCACGCTCTCGCTCGACGACTTCGTCATCAGCCATTTCGTAAGCTCGCCGAACTTCCAGACACTTCCCCTCTACGTTTATAACCAGACCGTACACAACGTCAAGTTCAGTATGTACGCGCTCTGCGCCCTTATCGTAGCGATCATTCTTGCGATCCTGCTCGCAGTCAACTTTACGGGCTCGGTCAACAAGAAGAAAAAGAGAAAAGGGGTGGCGTAAATGAAAAATATCAAAAAGATCATCTCCGCTCTGCTCCTCCTTTCCCTCCTTGCCGCATCCTGCTGTTGCCTCATCTGTTGCGATAGCTCGGGTGATAGCGGCAACGTGACTACGCTCTACGTCTACAACTGGGGAGAATATATCTCCGACGGAAGCGAGGATTCGGTAGACTCCAACGAGCAGTTTGAAAAATGGTACTTCGACACCTTCGGCGAAAGAGTTAAGGTCAGCTATTCGACCTACTCCTCCAACGAGGATATGTACGCCAAGCTCTCGGGCGGCGCGGTCAGCTACGACGTCATAGTCCCCTCGGACTATATGATCGAGCGACTCATCAAGGAGGACAAGCTCGCTCCGCTCAACTACGATAACATCCCCTTGGCAAAGGAAAATCTCGACTCCGAATTCTTCGGCGAGAACGCAAAATACGACTACTACGACGAGGGCAGCGTATACTCCGTCCCCTATTTCTACGGAATGATCGGCATCATCTATAATACCGAGATGGTAGACGAGGAGGACATCGGCTCGTGGGATATTATGTGGAACGAAAAGTACAAGGGCAACATCCTGCAATTCAACAACTCCCGCGACGCACTCGGCACCGCGCAGTATAAGCTTGGAATCGACGTCAACACCGACAACGAAGCCGAGTGGAGACGCGCGCTCGAGGAGCTCAAAGCGCAAAAGAATATCGTTCAGGGCTATGTCATGGACGAGATCTTCAATAAGATGGAGGGCGGAAGTGCTGCGATCGCGGCATACTATGCAGGCGACTTCCTGACTATGTACGAAAACAACGAGAGCCTCGACTTCTTCTACCCCTCCGAGGGTACGAACCTCTACGTCGACGCTATGTGTATCCCCAAGACATCGACAAATAAAACGGTGGCAGAGCGATACATCAACTTTATGCTCAGCGTAGACGAAAAATACGGCGCTCCCGCAATAGCGAACGCCGAATACACCTATTACGCCTCTCCCAACGCAAAGGTCGTTGAGAGCGAAGAGTACCGTGACTATATGAACGAGATCAAGGACGACGCCTTTGAAAAAATGTACGCCCTTGACCGCGTTGAAGCAACCTATTACGAAAACCTCACTCCCGAAAAGCTCGCCCTTATCAATGAACTCTGGGAGGAGCTGAAATCGGATATCGACGTAAGCCCCACGATCTATATCATCTGTATAGCGATCGTCGGCTCGCTCGTCGGCTTCGTCACCTTCTTCGGCATCAGAAAGCGTAAGAGAAACAGTTATTAAGAATAAATGCAGAGGGGAACCCGCTTTTTGAAAAAAGCAGGTTCCCCTCTGCACTCCCCTCCGGCAAAAACTTCCACAAATGAAAGGATACCCCGACAGAAGCTCTGTCGGGGGTGTTTTTATGATGAAATCGTCGGGTCTGCGGCAAACCAAGTGCGAACGTCGCCATCACATTCATAATCGGTTGCCCAAGCAATGCCGAAAACTACCTTGTCAATCGGGCAAATTAAATTATACTGCAACCCAAACGGCAAGCAAAGTGACTCAAAGGCGGGATTGTCGTCCTCCATTCCAATAGTCAAAATGCATTTATCCTTTATAAATTGAGCATTCAAATAGCTTTCGCCCGAATCTCCCGTGTTGATAATATCGATGTCCACGGGCTCCAATTTGCAGGCAATCGAGTCGCAATTTTTTGCAGGTATTTCTATACGGTAGCATGCGGCTATCGGTTTTTTATCACATGGCGGGCGTGTAAAATTAATTGCCACAGCCTCGTAATCCGTACAAACTCCGTCTACACAAATCTTAATAGTTCCAAAAGGTGTGTTCAACATAAGCAAAACCTCCCACCAAAAATTATTACAAATCTCAAGCGAAATATTCTTCAATCTCCGCACGCTTCGCCGTGCAGCTTCCCTGTATCATTTCAGACGAGCCGCCGCCGCGACCCGAGATAGCAGCGTTTATCTCCTTCGCACGGTCGCGCAGATCGACTGAAGTGCTGGCAATTATGTATTTGTAGCCGCCCTCGTCGTCTCCTGCAAACACGGCGCAAATGCCGCCGCAACGCTTCTTGATCTCATTGACCATATTGCGAAGAGAGACCGCATCAAGTCCCGCGTCCTCAAAAATGCAAATATTTCCGTCGGTCGCCTCGATCTTCTCAATCTTGTACGCCATCAATGAGCGCTTGAGCGCGGCGATCTCACCATTTAGCGACGAAATATCCTCGAGCAAGCGATCAACTCCGTGTGCGACCTCATCGTGCCTTGCCGATATAGCGACCGAGATGCGACGGCTCTGCTCGTATTCGGCGCGATAGCCGTCAAGCGCGTCAAAGCCGCACTTCATATAAAGCCGTATGCCGCCCTTGTATTTTTCACATTCAAGTATCTTGATAAGTCCGACCTGACCGGTATTTGAAACGTGCGGCGCACAGCAAGCGCATTTGTCAACGCCCTCTATCTCAACTATTCTCACGTCCTCGGTAAGCTCAAGCTTGCTTCTGTACTCAAGAGTCTCAAGCTCCTCGGGCGACGGATAATAGCCGCGAATAGAGTGACATTCAAACACCGCGCGGTTAGCAAGCGTTTCTATCAGCAAAAGCTGCTCGCCGTCCAGCACTCCGTCAAAATCTGCGGTCATTATATCCTTGCCGAGATGAAACCCGACGTTGCTAAAGCCGAAATTTTTGAATATAAGCCCCGAGACGATGTGCTCGCCTGTGTGATTCTGCATTTTGCGAAAGCGCTCGCAGAAGTCGATCTTGCCGCTCACAGCACTGCCCTCAGCCAGCGGCTCGGCTACCGTGTGATAAATGACCCTCTCCTTCTCACAAACGTGAAAGACCTCCACGCCGCCAATAACACCCGTGTCACACGTCTGACCGCCCTCCTCGGGGAAAAAGAGGGTTTTGTCGAGCACAACGGTATATTTTCCCTGTCCGTCGGGAAGGCAGGAAAGCACTCTTGCCTCAAACTCGCTCTCGGACGGAAGTATATCAAACAATCTCACAGTTTTATCCATAAAAAACCCCATTTCGCCGCTTGCGGCGTCACAAATAGTAATAGTTGAATTTTGCCATCGGCAAATTGCGCGTGAAGCGGTTCAATTCCCTATAGTTGACCTCTTTACGTCTTATAGATAAATTATAATACAAAACCTCCGCCTTTTCAATAGTTTGGCGAAAATTATTGACAAAAAGCCGCGCCCGTGCTAAAATAATAGTTGAAAACAAGCCCAAAAAGGCAGGCCTTGACCGCATTCGTGCCCTCGGGCGCGCCTTAGCAAAGACACACGGAGGTTTTGTATGGAAACAACAGTTGCACTACCCACAAAAGAAAAGAAAGTGGTTGAAAATATATCAAAAAGCACGTGGAAATGCCCCGAATTCAAGGTCTCGGGCGCATTCTCCTCTCATATGGTTCTCCAGAGAGACAAGGAGATCGTCGTATGGGGCTTTTCTGACACCCCCGGAAGCACCGTCAGTGCAAGCTTTATGGGCGAATACGCCAAAGCAACGGTAGATGACGATAATAATTGGACGCTTCGCTTCTCTCCCCGCAGATACGAGTGGGAGGGTCAGACAATGACAATAAACGACGACCGCGGACATACGGTCACCTTTGACGACATCCTCATCGGCGACGTCTGGATGATACACGGTCAGTCCAACGCGGCACTTCCCTTAGCGCCCTGCCTCGCTTTGACTCCAAGCGTCGACTTCTCCGAGAATGACAATTTCCGCGTATTCACGCAGTTTCAGCATATAGTTTATGAAAATCAGGAGCTTTGCAACGAGCCCCAGCGCGACGTCATCCGCCCCGAGTGGTGCTGGAAGCGCCCCGACGAAGCGGCATCGCGCGAGTTCTCGGCTCTCGGCTGGTACTTTGCGAAGAAGATCACAAGTATGACCGATATCCCCCTCGGACTTATCGTGCTCGCCGCAGGCGGCGCTTGCATCCGCGAATATCTCCCCGAAGAGCTCGCGCACTCGGAGGGATATACGTTCGGCGCGAACGTCAAGGAGGCGGGATACTTCAACACCCTCGTCAATCCCTTCCTGAAGCTTCCCTTCAAAGCGATGATATACTTTCAGGGAGAAAGCGAGGGCATCGAGCGCCGCTTTGCCGAAAGATACGCCCATGATCTTGCCGTGCTGGTTGCAGACGAGCGTGAGCGCTTCGGCTTCAGCTTCCCCTTCTACAACATTCAGCTTTCCGACTATCGCTCCGAGGGCGCACAGTTCTTCCCCTTCCACGACATAGTGAGAACACAGCAGTTCGACGCGCTCAAGCTCATCCCCAACTCGACCCTGACCGTAGATATGGATCTCGGCTCGCCCATCGACCACGAGGACTGGGCGCACAGCCCCCGAAAGCTCGAGCTTGCCGAGCGAGTAGCAAGCCTCGCGCTTGCAAGAGAGTACGGCATTGGCAACGAATCCGAGGCAAACTCACCTATGCCTATGTATGCAAGATTGGAAAATGACGGCAAGTCTATCGAGATAGCCTTCGAGCATATCCACACGGGTCTTATCGCATCGGGACACGCCCCTGCCGAAAGCATCGATATGGAGGTCAACGGATTCTATGTCGGTGCATACGATTGCAGACAGAAGGCGCGCGCCACCATCACCACGCGCTACACCGTAAAGGTAGATGTCCCCGAGGGCGTCGAGCCTACCCACGTCGGCTACGCAATGTCGACCAACATCACCCCCGACGATATCACCCTGCGCAACGGCTCGAATCTCCCTTGCCCCGCGTTTGTGATTAAGCTGTAAAACAAAAAGAGACTTCTTTTTAGAAGTCTCTTTTTTAACTCTCCAAATCCTCAACGTCTATCATCGAGCGGCCGCACGAGCGACATACAAGCATCCCGTCGATCCTCTCTGCATCCTTATCATAGCTCCTGACGCCACAGACCGTGCAAACGTGTGCGCCCTCCGCCTCGGATTCAAGGCAAAGCGGATAGTTAAGCCCACGAAATTTCACAAGAGTGCCCCCCTCGCGATAATAACCGTCGTAGCCATCCTCGAAAATCTGAATATTAACGCTTTTCGGACCGCTCTCACAAGCAAGGTCAACCTTCACGTAATTGTAAAATCCAACTGTAAGCTTTGCCTGCCTTGAGAGCGCTCTGCCGTAGCTGCGGACCATCCTCATAGACCTTATCCGACCGCAAGCATATCGGTCAGAAACAAAACGCGACATACAGCAAACGAACCAACCTCCGACAACCGTGATCGCCTCAAAAAGCGGATATACCCACCACTTCAGCGGCTCGAGCCCTACCGGTCTCCTGCCAAGATACGACCAAAAGGCAAGGTTCATTATAACAACGAGCGCTATGTAAAAAACAAGATATTTAAGATTTTTCCACGCCGCATAGCCTCGCACGTCGGCGTTTTTGCTCGGTATCCTATATTTTTTCATACTACCTCATATAAAAAACGTATTATACTTGTTTAATTATACATCATTCTCGGCAAAGAGTCAATAGATAACAAAAAAGAATGAGGGGAGCGCCGCAATAAATGCCGACACTCCCCTGAAAGCTCAAAAGTCAGAATTATTCAGCGTCTTCAGCTGCGATCTCGCATGCACACTCGCACTCGCAAGCTTCCTCAACGAGCTCCTCGGTCTCCTCAACCTCGGCAACCTTCTTTGCAGGGAGCTTACTCTTGATCTTCTCAATGAGAACCTGGCCGCGTCTCTGTCCTTCTTCATTCTTGGAAGAAAGATATACAGCAGCTGCAGCGATAGCCGCAACGATAGCCACGCCTACTCCGATAAGAACGAAGAGAAGTGTACGGTTCTTCTTCTGCTCAACGATGAGCTCCTGAACGTCGTGATTGTCTACCATTTTGTGTTCCTCCTTATTTATTTTAATGCTCTCGCATTTGTTTACGTTAGTTCTTAAGGCTGTGGATCGGCGCGGGAATACGACCGCCACGGTTGATAAATTTCGCAGGCGAATAGCGATTGACCTCCATGATCGGCGCGCGTCCAAGCAAGCCGCCGTAGTCTATGTAATCGCCAACTCCCTTATTGTATGCGGGAATAACGCGCACCGCCGTCGTCTTGGTGTTGACCACACCTATCGAGATCTCGTCTGCAATAATTCCGCAGATTACCGCCTCGTCAACGTCACCGGGAATAGCTATCATATCAAGACCGACCGAGCAGACCGCCGTCATCGCCTCAAGCTTTTCAAGCGTCAGCGCGCCTCGCTCGACCGCCGCGATCATTCCTGCATCCTCGGAAACGGGGATAAACGCGCCCGAAAGACCGCCAACGTGACTCGAAGCCATAACACCGCCCTTTTTGACCGCGTCGTTAAGCATCGCAAGAGTAGCGGTCGTGCCGTGAGCACCGCAGGACTCAAGTCCCATATTTTCAAGTATGTGAGCAACCGAATCTCCAACTGCAGGAGTGGGTGCCAGTGAAAGATCGACGATTCCGAAGGGTACGTTCAACGCCTTTGCCGCCTCGCCCGCAACGAGCTGACCGACACGGGTGATCTTGAACGCCGTCTTCTTTATAATATCTGCAAGCTCGCTAAGATCGCAGTCGCCTGCGCGCGCAATAGCCGAGCTTACGACTCCGGGACCCGAAACACCGACGTTTATGACGTTCTCGGGCTCTCCAATTCCGTGAAAAGCGCCCGCCATAAAGGGATTGTCCTCGGGCACGTTAGCAAACACGACCAGCTTCGCGCATCCGATAGAATCGCGATCCTTGGTCAGAAAAGCCGCCCTTTTGACAGTACTTCCCATAAGCTTGATAGCATCCATATTGATGCCCGCCTTGGTAGAAGCAACGTTTACCGACGAGCAAACGAAGTCGGTCTCGGCAAGCGCCTCGGGAATGATCGAAATCATATTTTCAGCACCCTTCGTCATACCCTTTTGAACAAGAGCCGAAAAACCGCCGATGAAGTTGATACCAAGCGTCTTTGCCGCTCTGTCAAGCGTCTGCGCTATTTTGAAATATCCCTCGGGAGAGCACGCGCCTCCGACAAGTGAGATCGGTGTGACCGAAACTCTCTTATTAACGATCGGAATACCGTATTTTTTCTCGATATCCTGACCGGTAGAGACGAGATTCTCCGCGCTTTTAGTTATCTTATCGTATATTTTCTCGCAAAGTCTGTTTTCATCCTCGCTCACACAATCGTAAAGCGAAATACCCATCGTAATGGTTCGGATGTCCAGATTTTCCTCGCGGATCATATTTATTGTTTCAAGAATATCCTTAACGTTAACCATAGCCGCTCCGATCAGATGTGATGCATGCTGTTAAAAATGTCCTCGTGCATAACCTGGACGGCAAGTCCCTTCTCACGCCCGGTATCCGCGAGAATATCGACGAATTCCGAGAAAGGAACAGAAAGCCTGTCAATATCGGCAAGCATTATCATAGCAAAGTATTCGGAAAGAACGCTCTGGGAAATATCTACTATATTGGCATCGTATTTTGCACACTCGGAAGCAAGATTTGCGATGATACCGACCGAGTCTTTTCCCGTAACCGTTATAACTGCTTTCATTACGTAACCTCCGTACGAATAGTATCCTACTGTAATTATACTACATAATTATGAATATTTCAACAAAAATTTTCGCACAAATAAATAATTTTGTTCTTATTTTTTCAATTTCGTTGAAAAAACAGGGAATTTGTGCTATACTGAAGGTGATAACAATAGCTTGGAGGGAAAAATGTTTGACAATTCATACGAATATATAATCAAAAAGAAGGCCGAGGGCGACCTGCTCGTCAAAAGAATAGCAGCAGTCGTCGGATACGTGCTCTTTTTCTTTTTGTTGACCGCATTTACCCTCGCAGTCATCCCATCGCTCTTTGTCCCCGCTCTGCTGCTGATCTGTTGCCTGACCGCACTGCTTGTGTTCATAACGTGGCGTTTCCTTTGCATTGAATACGAGATCGTGATCTCAAACGGCGACATAGTCATCACAAGGCTTTACGGAAAGGGCTCGAGAAAAATGATCTTCTCATCCCCCATCTCCTCGCTCTCCGAAATAGGAGAATACGACGACAAGGCGTACGAGGAGATCAGCAAGCTTTCTCTGCAAAAGGATCACGTTTGCCTCTCCTCCCTATCCGCCCCCGAGGTCTATTACGCGATTTTCGAGGAAGCGGACGAAAGAGGTATCGTATATTTCGACGCGCCCGCGCGCGCCGTCGAGCTTTTAAAGAAATATAACGCGGCGGCGTTCAGAGCATCTGCGAAACGCATAAACAATCAATCGAAAGGAAATTAAAATGAAAAATCAGAACGAGATCAAGGTAAGACTTTCCGACGAGCTTATCCGCAAGCTCATCTATATCTCTGAGGCTGAGGGCAGAACGCCCAACAATCAGTTCATATTTATGCTGCGCAACAACATTCAGTATTTTGAGCGCACGAAGGGCAAGATCGATGCGGCAAAGCTCGCCGCAATAGACCTCTCCAAGTATACCGAGCAAGAATAAATATCCAGATAAAGTTAGTATAAGATCCGCCTCTGTCGGATGCTCATTACCACATATACTCTATATTTTTGCAAAATTCACCGATTATTATTTGCGCCGCTGTCGGCGGCGGAACGGAGATTGTTATGAAGGATATCTTAACAAAAAACCATCTTCCATTGAAGATAATTCACGAGATCAAAAAGCCAGGGGAGTCCACATTTGAAGAAAAATGCGCAGAGATCACTAAAGGACTCAAAAATCTCGCCTCGCTTGGCTTCGGCGGCGTGGTAACCAACGTGCATTGGGGTGATGACTACCTTAACAACGAGGAGGACTGGGCTCTGCTCAAATTCGCTCTCGACGAGGCGGACCGCCTCGGTATGCGCGCGTGGATATACGACGAGCACGGATATCCCAGCGGAGGCGCAAGCGGTCAGACCCTTGTAGCTCACCCCGAATACGAGTGCCGCGCGGTTGCAAAGATAACCGAGGAGCTTGCCGTCGGAGAGACCAAGACCGTCGAACTGCCCCACGGACACCTTCGTTTTCTTTACGCGGCAACCTATCCAAAAACAAAAAGCGGCAAAATAAACCCCACCGCTCCACTTGAGGAAAAGATATGTAACGGAGAGAGGAGCGTAACATTCACCAATACTACGTCTCAGCCTCTCGTCATTTGTGCCTTTGCCGAAAAATATCTCTATGAGGGATCGCACGCCGAGCATAACGTCTTTATGGCTCAACGCTATATCGACCTTATGAACAAGGACGCCGTGCGCGAGTTCATCAAAAACACCTACGAAAAATACACCGCCCACGTCGGCGAGCATTACACAAACGGCACAGGACTCATCGAAGCATACTTCACCGACGAGCCCTCGCTTATGGGCTGCTACATCAACGCGGGGCTCTATCCCCCTCGCACACGCGACCCCTACGACGACACCATCCCGCTCTATCCCATCGTGAACTTCGGCAGAGACGTCGAAAACACCTTTGAATCTCTCTCGGGATTAAGCTTCAGAAAAAATCTGATCTTCCTATTCTGCGGAAACAGCAACCACGCCAAAAGGGTTCGCTATTTCTTCCATCAGACCACCTCAAAGCTCTTTGAGGAAAGCTTCTACGCGCAAATATCGAATTATTGCGCCAACGCAGGCACAAGATTCGGAGGTCACGTACTCCTTGAGGACGATATTCGCCATCACGTAATATTCGAGGGCAATATGTTCTCCTTCTTGCGCCACATGCACATCCCGGGCATAGATATGCTCCATTCCCTGCCCGAGCTGGTACGCAGAGATATGTTCACACCCAAGCTTGTCTCCTCGATCGCCCACGCGTACGACCGTCCGCACGTTATGAGCGAGGTATCGGCTCACGCGCAAGGAAACAAGGTCACAATAGACCAGATGTATGCCTCGCTCGCGCTTCAGTACGCCTTCGGTGTCGACATCTTCACCTCGTACTATCCCGAAACGCTCTTCGACAGAGAAAATTACGAAAAATATAACCACGCAATAGGAAAATTCGGAGACATAATGGCAGGTGGATCGCCCCAGGCAGACGTATTGCTCTGCTACCCCATCGAGACCTTTATGATGAACCATATCACCCCCGACGAAAACAGCTTTTTGAGCTTCACAGACGAGGAAAACGCCTGCCGCGACGGACTTTACAGTATAATGTACGAGCTCTGCGACGCTCAGGTCGATTTTGACTTCGCCGATTTCGAGGTCATCAAAAACCTGCCCGTCCGCGACGGCAAGCTGCTCGGCAAGCAAGGACAGATATACAAATATCTCGTCCTACCGCCTATGGAGCTGACACCCGAAATGAGCGGTGTCTTTGCACACCTCGAGTCCAAGGGAGTCAAGATATGTATTATGAGAGACTCCTGCTTCTCCGACCTCGGAAGCGCAGGCTTTGGCAAGAAATTCTCCACCGCCTCCGCGCTTGTGACCTCCTTTGATCGCTACGAGGAGGGCTTCGCGGTCGACCTCGATACGCTCCACGAGGGAGTTGCCTGCCTTTGCAAAAAGATCGGCGGCAAGAACCGCTATATGTTCGTCAACTCGACAAACGAGGAAAAGCAGATCAACTGCGCCCTGCGCGAAACAGGCAATGCAAAGCTCTATTCCCCTCTTGAGAACAAAAACAAGCCCTTCACCTCCTGCCCCGACAAAGCAGGCACACGCTACAATTTCACCCTCGGCGGCTATGAGGTGCTCATAATAACCGAATGATGAAAAACATCCCACCCGACAAAACAGGTGGGATGTTTTTACCTATTTAATATAATCGAGGATCTCAACAATGCCGTCTATCGTCTCACAGCCCGTACTCAAAAGTCTTGCCTTCGACTGATGACCTCCCGTGAAAAGCAAGCAATCCGCACCAAGCACCTCGGCGGTCTCGGCGTCGTGGATTGTGTCGCCCACGAACAGTATCTTCGCCTCGGGATTTTTTTCTCTCCACGCCTGCGCCAAATGAAGCTTTCCCGCCGCGTGAATATCGTCAAGACCGATGATCTCGTCAAAATATTCAATAATTCCAAGCTCGGAGAGCTGATCGCAAAGCATATTCTTCTCACACGCGGAAAGGATGACCTGCTTGATCTCGGTCCTTGCCACCGCCTTAACTACCGTGTCAACTCCGTCTACGATCCCCGCAGTGCAGCAGTTTTGCAAATAAAGCTCGACCCAGATAGGAGCCAACACCTCGTAAGGCTCCTTTTCAAAATCAAACCCAAGCTTTCTGTAATATTCTTTTATGGGAAAATCAAAAATCTCTCTGTACGCCTCCATATCGGGTATGATCGGCAAACCGCGCTCGGAAAGCATCTTGTTAACGCCGTCGATTCCCGCCTGCATATCCGAGAATATAGTTCCGTTAAAATCCCAGAACAGATGAGTATATTTCAAAACAGCCTCCAAAAATTGAAAATTCGGTTAAAAAAGCCTCCGCCACACAACCGCGCGCGGAGGCTTTTATCATAAATTACGCTTATTCGCCTGCAGGAACGTATCCGTAGGAGCTCATCCAGGTGTAATATACAGCGTAAGGAGATTCTCCAACGTATCTTTCGTCTGCCGAAGCGTCAAAGCTCTTGTTTGTAAGCTTCGAGAGCTGCAATACGAAGTCGGTGTAGATCTGACCCTTGTATTCAACCGTGATCTTAGGATCGCTTGCAAGAGTTACGCACAATCCGGTCTGCTCGTTTGCAACGAGATTAGTCAGCTCGTCGATATCCTCACATCCCTCGATCTCCTTGGAGATCTGAGCGGTGTACTGCATCAGATACGACCAAAGGTTGTAGTCAAGATCTGTATCGTATTCTGCGAAGATCGCATTGAAATCAAATCCAAGCAGAGGGTTGACAAGAGCATCGTTGTTCTGCTTCTTGGAATTCTCCCAGTAATCAGCGGGAAGTCCCTCCTCGGGATGAGCGATAAAGCAGTTACCGGTCTTTTCTATATCCATTGTATAGAGAGTATCTGCGGTTCTGTGAAGAACGCCGGTCTCCTCATCGATCGTATAATCAACACCCTCAACACCGTACTGAAGAATGTTACGGAGCTTGGGATCGGTGTTAAGCATCGTAAGCACCTTTACCGAAGCGCTGATATGCGAGGAGTTTGCGAAAACTCCGAACATGTTGCCGTAAAGCGACTGCTCGTCAACCTCGGGATACTTTACAACGTAAGCGTAATATTCCTTGCCGTTCTCGTCTGTGTATACGCCGTCGTTCGCTTCCATGGAAGCCTTGATGGTGTAATCGCCGTCAACAAAGGAAACTGCCGCGTCGGTTCTGGTGTCGTTCTCGGTTACGAAATAGCCGTTGTACTCATATTCCTTAAGACCGAGGTAAATATTGCGGTACTCGGGGCTCGTAAACAAGGAGTTAAATCCGAGAGAGATCTTTCCACGGGATGCGTTAGCGGGATCGCCGTAGAGTGCGCCGAGAAGCGAGAACTGATTGCCGTTGCCTATCGAGTACACGTTATCGCCAAACTCATCCTCTTCCCAATCAATGTTCCAGTACCATACGAACTGACCGATGCAATCCTCAAAGGTAGCATCAATGGGAAGTCTGTCGGGCTCGGAAGCCGCAACGTCCTCAAGGAAGTGCTCGAGATCAAGAACGTTTGCTACCGACTCGTTGTTATAGCGCCATTCATCGAAGAGCACCTTGTCAACAAGCATATACTTGTATTCGCCGATCTGAACGTTATTGGGAATAGCATAGGTGCTTCCGGAGTACTGTGCGCCTCCGATAAGCGCGTTGGTTATATAGTCGGTAAGCTTCTTGCCGCTTGCCGCGATATAGGAATCAAGTGAAACAAGCCACTCATTCTCAATGTACTCTCTATACATATCAAGTCCGGAAACGTAAATGATATCAAGCTGATTTTCCTGAGTTTCTGGATATACAAGCTCCTTAACACCGAGGTCGCCTGCCTGGTAGATATCCTCAACCTTGCCGGTCTCTTCCTCTTCGTCTGAGGAGTTTTCCACGTAATCCTTGTACTTTTCAAACTCGGGGTAGTGATAATAGAAGGACTTTGTCAGAGCTGACACGGGGAACTTTTCCTCGGGATAAGCCGCCTGATAGTCGCTTATGTACTTTTCGAGTGCTCTTGCAGCACGCGCAGCCTCCTGAGCATATTCAGCAGCATCCGCGATGGTCTTGGTCAGCGTGCCCTCGTATTCCTCCATGGTATAGAAAAGAAGGTCAACGTTTATCTTAGACTCCTTGGTAACCTTGGTAAAGGCTTCTTCAACAGCCTCGTAGTTCTCCATAACCTTAAGCATCTCAAGATATTTTTCGCTGTTCTTGTCGCCACCGCACTCTTTCTCGAGATACTTAGCGAGCTCAGCTTCAGTATTGCAGACCTTTCTCTCTGTGATAACACACATGGTTATGGTCTGAGCACTGATATTGTTCTCATCGTCACTTTCTTCATCGTCTGACGAGCAGGCTGTCAGAAGCACCGACAGTATAAGAATCAAGCCCATAAACAGACAAAGCAATCTCTTCTTCATGTTAAATCTCCATTTCTGCCTCGCGCGGCAAGGTTTTTGCGGGCGTTGAGGCAAAAAATTCGCCCCCTTGCCCAATATTCCGACGTCCGTAGAGATTCGGAATCAACGCTAAACTATATTTTACACTAAATGCGCCGTTTTGTCAAGTAAGTAATTATTAATAAATATAAATACCATCCTATAGAACACTGCAACATGACTTAAAACGACAATGGCCGATATGCAACGTACACAATCAGCGCGCTTTCTTTTTGTGCACCAAGCACAACTGATTGTGGATTGTGCACATTTTAAAGGACTGATTTTGTAAACTCCAAAGAATAAATATTTACAATTTATCAATCAAGGAAGCCTCTGAGATGTCTCGCGCGGCTGGGATGACGCAGCTTGCGGAGTGCCTTAGCCTCGATCTGACGTATACGCTCTCTGGTAATGTCGAACTCCTTGCCGACCTCCTCAAGCGTTCTGGTTCTTCCGTCGTAAAGACCAAAGCGAAGCTTGATAACGTGCTCCTCTCTGGGAGTCAGAGTGTGAAGCTCTCTTTCGATGACCTCGCGGAGTATCGTCGAAGCGGCAGCATCAGCAGGTGCGGGTGTGTCGTCATCAGGAATGAAGTCACCAAGATGGCTGTCCTCCTCCTCGCCGATAGGAGTTTCAAGCGAAACGGGGTCCTGCGCGATCTTGAGGATCTCTCTGACCTTATCCGCGCTCATACCGATCTTCTCACCGATCTCGTCGGCTGTGGGCTCACGTCCAAGCTCCTGAAGCATCTGACGGGAGTATTTAGTTACCTTGTGAATAGTCTCAACCATGTGCACGGGAATACGAATGGTCCTCGCCTGGTCGGCAATAGCTCTTGTGATCGCCTGTCTGATCCACCAGGTAGCATAGGTCGAGAATTTGTATCCCTTGGTGTAGTCAAATTTATCTACCGCCTTCATCAGACCGAGATTTCCCTCCTGAATAAGATCAAGGAAGTACATACCTCGTCCAAGGTACTTCTTAGCGATACTTACAACAAGTCTGAGGTTGGACTCAACGAGCTTGGTCTTTGCATTCTCGTCTCCGTTGAGCATTCTCTCCGCAAGCTCCTTCTCACCTTCGGAATCAAGCAGCGGAATACGGCCGATCTCCTTAAGATACTGACGAACGGGGTCGTCGATGGAAAGTCCCTCTTGCTCGAGGATCTTCTCCATGCTCGCACCGTTTTCAAACTTGGAAACCTCCTTCTGAATTTCCTCAAGCTCTGCGTTGGAAAGCGTTCCGGGCAGAGACACACCGTTGTCCTCAAGCGCCTCGTAAAGCTTGTCAAGCTCGTCCACGTCATAATTCATCTCTTCAAGAGCCTGATCGAAATCCTCCTCGGAAAGACCCGCCTTCTTGCTCTTCTCAATAAGATGCTCTACCTTCTTGGATTCGTTCTCCTCGGGTACTGCGTCTGCTTCAACGCCCTCAAAAAACATATCACTCATCATTTATACTTCCTTTCTCTGATTATACTTATTTGTTCTGTCCGCGCTTCTGCTCAAGCAGCCGCTTTATCTCGTCGATTCCGTCCGCTGAAGCGGTGGACGACCTTTTTTCTTCCTTCACGGTCTCAACACACTGAAGAAATACCGAATTTCCGTTTTCGGTCAATACCCTTCTCTTTTGCTCGAGACCCTGAAGCCGCCCCATTTCATCGGGCGTAAAAAATTCGCCCAGAAGCGAGAAATCAAACTGATTTTCTCTCTGAAGTGAAATTATTTTATCAAAAACTCTTGCGTGGAACTCGGACACAAAATCCTCAGCCGAGAGCTCTGCCTTGCCGCGAATTATCGCATCGCGATACTCGTCGTAAATAAGCAGAAGACCGATGACCGCCTCCTCCGCCGCCTTTGCCTTTATGTTCTTTATGCCGTCGGCGTTTATCTTATCGCCAACGCCCATCGCACCAAGCCTTGCCTGCTGCGAGGTCTTTTCGTTAAAGCTCTTGATCTTTTTTCTTCTGAGAAGCTCTACGTCATTCTTCAAGCCCTCAGGGGAGATCGAAAGCCTTGCCGCCGTCGCGCCGATATAAACGTCTCTCGCCGCGCTCGACCATTCCTCCGAAATATACTCACACATTTCGGCAGAAGCCTTTATTTTGTCCTGAGCAACCGAAAGATTGTATTTCTGGAGCGTGGACTCAAGCTTGAATTCAAATCCCGTGCGGCTTGCCTCGATCAGTCTGCGGAAGCTGTCCGCGCCGTACTTTTTAATGTACTCGTCGGGGTCCTTCGCGCCCTCAATACGAAGTATCTTGACGTCAAGACCGACCTCCGAAAGCATCCTGACCGCCTTTCTTGTAGCCGCCTGACCCGCCTCGTCGGAATCGTAGGAGATGACTACCTCCTTGGTGTATTTCGCCATCATTCTCGCCTGCTCCTGCGTCAGTGCCGTGCCAAGCGTCGCGACCGCGTTTTCAAAGCCTGCCGCGTGAAGCGCAATAACGTCCATATATCCCTCGCAGAGAATAAGCCTCTCCGAGCAGTGATTTTTCGCGTAATTGAGCGCAAACAGATTGCGGCTCTTCTTGAATCCGGGCGTATCCGAGGAGTTCAGATATTTCGGCTTGGAATCGTCCATAACTCGACCGCCAAACGCAATAATATCGCCCGACGTATTAATAATAGGAAAAATAACGCGATTTCTGAAATAATCGTAAGCTCTTCCCGTCTTCTGACTCTTTCCGCAAAGGAAGCCGACTATAAGCTCCTCGTCAGAAAATCCAAGCTTATGCATGTGATCTGTAAGCGCGCCGAAGCCCTCGGGCGCAAATCCAAGTCCGAAATGCTTGATAACCGCGGGCGAAAGCCCTCTCTTGCCGGCAAGATACTCCATACCGACCCGTCCGAGCTTCTGATCGAACAGGCACGCGCGGAAATACTTTGCCGCCGCAAGATTCATCTCGTAAATTCTTCTTTTGCTGATCCCACCGTGCTCGGATTCGTCAGCCGTTATTGTTATTCCCGCTCTCTTGGCGAGTAATTCGACCGCCTCGGGATAATCAAGATTTTCCGATCGCATAATGAACGTGACCGCGTCACCGCCCGCTCCGCAGCCGAAGCAATAGAAGGACTGAGTCGCGGGAAAGACCGTAAACGAGGGAGATTTCTCACTGTGGTACGGACAAAGTCCGTTGTAATTCGCCCCTGCTCGCTTGAGATTGACATAAGAGCCGATAAGCTCGACTATGTCATTTCTCGAGCGGATCTCCTCAACAAGCTCTCTTGGGAATCTCATGACTGACCCCTCCAGACCTTAGGAACGAAAAGCTCGTTATAGGTCTCGATTGCGTATCTGTCGGTCATTCCCGACAAGAAATCGCAAACGCAACGCTCAATTCCCTCGCGCTCCAGATTCTTACAGTAGGACACAGGCATCTTTTCGGGATGCTTGACGTAATATTCAAATAGCTTGATGAGCATATCGCGTGCCTTTGCATCCTCGCTCTTGGCGACGGGATTAAGATACACGTTCTCAAAGAGAAAATCGCGCAGAGCGTTCGTTGCCTGCCCAACCTCCTCGCTCATCATTATAAACGGCTTGTCGTAGCTGGTCTCGATGATAGAGGTGACCATATTGTTGATCCTCTCGCTGTGATCCTGACCGACCACGTCGGTTATCTCCTTCGGTATATCCTCGCGCTTGAGCACTCCCGCGCGGCAAGCATCGTCGATATCGTGGTTTATGTAAGCAATTCTGTCCGCAAATTTGACTATGACGCCCTCAAGCGTTGACGCCATGTGCTTGCCCGTGTGGTTGACAATGCCGTCGCGCACCTCCCAGGTCAGATTAAGACCCTCGCCGTTGTTCTCGAGAACCTCAACAACGCGCAAGCTCTGCCTGTAATGCGTGAAATCCTTGTCGTAGCACTCCTGAAGCGCCGCCTCTCCCGCGTGACCGAAGGGAGTGTGACCGAGATCGTGACCAAGCGCCGCCGCCTCGGTAAGATCCTCGTTAAGACGAAGCGCGCGGGCAATAATTCTCGCGATCTGAGTGACCTCAAGAGTATGCGTAAGTCTGGTGCGGTAATGATCTCCCGCAGGAGCTAAGAACACCTGCGTTTTATTCATAAGTCTTCTGAAGGACTGCGAATGAATTATCTTATCTCTGTCCCTCTGAAACTCAGTGCGAATGGTGCAAGGAGTGTAGGGACGCTCTCTTCCCTTGGTGTTGACCGTTAAAAAGGCGTGCTCGGAAAGCGTGTTTTTCTCACGCTCGGTAAATATATCAGACATATTTTTTTCAAACTTATGCTTCATATTCAGATCCTTTCCGCCCGTTACGGCAAAATATCGCCCGGGAAATTCCCTACGCAATATTAATATACGCCCAAAGAAACAAAATATCTTTTTTTGCGTGATTTTTAATAAAATTTTTTAAAATTTCGCCAATAACCGAATATCAGTCGCCAATAATCTGTATATTTGCGACACCAAGCTCGCGCATAGCGTCGTAAAGTGTCGAATTATCCTCCGAAAGCACGACTCTCATCGAATAAGAGGATACGTAATATTCCATCTCGTCAAGCACCTGCTCAAGCAGACTTATCTCTCCGACCTTAACAGAGTCCGCATTGTCGGGAAGGTCTCTCAGGTCGAGCGCCACGAAATCCGAAACCGCTCTCAGTCTTGCCGCGTGGTATATTCCCTCCTCGGTAAGCTTGAAGACCTCGGGAGCGATGAGCGCACCGAGCACCGCGGTCCCCGCGGCAGATGCAGCGTCGCTGACGAATCTTTCAATCTCGTCGATGTTCTCCTCGCTAATATCCAGCCCCACCAGCATGATCTCGTCAGCGCCGCTGCGAGCCGCTTCTGAAAGAAGCGCCAGCTCGTGCGCCTTGTATATCTCCCTGAGATGCTCGTCCTCAACAGTAAACGAGATCGCGTGAAAATACGCGCAAACGTATCCGCCGCTTTCGTGAATATAGGTCGTATATTTCGAGAGCGGACTGACTCCCTCTGCAATCTCTTCACCAAAGCTGACGTCGTATTCGGTATCATAAGTGATAGCACCGTCGGGCGAGCGCAGACAGACCGAAAAATCGGTAATACCAACCCCGGTTAACAAGCCCGCGTAGTCCCCAAACGTGTAGGGATGCGCGTCCACGGGCTTGACAAGCTTGTCGCCCGAGTAGTAGGTTTTAGAATTGAAATCATACCTCGGCGAATGCTCCCCTGCCTTCTTGCCAAGCAAAAGCCCAACGCCGACCGATATTATCAGGCAAAGCGCGACGAACGCCGCTATCGCCATTATGTATACCCATACGCGTGACCTGTCACGGTTGAGCAGAGTCCTGCGAGAATATTTGCTTCTTCTCCGCCTGCGCGTCATACGTTCGCCCTCCCTTGCACAAATTCGTTTAGTTTTTCAGATTATTCAATATCAATAAGCGAAAGGCTATCAAAGTACTCGTTGCCCACAAAGCTTATCTCTGCCTCCTTGGCATCCTCGCACTTCTTCAAAGCGCCATACTGATAATGTGTCAGAAGCTCCGCGGCAGACTTGTTAACCTCGTCCTCCTCAAGCGGAAGCCTCATAATAACGTAGTAGCCCGTGTCAAGCTCGATAACATCACTCGTGCCGTAAAGCTCGAGCTCAAATGCGGCAGATTCAAATTCCTCACCCATCTGACCGACCGTAAAATAAACTCCTGTTCCCGTGATCGTATAGCCCTGAACCATAGGAGCCTTTCCGATAACGGTCTTGGTCATATAGTTAAATCTTTCGCTGTCGCTTTCAATGGCGGAAAGTGCCTCGGCGGCAGCAGTGGCAGTGGGAAGACTCTTTTCGGCATCCCATACCACGTAGCTTTGTCCGTCGTGCACGGTGGTAACAGAGCTCTTGGGGTAGTAAGCGTATATCGCCTTCGCCCACTCGTCGCTCGCCATGATGTGATCGGCAAAAGCGCCCAGAGTGTTCTCGTCGTATTCGATATTTACGGAATTCTTGATGAAATGATCAAGAAGCTGCGACTCAAGGTAGTCGACGCGGTACATAAGTCTGACAAAGCTGTCGGTCAGATTGTTTTCCGCAAGCCACGCCTTATACTTGTCCATATCACCGTCAAACGCCCCTCGGACAAATTTCTTCATCTCGTTGTTTACGTAGTTCTTCGCGCCGCGCGAATTTGTCTTGATCCCGTACTCATCGCAAAGAGAAAGAATTATATAGTTGCTCTTAAGATCGTCAAGCACAAGCTGCTCGAGTTGCTTTTCGTACTCAGTCTTGCCTGCCTCGTCAAGCGTGTCATATTTGCCGAGCTTGACGTCAAGCGACTGCTTGTAAAGCAACGTAACGTAGCGTAGCTCCTCGTACCTGACCTCAAAGCCACCGCACACGCCAACAACTCTGGACTCCTCCTCGGTGCTCTTTATAGGGCGGACCGAGTTGAAATACGATACAGTCATCAGAATCGCAAATATGAGAGTACAAGCAACGCCCGCAATAATTATTCCAGCCGCGAGCTTTTTCTTTTTGCTCCACTTTTCAGTCTTTTTTCCATTAGCCTCGGCTTCTTTCAAGCCCTTGATATTTTTAGCCATAAAAATCTCCGAAATCGATAAAATCTTCAAATCAGGTCAAAGAACGGTACAATAACCCATTATAATACTTTATTATACAATATCATTGTGAATGTTTTATGAATTGCTTGACTTTTTTTGATGATATTTCAAAAAAAGACTTTCCAAAATCGGATTTTTGTGTTATACTTATCTTGTAGTTTATAAAATGGAGGTCCCGAAATGAGCGCCGAATACACTATTCCCCTTTCCAAGCTTGTAACCGAATTCAGTCTTGAAAAGGTCATAACACCCGAAAACTTTGACGAAATATTGATAGACACCCCCGAGGTCAACCGCCCGGGCCTTGCCCTTTCGGGCTTTTACGAAATATTTGACAAGAACAGACTCAGCATTATCGGATACGCCGAGCACCGCTATCTCCAACGCCTCGATCCCGAGGAGAGAGCCAAAAAAATAAGCGACTATATCGATGCAACACCCAAAGCAGTCATCTTCACCTCAGAGCTCGAGGTGTTTGACGAGCTCAAGGATTGTGCGCAGAAAAACGGCACCCCCGTGCTCAGAACCAAGGAGACCACCAGCCCCTTTATGGCGGCGCTGATCAGCTCGCTGAATACCCACCTCGCCCCCCGTGTCACACGTCACGGAGTTTTAGTCGAGGTCTACGGCGAGGGTCTGCTCATCCTCGGCGATAGCGGAGTCGGAAAAAGCGAGACGGCGATCGAGCTTGTCAAGCGCGGTCACAGACTTATCGCGGACGACGCGGTCGAGATCAAACGAGTATCGCACAAAACCCTTGTAGGCTCTGCGCCCGAGATCATCCGCCACTATATCGAGCTTCGCGGCATCGGCATCGTCGACGTCTGCCGTCTTTTCGGTATGGGCGCGGTCAAGGAGACCGAGAAGATCGACCTTGTTATCAACCTCGAGCCTTGGGTAAAGGGTAAGATGTACGACAGACTCGGACTTGATGACGAGAAGATAGACATACTTGGCAATCAGGTCTCCTCGCTGACCATCCCCGTACAGCCCGGTCGAAACCTTGCCATCATCCTTGAGATCGCGGCGATGAACAACCGCCAGAAGCGCATGGGATATAATACCGCCGAGGAATTCAACAAGAGACTTATGGAGCAGATGGGAGTATTCGGATGATACTGCTCCGTTGCGCGAGGCTGCCCGACGAAGCAGACAAGGATAGCCTTGCAAGACTCGTCAGAGCCAAGCTACCAAACAATGCGAATAACGGCTATATCAGCGCGCTTGAGAGCAAAACAAATCCGCTCTCGGCGCGCGAGAGTCTCTATGCCTTGAGTATTCTGTGTGATATGATAGCACAATTGCCCGTAAAAATCGACCCCTCAACGCTCGTGCTTGCTCGCGGCGAATGCGGAAAGCCGTATTTCGTCGACTCAAATCTGAAATTCAACATCGCGCACTCGCAAGGCATGGTTGCCTGCGCACTTTCGGACTTAGAGGAGGTCGGAGTAGATATCGAGGCAGCCCTGCCCGACAGGGACCGCGCAAAAAAGATCGCCGAACGCTTTTTCTCGCAGAATGATATCCAATCCGTAGAAAACGATCCACAAAGCTTCGCTTGGATCTGGAGCGAAAACGAAGCCGAAGCAAAATTTTTCGGCGAAAATCTGTCTGCATTTCTCAAAAACAAGCGAAATTCGGGTCAAGACGGCAAAAGCGTTGAATTCGAGAAGAATACAACAGTCCACCGCTTCAAATTCGCCAATGTCCCCGTAACCCTTTGTACATCAAGGGATTTTTCGACAATTTTCTTCGATTGCCAAGCCTGAAGCAAGAGGTTTTTTCGCAAATTGCGACCAAATAAAAAAATTTTTAAACTTTTTTTCAAAAACCTCTTGCTTTTTTTTAAAAAGTGTGCTATAATAGTCAAGTCGTCAAGATACGGCCCATTGGTCAAGCGGTTAAGACGCTAGCCTCTCACGCTGGAAACTCGGGTTCGATTCCCGGATGGGTCACCAATAAATAACAGGAGCAACTTTGGTTGCTCCTGTTTTTTATTGCTTACTTATCAGGCCGAGGCGAACCCCAACAATTCAAATCCGCTTGTGGATTTGAATTGAACGTTCAGATTCATACGTTCGCCGCCATGGCAGCTCACTGATCGAGTTTTGCTCCGCAAAACGTCGCCGGATGGGTCACCAATAAATAACAGGAGCAGCTTTGGTTGCTCCTGTTTTTTATTGCTTACTTATCAGGCCGAAGCGAACCCCAACAATTCAAATCCGCTTGTGGATTTGAATTGATCGTTTAGATTCCTGCATTCGCTTCTCTCACTAATCGAGCTTCGCTGCGCGAATCTTCGCCGGATGGGTCGCCATCAAAAAACAGATGCAAGCTCAAGCTCCTCGAGCTCACAAAAGCTCTTGACACAAATCTCCGAATCTGCGCCGCTCACCTCAAAATTCTCCGGATGCCAAACCGTCTTCAAATTAGGAAACACCGCCTGCAATCGCCTCGCATCAAGCACAACAAGGCTCTCCTTCCACCGCTTCGACGGCTTGAAGATCAAGCACTCGACCTCCTCGCAAAACTCGGGGATGTTTTCCTCAAAATGCCTGTGCACGACCTCGGCGGCAAGCTCGACCTGCGAAGGATCAAAAAGTGCATGCCTTTTGATAATATAAGCAAACGGCACAATAATAGTACGCCTGTCGGCAGAGACCGAAAAAAGTCCCCGGTTCATAGCCGACAACACAGGATGAAATCCCGCCACCTTTGACCTCCGCGTCGTATCAACCCAGATCTTTCTGCTCTCGTCCTCGTATACGACCGCAAATGTGTCGCTTTCATACCTGCCCCAATGCATATCGAACCGATCGTTTATCGCAACCACAAGCTTGAGATTGGGCAGCTCATCCGACGGCACGAAATCGTTTCCGCAGCCGTAGTGACGCTTCAGTGCAAGCTCGCGGATAAATTCTCGCGGCGTATTCTCGCCCACCCACTTCACCGAGGCGTAATTTTTAACAACAAGCACCGTGTTCGGCTGACTCAGGCGATCAAAAAGCTCCCTGTTCTGAATCTTCTGGATCCAAAATTCCCGCCTCTCATCTATCTCAACAAGGTTAAAATTATGGCTCTGCGCCCATTCTCGCACCGAAAAGCGCGCCCCAAACCGAAATTCAAGACTTGCGCCCGTAAAGAGCAGATTTCTGATTTCTCCCCTTTCGTTAGAAGCAAACGCCTCATCAAGTGCCGCCGCAATTCTCTCGTCCATATTCTACCTCCGCGCTAAAAAAACACCTGTCCGAGTTAATTATACCACCTCATCCATACAAAATCAATGATAAAATCAAACAAAAAGAATAAAAGAGCAATTGTTTTACACAATTCCCTTGAAAAACGTATAAAAGTGTGTTAGAATATAGAATATATTAAAAATAAACTTACTTATTATTCAAAACGGAGATATATTATGAGCAAATCCAAAAAGAAGTCAAGCTACGGCAAATCAACAGCCAAAGCAAAGTCGAGCAACAGCATGCCACAGAAAAAGACCTACAATGGCTACACTTTTAAAGAAAAGCTGCTCCCGAGCCTACTGCTCGCACTTTTCGCACCGATCACCCTCTTTTTCTTCGGTCCATTCGAGATCTACGGAAACAATATGAGCGAATTTAAATTCGTCCTCTGGGATTTCTGGCTTTTGTGCGGCGCGATGGCGCTGATACTCGCAGGCGTGGTCTTCGGTATCCTTATGCTTCTGCGCGGCAGAGCCTTCAATATAT
Source organism: Clostridia bacterium (assembly GCA_017483305.1). Taxonomy (GTDB): domain Bacteria; phylum Bacillota; class Clostridia; order Oscillospirales; family CAG-272; genus SVTX01. Next base: position 10,046 of record JAFULC010000021.1, on the reverse strand, counting down.
GCTTCGGACTCTTCTTCGGTCTGTCGCTGATGTTCTTTCTTCAGGGCAACTACCTCAGTCTCGGCGCAGGCTCGCTTGCAGGCGACGGCGTTGGCGAGGCAATTTCAACCACCAAGTCCATAGTAAATATCATCATCTGGATTTTAGTGGTCGCGGGCTGTGTAGTCGCAATGCTCCTGCTCGATAAATTCAAGGATCTCATCCGTCAGATCGCAACCGTCGGCGTTGTTGCGCTGGTCGGTATGACCCTGATCTCCTTCCTCGTCATTTCTCTGACCACGGACGTATACTCCCATGAAAAAACGGGATATATGGGTGACACGGATATAGACAACGAGGTGCTGACCGTAAAGAATCTCGACACCCTCGCCACCGACAAAAACATCGTCATCTTCATAGTCGACCGCTTCGACTATACCTACTACGACAAGGCAATGGCAGAGTGCCCCGAGATCTTTGACGACCTCGACGGCTTCACCCATTTCGGCGACTATATAACACTCTACCCGAGAACCTACCCCGGCGTACCGCATATCGTAACGGGCGTCGCAACCGACTTCTCGATGCCCCGAGAGGAATATTTTAAGACCGCATACAGCAGCTCTCCCTACCTGGCAGAGCTCAAGGAGCTGGGCTTTGACATCAACGTCTACACCGACTCCTATTACGGCTATGTGAACGCCACGCACATGAGAGACTTCGTCTCGAACACCTCAGGCAACGTAAGCTACGAGATAATCAACCGCTCCTCGCTTTCGTGGGATATGGCACGCGTTTCGCTCTACCGTTACCTGCCCTTCCTTATGAGAGACACTCTCGGCGACATCAGTACAACGACCTACGATAAATACGTAAACTATGACTCCCCCGCGGCGCTCTTCCGCACCGACATGAAGGATGTTTACACCGAGCTTACCAACGGTCCGTTCACGCTCCGCAATTCTAAAAACGGCGTGTCATACATCCATATTGCAGGATGCCACACACCCAACAAGTACGGCCCCGATTTTAACCTCGCAACGCCAGAAGAAAAGAGCGATAGCAACGTCGGTATGAAGCAAAGCTTCAAGATCATATCTGCATATATAAATGAAATGAAGAGACTCGGCGTGTACGAGGATTCAACCATCATAATTCTCGGCGACCACTGTGACATCGGCTCGGACCACGAGGGACCATATAAGCCTCATATCACGGGTCTGCTTGCAAAGCCCGCAGGAGTGTCCGAGGGCGAGATCAAGGAATCCAAGGCGCAGATAGGATCGGGAGACATATTCGCAACCGTCCTCACCGCCGCAGGCTCCGATAAAGCCTCGGACTACGGCATAAACATCTTCGACGTTCCCGAGGACGAGGAGCGCACCCGTCCCTATCACTTCCAGATACTTGAGGGCTACTATCCCAACGGAATCTACAAGGACGCCATCTACGAGGTCGCAGGCTCGGGTCTGGAGCTTGAAAACTGGAAGCTGCTCCGCATAATCGACCTGCAAAAGAACATTTACGACTGACAAAAGGAGCATTGCGTGAAAGTTGCTCCCATTTGATAGTAAGGTATACTTTTTCACGCGCGAATTTTGCCTTGACGGCAAAATTCATCGATTACTGTTTGTGCCGCCACGGTGTTCCCCGAAGCGAATTAAGTGAGCTTTGGAAATTTCCGTCTGCGGCGGAATGGAGACTTAAATGGATCTTATTTTATATTATATCTGCATCCCCCTCGGGTATCTGATGAAGTGGTGCTGGATGCTGGTCGGCAACTACGGCTGGGCGATCATCCTCTTTACTCTGGCAACCAAGCTCGTCCTGCTGCCCCTCTCGGTCTGGATACACAAAAATTCAATCCAGATGGTAAAAATCCAGCCCGAGATCAACTTTCTTAAGGCAAACCACTACGGCGATATGGACACTATCGCAGAGGAGCAGTCCAAGCTCTTCAAAAAGCACAAATATCGCCCGATGCTCTCGCTTATTCCGCTCGTGGCGCAAATCGTGCTTCTTCTCGGCGTGGTTCAGATCATCTATCATCCTCTGGATTATCTTTTTGCAATCGACCCCGCCCACGTCGCAGAGCTTGCAGAGCTTTGCGGCATCGACACGGCGAGCTCCTCCTATCAGCTCGAGCTGATCGAAGCTATTAAAGGAGGCGCACTTGACGGAGTAAAAAACTCCGTAAGCCCCCTGATCCAATCCTTCGACGGAGATTTTCTTGGCTTCAACCTCTCCACAGTTCCCTCTGAGGTTTGGGGTATCTACGTGCTTATGCCCATCATCGCGGGACTTTCCTCCTGGCTGATGTGCTTCACACAGAATCTCTCGAACGTGCTCCAGCACGAGCAGAGCAAGCTCAATCAGCACGGCATGACGATCCTGTCAGTCGGAATCTCGCTCTACCTCGGCATCGGCGTGCCCGCAGGCATCGCGTGGTATTGGGTTGCAAGCAATATCTTCTCGATCATTCAGATGTATATTCTCAACGCGGTGATCAACCCCAAGAAATACGTTGATTACGACGCGCTTGAGCGTAGCCGTAAGGCACTTGCGGATATCGAGGCACTCGAGCACGGCAAGGGCAAGGACCCGAACTACCGCGAAAACCGTGCAAGAGAGAAAAAGGACTACAAGAGATTCTTCTCCGTAGTCAACAAGCACCTCGTCATCTATTCCGAAAAGAGCGGATTTTATAAGTATTTCGAAGCAGTTATCAACGAGCTTCTTGCTCGCTCCAACATCGTAATCCACTATATCACCAACGATCCCAACGATGCTATCTTTACTCTTGCCGAGCAGCAGCCCCGTATCAAGCCCTACTATATCGGACTCAAGAAAATGATTCCCCTGATGATGAAGGCAGAGGCAGATATCATCGTAATGACCACCCCCGACCTTGACAAATATTACATCAAGCGCTCGATAATGAAAAAGGATATAGAATACGTCTATATCCCTCACGATATGATGAGCATACACATGGGCTTCCGCGAGGGCGCGCTTGATGCCTTCGATACGATATTCTGCGTAGGACCGCACGCGATCCGCGAGATCCGCGCAACCGAAGAGGTCTACAAGCTTCCGGCAAAAAAGCTTGTTGAATTCGGCTATCCCTTGGCAGATAAGCTGATCGAGGCAGGCAAGGCGGAGCGTGCAGCTCACGTCGCAGGACCGCGCAAGGAGATCTTGATAGCTCCCTCGTGGCAGGATGACAACCTCCTCGATTCCTGCATAGATGCACTGATCGAAAATCTGTACTGCGACGAATATCACCTCACCGTCCGCCCCCACCCCGAGTACGTCAAGCGTTATAGCGCGAGAATGCAAGCCATAACCGAAAAGTATGACCACCTCGTCGGAGAGGGCCTGACCTTCGAGCTCGACTTCACCGCAAACAAATCGGTATATTCCGCCGACCTGCTGATCACAGACTGGTCAGGCATCGCACTCGAATATTGCTTCGCGACCCGTCGCCCCGCAATCTTTGTAAACACCAAGATCAAATGTATGAATCCCAACTGGGAAAAGATAAACTGCATCCCCACCGAGATCACTCTGCGCGACGTTGTAGGCGTTTCGGTAGACAAGGACAAGCTTTCGCAAGCCCGTGATATTGCCGAGGATCTTTTCGCCCGCGCGGACGAGTTTGAAATCAAGATCGGCGAGGTGTTGGAATCCCACATCTACAATCAGGGCAAGGCAGGACAGGTTGGCGCCAATTACCTGCTTAACTCATTGGTCGAAAAACGCAAAAAGTCTTGACATACGGTCAAGGATGTGTTATAATGCTCATGTACGGATAAAAAAACGCGTTTTCTGAACGCGAAGATTCTATAATATCCACATAATAAGGAGAATAAGCATGACGATACTTCCTATGACCGCAATGTACATCGATCCCGCAGCTACGACGGTTATTATTACGTCTATAAGCGGCATCGTGATTGCCGTTGGCGCTGCCGCCGTTATCTTCTGGAGAAAAGCAAAGAAAAAGGTAGCAAACGTGCTCCACATTGACGAAAATGCCAATAAAGAGGTAGAAGAAGACCTGGTAATCAACACCGAGTCCGACTCTCAGTGACAAAGCAACAACGATTCGTTCAAAATAGCAAATTTTGCCCTCTGAATTGAACAGAGGGCGAGATTTGCCGTTTTTGCGTTCTTTTTCGGGCCATCCCCGTTCAAATTCAACCGTTCACAATCAAAAATTGAACACAAGAAAGGAAACCAACCATGAAAACTATGATGAAAAGAACTCTGGCACTTGCAATAGCACTTATAATCGCCCTGAGCTGCCTCGCCTTTGTCGGCTGCTCTTCAAAGAAAACCATCATTATCTACACAAGCGCCGAAAGCTTCCGCATCGACTATATGAATAAGCGCATGAAGGAGCAATTCCCTGACTACGACGTCAGAATAGAATACAAATCGAGTGGCGACCAGGCGTCTCTTATGAAGGCAGCGGGCACAAGTGTTGAATGTCACATCACCCACGACCTTGAATACGGCAACGCCGCAGATCTTGCAAGCCTCGGCATCTTTGCCGATCTCACGAATGTGATAGATTTCAGCAATTTCGTCGAGGACACCACCGTAAGCCAATACTATGCCCCCGAGCTTCGTAACGGCGGCGCGATCATTCTTAATATGGACGTTATAAACGAAAGAGGGCTCGACGAGCCTACCTGCTATGCCGATCTGCTCGACCCTCAGTATCAGGGTCTTATCTCTATGTCCAACCCCAAGACCTCGGGCACGGGTTATATGTTCCTTCTCTCGCTCGTAAACGAGTGGGGCGAGGATGAGGCTCTCGACTATTTCGACAAGCTCTCCGAGAATATATTGGCGTTCGAGTCCTCGGGCTCGGGTCCCGTAAACAAGCTCATCACAAAGGAGGTCGCTATCGGATTCGGCATGATATCCCACGCCGTTCAGCAGATCAACGAGGGTGCAAACCTTAAGATCCTTTTCTTTGAGGAGGGCGCTCCCTACTCGCTTTACGGACAGGCAATCATTGCAGGCAACGAGACCGACCCCGCAGTTATGGAGGTCTTTGATTTCCTCGTCAATGACATCACCGAGGAAATGTGCGAGCTCTTTTATCCCGAAAAGCTCTATAAGGACAAGGACTTCACCATCGAGAACTTCCCCGCAAGCGTCACCTACTCCAACATGACAAACAACACACCCGAAAGGAAGGCTCAGCTTTTGAGCAAATGGAATCTCAGCTGATGGAAATCAAGCTTTCAATTAAAAATCTCACAAAAAAATACGACAAAAACGCCTCGCATCCCGCACTTGATAACGTAAGTGCGGATATCTACGAGGGAGAGTTTGTTTCGATCCTCGGCCCCTCGGGCTGCGGAAAAACGACCCTTCTCCGAATCCTGATCGGACTCCTCGAGCCCACAGAGGGCAATATATATCTCGACGGCAAGGACATAACCACAGCCCCCGCCGCCGCGCGTTCAATGGGAATTGTATTCCAGAATTACGCGCTCTTTGAAAATATGACCGTGCTCGGCAACGTGGTTTACGCGGCTTATCTTAAAGCAAAAAAGGAAAAGACCGCTACCAAATCCGAGATTACAAGCCGCGCCCTTGAAATGCTCGGGCTTCTCGGCATACGGGAGCTGAAGGACAAATACCCAAGCGAGCTTTCGGGCGGTCAGCAGCAAAGAGTCGCGATCGCAAGAACGCTCATCCATAACCCCTCGATCATGCTCTTCGACGAGCCTATGTCGGCGCTCGACGTAGCGACCAGACTTCAGCTCCGCGACGTAATCAAGCAGATACAGAAGGACTTCGGCACAACCATGATCTACATCACGCACGATCAGGAGGAGGCGTTTGCCCTCTCCGACCGCATTATCGTCATGGATAAGGCACACATCGTGCAGATCGGCACCCCGAAGGAGATCATCAGCAGCCCCGCCGACGAATACGTCAAGGACTTCGTCGTAGGCAATCTTTATAAAAAGATCGATTCGCTTTCCAAATATGCCGCCTCGGGCGCGCAAAACGACTGATCGGAAAGGAATCTGACCCTATGACAAGAAAAAATCGCACCGCAACCTTTTCGCTACCCATAAAGCTTGCCGTGCTTCTCATCCTTCTGATCCTCGTGATCCTGCCGATCATCCGTATGTTTTCGGGAATCAGAGCCTCGGACTTTGAAACGGTCTTCGCCTCTCCGCTCTTTGGAGATGCTCTGAAAAATTCAATTGTCCTATCACTCATCGCAACCGCGATCAGTGTGATAGTGGCATACCTGCTGGCGCTATGTACAGTCCGCACCAATATCGCAGGCAAAAGATTTTTCAGTATTCTTCTGACTGTGCCGATGCTCATCCCCTCGATATCCCACGGCATCGGTCTTACCACGCTTTTCGGCAATAACGGCATTCTGACCCGCCTTTTCGGAACTCCGTCGATCTACGGTCCTGTCGGCATCGTGGCAGGATCGGTAATGTACGCCTTCCCCGTTGCCTACATTATGCTCGCAGACGTCCTCAAATACGAGGATTTGTCGGTCTACGAGGCGGCAGATGTGCTCGGCATAAGCAAAGCGCGTCAGTTCTTGAACATTTCCCTGCCCTATCTGAAAAAGCCTTTGATCGCAACGATCTTCAGCACCTTTTCCCTCATTGTCACCGACTACGGTGTCCCTGTCCTAATCGGCGGAAAGACCTACACGATCTCCTCGCTTATGTTCACCGAGGTCGCGGCAGCATCGGGCGGAAGCTTTGGAAAAAGCATAGTATATGCGCTCTTTTTGTTAGTTCCCGCAATCGTCGCGTTTGTCACCGACCTTCTCAACAAGGAAAAAGGCACGTCAGCCTTCGTCAAAAAGGCAGAAACGAAAAAAACAACTCTCGCAACAAATATAGTGGCATTCTCCTTTTGCACCCTTGTATCCTGCATAGTCGCGCTCCCCATAATTTCATTTGCAATTCAGGCGTTCGTGGTCTCCTATCCCAGAGATATGACCTTCACCCTCGATCAGATAAGCTACATGATCGACCAACGCGGACTCGAATATCTGACCAATTCTCTTATAATCGCACTCGTAACGGCGCTTGTGGGCACCGCGCTCTCTTATATTACCGCCTATCTAACGGCAAGAATGCGCTCGTCGATCTCACGGCTCATTCACCTGATGGTCCTGACCTTTATGGCGATCCCGGGACTTGTCCTTGGTCTCTCCTATGCTATGACCTTCAAGGAAACCGTGGTCTACGGCACGGTAGTCATCATAATAATGGTCAATGTAGCGCACTTTATGTCCTCGCCCTACCTTATGATGTACAACTCGTTCGGAAAGATGAACGAAAATCTCGAATCGGTAGGACAAACGCTCGGCATCAGCCGTATGCGGATGCTCAAGGATGTGTTCATACCGCAAAATGTCTCGACAATAAGCGAAATGTTCTCTTATCTGTTCGTCAACTGTATGATGACCATCTCGGCGGTGTCGTTCCTGGCAACCACCACTACCCGCCCGATCTCGCTTATGATCTCGCAGTTCAAGGATAGCGTGGGCGGCATGGAGCTCGCCGCAGTAGTATCTCTGATGATACTTATAACAAATATTTTGCTCAAGGGACTTTTAAGCCTTGTAAACATGGCAATAACCGCAAAAAAGAGACCGAGAAAGGAAAGAATATGACCCTCTCCAAAAAGCAATTTGATATTTTAGTATATATGGAAAGCAAGCGCACCGCCCTGTCACAGCGCGAGATAGCCGAGCATACGGATATTTCTCTCGGCACAACAAATAAGCTTATGACCGAGCTTAGCGCAAGCGGACTCATCGAAAACGGCGCGATCACAGAGGCAGGAATCAACGCCCTCGAGCCTTATCGCGTAAAGCGCGCAGTCTTTATGGCGGCAGGCTTCGGCTCGCGCCTCGTGCCCATAACCCTCAATACTCCCAAGCCCTTAGTAAGAGTCAAGGGCAAGCGCATCATCGATTCTCTGCTTGATGCCGTAACGGCAATCGGCATTGAGGAGATCTATCTTGTGCGCGGCTACCTCTCCGAGCAGTTCGACCAGCTCTTACTTAAATACCCGACCATCAAATTCATCGAAAATAAGGTCTTCAACGAAACGAACAACATCTCCTCCGCGTATTGCGCGCGCCACCTGCTTAAAAACAGCTACGTTTTTGAATCCGACCTTCTGCTCTACAATCCCAAGCTGATCACGAAATATCAGTACTCCACGAATTACCTCGGAGTTCCCACCAATCTCACAGAGGACTGGTGCTTCAACGTCAACAGTGCGGGATACATCAAAAACCTTGCGCTCGGTGGCACGAACTGCTACCACATGTTCGGAATCTCCTATTGGAACGACGAGAACGGCGCCCGTCTTGAAAAGGACATTGAAAAGGTCTACAACCTGCCCGGCGGCAAACAGCTTTATTGGGATCAGGTCGCATTAGACCATTGTATCGATCACTATAAAATAAGTGTGCGCCCCTGCACGTTTGCGGACATCATCGAGATCGACACCTTCAACGAGCTTAAGCAGCTCGACCCCGTATACAATATGTAAATACAAAAAGGACTGAGCAAAAATGCTCAGTCCTTTTTATATATACGTTACACCTCAAACGAATCAACGCATCTTTTAACGATCGCGATCTCCTCGTCCGAGATAGGCTCGTCAAAGTCGCAGAATTTGTTATCTGCCACGCTCTTTCCGGTCAACATGCGATACCACAAAAGCCCAAGCGCATATCTGCCAAGACCAAGCGTCGCGTGAAAAGTATCTCTGTGCACACGAGGAATGCCGTTTTCAAGCAGCTTTCCGAAAAGCTCGCCCGACGGAATAATACCGTCAAAGCCGACCTCCTCACAGATCTCACTGTAAGCGCGTTTAATATCGGCAAGCATAGTCTCGCCCGTCCGATATCCCGCAATATTGTGAAGACGGTCAGTTCCCTCCTCATAAGCCCAGGTCTGCTGAAGCAAAAGCCTCGCCTTAGGAGCAAGCTGTCTGATGTAGGAAGCAAGCGCGGTCGCATACGGCTGATAAGTGTCCTTATTGAAGCTCAGATGGCTGACCTGCTGAATGGTTATAACGTCCCACTCGCGCGACAGCAAAGCCTCCTTGAGCGTGATCTTGAATCCTGTATAGGATCCGTTAAAGAAAAGCATATAATCCTTGCGGTCAGCAAGCATATTGCGGTAATGCCACTCAAACGAGCAACCGCCGATCGCCGCACCGAGCACCTCGGTATAAACACCGTCTGCCCGTGCGATACCGTGCAGATATCTCGTCGCATCCTCCGAAAAGCTGTTTCCAATGGCAAGTATATTCATATTGATCTCCATCCTGCCGCCGTGCGCGGCACAAATATTTGTCGATGATTTTTCGCGAGAAAATTAAGTGTTCTCCTCAGTTTCAGCAGCTCTTCGCTTGTCGAGTCTATAATTACGAATATAAAGGCAAAGATCCGCGCTGACCATTATAAAGTTCAGAATATAGAAGAATAACACGTACCATTTATGCCCGATATCCGCCATATAGCTCTCATTTACGAACTTCGAGGTAATACCCGCAACATATCCGAATAAGATCAGTAGCATAAATGCAAGGCTCTTTCCCTTCGTCGTCCTCGCCTTGTAGGACTTGATCACGTTCATCGGCCAGGACACTCCGAAGCTGACGATCATAACGATCTCTAAAAATTCCGCCATAGCTCTCTCCAAAGGATTATATATCTTTTATCAAGCGAAAATCAAAGCTCTCTCTTTTTACGAATTGCAACGAATGCCGCAACAGCCGCGACGGACACGATCGCAAATCCACCGGAGACACTCGACGAGCATCCCGATCCACTTCCGGAGGGCTTGTCGGTAGAACCTTCGTCAGCAGTGGTTTCCTGCACAGCGGTCGTTTCGTCGATCACGGTCTCCTCGTCGGTCTCCGCCTCGGTCTCACCCACAGTGGTTTCCTCGCTCTCTGTTTCAGTCGCAGTCTCTGTTTCAGTCGCGGTCTCGGTTTCAGTCTCGGTTTTCGTTTCGGTCTCTGTCTCTGTCTCTGTC
>JAFULC010000020.1 GCA_017483305.1 Clostridia bacterium | reverse complement strand
GCAAGCTCATCGGCTCCGCTCAGAGCCTACCCACCTGCACCGGCTCTACTACCATTCTCGGAGCAGGAGTTAAGGGACAGAACGTAACCAAGGACAGCATCAACGCAGCTATGAAGGCAGCAGCTAACGAGTCCTACGGCTACAACGAGGATCAGATCGTTTCCAGCGACGTTATCGGTATGAGATACGGTTCTCTCTTCGATGCTACTCAGACCATGGTAGCAAAGATCGACGACGATACCTATCAGGTACAGGTTGTTTCTTGGTACGACAACGAGAACTCCTACACCAGCCAGATGGTTCGTACTATCAAGTACTTCGCAGAGCTCGCTTAATTAAGAGCAATGTAATAAAAGAAGGCAGACGCCGCGGCGTCTGCCTTCTTTATTTAACCTAATTCAATTCTCCTCATTCCCAATCCGCAGCCGACCTTACCTCCCTTTTTGAGATGCTCGACGTACCTGCGGCGCATCGAGGTATCCGTGGGAAGCTTGTCAGGATCCTTTTCATCGGTGTCAAAAAGACGCCAGAGATCCTCTCCGTTGTTGTCGTCCGACTTGATGACCTCGTATTCGCTCATAAATCTGTACGTATTGCTCTCGGGCGCAAGTATCTCCTTATTCGCGGGATAAAGTAACCAGGAATAGCAAGCAAACGGATACTCGACCCCAAAGCGCTCTCTGTAAAAAGCTCTCGCCTGCGCGTAGGAACGATCGCAGGTCTCCTTGTCGATCGGCGTGTTCGTCCTCGGGATGTGAACGCTTATGACCTGTGTCTTGTCCTTTTCGATCTTGACCCCACGCCCCTCGTAGTCAAACCAGAGCGTGACTATCTCAAACTGCAGCCTGCCGATCGCAAATCTCGTCAGATTGAAGAATCCCACGAACCACGGTGCAACGAACGAGCCACAAACACCCTTGACGATCTTGCACTCCTCAAGCTTCCACTTAAGATCAAGCACGCTGTCGCGATAGATCTGCATATCGATTCCCTGCTCAATATAAAGCTCGCGCAAGCGCCGTGTCATACAGATGAAAACGAGCAGCTCGACCGTGTAGGCGTGCAAACAAGTGATGCGCGTGATCTCCTTTGCTTTGTTGTAGATCTCGACCTCGTAATTGAGCTGATAATCAGCGTCATACGCCGCTATGATCTCGGAAAGCAGCCTGTTCGCCTCGATATTTGCAACAATCGCATCGTAGGTCGAAAGCAAGACCTGCGCGTCGACCTCCTCGTATCCGAATTCTCGAAAAAATCCAACCAAATATTCTCTCATGTTCCTCGTCCTCCCCAACGGATCAGGATCAATAAACCGTGATCTCTCTCACCGTGTTCAGCCCCGCTCCGAATTTCTTGACTCAATAAGTATAGCCTTTACTCAATCAATTTCATTATATTGAGCGAAATAGTATTTCATTATTTCTGCAACTTCTTTAATTTCTTTTTTGAAATATATAGAACTAAAGCTAATATGTCCCCATGTATTTGTTGACCGTCTATTTAATCTCTTCAACAATTTTTGATTTTTAATGTACTTTTCCGGTGATTTTAAAATGATACAAATAAAATGTGTGTTACCCATATATGGGATTATGTTTATTTTTTTTATATCTTCCCATCTAATCATTCCGACTGAATTATGACTCATTCCCTCTTGAATACCAATTTCATTTACAATTAATACAGGTTTTTTATTATATATTTGTTTAAAGTATCCTACAGTACAAAATGCGCAAATAGGAGCAACTAAGATACACATGATAACGAAAAATAAAGGAGTATCTGCTGTTAGCCAAGGAATGTCGACAAAATAAATTATAATAGGCAAAATTAATATCACTGTTGCGAAAAACATGCCTATTGTAAATTTTATACTCTTCGCTTTTTTTCTTGGAATTGTAATTTCTTTATTCATGATTTTTACTCCGTTATTCCACTTGAAAATACAACTTGTTAATTACATAGATTATATCATATAATTGTATAAATGTAAATATTTTTAGTGTAAATTAAATTAAAAAAGGGCAACAGGATTTCGAACCCTTACACTCGCCTGCGGATGCTGGCAGATTCGACCAACACTGTTACATACATAAAAAACAAGCAGTAGGGATAAACCCTACTGCTTGTTTTTGGTGCGGGCGACAGGACTTGAACCTGCACACCGAATGGCGTAAGATCCTAAATCTTATGCGTCTGCCAATTCCGCCACGCCCGCATATTAAATTTTATATTCGCGATCCTAAATCTTATGCGTCTGCTTCCGTAAGGCTTCGCCTTACTTACCGAGGTGCTTCGCACCGTCGCAATTCCGCCACGCCCGCATATTAAATTTTATATTCGCGATCCTAAATCTTATGCGTCTGCTTCCGTAAGGCTTCGCCTTACTTACCGAGGTGCTTCGCACCATCGCAATTCCGCCATACCCGCGAATTTATGAGTGGGTGTGGCGGAATTAATCCGCACATACCCGCGAACTAAATAATTTTACCACACAAATTTCCTTTTGTCAACCCAAAAAATGCCCATCGTGCCCTTTTATTGAAAGTTTTTGAAAGAGGGGTATGGGGAGGAAACCTTTTTTCAAAAAGTTTCCTCCCCATAATCTATCCTCTTACTTAATCTTAGGAAGACTTGCAGCAGCGATAGACTGACCTACACGGCGGCTGCTCTCATCGGGGATATGGATAGTGATCTTCTTTGCAAGCTCGGGGAATTCCTCTGCGAGAACCTTCTCTGCGTTTCTGTGGAGAATGTTACCGCCCTCACCCGAGGAAACGCGACCCATAAGGAGCACGTGCTTAATATCGTAGAACTGTGCATAGTAAGCGACCGCATAGCCGAAGTACACGCCAATGGTCTCGTAGATCTTAGCCGCGCGCTCGTCACCCTCTGCCATAAGCTTCTGAACGACCTTGAGCTTCTCTGCGGGGGATGCGCTCTCGTCGAGCTCGATGCCGGCGGCAGGAGCAAGCTTAATAACGGCATCCTGCGAGAAATACTTAACGCCGCAGCCGTAGTCGCCCGACCACTCATCAACCATCGCGTCCTTGTTGAAGTCCGCGGGAACGAATGCAAGCTCGTTGAGCCAACCGGTAATATTGCCGCTTCCGTCAACGTATCCGCCTGCCTCACTCGTACCCATAGCAACGCCGAGCACGTTGTTGTCGTCGAGGTCCATAGCGCCTGCAAGAGCGGTGATATCACCGTCGTTCGCAACCTCAACGGGAACGTCGCCAAAGGTCTTTGCAATATCAATATATATGTTCTTAACTACCTTTTCAAAGGCCTCGGGATTTTCGCTCTTTACCTTGAGGAAGAGCGAGGACGCCATAATTCTGTTTCCGACTACAACACCCGCAGTCGAAACGCCGATACCGTCAACACGGGGCATCTTGGATGCAGCGGTGGTCATAGCGTCAAGAATTCCGTCGTAGTGATACTGAGGATCGTTCTGAAGCTTCGGGAACCAAACGACCTCCTCGGAGTAGATCGCCTCACCCTCAACTACCGCGGAGACCTTGCGGTCACTTCCGCCCGCATCAAAGCCGATACGGCATCCGTCAAGGTGACGTCCAACGGGAGAGGGAGATTCGTGAGCCACGGGAGCCTCCTCGAAGGGCACGTGAACCACCTCAAAATCAGCCTCGTAAATGCCCGACATAAAGTCGCGGTCGAATTCACGCGCGCCGCCTACCTTGTAAGCCTCTTTTAATCTGTCAGCGATGAGCTTCGAGCCCGCAATAGTCAGCTTGTAGCCGCCGCGCGCCCAGAGCATAGTCTTTGCAAGTCTTTCAACGACAGCATAGTTTTCCTCGTCGTGACCCGTGCCGTCCTTGAACACCTCAAGGGTGTAGATCGAGGTCAAGCCGTCGTTTCTTTCAAGAGCGATAGTAAGCTTGTCACCGCCAACCGCCTTAACGGCAGCGTCAAAATCGCGGCAAACAACGGACATCGGCATAAAGCCGGGATCAAGCGGTGCATTAACCTTAAGCAACATAAATAGTTTTTCCTCCCTTGACAGTTCTTATGATCTGAATATTTTCATCCGTAATAATAATATCAGCGTCCTTGCCTGCCTCAAGCGAGCCCTTGCGGTCAGAGACGTGAATAGCGGCCGCAGGATTAAGCGACGCCATATTGAAGACCTCGTTTACAGCGAGATCTGTGTGCGCGAGCACGTTCTTCACCGCGTCGTTAAGACGGAGCACGCTGCCCGCAATAGTTCCGTCGGCAAGACGGCACTCGATTCCATGCAGGAAGATCGGCTGACCGCCAAGCTCGTATTCGCCGTCGGGCATACCGCCTGCGCGAACACAGTCGGTTATAAGCACGGTCTTTCTGCCCTTGAGCTTTGCAACGATGCTGTAAAGACCGGGATTTATATGGAATGTATCAGCGATGAACTCAACCGAAGCATCCTCTGATGCCAGAGCCGCTCCGACTACACCGGGATTGCGGTGCGCAAGCGCCGACATAGCGTTAAAGAGATGCGTAGCGTGAGTCGCGCCGTCCTTGATGGCACTCATCGCCTCATCAAACTTCGCATCGGTGTGACCCATCGAAACGAGAATATTCGACTCTGCGGCAAGCTTCTTGATGCACGCGTGGTCCTTGTCCATCTCGGGTGCGATCGTGATCGAGGTGATTATATCGGCATTCTCAAGAACGAAATCCGCATCGGGCACGAGAATATTCTCCTCTGCCTGAGCGCCCTTCTTGGAGGGATTGATGAACGGACCCTCGGCGTGAACTCCGAGAATTTCCGCACCGTCCCAGCTCTTGCTTTCCTCCTTGACCGAGCGAGCCGCATTCAAAGCGGCGATTATGTCGTCCTTTGCCACGGTCATAGTAGTGGGCAAGAAGGAGGTAACTCCGTTCTTTGCGATACCGTACGCGATATTTTTCAGCCCCTCGGGATTTGCGTCGCAAACGTCCTCCCCGAGATATCCGTGAATATGTATGTCAACGAGACCGGGGGCAACGTAGCCTCCATCGGCGTCAATAATTTTTGCATCGGCAGGCACGGAATCATAAAGTCCCGCGATCTTTCCGCTCTCCTCGCAGAACGCGAGTGCCTTGCCCGAAACAACGGCGTCGGGAAGAACTATCTTTCCATTGATGATATACGTCAATTCCATAATGAACACCATTCCCTTCAGATAAGCTACGGCTTTGCAAATTGACCGCGCACAAGCCGTATTTTCGAGCGTTTTAACCCTTTTTTCAAGCATCTGCGCGCATCGGACAATTTATCCGTATTCAAAATAATTTTATCACATTGCTAAAACTTTGTCAAGCAAAATAGGAGTGTGATTTTCCTTTCTTTTAGCACATTTTTACTGAATTTTTCACTTAACTAAAAAGTGAGAGGAGACATCCGAAAAAGTCTCCTCTCTTATTTATCAATCGTCGAAATTTATCGCCTGACCGAGCCTGTCGGACTCAAAGCAAGCCTCCATAACGCGCATAACGCGGCGCATCTGGGGGTGGGTGACAAGCTGAGTTGCCTTACCGTCGATCGCAAGACAGAAATTGCGATAATAATCGTGAACGTCGCTTGCGGGACGCTCGAGCTCGTACTCGTCCATCGTCACGCTGTCACGCGGAGCCATAGTCTTGGTAAGACCTGCCGCGGTCTGCACGGGAAGGACCTCGCTTTCGTGCCAGTGGGTGCATTTTGCCACCTTGCACTTCTCTCTCCAGTCGGTGATGATCGCCGAGCCCTTTTCGGCGCGCATATAGAATCGGGGCATCGCGATAAAGTTGTAGGTACCGACCTCAACGTACGCGCTCTTGCCTCCCTCAAAGTAAATGGTCAGCTTAAAGCCGTCGTCGACCTCCTGGTTGGTGATGTGGTCGAAGGTGCAGAAAATTTTCTCTATCTTTTCATCAAAGATCTGAAGAAGCTGATCGATGAGGTGAACGCCCCAGTCAAGCAGCATTCCGCCGCCGTGCTCCTTCTCACCGCGCCAGTCGCTCGGGATACCGCGGCTTCCGTGGATGCGCGACTCGATGTTGATAATGCTACCGAGCTCGCCCGACTCCTTGATCTGCTTCATAGCAAGGAAATCGACGTCAAAGCGTCTGTTCTGGTGCACGGAGAAGACCCTTCCGCTCTCCTCTGCCGCCTTGATCATCTCGTCAAGCTCGCAAGAATTCATCGCAACGGGCTTTTCGCAGATGACGTTCTTCCCTGCCTTCAGCGCCTTGACAACAACGTCAATATGCGAATCGTTGGGGATCGCGACCGTGATAAGATCGACCTTTTCGTCGTTCAGAACGTCCTCAAGCGAATCGTACGCGAAAATGCCGCGTTCGCGCGCAAGAGCACTCTTTTTGGGGTCAATATCGTAAATTCCCGCAAGGGAGACAACGTCGCTTTTCAGCGCGTGCTGGGTGTGCCAGCCGCCCATTCCGCCGTAACCGACAACAACAAGATTTTTCTTCATATTCAATCTCCATTCCACCGCTCTCGGCGGCCACAAACAGTAATCGATAATTATGCCACAAAGGCAAAATTCTCGCGTAAAACAGTTCCCTTTATGTTTAGATAAAAGCAACCTTCACGCTGTTTTCCTTTCCATCGGGAAAGGTTTTTGTGTCTTCACATTTTATTTTAACATAAATATACATTCTGTCAAGAATTTTACCTGAAAATAGCAATATTTGTCCATCTTTTTGCAATTTCAGACCACTCCCTCACCCTCCCAATACGGCACGCCGCCCTTGCCGAGTCTCGCATATTGAATTAACAACGCCTGCGACATCATAAAATGATGAAGGAAAGAAGCCCACACTTATGCTCACCGTATCGAGAAAGCCCGACACGCCGAAACACATCATTCCTTAGCAAAAATAAATTTTCAAAGCGCCGAGATCCGACGCTTTTTTCATTCCGAAAGCCTTATAATATAGAAAAGAACCAAGAAAAGAGGCAAGCTATGCAACAGGAAGTCTACGCCGATCTGCTGTTTTTGATAAATTTCAGCATGGACTATCTCTGTCTGTACATCTGCGTAAGAATATTGCGACGCAAAATGAGGCTCGGGCGTATGCTGCTCGCGGCAAGCATCGGCGGCATATACTCGGTGGCGTCGCTTTTTATCACCGTTATAGCTCCGCTCTCGCTGCTCATCGATATCGGCATCAGCCTTATTATGTGCGCGATAGTTTTCTCGGAAAAGGGCAGAAATATCTCATCCACCGCACTCTGCCTCTTTCTTTTTATCGGAATTTCAATGATGACGGGTGGGTGTATGACCGCAATCTTCAACCTCCTCAACCGTCTTGACCTGCCGCTCGGCGACATAGAAGCCGACGGCATCTCGACCTATCTTTTTGCGGCTCTTGCCGCGATCGCAGGTCTGATCTCACTCGGAAGCGGCGAGCTTATATCAAGACGTTCGGCAGTCAAGGAGTGCCTGCTCACCGTCACTCTGAACGAAAAAAAGCTCACCCTCCGCGCGCTTTCGGACAGTGGCAATCTCGTCAAGGACTCGCTTTCGGGCAAAGCGGTCATACTCATCGACCGAAATGAGCTGTCAAAAATCACAAGCCTTGCCGATTTTGACAATTTCGCAAAGGGCATCGCGCCAAGCGACAAAAAAATAAGAGGTCTCCGCCTCATCCCGATCAACACGGCAAGCGGCAGAGGAATGCTCGTCGCCGCCCTGCCCGACAAGCTCACCGCCGAGATAACGACTAAAAAAGGCAGCTCGTCAATCGAGCTCGACGCTCTCATAGCCCCGTCTGACATCCAAAACAGCGCGGCAGGATACAGTGCCATCATACCTGCGGAAATATTGAAGCTATAACACCGAACACTAATAGGCAGAAAGGAAAATATATGTCAGCAAAGCAATTTTTCTCCCGACTCAAGCGCAAAATTCAAAAAATCATCGCAAGACTCACCAAAAAAGGCGGTATCTATTACATAAACGGTCCCGACCTGCTCCCCCCGCCACTCACGCGCGAGGAGGAAAGCCGAATCATCAGACGCCTTCCCTATGACGAGGATGCGCGACTTACACTCATAGAGCATAACCTGCGACTCGTCGTCTACATCGCCAAACGCTTTGAAAACACAAACATCAACATTGAGGACCTGATCTCGATCGGCACTGGCGGTCTTATCAAAGCAGTCAACACATTTTGCGCCGACAAAAACATAAAGCTCGCAACCTACGCCTCGCGCTGCATCGAGAACGAGATCCTTATGTACATCCGCAAAAATTCAGGCAGAATGGGAGAAATTTCGATCGACGAGCCACTCAACGTCGATTGGGACGGCAACGAGCTGCTTCTCTCCGACGTGCTCGGAAGCGAGGAGGAATCCGCCGCCGAGGAGATCATGCACCGCGAGGAGATCGAAACCATACGCCGTGCGGTCAACTCACTCGAGCCGCGCGACCGACAGATAATAATTCTCCGCTACGGTCTCGACAACTACCCCGAAATGACTCAAAAGGAGGTCGCCGACCACCTCGGTATCTCGCAATCCTACATCTCGCGCCTCGAAAAGCGCATCCTTGCACGCCTGCATGACGACCTCGCAGGTAAGCTTTAAAAATATCAAAAAATAACGGAGGAGCACCCACAAATTCGGGGCTTCTCCGTTTTTCTCCCCCCAAAATCGCTTATTGTCACTCTTTTAGTGAGGTTTTTTAGTTTTTTTCAAAAACGACCAAACCTTTTCGCAAAAAACAACACTATATAAGTGAGGGGAGATAAATATAGCATATTCCCACCACTCAACCAACGCGACAGTTAATTCAACCAACGGTCTATTGACTCGCCGCCTCGTATCCTATATAATTTATATATAGAAAGCTTCACGGAGGAATAAATGAACGAAAATAAGATTTCCAAGCAAGAAAAAAACAGTGTCAACTACTTTAAAAAGAGCGACACGCCCCAATATGTCGGTGGCGGACTGCTGATCGTCAGCCTTGCGGCGCTCTGGTTGGGCTGGGGTATGATATCGTACATATTCGCGATAATCGGCACCCCTGTTGGATTTATCCTGTTTCTTATCGGCGCATCGGGCAAGGTCTCCGATCAGGATATGGACAATTATATCGAAAACAAAATGGCAGACCTTAAAATAGACATCGACAACGACCGCCGCTATCAGACAAAGCTCCTCAAGCACTTAAAGGAGTATACCGCCGAGGGCTACCTCTTTTCCGACGGCGTAATGATCAAAAAGCGCAAGGACGGCAGCCTGCGTTCGTCGGAGTTTTCAAGAGCAAAAATAAGGATACTGAGCGACCGGCTCTATATCCTTCACCGCCAAATGTCCCTCATATCAGACGAAACGGTGACCGAAAAGCACGAAATTGATCTGGACCGAATAACCTCGGTCACAGTCGAGCGCGACAGCAAAAGAATGATCTTCAACAAAAACACGTTCTTCACCAAGCCCTGTCACCTCCGCATAGTCTTCGACGAAAGCGAGCTTCTTCTTCCCATTGCGGACGCGATAACCTCGGATGAGCTTGCCGATGCGATAAACAGACAGATCTCGGTATATAAAGAGAAGAAATAAATCAAATATCTCCTTTAAATGATGTCACAACATCGCCAAAATCTCCCGCGAGGACAACCTCGTGGGAGATTTTTAATATCAAAAGGCGGCTGCCAAAAGCAGCCGCCTTGATTTTTTTGATTATTCCGCCGTCAGACCGGAACGCTCGATACCTTCAACGAGATATCTCTGCAGGAAGACGTACATAATAACAAGCGGGAGAATAATCATAATACCGCAGGTATTAAGGAACGCCGACTCATACAGATTCTTGCCCGCGTAATCGAAATTCAACGATGACTTCGCAATCGCGGTTTCCGTTATCTTCGCTAGCATCAGCGGAGCCTTGTTGGCATTAATGAAGAACATACTCGTATAGAAGTTGTCCGTCCACTGCCAGCAGAAGGCAAACAGGAACACGGTTATCATCATAGGAATCGAGATCGGGAGAATGATCTGCATAAAGGTTCTGAAGTCGTTCGAGCCGTCGATATACGCAGATTCCTCAAGGGAGTCGGGGATACCGCGGAAGAACTGTCTGAGCATGAAGATGTACAGACCGTTCTTGAAGGCAAGACCCGTGACCGAAAGGATCACAAGGGGAACGATCGTGTTGTTGAGATTCAAGCCGTCGGGGAAATTCAGGATCTTGATAGATGCCAGAATATTGTCTATTCCCTCAATTCCCACAGAAGCGCCTCCGCTGAGGAAGGATAGGATTCCGCAGATGTCGAAGTAGGTAAACTTAAGCGACATCGAAGCACGCAGAGTCTTGTGGGGGATAAGCATCGTAAGAACTACGAGAAGGAATATAAATCCGTTTCCTTTGAACTTGTACTTTGCAAGACCGTAAGAGATCAGACAGCAGGTAAAGGTCTGAAGAAGCGCCAACAGGAGCGAATAAAGCAGAGTGTTGGAAAATGCCTTCATATAGTTTACGTCGACCCAGACGGACTTGTACATATCAAGAGTCCAGTTTTTAGGAATAAGACGAACCGTAGTATCAACGAAGTCCTCGGGAGCCATGAACGAGCCCGCGATCTTCGTGAAGAAGGGGTAAAGAACTATGTAAGCGATTCCGAGAAGGAATATGAATCTGAACAGCTTGATTATAACCGTCTGTAGAAAATACGTATTCAGGAACTTCGCCTTAAGTCTTTCCTTAAGAGGAGTACGCTCAAATTCGACTTTGATCTTGTTCTTTGATTCTTTTTTGATCTTAACTGTAGAATTATCCATTGTAGCTCCTCCCTTCTTAGTCTTTTCTCTGATAGAAGACGAACATCGACATAACGCCCGCAACTATCAAAAGTATCAGTACGACGATCAGGAAGTATATCCACGACATCGCCGTGCTCACCTCGTCTCCAACCTTGTTGGAGATCTTCGCGATATACGACATAACCATGTTTGACTCAGTGGTAAACGAGTCGATTATGGTATAGACCGCATTAACAAGGATCATCGGGGAGATCATCGGGAAGGTGACCTTCCAGAAGGTTTCCCAGCCCGTCGCACCGTCTATCTTACAAGCCTCGTAGATCGCAGGCGAGATCGACTGCAGACCCGCAAGGAATATAAGCATCTGAACGCCCGAGCGGTTAACGATGCCGTAAATGTTGTTAATGATATCAACAACGTACCCTACAAGCTTAGTACCGACCTTCATCGAAGCGAACAAGGCCTCGATATCCATCGCCGAAACGATACTGTCCGCCGCGCTTGAGCCTGAGCCGTCGTCAATACCTGAGGTCTCGCCCATATATGCACCGAGAATATTCTGCGACTCGATAGTCTCCATAATACCTGTTGCAAGAACAACGGGAAGGAAGAATATTGCACGGAACGCCGCGCGTCCCATCATCTTCTGGTTCAGCAGTATTGCCATGAAGAGCGAGAAGAGCAGGATCGCGGGCACCTCAAATATCAAGCTTCCGATACCGGAAAGCAGAGTTTGAATATATTCCGTTCCGTAGAGTCCGAACAGTGCATCACTGTAGTTTCTGAATCCAACGAATTCGAGAGTGTATCCACCGCCCTTTACGATCGTCATCTCGTTGAGCGAGAGCCACAACGAATCGGCAAGGATGGGAAGATATACGAAGAGGAAACCTATAATGAAGGGCAGTACGAATATCCAACCCACACGAGCTTTTCTCTTATCCAAGGAAGCGATTTTTCTTTTCTTGGGGGCTTTTGCCTTTGTTTCGAGCTTAATTTCGTTAGTCATAAATTTCCTCCTTTCTTAGTCTGTGATCACAACGAACTCATAAGCGGGAATGGTGTATTCAACACCGTTGTAAACTACGCTTACGTAGTAATCGTTGTAATTGAGAATAATGGTCTTGTATGCCGTACCGTCGTCGTTACCGTAGGTAACTGCAACGACGTTCTCAGTGGTGTACTTGGACTCGGTATTCACGTCATCCTTATCATCGTCTCCGTCGTCATCAGTATCTTCGTCACGGTTGATTCTGTTCTCAACGCTGGTCTTGAAGCTCGAATCCTTACCCGAAGCATCGATCACTCCGAAAGCGGTCTCAAACGCAGCCTCAATGTCGGCAAGTGCATCCTTGTAGCCGTTTCCGATAGCCATCGTGTACTGATAGCGAGTGTAAGTTCCGTCGTCATTTACGGAGTAGTAAACGTCACCGTCAACGTAGATCACGGTTCCGTCCTCAAGGGTTGCAACCTCTTCTCCGTTGTAAACGGTTGCCTTGGCATACTCGTAAGTGCCGTAATAGCTGTTTTCAACTAGATACTGATAGTACTCGTGTCCGTTATCGTCGGTCTTGATTATGTAGAAGATCTTCTTACCGCCCTCGGAGTAGGAACGAACATCGTAGGACTGACCGTTCTCGGTGTAAGTACCGTTTCCAAGCTGACCGAAGTGGAAGATCGAGCACTCGTACTCGCCAGTCGCCTCGTCAACGGTAACGGTGTAGTAGGAGTAGCCGGTCTCAAGAGTACCGTAGTAGTAGTATCTTTCACCGCCTGCGGTTCTGCCCTGATAGAGCTTATGACCGTTGACCTCGTACGCGCTGAGTCTTCCCTCCTCGATCTTCTCATAGGAGTTGACGTAGAGGTAGTTGTAAACTGCGCATGCTCTGTCGATCGCCTGACGGACGATGATAGAGTCGATGTCGTCGTAGTTGGTGATAGCGTTAGGATTGTTTTCCTCGCCTGCAGCATACTCAACGGTAACCTTTTCAAGCTCTGCAAGCACGTCGATAGCATCCATAGCCTTCTCGAAGTGCTCCTCTGCGGTCTCGAATATCTTCTTAAGAGTGCTTATAGCCGAGCCCTGAATCTTTGCAAGCTCCTTGACTGCGTTGTTTCTCGTAGTCGTTACCTGGTTGGAAACAGTCTCATAATCCTTGTGCCACTCGGAATTTTCATCGTCGTAGCCGCGCTCCTCGGCTGCAGTCCTCTTAGCAAGAGCATCGATGTAGTTATCGAACTGACCCTTGGTGTTTGCATCCTTGATATCGTTGATCTCAGCGTCAAGCTCGTCCTTGGTCATCGCCTTTTCAGCGTAATCGGAGTACCAGGTGCCGATGGTTGCGAACCAGCCCTTAGCCGCGAGAGCGTATTCGTCGTTCGCGTCCTTGTAGGTTGTGCTTGCGTGATTTGCCTTAGCAAGATTTCTGTAGGTGTAATAATACTCGTAAGCAGCCTTGAAGTCCTCGTAAACGTCCATATAGTCTGCGAAGTCAACGGTGAAGCCTGCCTTTGCGACCTGAGCAAGAGCATCTGCCGCAGACTCGGTTGCGAGATAAGCCGCCGCGCTGTCCTCAAAGTAGGTAGTAGCGAGCTCGATCTTCTCAAGCGCTCTCTCAACGTCACCCTTGATCTCCTTAATGTTTGCCTCGGCAGTCTTGAGACTGCTCTCAGCCTTGTCAAGAGCCTTCTTTGCGTTCTGAGTAGACTCAGCCTCTGCTCCATCTGCAGCGAGAGCCGCATCGTAAGCCTCCTTGGCATCGTTGTAGGTTGCAAGAGCCTTTACATACTTGGAGTACTGGCTGTTGTAGCTTCCGAGAGCCGAATTCAGAGCGGAATGTGTGCCCGAGATAAGAACTCTACCAAAGCTTGTGAACACGTTTTCTGCAATGTCACTGTACAGATCTGCCGCGACGGCGTTAGCGCAAAGGCTAATAGCCGATCCGAGCTGATCCTTGGTCGTAACATTTGCAAGGAAAAGTGCCTTGAGCTCCTCGGATGTGGTCTCGTCGGTAACAGTCGTGTCATACGCGTCGCCGAGAACCTCCTCAAGAACTCCCTTGATCTGTTTATCGCTGAGAACGACTACGCAGATCTTGTTAAGCGCTGCTACGTCAAGGTTGCCCTCAAAGTAAGCGGCAAGAGTGGAAGCAAGAGTGCTCTTGTCCTCTCCGGTGTGACCGTCACAGATGTGCTGTGCAAGGCCTGCCGCGATGGCATTCGCCTCGCTCTCGGTCATATACTGTCCGAGCACAAGTGCAACCGACTCTGCAAGATAATCCTCGTAGTTCTCCTCAAACTCTGCCTTGAAGGCACTGTTCTCGAGAGCTGCGCCATAACCTGCGATAACAGACTGAATGTCTGTGTAGATAGCCATAACCTCGGCATAAGAGAGGTTGAAGTTAACGATCGCCTCAACTACGTAACGGGTATAAGCCGCCTCGTCGCTCTTGGAGCCGTGCGCCTCAACAGCCTTGTAATATTCAACGTAAGCCTTTCTGATATCATCAAAATAGCTGTCCTTAATTTCACGGCTGATAGCAGCATCGATGAGTTTCTGTGCGCTTGTGTAGTTAGCGAGAGCCGAAACGATAGCCTCAGCAGCATACGCCTCTGCTTCTCTTCCCGCCTCACGCGCCTCACTCGCTATGAGAGTTGCTTCCTTCTGAAGAATAGAAACGATGTTCTCCTGAGTCATAAGAGCCTCAAGATACTCTGCAAGAAGGTCTGCCTCAAGCTCGTCAGCGTCGGGAACACGAACACCGGTAAGGAATTCGTGATTTGTGATGTACTTGTTCTGAACGTCTGCAAGCACTCCGTTGAGAGTGTTGTAAACGTCAACGATGTCGTCCTTCCAAATGTCGTATCTTACCGAATAGTACTTACTCAGCGAGGATTCCTCCTTGAGTATGTGGGTGTTACGGTAAGAAAGGATGAAGTAAGGCGAAGCGCCGTTTTCGATCGCCTTAAGAATAGCGTACTGAATGTCGCCCTCCATATTCAACGCCTCACCGGTGAAGCTCACGGAGCCGTGAAGCACTACGCCGAGGAAAGGAACCGAATAGGTAGCGAAGCTGTAGTTGGAGGAGTCGAGCGCCATGCCGAGCATGTGATCGACGTACTGCCATACGTAAGCGTTGGCCTTTTCGGTCATTACCTTACCGTAGGTCTTTTCAAGGTAAGCGAATGCCTCGGTGGTAAAGGTCTTGGAGTCCTCACGGTTGTAGGGCTCATCCTCGTCGAAGTCGGAGTTGAGCGCAGAGCCGAGAGTAGATACCGAAATACCCTGAACATTGTTGTACTTGTTTGCGTAATTCTTGGTTATCTTTTCGTAGATAACGTAGAAGTATGCGGGAGAAATAACGAGATCATAGTTGTTAACGTACTTCTGCATCGTCGCGCTGTATTCTCTTCTCGAAGCATATCTGTC
Source organism: Clostridia bacterium (assembly GCA_017483305.1). Lineage (GTDB taxonomy): Bacteria > Bacillota > Clostridia > Oscillospirales > CAG-272 > SVTX01. The sequence continues at coordinate 70,493 of JAFULC010000020.1, read as the reverse complement.
GTCGATGGTCTTGGCAGCGTGATCGAATCTGGAGTAAGCGTTGAAGATGTCGTCGTAGATCTCATAAGCAATATCAAAATCGGGATAAATTCCCATATTGCTGTTTTCTTCCTTGTTCACGTCGTTAGCGTAGTCGAGAAGCTCCTGGAAGCCCTTCTTGCCGCCAACTGCCTTTTCAAACTTAACTTTGGTGGGAACGATATAGAACATACCGCCCTTGGTGTAACCTGTAAGCTTGAAATTGACGTTCTTGATTCCCTGATCTGCAAGCTCCTCGTACATCGCCTCGATGTCATCGAAGGAGGTAAGAGCAGTCATTACTTCAACGGGGATAGAGAGGATCTTTTCAGTGGTCTCAACCGCACCAAAGGTCTCAATGTAGAGCGGGATGCTGTTGAGGATCTCGTCACCGGTAAGCTTGGAGATAACGCCAAGCTCGGTGAGGTAATCACGGTAAGCGACTGCCATACCGAACCAGGAAGCATCGTAAGTGCCCTCTGCGGTGTTCTTGTCAAGCGACTCAGTGTCGGAAAGAAGCATATACTTGATCGTGTAGGATCCGGTATACTTTCTGTCACTGACGACCGTCCATTCGGAGTCGGATCCGACCGAGATAGAGTCCTGAAGGTTGTAAGAGTCCTTAGGTCTGGGCGTTACGGACATCATAATGGTGTTGTAAGCACTCAGAGGACCTGCATGGTAGGTTGTAAGCGAAGCGAGAGCGTCACCCTCTTCGATTATAGCAACGAAGCCGTGCTTTTTCTCGTAGATCTTTTCAACCGCGTCGGGATAGTGAACGACACCGGAGAATTCACTCGCGATAGCCATTTCCTTACCCTTGGTGGAGACTGTGGTCTCACCCTTTTCGTGAGCAAGGATCGCATCAACGATCATTCCCGAGAGAGTAGCCTCCGCGGTAACGTCACCGGTATCGGGATCGGTAACGGAATAGTAGTGATACTTGGTCTTCTCAACTATACCGAAGGTAGGATAGGAGATGGTCTCCTGATAAGCACCGCTTATCTTGTGATAAGCGTAGTCAGAGCCGTAGACCTTACCGGTAACGGTCTGAGTTACACTGTAATCCATATCGTCGTACTCAAAGAGTGCGCCCGATCCGTCGGGATAGAAGTTGTAGCCGGAGTAAGCGTTGTTGCCTGCACCCATATAAGGCAGGATCTTGATCGACTCAAGAGTGTAAAGAGACTCGTTGAATCTGACACCGTTTGCGGGAAGTCTTACCGAAAGACCGTCCTCCTCAATGGTGTACTCAAGCGCCATTCTGAATACGGGGGGATTTTCATCCTGAGATACGTAGTCGGTGATCGAGTGGTCATACTCGAGCTCCTCGTAGGTATACTCGGGACAGTACATAAGGATTATTTCCTCACAAGTCGCGATCTCGGCTTCACTCGCGTTAGGCTTGAACACGAGGAATTCCATCGAATCGATGATCTTGTAGTCTTCCTTTATAGAAGTATATGTGTTCGCGGAGGTACTGTACAGATCATCGTAAATACCGCCGAGAGCATCGCTGAGCTTCTTATACTCCTCACTCGACATTCCGTACTTTTCCTTGAGCGATTCCTTCGCATAAAGGATGTAGTAGGTAAGGAACTTCTGAACCTTTGCAACGTCGGCTCTGATAGTATTGTTGTTGTAGAGCTCATCTCCGAACTCCTCGTAAAGAGGGGTCCAGATCATATCCATAAATCTATCGTAGGAAATGAGTCGGGGAACGAGGGTCTTAGCCTGCTCACGACCGATAGTATACTCAACACGGATACCGTTCTTGATGTACTCGACCGCGATCTGCTCACGGAGCACTGCCTGCTCGTAGCTGGTGAATATCTTGGTCTGACCTGTGGTATCGGTAAATTCAACTATGATCTGAGAAAGGATCTCGTATTTAGTGGAATCACTACCCGTCGAAGCGCCGACGTCGTAGGGATTTGTAAATATTTTGTCACCCGTTACGGTGTTGACAAATGCAACCTCACCCGAAACGTCGTCAACGTAGAGCTGATATCCGTCCTTCTCGATAGCAAGTCTCATAGCTTCGAGCTTTGCCTCGGGAGTGGGGTATATCTTGTTGACGTAGTCGGTAGTATCGGTCACGATAACGGTGTCACCGTCCTGTGACGTGCCCGTGGTGGATTCTTCAGCAGAGCCGGTTTCGGTAGTATCGCTCGAACCGTTCGATCCGGTCGTCTGATCGGAGTCATCCGCGAAGATCTGAACGGTAAACATAACCGAGATTGCACTGATCAGCATGAACACAGCCAGGAGCATCGATATTAATTTAGTAAATTTTTTCATATTATCACTCTCCTGTCTTGATTACATTCTATACTGCAACTCGGTTACGATGTTAGTAACAAGGCTTATCATCTTACCGATAAGGGTCGAGAACAGCAATACTATAAACATAATAAATACCATTCCAACCGCGGTTCCGAGTATCGTGATTATGTTCTTGCCCATCGTGTAATCGTGAGTGACCTGAGTTCCGAAGAATATCAGGATACCAAGCCAGATAAACGAAATGGTCGAGATCATAGTAACTATACCGAGCTCGGAGGTAGTAACTACGTTAGACAATATAGTAGCGGGGATAAGGAGTAACGGAACGGGAAGGAGGCTGTACGAGCAAGCTATGAAGATATCCTTGAAGCTTCCCTCACCCTCGAACAGAGTGGTAAGACACCAGTTCGCGAGAACGAAGAGGAGGAGCGGAACAAGAACGCCGATAGCCTGAACCCACAAGCCCGAATAAGTACCCGTAGGATTGAGCATATATCCCTGACCGATAGCCTGGTAGTAGAACGCGAGGATTGTAAGCGCAACGTATACGAGAGCTCCGCGCACCGAGCCTCTGCGCTCGTGCTTCAGATCCCAGAAGCCGTCGAAGGGATGGAGGATCAGATGGAAGCCGAAAAGCAATTCCTGCACGAAGGTTCTCTTTCCGCCTGCGGTAGCAGTTTCGCGGTTGACCTTCTGAATTTTCTTGTTTACGATAATAAATACAACGATGATCGCAACGATCGCGAGGATAAGCACGATAAAGTAATCGGACATCCACGCCTTTCTGATCTCAGCGAAGGATTTTGACCAGTTATCAGTATCGTAAGCCGCCTCGAAGTACTCAAGAGAGCCCTCGTAGTCGCCGTTACGGTACATTGCCTGACCGATACCTACGTAAGCCGCGTCAAAGTTGGAGTTCTGCTTAAGAACCTCGGTCCATTTGTTGATCGCGAGGTCGAAATCCTGATCGTTTTCAGCCGCGATAGCCTCAATAAGCAGATCACCGTACTCGGTTCTGCGATATACGGTAAAGGAAGCGGTGCTCTTATCGAGAAGAAGCATCTTATCTCCCTGATAGGTGACAGCCTCTACCTGAGTAAGTGCGCCGAGCACGTTACCCGTGATATTGGTGGTCTCACCGAAGGCAAACAACAAATTACCGTTGCTGTCGTAGGTGTAAACTCTCTGTCTCTTCATATCGATCGTGGACCAGGTTCCCTCCTCGCCGACTGCAACGTCAACAAGGTTAGAAACGCCGTAAATGTCGTCCTTGGAAAGCTGGCTGTAAGCAATTTCACCCGCGGGAGGCCAGAAGCCGTTACGCTTCATGATCTCGTCACCCTTCGAGTTGAGCATCTTTACCGGCAGGTAAACACCGGTCTTATCCTTTGTCTGAATTGCATTTGCAACCTGGTTTTCATCGATGTAAGGTGTAACTATGTAGATAAATCCGTCTTTATCAATGGTAATATTTTCGTAAATGACCGAAACGTATTCAATCGCAATGGATTCCTGCTCCTCGGTCCTGAATCTTCTCCAGATGATCTCCCAGATGCCCAGAGAAACCGCCTGAGCACCGATATATCCGGTAAACTCGCCGTCCTCGGTCATAACTATGATACCGTCGGTAGTAGAGGAAGACACAACGAAGAGTCTGTTGTACTGGTCGACCGCAATAGCTACGGGAGTAAATGCAAGAGAGGAATCGGTAAAGAGTGCCGAGCTGGGAGCGTAGAGAATGCGCTCGAAGTTACCTTCAAGGTCGAATACTACGATTCTGCTCTTACCCGTGTCACATACCCAGATTCTGTCCTCGGTAACGTAAAGTCCCTGAGGAGCGAGAAGCGAATCACTGACACCCTGTCCGTTAACGAAGGAATTGATCGTAAATCTTACCTTATAATAACGGTCAAGACAAACTATTCTGTTGTTGTCGGTGTCGGCAATGTAGATATTACACTTCGAATCTGCAAACAGATCGTTGGGGTTTGCAATAGCAACGTCAAGACCCATATAGTCAGAGTTGATAACGGTGCTGGCAACGTAAGCGTCGGGGGAATAGAGAGCGTAGCCTTCGATCGAATACGTGTAGGTCTGGTATGCGGAGCTTGCCGAGGTACCGATCGCAAAGCAGGAGACGATCATAACGATAGCAAATATCGCGCAAAATATTCTTGCTGTATTTTTCATTGTTATAACCTCCTGTTTTAGTCTTTCATTCCGCTGGATCCCATCGTTTCAACGATATTGGACTGCGAGAATACGAATACGAGTACCGGCACGAGCATCATAACGACCTGAGCCGCAGCCGCAGCTCCCGCACGTCTGATACCGCCTGCAGTGATCTGACCGATAGCGTAGTTGAGGGATTTGAGCTCCTCGGAGTGAATATAGGTCGAAGCACCCTGCTGCCAGAGAGCCTGGAACGAATAAACTATAAGCGTAAGTCACGCGGGCTTAACCATGGGCATCGCGATTACCCAATAGGTTCTGAGCTCTCCTGCGCCGTCGAGACGCGCGGACTCAAGAACTGTGTCGGGAACGTTGGTGTCCATAAACTGCTTCATAAGGTAAAGACCGAGAGTCGAGCCCCACGCGGGAATGATTATCGCCCAGTAGGTATCGAGCATCTTGAATGCAGAAAGCAGGATAAAGGACGTGATCGCCGTAACCGTGGAGTTAAACATAAGCGAGGTCTGAACCGTCTTGAACATGAGCTGACCACCGGGGAATTTGATCTTCGCCATCGTGTAAGCCGCCAAGGAAGCGATAAACAGATGTCCGAAGGTACCGCCGACGGAGGTGAGCACCGTGTTGAATATGTATCTGGAGAAAGGAACCCAGTTAGTACCCATCAGCATAAAGAGCGATGTGTAGTTTTCTAACGTGATCTTTCTTACAAGGAATCGGGGAGGATACATCCAAAGCTCGTCAAGAGGCTTGAGGGACTGGCTGATCGCGTAGACCATAGGCAGGAACATAAACGCGCCGAGTATAACAAGCAAGAAGGTAATACCGGCGTCGCCGCCTGCTGAACGGGCAAGTACGACTTTATGATTTCTTGTTCTTAATTTTGCCATATTACGTACCTACCTTCGAAATGATCTTCTTGACCAGTGCATTCGCTCCGATCATTATCGCGAACAGAACGACCGCGATCGCCGAGGAATAACCGATCTCATATCTGATGTTACCGTAGTCTTCAAGATGGTGCATAATGGTGTGCGCGGAGTAGTCGACCGAGGGGAATCCGCAGAGTGCGGTAACGATCGATCCGAAACCGAACGCGCCGGTGATAGCCATGACTGCACCGAACATAAGCTGAGGCTTCATAGAAGGCAGAGTGATGTAGTAAAGCTCCTGCCATCTGTTTCTGATTCCGTCAACCGCTCCCGCCTCGTAAAGCGAGCGGTCAACGCCCTGCAATCCTGCGATAAACGAAAGGAATGCAGTACCCAGAGAGGTCCACAGAGCTACGACGATACACAAGGGCATAACGTAAGAAGCATCCTGGAAGAAGGGGATCTCCGTTGGAATCAAACTGTATTTCAGCAGCACTGCATTTACCCAACCGTAGGAGTCGGACGAGAAGAGCGTCTGCCAAACCATGAACACCTGACCCGAGATAGAGGGCGCGTAGAATATAAGCGTTACTATCGCACGGATCTTCGGAGGGATCTCGTTGATAAACCAAGCAACGAGGAAGGAAAGCAGGTAGGACGAGGGACCGACGATACCCGCAAAAATGAGAGTATTGGTACATGCCGTAAGGAATATATCGTCATCGAAGAAAAGATTTATATAGTTATCAAACCAAACGATGTTAGGCAATTCCAGCATGTTAAAATCTGTAAAGCTGATGAATACCGAAAGAACGACGGGCAAGACGGTGAACAGGGTGAAAATGATCATATAGGGTGCTACCATAACGTAAGCGACCCAGTTACGCTTCATATCCTTCCATATCCACTGTCTCATCGTCATGTCCTTACGTGAAACAGCCTTTTTTACTGCCGTTTTGTTAGACATTTTTGATCTCCTTTATAGATAATAAAATGATGGAAACTTATCAATACGTATCCATTGCACGAGCCGCCTGGATGAGCGTCTGTGCAATATAATACAGGAGTTGGTCTTCATTCATTTTTGCGATGTCGGGGCTTGTTGAGATCTTTATGGTCTCGGAATAATCTCCGTTCACCATCGAGAGAACGTTTTGAGCAAGTGCGTTCACAGTAACGCTGTCCTCACTTCTGGATGCGGAAATTACCTTCTTTTCAAGGTCAGCGTAGGAGCTGTCCTTGTCTGCGAGTCTTGCGACTGCATCCTTAGCCTGCTCAAGACGCTTTTCAGCGAGCGTTGCATAACCCTCGAGAGTTTCAAGTCCGAACTCTGCACGCTTACGGGTTATTTCCTTATTAATAATAGGAACGTAGCTGAGAAGGCTCTGTGCGGGATCCGCACCGTCGTTGTAAGCAGCGAGGAACGCGAAGCTGAGATAACGGTCGATAATGTAAGAACCGGGGTAGTTGGGGATAGATGCGAGATTGTCGAACTGAGCCTTGATTCTGGAGTACTCGTCGGTAGTCCAGGGCAGGCTTGCGAGAGCCTCAATGTTAGCTGTGTTGTGCTTAGCCGAGGGACCCATGATCGCAACCATCTCGTTGGAATATTCTATCTGACAGTCGGGGCCGGTGAACCACTGGAGGTATGCCCAAGCTGCCTCTCCCTTGCCTTCACTTCCCTTTACCATTACGGAAGCGTTGACAGCGGAAACCGCACAGTTGTTGATCGTGCCGTCAGCCATCTCGGTACCGGGAACGGGAACCATTACCCACTTACCTTCGATTTCGGTAGCGAATACCTTGAGCTGATTGTACAGACCCGTGTAGTCACCGATAAGGATCGGCATCTCACCTGTTCTGAAACGGTTTGCAGCATCGTACTTGTAGGGGAAGCCGTACTGTGTAAAGAATTCACACATCTTGGTAAAGGAGGTAAGCGCGAGCTTGGAGTTGAGGTTAACTCGGAGTCCGTCATCGGCGTAAAGCGTACCGCCTGCCTGATAGATGTGAATGTTAGCGTCGGTGGTAAGACCGATCTCCATGTTTCTCGCCTGAAGCTTCGGAACTGCCGCCATAATATCGTCCCATGTCTCGGGGATGTCGACACCGACCTCCGCAAGAACGTCGATACGTACGAACATCATAGCAAATCCCTGCTGCTCGGGGAGACCGTAGTAATGCATCGTTCCCTCCGCATCTGCAAGACCGAGAACCAGCATCGCCGCCTCGTTAAAGGAATTCTTGACCTGATCGAAGTTATCAAAGCCCTCGATAGGAAGAATAGCCGAACGGATAGCGTAGTTGATTACGTCTGCCTGTCCGAGTCCGTGGTAAACATCAGGACCCTGATTTGCAAGAATAGAAGGAAGAAGCGTGTTAGGAGCAACGAGCTTAAGCTCTACGGTGTGTCCCGCTTCGGGAGTAAAGTCACTGTTGATAAGGCTTCTGATAACCTGGAACTGGTCACGACCGGTTGCAAGCCAGACCTCAAGGCTCTCGTCGCTCGTCTCCTCCATAGCGCCTACGTGGTCGTAGTCACGGAAGAAGGACCAGAAGAAACGGGATACCTCATATCCAAAGGATACGAAGAAGTTGGGGTTTGCCTTAGGAAGCTTTGCATCGGAGGGCTGAACCAGAATATAGTCGAGCTGGAGAGGCTGAGTCTGTGCATCGGACAAGAACGTGCCAAGCGTACCGATGTAGGACTTAAGTCTGTCCAGAGAGGAAGCGATCTCATCCTCGTCGCTGCTCATATCTCTAAGGATATCCGCAACCTTCTGCAGAGTACCGACGTTAGAGGACTTCTGACCTGCCAGCGCTGTAAGACGCTGAGCAACTCCGATAGGATAATTGTTGTCAGCACCCTCCTTATTATCAAGAACGATAGCCTGAAGCGCCATATCCTTGAGCGTATCGGGAATGATTCTGGAGAAGCCGTAGTCACGGTAGTTATCAGGCTCGGTTCCGGTAAGCTGAAGAATGGTAAGGTAGTCGTCGTTGATAGAGTCGAGCGCGGACTGAACGGTATTTATGATCTCAGCCATGTCGCCGAGTGTTACCTCAAGCTTGAGCGTGTAGGTAACTCCAGCCTCGAAATAGAAGCTGAAAGCAGTTTCTCCGTCGGTAGCGGAGCTTACCTGCCATTTATCGTCGTAGTTATAGGTAAGATTGCGAGCCTCCTCGAAGGGCACGCCGTGGTAATATCCGTCAGCGCCCTCAGAAAGTCCTTCGCTGAAGAGAGAGAGCGTACGGCTTACGAACATACCGTCAAGCACGTCCGGCTTGAAGCGGAATACCATCTCGTACATACCCGAGGTCTCAACCTTGAACTTGTAGGTTACCCACTGTCCTGCGGACTGCCACTTACCGCCGCCGATAGTATTCAGAACGGTTCTGGAGGCATCGTGAGGAGAGGTGAGTGCGCTTGCACTGTCCTCAAGGGGATAAATGGTCTTGTCGGAGGTAGCGTCAAAATACTCTGCCTCCATCTTGATCGTGCCGCTTCCCTGAGGCTTGCCTGCAAACTTGTTGCTGTACTCCTCGTAGGTGAGAACGTCCTCTGCGGGAGAAAGAATGATCTCGGAGATTGCGATATCGCCGTTCTTTCCATCAAGGGAGATGATATTCTCGCCCTTATTGAGAACGAACTCAAAGGGCTCGGTGTGGAATCCGGTGGAGTCGATCATCGTGTACTGCGACCAGACAGGAGTCTGGGATGCAGAGGGACGAAGCTCGTTGTTGGTAATATCGAGCGTAGCAAATCTGATGCTGTACTTGCTGCAGAAATCAGAAATTGCATTGGTCCATGTTCCGGGATACTTGATCTTGAGAGCATCTCCGTCCATATAGCACGAAAGACCAACGCCCTCAGCCTCAGCCTTGACCGCAGCTACGTCCTTGCCGGTGTAGCGCGCATCCTCGTAATCGTTGACCCAATTCTTCTTGATGGTCAGGTATCTCGCCTCACTGAAAGGAAGCGAGCCGTTGATGCCGAACACGCGCTCGATCGAGCTTGCCTTGCCGTCGTCGATCGTGTAATAAACGATAGTGATCGTGTATCTTGCCGTTTCGGGAACGTCGACCTTCCACGCGAGAGTTCCGTCGCTGGGAGACTTGATAGCGGTGATGCCGCCGTATTCTCCAACAACGTACTTAGCGTCGGATTTTTCCGCGATAAGATCGTTTACCGCATCGATACGGACGGTCTGCTTAGCGGCGTCGGTCTTGAGAAAGTCACTTGTCAAGACGTATTCGTCGTAAGAGAGCGTACCGAGCAGCTCGATCATATCGTCGATACTGTAATCGGGACCCGTTGTGCCTGATCCGTTTGTTGCCTCACCGTTCGCGCCTGCCTCACCGTCGGTAGCCGCCGCGTTTACGGAGAAAGCGCCAACAACGAATATCAGACAAAGCAACAAGGCCGTCAGTCTTCGAAATTTCGTTTTCTTCATAAAAAGTTCCTCCTGCTGTTTTTGGATAAGACGTTTTCTTATCCGACGTATAGGTAAAATGCTCCGTTAATAACACCGTGCGCAACGAGCAGAGATGCAATCGTTAAACCGCATGACACCGGGGCCCGCGCGCAATCCTTTGGTCTTCTCCGAAGACGGTGTTATACGGAGGTATTACCAACGGTGCGGCATGACTCGGACTCGACCTCCGATCGCCTACGCACACACGCGCGTAAGGCAAGGATCGGCTACCCTGAGGGCAACGGATCGAGATCATACTGCAGCAGCATTATCACTATGCAAATTAAGAGATCCGCCCGACTGACAACACGTCAGCATTGGCACTTGCCGACACATTTTCCAGCACAGGTCAGACCGAAATTGATTTTATCGGGCGTTTTCGCTTCATTTACTATATGCGAGCCAAAACGCCAATAAAAATGCGGGTTATTTCACGCAAACCGCACAGCTCGCGCGATAACCCAAATTTGTTTATATATAATAACATAAAAAGCATCGATTGTCAAGCGTTCCAAAGTTTACAAACCTTAACAAAAACACCTTGTGAACAAAAAGAAAATTTTGATTTTTGGCAGATATATTTTTCGTCAAAAGCCGTCTTTATGCAAGTTGCAAAACTTGCCTCCGAAGTCTTCAAAAAAGGTAAATTGTATTTACTTTGATTGCTTCGATTTTGCAAAAAAACAACTCAAAATCAGCGTTTTTTGTGAACTATGCCACTTGATTTTTTCACAAATATTTGTCCAAAACACCGTGGTAAATTATTTTTACCGTGTTTCTCGTTCCTGCCAAAAACAACCTCCGGCGCATCCCATGTCATAAAAGAGACGATTTTTGTGCCCTTTGCACAAAAATTCCAATATGATTTTTGGCACTTTTTAAATTGTTAATATTTTTTGAATTTTCACATATTTATCATTTTTTGACCACTTTTTTCACTTTTAACAAATTGCCGCCCCTCGTGCCCGTCCGCAACCCCTTAAAAAAGCACTGTATTTACATTTATTTCCATTTTTTCAAAATTGCAAAAATCCCTCCTTATCCTACACCAAATCATGTCAGCATGTCTCCGGCATACCCGCCGTCACAAGTCACCTCTGTATAAGCCCATGCTTCTCGTTTCATCGCATCAAATCATATCGCCGCCCCGACGCACTTTAAGCTTTACCGCCGCCAATCAGACCTAAAGCTCCTTGTCATTTCAAAATTTCAAAATCCGATAGCAAGCCCACACTCGCAGGCACGATCAGCTCAAACCAAACTTCTCTATCCCCTCGCCCTTATCTCCTCATCCCCTATCCCATCGTCTCCTATCCCATCGCCTCCCTCACACTCTCGCACTTCCGCGCTCTCATGCTTCGCCATCCTCCGCACCTCCGTCTTCGTTTCGCCCTTCGCAACCATCATCAACCGTCATCGCGCGCCCTCGCAAAATTACCCGCTCGGTCTACCTCCCCGAAGCTTCAGTGCCCAAGCAGCATCATTTGCCTATATAATTATAAACATTTTGTTGTTTTATCTATTGTAAGTTTACTTAAACCGTCAAAACGGTCTCAAAGCAACAAAAAAAGCGGCTTGCCCGACAAATCCGGGCAAGCCGTTTTATATTTCAACAATCAGAACTTTTCGATATTAGCCTTTACATATTTAAGCATTTTACTCTGAATATACTTCTTGTTATCCGTCAGGAACTTCGCCGTACGCTCGTGGCTTCCCGCCGCATTCTCAAACAGGAACTTGAACGCGTTACCAAGCTCGCTGTCCCCGTTGAGCTCAAGTGCCGCCGCAATATCCTCGATCACGAAAGCATCTGCCGCAAGATACTGCTCCCAAACTCCCTCGTTCGCTCTCTGCGCGAGATCGTAAAGCATCTTGTATGCAACCAGAGGAACAAGGGCCTCGTTCGCACGAAGGATCTCGCTGCTCTCCGTAAAAATAATTCTCTTTGTCCAGACCTCAGACGCGTTTTCGGTAAGGTTGGTCATCACGAAGGTCATCTTCTTGTCAACTCTCGCAAAGTCGAGATCCTCGATCGGAACGTTCACACCTCTCTTATTATCATAGAGGAAGAAGTTTGCAGGCTCACCGCCGCCAAGCACGATCGCGAGAAACGCAAGCGAGCACGCGAGCAGCTCGAGAACAACTCCAAAGATCACGAACATAGCCTTCAAAAATCCGTCGCTCTGACCGCCGCCCAGAGTGATAACGAGGATTCCCGTGACCACGAGCAGTCCGCAAAGCACGAACAGTATCAGTTTCAAGTTTTGCTTAACAAAGCCTTTTATTTTTTCCATAAATACTCCCAAACCAATCGGCGTTCTGGCAAAGCACCGCCGAGATCTCATTTATATAATTATAGCATATCCGTTTCCTTTTTGCAAGGGCTTTTCCCATTTTTTTGCTTAAAAAATCAAATAAAAGCGCATATATTCCCAATGATAGCCGCCGTCTGCCGTCAAAAATCGCATCATAGCTCCCAAATCACCTCAATGGCTGTAAAACAGAGCAAAAATGCAGCAAAAACATGCACTTTTTACTTGACTAAAGGACGAACAAATGATATAATAAAAGATAATTAGTATTAATAATGAAGTTATTTATCAATTACCCACGGAGGTCAATATGATCAAGCTTTTTGACAAAGGCGTGTTCTACGAGAACGGCAAGATCAGCGAAAGCTCGTCGGTCAGCGCATCCGATGCACGCAAAAACACGATAGCCTATCAGATCCTTTCATCTCACAACGTCTCGGGCAACGACAAAGCCCTCAAAATAAAATTCGACGCGATGGTGTCTCACGACATCACCTACGTCGGCATTATCCAGACCGCAAGGATCGGAGGATTGACCGAATTCCCGATCCCCTACGCGCTCACCAACTGCCATAACTCGCTTTGCGCGGTCGGCGGCACAATCAACGAGGACGACCACGTTTTCGGTCTTTCTGCGGCAAAGAAATACGGCGGCATATACGTCCCCGCAAATCAGTCGGTCATCCATTCCTACGCGCGTGAGGAGCTTGCAGGCTGCGGCAAAATGATCCTCGGATCAGACTCGCACACAAGATACGGTGCGCTCGGCACTATGGGCGTCGGCGAGGGCGGTCCCGAGCTTGTAAAGCAGCTTCTCAAGGACACGTACGATATAAAAGCGCCCGAGGTAGTGCTCGTTCACGTCACGGGCAAATCCCCCAAGGGCATTGGACCGCACGACGTTGCGATCGCGCTCGTCGGCGCGACCTTCGGCTGCGGATTCGTCAAGAACAAGGTGCTTGAATTCGTCGGCGACGGAATAAAAGATCTCCCCATCGACTTCAGAAACGGCATCGACGTAATGACCACCGAGACCACCTGCCTCTCGTCGATCTGGGAGACCGACGAGGTAGTCAAAAAGCATTACGAGACCCACGGCAGACCCGAGGAATATAAGGAGCTTAAGCCTCAGGGTGTCGCGTATTACGACTCAATGATCGAGATCGATCTTAGCAAAATGGAATCGATGATCGCCCTGCCCTTCCACCCCTCAAACGCTTATACCATAAAGGAATTTCTCGCAAACGCCAAGGAAATACTCGCGCGTGTCGAGGCGGAGGCAAAAATCAAGTTCCCGAAATGCGACCTTGACCTCGTATCCAAGATCCAGCCCGACGGAAGCGTGCTTGCCGATCAGGGCATTATCGCAGGCTGTGCGGGAGGTATGTTCGATAGCATCGTCGAGGCGTCCGAGATCCTCAAAACAGGCAACGTCGGCAACTCCTACTTCAATCTGTCGGTCTACCCCACAAGCATTCCCGTTTCTCTCGCACTGACCCGCGAGGGCGTCTCGGCAGACCTGCTTTCAAGCGGAGCAGTGATCAAGCCCTCCTTCTGCGGACCCTGCTTCGGTGCAGGTGACGTCCCCGCGAATAACGGGCTCTCTCTCCGCCACACCACCCGTAACTTCCCCAACCGCGAGGGCTCGAAGCCCGGCGAGGGTCAGGTCTCGGGCGTTGCCCTGATGGATGCGAGAAGCATCGCGGCAACCGCGGCAAACGGAGGTAAAATAACTCCCGCAACCGATATCGATTACGACTACACACCCATAAATTACGAATTTGACAAAACGGTCTACGACAAGCGCGTTTATTACGGCTACGGTAAGGCAGACCCCGAAGCAGAGCTCATTCTCGGTCCAAATATCACAAGCTGGCCCGATCAGTACGAGCTTGGCGAAAATCTGCTCGTCGAGCTGACCGCAGTCATCCACGACCCCGTAACCACCACCGACGAGCTCATCCCCTCGGGTGAGACCAGCTCCCTGCGCTCCAACCCACAAAGACTCGCAGAATTCACCCTCTCGCGCCGCGTTCCCGAGTACGTAGGACTCTCCAAGGCGGTCGCCGCAGAGGAAAAGTCGCGCAGAGACGGCAACGCGAGCGAAAAGCTCATCGCAACGCTCTCCAAGGTCGGTGACGCCAACGAGCTTCTCAAAAACACCCAGTTCGGCTCGTGTGTCTTCGCAAACAAGCCCGGTGACGGCTCGGCGCGTGAGCAGGCAGCCTCCTGCCAGAAGGTGCTCGGCGGATTTGCAAATATCTGCTATGAGTTTGCAACCAAGCGCTACCGCTCCAACTGCATTAACTGGGGAATCCTCCCCTTCACCCTCGACCCCGAGACTAAATTCGAGTACGAAACCGGCGACTGCGTCTTCGTACCCAATATCAGAAATACCATCGCCTCGGGCGAAGAAAAATTCACCGCAAAGGTCATACGCAAATCAGGCGACGTCGAAGACCTCACCCTCTACGTCAAGGGCCTCACAGAAGAAGAAAAAATGATCCTCCTCTCCGGCTGCCTGATGAACTATTATAAGATCAAGAATGGTTAAGGGAGGATGCGATTGCGGAACCCTTTTTGAAAAAAGGGTTCCGCGCCTCCCAAAAACTTCCCCAAGGATAGTATAAAACACTACGGATTATCCCTCTAAACTTAAAAAGCAATATAAAAAACCCAACCTCAACAACCTCTTTCATCGAAAGTTTTTGAATTCTTAAAACTTTCTTCCAAAAAGTTTTAAGCAGGGTGTGGGACAGAGCCCCACGAAACCCAAGGGTGCAGGGTGGAACCCTGCAGGAAAGGCAAATATGGAAAAGATCAGAATGACAACGCCGCTGGTCGAAATGGACGGCGACGAGATGACAAGAATAATCTGGAGGATGATAAAGGACGAGCTTCTTTATCCCTTCATCGACCTGAAGACCGAATACTACGATCTCGGGCTGCCCGAGAGAGAAAGAACCAAGGATCAGGTCACGTTTGACTCAGCATACGCGGCGCAGAAATACGGCGTAGCGGTCAAATGTGCGACGATAACCCCCAACAAGCAGCGAGTTGAGGAATACAACCTCACGGAAATGTGGAAATCTCCCAACGGCACGATCCGCGCAATAATGGACGGCACGGTCTTCCGCGCACCTATTACCATTGATGCGATCAAGCCCGTAGTCCGCAACTGGAAAAAGCCTATCACGATCGCGCGCCACGCGTACGGCGACGTTTACAAGGCTACCGAGTACCGCGTGCCATCGGCGGGCAAAGCAACGCTCTCCTTCAAGGGCGAGGACGGCACCGAGTTCTCCAAAACAATATACGACTTCGAATGTGCAGGCGTGCTTCAGGGACAGTATAATAAGGACACCTCGATAATCAGCTTCGCGCACTCCTGCTTCAAGTTCGCGATAGACACCAAGCAAGACCTCTGGTTCTCGACGAAGGACACGATATCCAAGCAATATGACCAGACCTTCAAGCTCATCTTCGAGGAGATCTACAACAATCACTATAAGGATCAGTTCGAGAAGCTCGGCATAACCTACTTCTACACGTTGATCGACGATGCGGTCGCGAGAGTGATCAGAAGCGAGGGCGGCTACATCTGGGCGTGCAAGAACTACGACGGCGACGTAATGTCGGATATGGTATCCACCGCCTTCGGCTCGCTCGCAATGATGACCAGCGTGCTGGTATCCCCCGACGGCAAGTTTGAATACGAGGCAGCGCACGGCACGGTCACAAGACACTATTACCGTTACCTCAAGGGCGAGGAGACCTCCACCAACCCCATGGCAACGATCTACGCCTGGTCGGGAGCACTCCGTAAGCGCGGCGAGCTTGACAAACTTGACGACCTCGTACGCTTTGCAAACAAGCTCGAGGAGGCGTGCATTGACACTCTCAACGACGGAATTATGACCAAGGACCTCGTAGGTCTTGTCGACGAGGGCTTCAGCGCTACCGCAGTCAACACCCTCGACTTCATCAAGGCAGTAAGAGTCCGCCTTGAAGATAAGCTTTAAAGTAAAACGGTCTGTCCATTAGAGCGTCACCCTAAAGGACAGTTATCAAAAATACGGCATATCTCGAAAGAGATGTGCCGTATTTTTGCATTTGTGCCCACAAATGCAGTGCTTGTCAGGAAAATTGACAAGTCATAGATGAACATAAAGAAAGGCTCCCTTGTGT
The DNA here is from genome assembly GCA_017483305.1 of Clostridia bacterium. Classification (GTDB taxonomy): domain Bacteria; phylum Bacillota; class Clostridia; order Oscillospirales; family CAG-272; genus SVTX01. The sequence continues at coordinate 54,152 of JAFULC010000020.1, read as the reverse complement.
AAAGGGAGCTCCGCCGTAGGCGGTGAGGGATTGTTTTTACACCGAAACTAACATTTACAATCCCTCCGTCTCGCTCACGCGAGCCACCTCCCTTTACACAAGGGAGGCTTTAACGATCAGCGTCCCAATGCTTTTCGGCAAGGTTTAATTTTTGTCATCAGATCCATTCGAACTTGTCCCAATGTTCTTTTTCATCCGACAATAGATCTTTAACCATTGGAACTATTGACCCCGCAAAAGAAACGGTGTTTTCGTGAGAAAAATATATAGCCCAAGAAAAATCCTTATCCGTATAAATAGTTTCGTGTCCACCATACTCAATCAATTCAACAGTTTCAACACAATTCTCTGGACGCAAAAAGTTTTCACCATAACTGTATATATGCACTTGCGGAAGTCCTATTATTTGCTCAAGCTCTTTCATGTGCGGCTCAAGGTAATCAAACATAACAAAAAATTTTTCTGAGATTTCTTCGGGCTCGTTCCCCATAAGAGGAAACCACAACGATGTATTCACATATCCCCAAACAGAACGAAATTTATCCTGTAACGAAATAGCTTCCGAACCAATAATTACTCGAGTATATGGAACATCTGCTAATTCAAGAGGTTCTTTTTGAGATTTAAGTTCTTCCAAGAATATACAAAACTCTTGATTTGTTTTTTGAATAATATGCTTTGCCAAATCATTTTGAGGTTTTAAAACAGACGGCTCATAATGAACATCAATAAAATTCAATATTTCTGTTTTTAAGTCTCCCACGCTTTCAAACGATTTGTCTATGAGTGTCGATAACTTAAATTCCAATTCGTAAGCGACTTGATACCCAACATATGTAACACCTCCGTATCCTACATATGCTTTTTGATAAATCTCCGCTTTGTTTAAACACCATCTTTTCAAATGGTTGATTATATTATTAAAAATCATAAAGTGCCGTCCCTACTTGTCAAATTCTTATTTATTGTTTGGGGGTGTTGCAAGTTTCACCGTTGTTTAATAAACGCATAGTGTCCCTCTCTATTATAACACAAAAACCGCAGAAAATCAATCTGCGGTTTCTATGTTTTCAATTTCTTTGTTTGGAATAATAGAAAATTTGTGTTCCTGTCCTGTCGGTAGGTAATGTACACCAAAAACTGTCCTTTAGAGTACGCACCATTCGGACAGACCGTTTTTTATTATTCCTTCACGGGAAAATTAAGCGTGATAGCGTAGTCAGTGCCCTCGGCAGCAACATCAATACTGCCGCCCATCTGCTCCATAATACGCTTGCAGGTCTTAAGCCCGATACCGTTGCTCTCGGCTCGCTCACCCTCAACGCCAACCTTGTTTTTGACCGAAACGAACAAAAATCCGTCCTCGATCCCCGATTCTATCACTATCGGCATATTCACGTCGGCATATTTCTGTATATTTGTAAAAATATTGTCCACCACGCGTCCGAGATAGTCAATGTTGACCGAGATTGTCGCATTCGGTAAAGACCGTCCGTGAGACACCGTCAATCCGCTCTCGGTAAGGAGTAAAACACGCTCGGTCAGCATGTGCTCAAGCACCTCGCTGCCCACGTCGATCATTTCAACGCTCTGACCGTCCGACTTGCCGAAAACCAGGAAATAAGAGAACATATCGTCCGAAAGCCGCTTCAATCTGAGCGCGTTATCCTTGCACGCGGCGATATATTCGGCATTCTCCCCGTTATTCTGCATCTCCATCAGCTCAATATAGCCAAGCATGACCGTAAGCGGCGTGCGGATATCGTGCGACATCGCGGTAATAAGCTCCGCGTTCGCCTTCCACGCCTGCTGCTCCTTGGTCATAGTGTCAACGACCGAGTTTCTCATGCTGTTAACGTCCTCAGCAAGCGAGCTGAGCTCATCGTGACCCTTGATAGCGATCGGCAGCTCAAGATTTCCGCCCTCAACAAGCCTTACGTCTCTCGCCAAGCGCTTGATGCGTGAGGCGGTCGTCGAGAAATTGAGTATCATAATGATCGCAAGCACGATAAGTGCCAACAAAAGCGCCGCTGCAAACACCAGACTGTACACGAAATCCTCGGTGTAGTCAATAACTCTTACAAGCAAGGTTCCGTCGACGAAATATACCGTCGAAAGATCACTGTTTTCATTGAGAATATCCTCAAGCCTCTCAAGATAAGCAGTCCTTGCCTCCTCTGTCAGATAATGCTCGAAATTTCGGTCGCCCGAAAAGTAATCCTGCGGATTACTCGAATCTATAAACCAATCGGGCGCGTAAACAAGATTCTTATCCTTATAAACGATCATATCGACGTAGTTTCCGCCCGACCACGCGGCTATCTTCTCGGAATCGTCGATCGAAAGCTTGCGGTTTTTAACGTATTTCTGAAAATCCTCAATATAGTTCTCGGCTCTCTCCTGCTTGGTCTCCTCGTCAAGATAATATTTCCAGACCAAAAAGTCACCCACCTGCTTGCAGGCAACGAAGACCACCGCGGCAGTAAGAATAGCTAACGCAAGGATCAGTATTAATTTGCTTTTCAGAGAAATAAAAAATTTCTTTTTAGACAAACTGATACCCCTTTCCCCAAACGGTCTTGATTATCTTCGGATTGGAGGGATCGTCCTCCAGCTTTTTTCGCAGTCCCAGAATGTTGACCGTCACGTTGTTTGCGCTCGAGGCAAGAGCTCTCTCGCCCCAGACCTCCTCAAAAATAACGTCGGGCTCGACCGTGCTTCCGCGATGCTCAAGAAGATAGAAGAAGATCGCGCTCTCCTTGTCTCGCAAAGCCGGATCAACGCCGTTCTTCGTAACAGTCTTCTTGTCAAGATCGACCTCAACGCCGCCGGGCAGAGAGATTATGCCCTCATAGTGCTCCTTGCCCTTGTATACGGTGTATCTGCGCACGAGCGACTCTACCTTCATCAAAAGCTCCGCCGACGAAAATGGCTTGACCACGTAGTCGTCGCCGCCGCTTCCGTAAGCCCTCTCCTTATCCGAAACGAGCGATCTCGCCGTAAGGAAAAGCACGGGAGCGATCGAAAACTCGCGAATTTTCTCGGTCGCCTCGATTCCCGACATCCTCGGCATCATAATATCCATAATAATAAGGTCAACGTCCTCCTCCCTTGCCGCCTCAACCGCCATAGGCCCGTTGGACGCCTCAAGAACCGAATAACCCTTATTTTTCAAAAGCAGAGAGACCACCTTGCGAATATCCGCCTCGTCGTCAACTACAAGTATCTTTATATCGGAATTTGCCACGTTTTCTCCTCCGTTTCAACTGTCATTACCACAATTATACCACAACAAGCCGCAAAATACAAGAACAGAGCGCCTTGTTAATAAAATTTCAGAAAAAGGATCGGGATTATTTGACCCGACCCTTTTTATACCGCCAACCGATAAAGGACGGCTTATTTCTTCACGTTCGGCATAAAAAGACCGCCGAAATTGATGTTCTTGACACCGCAAACATACGCCGCAGCTATCGCGGGCAAAGCGGGCACGACCGTCAGAAAATGCACGAACCAATAGGAATTGAGCGCCGCGCCGCCAACGTGACTTGCAAGCAGGCCAGTATACATTCCCTCAATGATCATCTTGATCATCGTCGCGCCTCCCGCAACCGAGGATAACGCTCCCCCGTTGCCAAACCACACTCCAAGCGCTATCAGAAGCGCGAGAAGCAGGTTGAGCGAGTTAGCAAGCAGCCAAACCTTGAACGGTACCGAAATATCGAGCTTCTTTTTGCCGATATCGATCGCCATCCTGTCCTCCGCGCCTATCCTCCAAGCAGATGCAAACTGCATAAACAAGAAGAAAATCACCGCAAAAATGCCCGTGACCACGCGCAAGGTCTCATTTTCAGCCATTCCCGCCGCAAGCGCGAGAACCAGACCGAAAAGTCCGATGACCACCTGATTTATAAACAACCGAACGATGTCATAAGAATATCGCTTGAAAAATTCCTTCATTACAAATGTCCTTTCGTTTTCGTCGCCCAAGGGCAGACCTGACAATAATAACATTATATACGACAAATGTGTATTTTTTAATAATTCCTTGTGAAAATTTAAAGAAAATCAACAATTTATTCTACAAGCCACGAAGCACCTTATTATACAAAACATTTTCTGAAATCGCATAATTCCTTTAAAAGTTTGAGAAATATATTGCAAATCAAAAAAAGATTTGGTATAATTAACATATACCGACAGAAAGGAGCATTATTATGCCCTACCGAGTAAACACAGACGAATTTCCCAAGGTCGTCAGAGAATTCGCATCGTATAAGATCGCCATACAGGGCTGCTCTCAAAAAACCGTGGACGAGTATTTGCTCGACCTGCGCACCTTTTTCCGCTATATCATCGCCAAGCAGAACGGCATCGACCCCGATTCCGACGAGTTCTGCGAGATCAGTATAGTAGATCTCGACGTAGAATTTATAAAAGATATCACCCCCGACCAGATATACGATTTTCTGCTCTACACGGGCAACGTCCGTAAGAATATGTGGGCAAGCAAGGCAAGAAAGCTCTCCGCCATCAAGGGACTGTTCAAATTTATGACGGTCAAACGCGGATATCTCGAGGAAAACCCTGCCGCAAACATCGAGTCACCCAAGCACAAAAAGACCCTGCCGAAGTTTCTCTCGCTCGCCGAGGCAAAGCTCCTGCTCGATACCGTCCGCAACGACGTCGAGTCCAGAACAAGACTCCGCGACCTTTGCATAATCACTCTCTTTCTCAACTGCGGAATGCGACTGAACGAGCTCGTCGGCATCAATCTGACCGACATCGATCGCGAGATGGCATACGTACGAGTCCTCGGAAAAGGCAGTAAGGAAAGAATAATCTACCTCAACGACGCGTGTCAGACCGTCCTTCGAGATTATCTTGCAAACTACCGCCTTATCGAGAAAAATCACAATATTTCCGACAAAGCACTATTTTTGAGCAACCGAGAAAAGCGAATAAGCGACAAGATGGTGCAGGCGATGGTATATAAATACCTCGATATGTCGGGGCTTGGCTCGAAGCACTACTCGGTGCATAAGCTTCGCCATACCGCCGCCACGCTGATGTATCAGTCAGGCAACGTCGATATCCGCGTGCTCAAGGACATTCTCGGTCACGAGCAGCTCAACACCACGCAGATCTACACCCACGTCAGCGACAAGAATATGATGAACGCGATGGCGCAAAATCCCCTCGCCGACGTCACTCAAACGAAAGCGGATAAGAAGGGCGAATGATTTATTTGGCGGCTTCAAATTTTGATCTCATAACCCAAAACGATCAGTTAACTTTAACTTAAGGTAACAATAAAGTCAATTGTATTTCATCGGCTGGGTTCTACACTGTCAGGCGTATATTATCTCAGTAGGCTGAAATTTGACTCGTCAAATTTCAGCGTCACCTCACCTCAGTCAGAACCCCAAGTACCGGAAGTTTCTTTGCATACTTTCTTTTCAAAGAAAGTATGTCGCCGAAGGCACGCTTCCCCGCGCACGCTTCCCCGCGCCCCCCGCATCCCCCGCTAAATTGCAATTTGTCAACAACAAATACATTGGTGAAAAATATGAATTATAACAAAAATCTCAACGAAATACCCGTAACTGCGCTATACGGAGTCGGCGCGGTCAAGGCAAAGGCGTATGCAAACGCAGGCATTCACAGCGTCCTTGACTTGCTCTACTATTTCCCTCGCGCCTACGAGGACAGAGCAAATATAAAGCTGCTTGCCGAGACCTCGCCCGAATTTAAGTCAGCGGTGGTTATGACCGTCGCGACCGAGCCGAGAATAGCCAATATCAAGCGCGGCATGTCACTGCTCAAATTCCGCGCGTTCGACGAAAGCGGCGTTTGTGAGATAACCTACTTCAATCAGAATTATTATAAGGACAAATTCTCGGTCGGCTCAACCTTCCGCTTTTACGGCAAGGTGGACCGTGTAAAGAGCCGCTTTTCTATGACCTCCCCCGCCGCAGACCCGTGGGTAGATGAGCTTCCTCCCCCGCCCTTTTTCTCGGTCTACCGACTCTCTGACGGGCTGAGCCAAAAGCAGATCTCTCAAAACGTCGCCGACGCGCTCGAGATGGCAAGTAAGGCAATGCCCGACCCACTCCCCGAGGACGTTCGCGAGAGAAATAAGCTCTGCACAATATATTACGCCCTGCGACAGATTCACTTTCCCGAAAGCTACTCAAGCCTCGCGACCGCGAAAAAAAGACTCATTTTCGACGAGCTTTTCCTTTTCGCCACGGGTCTTGCGATCTCGGGCAATAAGACCGAGCGCCTCACCGCTCCCGCCTGCGCCGACACCGATATCTCCCCCCTCCTCGCCCTGCTTCCCTATAAGCTGACGGGCGCGCAGGAAAGAACGGTGAAAGATATCGCGCACGATATGAGCAAGGGCGAGCAAATGAGCCGCATCGTCATCGGTGACGTCGGCTGCGGCAAAACGATCTGTGCCACGGCAGCTATGTATATAGCCGTCAAAAACGGCTACCAGGCGGCCTTGATGACGCCCACGGAGATATTAGCAACTCAGCATTATAACGACCTCCGCGCAATTTTTGAGGCTCTGGGCATACGTTGCGCGCTCCTCACAGGCTCCTGCACCGCGGCGACCAAGAGAAAGATCCACGCGGCTATGAAATCAGAAGATCCCAACGAACGCCTCGACGTAGTCATCGGCACTCAGGCGCTCCTGTCCGACGGCGCGGAATTTATAAATCCCGGACTCGTCATAACCGACGAGCAGCACCGCTTCGGCGTAAATCAGCGCGCGTTGCTCTCCGAAAGGAATAAACACACCCACGTCCTCGTTATGAGCGCGACCCCGATCCCAAGATCGCTTGCGCTCGTGATGTACGGCGATCTCGCCATGTCCAAGATCGACGATATGCCCCCGGGACGTCAAAGGGTCGATACCTTCCTCGTCGACGAAAGCTACCGTCCTCGCCTCGATGCCTTCATCCGCAAAAACGTCGATGCAGGTGGTCAGGTCTACGTCGTCTGCCCCGCGGTCGAGGAGACCGAGACCCAGGAGGGCGAAATCGACCTGTACGATATCGCCATATACGGCGAGGAGCTCGTAAGAAACGAAAAGCCGCCCTTGAAGGCGGCGGTACAGTACGCCGAGGAGCTCTCCGAGCGCCTGCGGGGCTATAACATCGCATTCGTCCACGGCAAAATGAAAACGGCAGACAAGGACAACGTAATGCGCCGCTTCGCCTCGGGCGAGGTGCAGATCTTAGTCTCCACAACCGTCATCGAAGTCGGAGTCAACGTGCCCAGCGCCTGCCTTATGATCGTCGAGAATGCCGAGCGCTTCGGTCTCTCCCAGCTTCATCAGCTGCGCGGTCGAGTCGGACGCGGACAGAAGAAATCCTATTGCGTTCTGGTCAACGGCACGGGCGGTCGCCTTGGCGAGACCGCCAAGCAACGCCTTAAAACCATGTGCGATTGCTACAACGGCTTCGAGATCGCCGAACAAGACCTCAAGCTGCGCGGCCCCGGCGACTTCCTCGCCCTTTCGGGCAACGCCTCGATCAGACAAAGCGGCACCCTCTCATTCCGCCTCGCCGATATGTGCGAGGACGGCGATCTGATGACCACCGCCTTCTCCGAGGCGCGCGAATACCTCAAAAACGACCCCAACCTCCAAAACCACGCTCCCCTGCGCCAATCCGCAGAGAGAATGTTTACAATGCAGGGGGATATTATTAGCTAAACCAAAAGCGAGCCTTTCGGCTCTCTTTTGTATATATCAATTTTTTTCAATTTTTCCGTCCAAACAATAAATAGTATAATCACCAGTATGGGAATTCCAGTTATATTCTTTGGAGACACCCTCCCACTGGGATTTAGTGCCATTATAACTTATTTCAGTAATTTTTTCGCAAAGATAAAATGCTTTGAAACCTATAAATGTAATGCCGTTTCCTATGGTAACACTCGTAAGATTTTCGCAACCGTTAAACGCTTCATCACCAATACTTGTTACGCTATCAGGAATAGTAATGCTCTTAAGGCCTATACATTTAGTAAATACCCTATATCCTATGTCGGCTACACTGTTTCCTATGGTAATACTCGTAAGATTTTCACAGTTACTGAATGTATATTCACCAATGCTGGTTACACCGTTTCCTATGGTAACACTCGTAAGATTTTCACAATGACTGAATGCAGACTCACCAATACTTGTTACACTATCAGGAATAGTAATATTTGTAAGTTTTTTACATGAACCGAATGCCAACTCACCAATGTTGGTTACACTATCAGGAATGACAACATTCGCAAGGGCATTGCAGCCGTAAAATGCCTTATAACCAATGCTTGTTACGCTATCAGGAATAGTGATGCTTGTAAGCCTATCACAGTCGCAGAATGCAAAATCACCGATGTATTTCATGTTATTGGACAAAGTAACGCTTGTTAAACCGTCACAATTATCAAAGCAAGTGGCACCTACACTCTTAACACTGTCAGGAATTGTTACGCTCTTAAGCTTTGAACAATTTTCGAACGCGTAGCTACCAATTGTTTTTAATCCATCGGGAAATTCTATTTTCTCAAGATTGCCACAACGATAAAATGCACCGGAACCAATGCTTGTTACACCGTCGGGAATCGTTATGTTTTTGAGGCGTGTGCAACCCTTGAACGCACCAGCACCAATACTTATAAGTTGGCTATTACCTTCAAAGACTACATCCGTCAGCTTATCACAGCCCAAGAAAGCATTTGCTTCAATGATTGTAACGCTGGCAGGAATCGTTATGCTCGTAAGACTTGTGCAATTTTCGAATGCTTTTTCGGGTATGCGAGTGACAGGTTTTCCTTTGTGTTTTGAAGGAATAACGATTTTATCCGTAAAATCGGCATCTCCTACCGTAACAGCATAAGTTCCGTCAGACCAAAGATGATACTCCAAACCTTTAGTTCCCTTGGCACCGCCTATTATGCCGCAGGATACCAACGAGGCAAGGCAAACAAGTATAGTTGCGGCAATTAATATAATAAGTATTTTAAACTTTTTCATTTTTTCCTCCAAAAAATTAAAAACATTAAATTTTGTATATCTTATATCCAAGATATTGTCAACCGTTTTAGGAAAGCATTCGTATATTATTGCAGCAATATACCCCTATCCAATTCCTCTATCACCCTCGCGATCGCATGCTCCTCGTTGCTCACGGTGATATAATCCGCCACCGCCTTAATCTCATCGACCGCATTTGCGACAGCAACGCCAACGCCCGCCGCGCGAAGCATTGCAATATCATTGTGGTAATCCCCGATCGCCACGACCTTCGACATTTCTATGCCCAAAGCGGCGGCAAGTCGCGGCAAAGCACCCCCCTTGTTAACTCCCTTGGGCACGACCTCGTAAAGAGTTCGCTCGGTTCGCACAAAATCAAACTCATCTGCTTTCGGATGATCGTTCAAAAGCTCAATAGCGCGCAAAATATGCTCTTTGTTATCGTCGCAAAAAACGATCTTTGCCTAGGGCTCGTCCACCGCCTTGTAGTCAGCGACGAGATTGGGAATGCCCGTGGCTTTTCTGTACTCCGCGGTCGCCGCATTATCTCGACAAAAATAAACCTTGTCCGGTGTGTTAAGATTAATTCCAATGCCGTCAACGTTTTTGTCAACATGCTCCACAAGCTCAATGACACTGTCTGACAAGGTCGCCAGCCATAAATACTCACCCTTTTCGTAATCGTAAATACCGCCGCCGTTAACGCATCCAACGGGAGCATTAGCCCCGACCGCATCATATACCATTTTAGAAAAATACGGCATTCTTCCCGTAATAAATGTAAAATATCCACCCTCGGACTTAAAATATTCGATCGCATCAAGATTTTCCTGCGAGATCGACCTATCCGATCGAAGCAGCGTACCGTCAAGATCGGTGCATATAAGCACCCCATCAAACTTTCCCATATCCAACTCCAATATGTTTATACCCCATTTTACCACAAATCCCGCCGTTTTACAAGTCCAAAACACAAATCTTTCCAAAAAACCTCACGGCTTCAGACAAGCTCCACCCAAAAACCTTTCCCTTTTTACAGAAAGTTTTTGAAAGATAGGGGGAGGTGCAGGAGGGGGAAAGGAAACATTTTTCAAAAAGTTTCCTTTCCCCCTCTTGCATTTATCCCATATCTTAATACATGCCCCCCATGCCGCCTGCTGCGGGAGCAGCGGGCTCGGGCTCCTTGATATTGGAAACCACCGACTCGGTAGTAAGAATTACGGAAGCGATAGACGCAGCGTTCTGGAGAGCGGAGCGAGTAACCTTCTTAGGATCGACGATACCCGCGCCGACCATATCAACGTACTTTTCGTTGTAAGCATCGAAGCCGTATCCGACCTTCTTGGAGCTCATGATCTTATCAACGATAACCGCGCCGTCGAAGCCTGCGTTAGCGGCGATCTGACGAACGGGCTCCTCAAGACCCTTAAGAACGATCTTAACACCGGTCTTTTCGTCGCCGTCAACAGTCTTAAGCAGCTTTTCAACTGCGGGAATAGCATTAAGGTAAGCAGTACCGCCACCTGCAACGATACCCTCCTCAACAGCCGCCTTGGTAGCGTTGAGAGCATCCTCGATGCGAAGCTTCTTTTCCTTCATTTCAGCCTCGGTAGCCGCGCCGACCTTAATAACGGCAACACCGCCCGAAAGCTTTGCGAGTCTCTCCTGGAGCTTCTCGCGGTCGAAATCACTGGTGGTGTTCTCGATAGCGGACTTGAGCTGAGCCACGCGAGCTCTGATCTCGTCAGCGGAGCCTGCACCGTCAACGATAATGGTGTTCTCCTTGGTGATCTTGACCTGACGTGCACGGCCGAGCATCTGGATAGACGCATCCTTGAGCTCGAGACCGATCTCGCTCGATACGACCTCACCGCCGGTGAGAATAGCGATATCGCGGAGCATTTCCTTTCTTCTGTCGCCGAATCCGGGAGCCTTAACGGCAACGCAGGTAAACGTGCCGCGAAGCTTGTTGAGCACGAGAGTAGTCAGAGCCTCACCCTCAACGTCCTCAGCGATGATAACGAGCTTTCTGCCCGACTGAACGAGCTGCTCGAGAAGAGGAAGAATGTCGTTTATAGTAGAGATCTTCTTGTCAGTGATAAGAACGAGCGCGTCGTCGATAACAGCCTCCATCTTATCGGTATCGGTAACCATGTAGGGAGAGAGGTATCCGCGATCGAACTGCATACCCTCAACGACCTCGGAATAGGTCTCTGCGCTCTTGGATTCCTCAATGGTGATAACGCCGTCAGCGGTAACCTTCTCCATCGCGTCTGCGATAAGCTCACCGATGACCTCGTCGCCTGCGGAAATAGTACCGACGCGAGCGATGTCCTCCTTGCCGTTAACCTTCTTGCAGTTCTCTGCAAGTGCCGCAACAGCCGCGTCAACAGCCTTCTTCATACCCTTGCGGATGACCATGGGGTTAGCGCCTGCGGTCACGTTCTTCATACCCTCGCGAACGAATGCCTGCGCAAGAAGAGTTGCGGTGGTAGTACCGTCACCGGCAGCGTCGTTAGTCTTGGTAGCAACCTCACGAACGAGCTGTGCGCCCATGTTCTCTGCCTCGTCCTCAAGCTCGATCTCCTTAGCGATGGTAACACCGTCGTTGGTGATGAGGGGAGAGCCGTATTTCTTGTCAAGCACTACGTTTCTGCCCTTAGGGCCGAGAGTGATCTTGACCGTATCAGCAAGCTTGTCGATACCGCGAACGAGCGCGTTTCTTGCTTCAATTCCATAAAGAATATTCTTTGCCATAATAAATCTCCATTCCGCCGCCAAAAGCGGCATAAAAATATTTTGATGAATTTTGCCGTCAAGCAAAATTCGCGCGCGAAACAGTTAAACTTTCTATCAGATGGAAGCAGCTTTCGCGCTGACCTCCAAAATAAGTAAAATTACTCAACGATCGCGAGTATATCGTCCTCGGAAAGCACGGTGTATTCAACGCCGTCCATCTTAACGACAGTTCCCGCGTACTTGCTTGCGATTACACGCTCGCCAACCTTAACCGACATAGGAACGAGCTTGCCGTCCTCAACCTTGCCGGGACCAACCGCAACGATCTCTGCGATCTGGGGCTTTTCCTGAGCGGAAGCGGTGAGAATAATGCCGGACTGAGTCTTCTCCTCAGCCTCTGCGAATTTAATTACAACTCTGTTGGATAACGGTTTAAGTGTCATCTTAATATCCTCCTTAAAAATGCACCTGGCATATTGATACTTGATTAATTTAGCACTCCTTTGTGTCAAGTGCTAATCCACAGTATATTGTACCACAATCACGGCAAAAATCAATAGCTTCGGCATATAATTCACATATTATTAACAAAGTTTTCCTTTGTAACAAAAAGCTTTCTTCTAAAAATCGACTCTCCCTCATATATTTGTGTAGAGGCAGGAAAAAGCGTGTATTTTCGCGTCGAAAACGCTTGTGCGTAAACGCGCAAAAGATCCTTCTCAGAAAATACCGCCTCAAGCGACGGAACGGAGACTGATATGCTCGAATTTTTAAACGATAATATAATCAGCCTGATAACACCGATATTGCTCATCCTCTCGGGGCTTTATTTTTCCATCAGGCTGAAATTCTTTTATATAAGACATCCCGTAAAGATCATAAGATCAATGCTCAAACGGCAAAAAAAGGACGGCATTTCCCCGTTCCGCGCGGTCACGCTTGCTCTCGCAGGCACGCTTGGAGTGGGAAATATCGCAGGAGTCGCCTCCTCAATTGCAATCGGCGGCTTCGGCTCGGTCTTTTGGATGTGGATAAGCGCACTCGTGGCAATGGTGCTCAAATATGCCGAGATAACGCTCGCCATCAAGCACCGCAGGACAGACTCCGCCACGGGCGAGCATCACGGCGGTGCGTCATATTATATATATGACCATTTCGCTAAAAACGGCAAAAAGATCTTCGGAAAGACCCTCGCGACAGTCTTCGCCCTGCTCTGCATCGTCAACGCCATAACGATGGGCTGCGTTATCCAATCAAACGCCGTTTCGACCTCCTTCGAGGGCGTGATGAATATCAAGCCGTGGATAATCGGAGCTATAGTCGCCCTGCTATGTGTTATAGTAATATCGGGAAACGCAAGATGGATAAGCTCGTTTTCCGAGAAGACCGTCCCGATAATGACCCTCGGATACATCGTCCTTTCGCTCGCCGTCCTTGCCGCTCGCCGCGAGCTTATCGGCGACGCCTTCGCCGCCATATTCAACAGCGCCTTCACCCTCCGGAGCGCCGCAGGCGGTGTAGCAGGCTTTGGTATCTCAAGAGCGCTTAAAGCGGGCACGATGCGAGGACTTATGTCCAACGAGGCAGGCTGCGGCACCGCCCCCACGGCACACGCCGCCGCCGAGACCGACAGTCCTGCCAAGCAGGGCTTTTGGGGAATATTTGAGGTCTTTGTAGATACTATCCTGCTCTGTACCCTCACCGCTCTCGTTATCATCGTCGCAAGCCTTGGCGGCTCGCAAAGTATCCTTCTCTATAAAGAAAACCCAATGATGATGACGATAAAAGCCTACTCAAGCGTGCTCGGAGGCTGGTCGGAGTATTTTATGACGATCTCGGTGTTGCTCTTCGCCTTCGCGACAATGATCTGCTGGGCGCACTACGGCAAGGAAAGCATACTGTATATAACGAAAAAGCGACCCTTCACCGTCGCCTACATTCTCATATATTGCCTGTTCATCTTCATCGGCGCGCTGACCGCCCCCAAGCTCGCGTGGCTCGCCGCCGACCTCGCGCTCGGGATCATGACGATAATAAATCTCACCGTCCTTTTCCTTATGTCCGACGAGGTAGTCGAAGAGACCGACAAATTTTTCGGGAGAGGGCGATGATCGCCTTCTCCCGTTTATATTATATTCCAAGTGCAAGCGACGCGATAGCAAAATAGACCACAAGCGTGATGATGTCGACCACGGTCGTAATAAAGGGCGACGCCATAACGGCAGGGTCAAGTCCAACCTTCTTCGCGGCCATCGGGAAAATAACTCCCACGACCTTCGCGATAACTACCGCACAAAACGCGGTAACGCTGACTATCGCCGCAATGGCAAGATTGTTCTGCACCGATCCGTTGGCAAGAATCTCCTGCGTCTGAAATTTGAAATCAATAGCCATGGTTTTGGCAAAGCAAACTATCGAAAGACAAGCCGCACACAGCAACGAGACCCTGAACTCCTTCCAGAGAACCTTAAAAAAGTTCTTCATCGAGATCTCGTCAAGCGAGAGCGCACGAATGATCGCAACCGACGACTGACTTCCCGCATTACCGCCCGTGTTCATCAGCATCGGGAAGAACGCCGCAAGTATCGCGTAAGTGCCGATCGCAGACTCGTAGTGTGTAATGACCATACTCGAGAATACCGCCGCGATCATCAGTATAAGCAACCACGGAAAACGCTTTTTCCAGGTCTCAAAAACGCCGGTCTTGAGGTAAGGCTTATCGGTAGGCGTAATACCTGCCATAAGCTCGATATCCTCGGTAGCCTCCTCGTTAATGACGTCGATAGCGTCGTCTACCGTAAGAATACCCACGAGCCTATTTTCCTTGTCAACGATAGGAAGCGCAAGCAGACCGTACTTAGCGACGGTGTCTGCCGCATATTCTCGGTCGTCTACGGTCGCCGCATAGATCGGATCCTCGGTCATCAGATCCTTGATCAGCGTATCACTCTTGGCAAAAAGCAGATCCTTGAAGGATACCGTTCCCTGCAAAACTCTGCGCGCATCGGTAACGTAGGCGTAGTAGACAGCCTCCTTGTCAACACCCGTTTTGCGTATATGCTCGATCGCCTGAGCCACGGTCATGTGAGCGCGCAGATCGACAAACTCTGCGGTCATCTCGCTTCCCGCACTGCCCTCGGGATAAGAAAGGTAGCGGTTGATCTCCTTTCGTGTCTCGGAGGTCACGTTTTTCATTATTCTTGTGACTATATTCGCAGGCAGCTCACTGATCGTCTCTGCCGCATCGTCAATTGCGAGCTCCTCGATGATTCGCGTGATCTCACGGTCGGTCATCGCCTCGATGATATACTTCTGCATATCAGTGTCAAGCTCCGCAAAAACCTCTGCGGCAACGTCCTTGCCCAAAAGCTTAAATACCGCGGGGATCCTCTTATTGTCAAGCTCGGAAAAGAAGTCTGCAACGTCAACGGGGTTCATTTCGCTCAGCTCTTGAGAGAATTTGGAAAACTGTCTGTCCTCAAGCAATGCGTTAAGCTCGTCGAAGCGACTTTCCATCTCTTCCTCACGTTGCTCCTCGGCACCCTCGAATTTCTCTTCTTCATCCTCGACCTTTTCGTCAAGGTCCTTGTCGAAATCTGCCATCTCTTTTCCTCCTTTGCGTTTTTTGATCCTGACTTAACCTTGCGAGCGTCGGATCACTCATTCGCAAGCTATCAAATTCTTACAAGGCAAAATATTTTTTCTGCATCTCGGCGATCTGCCCCTTCATTGCGCGAAGCACCTCTGCCGCGCGCTCATCGCCCGCAAAATAGCGGCGCAGGTAATACCCCTCGGCGCGACAAGCCTCATCGTGTATCGGGAAATAATTTTCCATCAAAAAGCAACCGTAGCGTATCCAGCGGAAATCTCCGACCAGACGGTACTCTGTGCTTATCGTATCGACCGCAACCGAATATTTATTCTTGATCGCATCTATCAGACTCTCGCGCTCGTTTTCTTTCGCAAAAACGATAGTCGAGCAGATAAGAGCGTTTCGATTGTGCTCGGCAGCACAATTGTGACTGTCGGTAGCGCCCACCACGGGGTAATCGTAGCCCTGCCGTCTCATTTCGTAGTAAAGCGCGGTCTGAAATCCGTTGTGAGCAAAATAATTCTCTCCGCCCAAGACCTCAAACGCGTCAAACGGCTTGTTTTTGTATATAAATTCGGTATATTCCTCGGGAAGCTGCATAAGCGGACAAAGCCAATAGGGATGTGGGAAAATTCCGAGTCCGCCGTTCTTCTGCATATGTCCGTATATCCATTCAAGCACGGCGTAGCTGAGCCGCTCGCTTTCGTGCTCAAGCGGCACCTTCTCGGCGCGCTCGTAAATGATCGACTTAAATTCGTCATAGGACATCGGATCGGGCGCGTTTCCGTCAAGACTGCGCCATGAAATATCGTCCCCCGCCTTTTCTTCATTAGGGTTTCCTGCAACCAAGGCGTTAATACTGTACGTTCCGCCAAAATTGACGTAATGCACGTCGTTAAAGGGCAAATGCACCTCCTCGCCGGGAATTATCACAAGATCGCTCACGTCTCCGTGTCTGCGGATAGCCTCAAGCGAGGGATAATAGCGGGAATGATCGGAAATAACGGTAAAATCGTATCCGTATCCGCGGTAGCTTGCGATCACGTTGACGGGATCGTCGTGTCCGTCGGATCGGCAGGTGTGCAAATGCAGATCGCCCCTGAGCGGAATACGACCCGCCATATCTTCGTGCAGGCAGTAGACCGACAAGGACACCACCCATCTCTCACCGTCGCAAATATTTATGCAATACTCACCCTCGCCCTCAAAATAAGCACTCGCACGAATGCAACCGTCCACATCGGGCGCGACTGACAATACCGAGCGTCCGCTTCTTTCAGGATACATATTTGGGTTGGACTGATTGACCTTGTATATTTGAACCGTATACTGCTTATCCTTGACAAATTCGGAGTTAACTCCCAAGGGCTGCACCGTCACGGTGGTTTCCCGATCTCCTAAAAAGACCTTCGGATACACGTCGTAATCGTAAAATTCCTGCTTCATAAAGTCTTCTCCGATTCAAAGTGAAATTTCAGAGCCACGCTCTGTCTACCTTTATAGGATATCACTTTTTCGGTGGTTTGTCAACTCTTTTTTGCCGAAGCGAGCGAAGAAAAATCCAATCCGATTTTTTATCAAAATAAGCAATTTGCACAAAAACAAAAAACGGCTCATCCCGAGTAAAAAAACTCACGGACAAGCTGTTTTAAAGCTATCTCCAATAGCCAACAAGATCGCCTATCGGGTCGATCCCCCAAACGATCATAATAAGGTTCCGACCGACAAAAAACACCACAAACAGCACCGAAGTGACCCAAACAAGCCACTTTGGCACAAAAAAAGCATCAATCTTTCCCTTGAAAACGCCAATACACGCCTTTACGTCGTATACAATGACCGCAAACGCGAGATAAAACAAAAAGGGATTGTATTTAAACGCGGAGATCAAGTCAAATCCAAGCAAAGAAAATATCGCGCGAGTACCGCCGCACAAGGGGCAGTATAAATGAAAAAATTTATAAGAGACACACTCAAAAATCGGCAAATAGACCCTTTGCTTCAAAAGCGCGATCAGCACAAAAGCCACGGCAATTGCAACAAACGCCGCGTTCATCAGAAAAAATTGTCCAATCAGCCTTTTTCTGTTTTTCTCCATAATAATCCCCACTCTGCCTTGCGGCTTATCTTGCTATCAGACAGAAATGACCTTCGCCCATTCCTTCCGATCGACTCCTTAAAATTGGAACAAGGGGAGAGCCTCTCATCAAAGATAGCTCTCCCCCAAAATCATATATTCAGATTACTCTGCCTTAGCATCCTCGTCGATAAGACGAACGATAGCCATTTCAGCAGCGTCACCGCGGCGAGCGCCGATCTTGAATATCTGAGTATAACCGCCCTGTCTTTCTGCATACTTAGGAGCGATCTCGCTGAACAGCTTTGTTACAACGTCTTCCTTAGTGATGTATGCAAGAGCAGCTCTACGGCTAGCAAGTGTATTCTTCTTGCCAAGTGTAATCATTTTTTCTGCGATGGAACGAACCTCTTTAGCTCTGGTGAGAGTGGTCTCAACCTGTCCGTTCTCAAGCAGCAGGGTAACCATTCCGCGAAGCATAGCTTTTCTGTGCGCGGTAGGTCTGCCAAGTTTTCTGGTTCCGGGCATTTGTAATTCCCTCCTTCTGCTTAATTAATCTAAATTTCTTACTCCTCTTCGCGCTTAAGGTCAAGACCAAGCGAGTGGAGCTTCTGAATAACTTCGTCAAGCGACTTCTTACCAAGGTTTCTGACCTTGATCATATCCTCTTCGGTGCGATTTGTAAGATCTTCAACTGTATCAATGCCTGCTCTCTTCAAGCAATTGAAGCTACGAACAGACATGTCAAGTTCCTCAATGGTCATCTCAAGGACTTTCTCCTTGATGGTCTCTTCTCTCTCAACCATAATCTCTGTCTTCTTTGCATCATCCGAAAGATCTACAAACAAGTTGAGATGCTCATTGAGAATCTTGGCTCCGAGGGAAACCGCTTCTTTAGCTGAAATAGTACCGTCGGTAAGTACCTCAAGCGTAAGCTTGTCAAGGTCTGTGTTGCTACCGGAACGGGTGCTTTCAACAGTGTAATTTACCTTGTACACAGGCGTGTAGATCGAGTCTGTGTAAATGGTGTTGATCGGCATAGCGGAATTTCCGCCCATCATATCGTTATAGATCTGCTTGTTGCGCTCCTGAGAAACGTAACCTCTGTCGCAATTGAACGTAAGCTCCATGTAGAATCTCTCGTTCTCAGCAACGGTAGCGATATGGTGTTCGGGGTTGAGGATTTCAATATCCGAGTCCTGCATGATATCGCCTGCGGTAACATCATGCTCACCGACAACGTCGATGAAAACGGTCTTGGGACCGGTGCAATGAAGCTTAGCGGTGATACCCTTAACGTTCAGAACGATCTCTGTAACGTCCTCAGTAACTCCGGGGATAGTGGAAAACTCGTGAAGAACTCCGTCGATCTTAATATTTGTTACCGCAACTCCGGGCAGCGAGCTGAGGAGAACTCTGCGAAGAGAGTTTCCGAGGGTCGTGCCAAAGCCTCTTTCAAGGGGCTCAACGACGAAGGTTCCAAACGAACCGTCTTCGCTCATTTCAGCGGTAGTAATATTGGGCTTCTCTATCTCAATCATTCCAAATAAAACCTCCTATAAAAATTTTAATAAAGCATGCTTGTTGCTTTGGGGAAACGGACACTCGCGGCAAGCAATACCGCACAATTCCGATTTTTATGCGGTATTACTTGGAGTAGAGCTCGACGATAAGCTGCTCGTTGAAATCGTAATCGATATCGTCTCTTGCGGGGAAGGAAACGACCTTAGCCGTAAGATTCGTCTTGTCAACGTCAAGCCACTTAGGAGCAGTCTTGCTCTCAAGAGCCTCAGCAAGAGCCTTGAACTTTGCAGAGTCGCGGCTTGCTTCCTTAACGGAAATAACGTCGCCGGGCTTTACAAGGATAGAAGGAATGTTGACCTTCTTGCCGTTGAGTGTGAAGTGAGCGTGGAGAACGAGCTGACGAGCTTCCTTGTGAGACTCAGCGAGACCCATTCTGTAAACGGTGTTATCGAGACGTCTCTCGAGAAGGATGAGAAGGTTCTCACCGGTCATACCCTCTTTGCGAGCTGCTTCCTCGTAGTAGTTCTTGAACTGCTTTTCAAGAACACCGTAGTATCTTCTGGTAGACTGCTTTTCACGAAGCTGGATACCGTACTCACCCATCTTCTTCTTAGCTGCACCGTGCTGGCCGGGAGCTGTGTTTCTGCGCTCGAGTGCGCACTTACCGCTAGTGCATCTCTCACCCTTAAGATAAAGCTTTTTGCCTTCTCTGCGGCAGAGCTTACATGCGGGACCTGTATATCTTGCCATGACTAATACCTCCTGTAAAATTATACGCGTCTGCGCTTAGGCGGTCTGCATCCGTTGTGGGGGATGGGAGTAACGTCCTTGATGAGTGTGATCTGAAGACCAGCGGTCTCGAGAGCACGGATCGCGGATTCACGTCCCGAACCGGGGCCCTTAACGTAAACTTCAACAGACTTAAGGCCGTGCTCAACAGCAGCCTTAGCAGCAGTTTCGGAAGCGGACTGAGCAGCGAAGGGAGTGCTCTTTCTGGAGCCCTTGAAGCCAAGCTCGCCGGCAGAAGCCCACGAAATTGCATTTCCGTAAACGTCAGTAATAGTTACGATCGTGTTATTGAAAGTAGCCTGAATGTGAACAGCGCCCTTTTCAATATTCTTTTTTTCGCGGCGTTTTTTAACGACTTTTTTAGTTACCTTTGCCATTTTATGCCACTCCTTTATTTCTTCTTGTTAGCGATGGTCTTTGCGGGACCTTTTCTTGTTCTCGCGTTGGTCTTAGTTCTCTGACCTCTTACGGGAAGACCTTTTCTGTGTCTGATACCGCGGTAGCAGTTAACCTCTACCATTCTCTTGATGTTAAGAGCAACTTCTCTACGGAGGTCACCTTCAACAGTGTAAGAGTTTTCGATCTCATCACGGAGCTTAGCTACTTCTTCCTCAGTAAGATCCTTTGCTCTGGTATCAGGATTGATACCGGTCTTTGCAAGGATATCGTTAGCACTCTTGCGACCGATACCGTAGATGTAGGTAAGAGCGATCTCAACGCGCTTGTTATTGGGAATATCAACACCTGCTATACGTGCCATTCTGTATTACCTCTCTGTTTAGATTGAGTTGGATCAAAGTCAAGTATCTCGATCAACCCTGCTTCTGCTTGTGCTTGGGGTTTTCGCAGATAACCATGACTTTACCTTTTCTCTTAATGATCTTGCATTTCTCGCAGATCTTCTTAACGGACGGTTTAACCTTCATTTTTGTAAACCAACCTTTCTTTAGAGTATTTTTAGTAAAATCTTTTTATAAATTATTTGGAGCGCCACGTGATTCGGCCTTTAGTGAGGTCGTAAACCGAAACTTCAACGGTTACGTGATCGCCGACCAAAATTCTGATATAGTTTTGTCTCAGCTTACCCGAGAGATGAGCAGTAACGATGTGCCCATTGGGGAGCTGGACCTTGAAGTTGGTGTTGGGCAGAGCCTCGATCACCGTACCTTCAAATTCAATAACGTCGTCCTTCGACATATTCCTTCTCCTAACTGATTCTAATATTTGACTGGAATCTTAAACTCAAAAATCCGATTCTATCTGTGTCATTACGATCACGCCGTCGCTCGTAAGAGCAACCGTATTTTCGTAATGGGCAGAGAGCTTACCGTCGGCGGTCTTGACCGTCCAACCGTCGCTCATTTCCCTGACTCCCTCGACGCCTACGTTAACCATAGGCTCGATTGCAAGAGTCATGCCTGCGCAAAGTCTTGTACCTCTGCCCTCTGTTCCGTAGTTCGGAACGTCGGGAGATTCGTGAAGCTCACGTCCGACTCCGTGACCGATATATCTCTTAACGGTAGAAAAACCGTTAGCGACTACCAAAGCGTCGATCGCGTGACCGACGTCACCGAGTCTGTTTCCGACCTGAAGCTTCGAGATGCCGGCAAAGAAGCTGTCTCTCGTTACCTTGATAAGCTTTTCCGCCTCGGCACTGACCTTGCCTACGGGAATCGTTCTTGCAGCATCTCCGTGATAGCCCTTGTAGAACGCACCTACGTCGACCTTCACTATGTCTCCCTCACGAAGAATCGTCTTCTTTGAAGGAATGCCGTGAATGACCTCGTCGTTTATGCTTATACAAGCGCTTCCGGGGAAGCCGTGATATCCGAGGAAGGAAGGCTTAGCACCCTGCTTTTCGATATAATTTCTTATGATCGAGTCAAGCTCGTAGGTGCTAATGCCCTCGCGGATGTGTTCGCGAGCCACAAGGAGCGCCTCGCCTGTAATTCTTCCGGCTTCTCTCATTTCTTTGATCTGAAGCGGATTTTTTAACTGTATCATCCGTGAACCTCGGTTTTTCTTACGCGTTTACTCTGTCAAGAG
Source organism: Clostridia bacterium (assembly GCA_017483305.1). Classification (GTDB taxonomy): domain Bacteria; phylum Bacillota; class Clostridia; order Oscillospirales; family CAG-272; genus SVTX01. The sequence goes on along the minus strand of JAFULC010000020.1, from coordinate 32,342 downwards.
CGGCGAAGACGAGAGCGGTCGTATCAGCGACCTCCTCCTGACCCTCGACGGTTGCCAGAATACCCTTAGCCTCGTAGAAAGTCTTAAGAGGCTCGGTCTGCGCGTGGAAGGTTTTGAGTCTGTTAGCAACGGTTTCAGCGCAGTCGTCATCTCTGACGTAAAGCTTGTCGCCGCACTTATCACAAACGCCTTCTACCTTCGGAGGAATGTAGTCAACGTGGTAAGAAGCGCCGCAGTGGCAAACTCTGCGTCCGCTCATTCTCGCGATGATCTTGTCATCGGGGACCTCAATGGAGAGAACAACGTCGATCTTAACGCCCATAGCGTCAAGCGCCTCTGCCTGAGGGATCGAGCGGGGGAAACCGTCGAGAATGAAGCCGTTTTTGCAGGCCTCAGTCGAAAGATAATCCTTAATGATACCAACGACTATTTCGTCAGGAACAAGCTTTCCGGCGTCCATATAACCCTTGGCAGTCATGCCAAGCTCGGTTCCCTCCTTGATCGCGCCGCGAAGAATATCTCCGGTCGCAATAGCGGGAATGTCATACTTCTCGGAAATCTTTGCGGACTGTGTACCTTTGCCCGCACCGGGAGCACCCAATAAAATTAATTTCATAGATTAATCTCCGTTTTAATCAATTGGTAATTATCAATCAAGGAATCCCTTATAGTTGCGCATAGTGAGCTGAGCCTCGAGCTGACGAACAGTCTCAAGGATAACGCCGACTACGATGAGCACGGAGGTTCCGGCAAACGCAACGGTAAGGAAGGAGCTTGCTCCCGCATTGTAGAACTTAACGATAGCGTTAGTAACAACGCCGGTCGAGCTCTGAATGGAGGCAACCTCTTTGATGGTCTCGAAGATCGCAACGACAACCTTCGGGATCTCGGAAACGATACAAAGGAATACCGCGCCGATAAAGGTGATACGGTTGAGTATCTTCTTGATGTAGTCGCTTGTGGGACGGCCGGGACGAATACCGGGAACCGCACCGCCGTTATTTCTGATATTGTTAGCAACTTCAACAGGGTTGAAGGAGATCATAATATAGAAGTAAGCGAAAGCGAACAACAAGATAATGGACAACAAAACGTAAAGGGGTTTTGTGTAGTTGAAATAGTTGTTTGCAAGACCGCTGATCCAATTTACGTTGGGCCAGATGGTTGCGAGAGTTCCGGGGATAGAAACGATCGAGTTAGCAAAGATAACGGGCATAACGCCTGCCATGTTGAGCTTGAGGGGAAGATTAGACGACTGACCGCCGTACATCTTACGACCGACAACCTTCTTTGCATACTGAACGGGAATTCTTCTTTCGGACTCTGTGAACCAGATAACCAGATATACAAGACCAAGCAGGAGAGCTATAACGAGAACGCTCCAAACGATCGCAATGATGATAGCGGAAGCGCCCTTAGCGGAAGCTATCATGCTGTAAAGGTTGAGTATAGTGGTAGGAATTCTTGCAACGATGTTAGCGAAAAGGATGATGGAGATACCGTTACCAATACCGTGATCATTGATCTTTTCAGCCAACCACATAACGAGAGCCGCACCTGCGCAGTAGCAAGCAACGATTACGATGAAGTAGAAGAGATCGGAGCTTGTAACACCGTAGAACTTCATGTTAACAACCTTGCCCGCTGCATCTACCCAACCCTTAGAGGAGGAGTAGGTGTAGTTCTGCATGTAGGTTACTACCTGGTTGGACACGAGAAGTGTCGAGTAACCGAACGCAGTGATAAGAGAAAGACCCATCGTAACGATTCTCGTGATCATGTTGATCTTCTTCTTACCCTCATCACCCTCTTTAGCGAGACGCTCGAGAGCGGGGATAGCAACGGTAAGAAGCTGAATGATGATCGAAGCGGTAATGTAGGGAGATACCGAGAGAGCAAACAGGGTTGCAGTGCTGAACGCATCACCCGCTACAAGCTGAACAGCGTAGCTGAAGCTTGTGTTGATGACACCCGCCATCTGAGCGGAGTCAATAAAAGGAACGGGAATGCAAGAGCCCAAACGGTAAAGGATAACGATAAGCAATGTGAAGAGAAGCTTAGTCTTAAGCTCCTGGGTCTTCCAAGCATTTTTTAACGTCTGAAACATCCCTTATACCTCCTCTGCCTGTCCACCTGCTGCTGTTATCTTTTCCTTAGCGGTTGCAGAAAAGACTGCCGCTTTAACAGTTAAGCTCTTGGTAAGTTCTCCGTTACCGAGAACCTTGAGTCCGTCAAGAGACTTGCGGACGATCTTCTTAGCGAGAAGTGCCTCGAGATCAACTACGGATCCGTTCTCAAAAACATTGAGCTCAGATACGTTAACGATAGCGTAGTTGACAGCGAATCTGTTCTTAAAGCCTCTCTTAGGAAGCTTTCTGTAAAGAGGAAGCTGACCTCCCTCAAATCCGGGTCTTACGCCGCCGCCCGAACGAGCATTCTGGCCCTTGTGACCCTTACCTGCAGTCTTACCGTTACCGGAGCCTGCGCCTCTACCCTTTCTCCAAGCGTCCTTAGCGGAGCCTGCAGCGGGCTTAAGTTCATTAAGTTTCATTCTCTGATACCTCCTATTAGTCTTCTACGGTCTCAACCGTTACGAGGTGAGCGAGAACCTTGATCTTACCTGCAAGAACAGCGTCGTCAGCGTGAACGATGTAGTCACCGATCTTGTTAAGACCGAGGGACTTCGCGGTTGCGCGCTGATTGGGCTTGGATGCGATAAGACTCTTTGTAAGTGTAACCTTTTTCATTGTGTCTTACCTCCTTATTAACCCTTAACCTGCTCTACGCTGATTTCACGGATCTTCGCAACCTCTTCAGCAGTGCGGAGTTCCTTAAGACCTTCCATAGTTGCCTTAACAACGTTGGTAGGATTGTTGGAACGGAGGCACTTAGCTCTGATGTTGGAGATACCTGCAGCCTCAAGAACTGCTCTTACTTTACCACCCGCGATAATACCGGTACCGAGAGCAGCGGGCTTAAGAAGCACCTTACCTGCGCCGAATACACCGACAACTTCGTGGGGGATCGTGGTTCCCTTAAGGGAAACTGTGATCATATTTTTCTTCGCATCTTCGATTCCCTTGCGGATTGCTTCGGGAACCTCTGCGGCCTTTCCGAGACCTACGCCAACGTGACCGTTGCCGTCACCGACAACCATGAGCGCTGCGAAACGTGCGATACGTCCGCCCTTAACGGTCTTGGAAACACGGTTCAGCGAGACGAGCTTTTCAGTAAGCTCCACCTCTGCCGGATTAAATTTCTGTGCCATGTTAAATTCTCCTCTGAAATGTTCAAATAAATGTTGTTTGAACAGTGTACAAACCGGTTACTAATCCGAGATGGATTAGAACTTCAGACCGCCCTCGCGAGCGCCTTCAGCCAATTCCGATACACGTCCGTGATAAAGATAGCCGCCTCTGTCGAATACGACTTCTGTGATGCCCATAGCAACTGCCTTTTCAGCGATGGTCTTACCGACCTCGCGAGCAGCAGCCTTGTTACCGCCGTTACCCTCGAAGGATGCGCCGTAGGTAGAAGCGGAAACCAATGTCTTACCTGCAACGTCGTCGATGATCTGTGCAGAAATGTTCGCGTTGGAACGGTAAACTGCAAGACGAGGACGTGCGGGTGTACCCGAGATCTTTGCTCTGACTCTCTTATGTCTCTTAAGACGAGCCTTGTTACTGTCTTTTCTTGATACCATGTTACTCCACTCCTTTCAATTATTTACCGGTCTTTCCGGCCTTACGACGAACGTACTCGTCGATGTAACGGATACCCTTGCCGTGATAGGGCTCGGGAGGACGCTTGCCTCTGATAACAGCAGCCATCTGGCCAACTTCCTGCTTATCAATACCCTCAACAACGATGATAAGACCGCCGCTGACCTTCTCAGTAGTCATCTTATCGATGCCCTGAGCCTTGATTTCGCCCTCGTTGGGAACGGAAAGCTTAACTGTATCAGTGTCGCTAATGATGTATTTAGCCTGGGGAGTACCCACGCCGGGCATAAGCGAATAGCCCAAGTAAAGCTGAAGATCCTTACCGGTCTTAACAGCCTTGTAACCAACACCGATGATCATAAGGACCTTCTTGTAGCCCTGGCTTACACCGGTTACCATGTTCTGCACGAGAGCACGGGTGAGGCCGTGAAGGCTTCTGTCTTCCTTCTCATCTGTGGGTCTTGTAACGAGCACCTGGTTACCCTCAACTGCAACAGTGATTCTCTCACTGAAGTCCTTAGTAAGAGTACCCTTGGGGCCCTTAACGGTAACAGTATTACCGTTTACTGTAACTGTAACACCTGCAGGAATTTCGACAGGCATTCTACCAATTCTTGACATATCAGTATACCTCCCGTTCGATTACCATACATACGCGAGGACTTCGCCGCCAACCTTAGCTGCGCGAGCCTTCTTGTCTGTCATGATTCCTTTGGATGTAGAGACTATCGCGATACCAAGACCGTTCATAACCTGAGGCATATCCTCGTAGCCTGCGTAGATACGGAGACCGGGCTTAGAAACTCTCTTGAGACCTCTGATAACCTTTGTCTTGCCGATGTACTTGAGGGTAACTCTGATAGTACCCTGCTTGCCATCCTCGATAACGTCATAGCTCTTGATGTATCCCTCTTCAACAAGGATATCAGCTATAGACTTCTTCATGTTGGATGCAGGAATGTCCACAGTCGCGTGCTTAGCGTTGCTAGCGTTACGAATTCTTGTGAGCATATCTGCAATTACGTCTGACATTTGCATTTTCTTTTCCTCCTGATGCAAGTATGAATTTTCTTGCTGCCGAGAATCGTCCTCGGCGGCATATCGGCGGTTAAGTCCAACCCGGCAAAGCGCCGTAGATTAACTTCCTTCCGATAGTTGGGGGTTTTATTGAAAAACTCTCATTAATTTAAGAGTTATTTCACATTTTTGCGAGATTTTCATCAAATCTCACTTAGCAGGATTGAATTTTTGAGGTAGAATCGTCGTCGGGAGGCTCAAGACCTACAAGGTGTAAGTCGAGCCGACCGGAACGGCGATTATAAACAAAAATTATTACCAAGAAGCCTTCTTTACGCCGGGGATCTCACCCTTGTATGCGAGGTTTCTGAAGCAGATACGGCAGATACCGTACTTACGCATGTAAGCGTGAGGACGTCCACAGATCTTGCAACGGTTGTACTCGCGAGTGGAGTACTTCTGGGTCTTCTGCTGCTTGAGTATCATTGCTGTTTTAGCCATTTTCCATTACCTCCGATTATTTTGCGAAGGGAGCGCCCATAAGAGTGAGCAGCTCTCTTGCCTCGTCGTCTGTGTTAGCAGTAGTAACGAAGCAGATGTCCATACCGCGGATCTTCTCTACCTTATCGTACTCGATTTCAGGGAAAATAAGCTGTTCCTTGAGACCGAGGGAGTAGTTTCCACGACCGTCGAAAGCGTTGGGGTTGATACCCTTGAAGTCACGAACTCTGGGCAGAGCGAAGTTGAAAAGTCTGTCCATGAACTCGTACATCTTCTCACCGCGAAGAGTTACCTTTGCGCCGATCTTCATGCCCTGACGGAGCTTGAAGTTTGCTACGGACTTCTTAGCATAGGTGGGAACTGCCTTCTGACCGGTGATGATGGTGAGGTCGTTGATTACGGAATCAATAACCTTGGTGTTATCCTTAGCGTCGCCAGCGCCAACGTTGACAACGATCTTGTCAAGCTTGGGGATCTGCATAACGCTCTTGTAGGAATACTTTTTCATAAGGGCGGGAGCAACCTCGGCCTTGTACATATCATTAAGTCTTGCCATTGTTAATTCCCTCCTTAGTCAAACTTGTGTCCGCACTTGCAAACGCGGATCTTCTTACCGTTTTCAACGGTGTGGTGAACTCTTACACCCTTGTTGCACTTGGGGCAGTAGAGAGCGACCTTATCAGCGTAGATTGCGCCTTCAGCGTCTACGATGTCGCTAGCCTCACCCTGTCTGCGAGCCTTAACGTGCTTGTGGATAATGTGTGCACCTTCAACGAGTACCTTGTTCTCCTTGGGGGAAACGGCAATAACGTTGCCCTTAACGCCCTTGGAATTACCGGAGAGTACTACAACGGTGTCGCCTTTTTTAATATTTGCCATCGTTCATTACCTCCATTAAAGTACTTCGGGAGCGAGGGAGAGGATCTTAAGGAAGTCCTTCTCACGGAGCTCTCTTGCAACAGGGCCAAAGATACGGGTACCCTTGGGAGTGTTGTCTTCTTTGATAATTACTGCTGCGTTCTCATCGAACTTGATGTAAGAGCCGTCTGCACGCTTCATACCGTGAGCGCTTCTTACTATAACTGCTTTTACGACGTCGCCCTTCTTAACCATGCCGCCGGGGATTGCCTTCTTAACGGAGCAAACCACGATGTCACCGATGTTACCGTATCTGCGGCCTGTTCCGCCGAGAACGCGAATACACATCAGCTCCTTAGCGCCGGTGTTGTCAGCGACCTTCATAAGAGATTGCTGTTGAATCATTGTTTTTTCCTCCTACTGTTTCGAGTACGCTTCGACGTACCTACTATTCGAATTCAATTATTTAGCCTTTTCGATCACTTCAACAACGCGCCATCTCTTAGTCTTGGAGAGGGGTCTTGTTTCCATGATTCTTACCTTATCACCAACACCGCATTCGTTGTTCTCGTCGTGAGCGTGAACCTTAAGTGTGCGCTTGATGATCTTACCGTATACGGGGTGCTTGACGTTGTCCTCGATAGCGATGACAACAGTCTTGTCCATCTTGTCGCTGACAACCATGCCAACTCTAACTTTTCTGAGTGCTCTTTCTTCTGTCATGACTGCCTCCTTATGCGTTCTTCTCATTGAGAACTGTCATTACACGAGCGATATCACGCTTGACCTCAGTCATCTTGTGAGTGTTTTCAAGCTGATTAACTGCGTGCTGGAAACGGAGGTTGAAAAGCTCTTTCTTAAGTTCAGTGAGCTTTGCGTTAAGCTGTTCAGCTGTCATTTCTCTGAGTTCTTTAGATGTCATGAGCTTATGCCTCCTTTACTTCTTCTTTAACCATGAACTTGGTCTTGATGGGGAGCTTGTGGCCTGCAAGACGCATAGCCTCACGAGCTACCTCTTCAGAAACGCCGTCCATCTCGAACATTACGCGGCCGGGCTTAACAACGGCTACCCAATATTCGGGCGAACCCTTACCGGAACCCATTCGAGTTTCAGCAGGCTTCTCTGTGATAGGCTTATCGGGGAATATCTTGATCCAAACCTTACCGCCACGCTTGATGTAACGAGTCATAGCGATACGGGCAGCCTCGATCTGAGTGCTTGTGATCCAAGCGGGCTCAAGTGCTACGAGACCGTAGTTACCGTTGGTAATAGTGTTGCCTCTAAGCGCCTTACCCTTAAGTCTTCCGCGCTGTACACGGCGGAATTTAACTCTCTTAGGCATTAACATTATTTAGCACCTCCGTCTCTGGGAGCTCTGTCAGCTCTGGGCGCTCTATCGCCACGACCCTGACGGTTGCCACCGTTTCTTCTGTCGCGTCTGTCGCCGTTGTTTCTGCGATCACCGCGATTGTCTCTGCGCTCGCCGTTGCGTGCAGGACGGTTTACTTCGTTGAGGACCTCGCCTCTGTAGATCCAGACCTTAACACCGATCTTACCGTAGGTGGTGTTTGCCTCCCAGAAGCCGTACTCGATGTCAGCTCTGAGTGTCTGAAGCGGGATAGTACCCTCATGATAGTGCTCGCTTCTTGCGATCTCGGCACCGCCAAGACGTCCGCTGCAAGCGATCTTAATACCCTTTGCACCAAGTCTCATGGTGTTTCTGATAGCCATCTTCATAGCACGGCGGAAGGTAACACGCTTCTCAAGCTGAGAGCAGATGTTCTCAGCAACGAGCTGAGCGTTGAGGTCGGGCTGTCTTACCTCAACAACGTTGAGGGATACGGGCATGCCAACCATCTTCTCGAGCTGTGCCTTGTACTTCTCTATCTCAACACCGCCCTTACCGATAACCATACCGGGCTTAGCACAGTGAATGAAAACTCTTACTCTGCGGCTGTCACGCTCGATCTCGATCTTGGGAACGCCTGCGTCCTGAAGCTCGCTCTTAAGATATTTTCTGATGTTGTAGTCGGATACAAGAGTGTCGCCGAAAACTTCGTCTTTTGCGAACCATCTTGAATCCCAGTTCTTTATAACGCCTACTCTGAGGCCGTGGGGATTAACTTTCTGACCCATAACTCTTGTCTCCTCTCTTAGTTTCTTTCTTCAACCGCGATTGTAACGTGGCTGGTTCTCTTAAGGATTCTATCTGCACTACCCTTCGCTCTGGGCATAATGCGCTTGAGCGTAGGACCGGGGCATACGAAGCACTCGGATACGTAGAGCTTTGTAGGATCCATGTGGAAATTGTTTTCTGCGTTTGCGATTGCACTTCCCAAAAGCTTGATAAGGTACTCAGAAGCGCCCTTGTGGGTGTTCTTGAGGATAGCCATAGCTGCGCCTGCATCCTTGCCTCTGATGAGGTCGAGAACGATCTTCACCTTACGAGGGGAAATTCTCGCATACTTAAGATATGCATATGCTTTCATTTTCTACTTCCTCCCTTGATTACTTACCGTTGTTGGATGTCTTGGAGCCTGCGTGGCCCTTGAAGGTTCTGGTGGGAGCGAACTCACCGAGCTTATGTCCAACCATATCTTCAGTAACATATACCGGAACGTGCTTTCTGCCGTCGTAAACCGCAATAGTGTGACCGACAAATTCCGGGAATATTGTGGACGAACGAGACCAGGTCTTGAGAACCTTCTTTTCGCCCTTATCATTCATAGCGCAAACACGAGTGTAGAGCTTTTCTTCTACAAAAGGCGCTTTCTTAAGGCTTCTGCTCATTTTATATTCCCTCCTTATTTAGCATTTCTGCGTCTTACGATGAACTTGTCAGTGCGAGCCTTCTTGTTTCTGGTCTTAAGACCGAGAGCAGGCTTGCCCCAAGGAGTCATAGGATTAGCATGACCGATGGGAGACTTACCCTCACCACCACCGTGGGGGTGATCGCAGGGGTTCATGACGGAACCGCGAACTGTGGGACGAATGCCCTTGTGTCTGGTCTTACCTGCCTTACCGACCTTAACGGTGTCGTGGTCGATATTGCCGATCTGACCGATAACTGCCTTACAGTCAAGGCGAATGTAGCGAACCTCACCGGAAGGAAGTCTGACCTGAGCCATACCGTTTGCTTCCTTAGAGATAAGCTGTGCCATAACGCCTGCAGAGCGAACGAGCTGAGCGCCCTTGCCGGGGTAAAGCTCGATGCTGTTGATGAAGGTACCTACGGGGATGTTAGCGAGAGGAAGTGCGTTACCGGGCTTGATGTCTGCATCTGCGCCGGAGTAAACCTTATCTCCAACCTTAAGGCCTTCGGGAGCTATAATGTAGCTCTTAACGCCCTCTTCGTTCTGAAGAAGAGCGATATAAGCGGTTCTGTTGGGGTCGTACTCGATAGCGATTACTTCAGCGGGGACTGTAGAAAGTCTCTTGAAGTCGATAATTCTGTACTTAACCTTGTTTCCGCCGCCTCTGTGACGAACAGTGATACGTCCGTAGCTATTACGGCCCGCGTGCTTTTTCTTGATTACTACAAGGCTCTTTTCAGGAACGTCCTTAGTGATGATATCCTTGTAGACAGGAACGGACATGTGTCTTCTCGCGGGTGTCGTAGGTTTATACTTAAGTGTTGCCATTTTATTCGACCTCCCTCTTAGTTCATGCCTTCAAAGAACTCGATGGTCTTGGAATCAGCAGTCAGAGTAACGATTGCCTTCTTCCAAGCGCTTGTGTAACCGAAGTGTACACCGTATCTCTTGGGCTTTCTCTTCATATTGATCGTGTTAACGGCCTCGACCTTGGTGCCGGGGAACATAGCCTCAACTGCCTTTGCGATCTCAGTCTTGTCAGCAGTCTTTGCTACCTTGAAAACATACTTTCTCTGAGCGATGAGATCCATAGATGCCTCAGAGATAACAGGCTTAATAATTACATCTTCAAGCATTCTCATTATGCATATACCTCCTCGAGCATTTTAACAGCCGCAACGGTAGTGATGAACGTATCAGCGTTCAGGATATCGTATACGTTGATGGTGTTGTAGAGGCAAGTCTTTGCGCCGGGAATGTTTGCGCAGCTCTTAACTACGAAAGCATCTACCGTGGGAAGAACTACGAGGGGCTTTCTCTCTGCGCCAAGAGCCTTGAACATGTTGACCATGGTCTTGGTCTTGTAAGCGTCAAGCTTGATATCGTCAACAACGATGAGCTTGCCGTTGTTTACCTTGTCGGTAAGAGCGCTGATGAGAGCGAGTCTCTTTGTCTTCTTGTTGAGATCCGTGCGATAGCTTCTGGGCTTAGGACCGAGAGCGATACCGCCGTGAGTCCACTGAGGAGAACGGGTCGAACCCTGACGAGCTCTACCGGTACCCTTCTGTCTCCAGGGCTTTCTACCGCCACCGGAAACCTCGGAACGAGTAAGAGTGGACTGAGTTCCCTGTCTCTGATTGAGAAGGTAAGCTCTTACTGCAGCGTGGAGGACTGTGCCGTTTACATTGCCTCCGAACAATACATCGGAGAGCTCCATGGTTCCGACTTCTGCGCCGGCCATATTAACAACTTTAATTGTAGGCATTATTTATTTCCTCCTTCCGATTATGCTTTGATCGAATCGCGAATGAATACGATACCGTCCTTCGCACCGGGAATAGCACCCTTAACTGCGATGAGGTTCTTTTCGCTGTCGATCTTTACTACTTTAAGATTCTGAACAGTTACCTGCTCGTTACCGTACTGACCTGCCATCTTCTTGTTCTTGAAGATTCTCGCAGGGTCGATAACACCCATAGATCCGGACTGACGGTGGATAGGTCCTACACCGTGAGTAGCCTGGAGCTTGTGAAGATTCCATCTCTTAATAGCACCGGTATAACCGCGGCCCTTTGTCACACCTGTAACGTCGACCTTGTCGCCTGCGGCGAAGGTATCGGCGGTGATGACGTCACCAACGTTGATTGCGCTGCAATCGTCAAGACGGAATTCCTTGAGATGTCTCTTGTAGGAAACACCTGCTTTTTCAAAATGGCCCTTTTCAGCCTTCGTGATGTGCTTCTCCTTAGCCTCAACAAAGCCGAGCTGGATAGCATCGTAGCCGTCTGCTTCAACGGTCTTCTTCTGTACTACTGCACAGGGACCAGCCTGAATAACGGTTACAGGGATCACGTTACCCTTTTCGTCGAAAATCTGAGTCATACCGATCTTCTTACCGATAATACCCTTTTTCATTTTCTTTTTCCTCCTGTAAATTATTGGTTGGATAGGATCTTGTCCGTCCAACGTGACTTACAAAGTTACCGACACGGCGTCATAGCCGCCGGCTGTTGTCTTTGTCATGCAAGTTTCCTTGCTTGCTTGATAAGATAATAAATAATGTAGCGATCAGATCTTAACTTCGATCTCAACGCCTGCAGGGAGTTCAACGTTCATCAGTGCGTCAATCGTCTTCTGATTGGGCTTGATGATATCGATGAGTCTCTTGTGAGTGCGCATTTCGAACTGCTCACGAGCGTCCTTGTACTTGTGCACTGCGCGAAGGATAGTAACTATCTCTCTCTCAGTGGGGAGCGGAATAGGACCGGAAACCTCGGAGCCGTTGGTCTTTGCGACGGTAACGATCTTCTCTGCAGCGGTATCGATGAGAGTGTGATCGTAGCTCTTAAGACGAACTCTGATTTTTTCATTAACTGCCATTGTAATGTGCCTCCTTTCAGATATCGGCGTCGCTTATATATAAAAAATGAAGCGATCCGCCTTTAAGTGTTGGGACGCTTCTATCGTACACCGTGCCGTGTGTATCCACCGTTTCCCATTAAAACACGGACTTTATCCGCATCAGCATCTGACAGATAAACTCCGAAAATAAGGGGAAAGGATCGAACACCGAAGCACCACTATGCCGCATGTTGCTTAGTGTGTGTATGAAAGACTACGTCGCCCGTTCATACGGACATACTCCACGAAAATTACCTCTTAAAGGCGTCCCTTTAAGAGCAACCTCTCGTTTCATCGCATATCAAGCTCAATTATTATACACTAAAAACCCCATAAAGTCAATAGAAAATTCAAAAAATAATACCTATATTTTCGTAAAACTTTGCAGAATTTTCAAAACCATTTTTATGCATTATGCACAAAATTCACATCTTTTCACACCATTCCGCCCCGATTTCAAGCATCCAAAGCGCTTTTGATCTCAAAATATTTTTAAAAATCCAAAAAATAACGTCTGTTGTCTATTTTTCGTTAACATTTTCGTTATATAATAGTATCAGGAGACATTCACCTCATAAAACCCGACATTAAAATGACCGTCTCAAAAGCAAAAAAGATCAAAAATCTTCATTTATTATATATACGGAGTTACAGCAAATGAACCGCTCAAAATTAACGATATACAAGCTCTGCACCGCCACCATATTGGCTCTGGTTGCAGTTGTGGGACTTATATCATTCCTCGCGTTTTTCGAAGGCGATGCAAGATACTTTAAAAGCGCCCCAATAGCAATAATCCTGTATATCATATTGGCAATCGCCGTCATCGTTGCCATCTCCGCCGCATTTCTTTCAAAAAAGATCGGCAAGATAGAGATCGCACCCCAAACGCCCTATATGCTCTCGCTCATCCCGACAGCAACCGCTACCGCGGTCCTCATAATCTCTATTTTCGAGATCGTCAAGGGCAACAGCAGCACCCAAACAATATTGATAGCAATAACAATCCTCGGAGTTGCCCTCTATCACTTGGCAGACGTCGTGAAATTTTCACCCACCGTCAAGCTCGCGCTTGGATATGTAAAAATCTTTTTCTGTATCCTGCTCATTATAAAGCTTCACCTCGAATTCAAGGTCGAGCTCAATTCCCCCCTGAAGCTGCTCACACAGTTCTCTGCAGCAACCGCGATCCTCAGTACACTTTCCGATCTGCGAATATTATTAAACCGAATCCCGTCAGGATATTTCATCCTCTCCAATATATGCTTCCTCGCCGTCTCACTTCTCGGAGCTATCGGCGCGTTGACCGAGGTCGCATCCCATCCCGAAAAATACACCCTCGATCTTCTGATCTACCCCATTCTTTTCCTCGCGATAGCCATTCCGACCGCGGTCAGATTTTTCACAGCAAAGCCCGCGAAGGAAGCCGAAGAGGCACCGACCGAGGAGCCCGCAGAAAAGGCCGAATGATCCGCTCACGCGCTATATAATACAAATGAAAGGAATTAACTCTCCATTATGAAAACCGCCTCGGGAAATTCCGCAAACACAAGAATTCAGTGGTTGCATAAAAAGATAGCCAATAAATATTATCCCAACGCAATGCGCCTTGCCGAGCGCTTCAAGATCTCGCACCGTCAGGCACAGCGCGACGTCGACTATCTGAGAAAACAGCTCGGCGCGCCGATTGAATATAGCCTCGAGCACAAGGGATATTACTATACCGAGCAATATTCCCTGCCCCTCGTCCTCACAAGCGATAACGACGACTCCCTGACCGAGCTCGCCGATAGCGTTTCGGGCGCGTCCATGCAGGCAGAAAACGCCTTCGTTCAGATGCAGATACCCTACACCGCAACGCTTGAGATCCCCGACAAGCTCTCGGTCCTCTCTCTCAAAAACTTCATCATCTCTAAGGAATCGCGCAATAAGTACGTCTGCGAGTTCCATAACGTCGAGCAATTTTTGAGCGTTCTGATCACGCTCCGCTCGGACTTCAAAATAGTCGAGCCCTTCTGGATACGCGAGCGCCTCGTCAAAATGGCGGAGAACATAATCAAGAACAATAAGTATTAACAATCCCGCAAAAATAGCCGCAAGGAAAATCCTTGCGGCCATTTTTTATACGTCAGAGTTTGCCGAGGCTCGCTCTGCACCTTTTTCGTGCGTATAAAGATCGAGCCGTAAGGAACTTCCTTACGGCTCGATCTGTTGTTATCCAAAATTAACAGACAGCTAAATTATAAACTGAATTAAGGTTGCTCTTGCTCTTGAAATTACTTGATTTCAACAGTTGCGCCAGCTGCCTCGAGGTCAGCCTTGAGCTTCTCAGCGTCTTCCTTGGAAGCGCCTTCCTTAATGGTCTTAGGAGCGCCCTCAACGGTGTCCTTAGCTTCCTTAAGGCCGAGACCGGTGATCTCACGGATAGCCTTAATAACTGCGAGCTTCTTAGCAGCGTCAAAGCCGGTAAGAACTACGTCGAATTCGGTCTTTTCCTCAACAGCGGGAGCTGCTGCGCCTGCTACTGCAACTACACCTACGGGAGCTGCTGCGGATACGCCGAACTCTTCCTCAACTGCCTTTACGAGGTCAGCGAGCTCAAGGATTGTAAGGGTCTTGATTTCTTCAAGAATATTTGTGATCTTTTCGGATGCCATTTTAAATTACCTCCTGAATATGGAAATATAAATTGTTTTTTGTTTTTAAGCGGTTTTAAACCGGATTATTCTGCAGCGGTTTCCTCTGCAGGAGCAGCTTCTTCTGCTGCGGGTGCTTCTTCGCCGTTCTTGTCGATAACAGCCTGAAGAGCATAAGCAAGATTGTAGATAGGAGACTTGATAGAGCCGAGGAACTTCGCGATGAGGACTTCCTTGGAAGGAATGTCCGCAAGGTTGTTTACGCCTGCCGCGTCGATAACCTCTCCATCACAGTAACCTGCGAGGATCTTGAAGGATTCGATCTTTTCAGCGTATTCCTTAAGGATCTTAGCAGGAGCGATAGGATCTTCGGGGCTGGAGATAGCGATAGCAGTCATACCGTTGAGGTACTGCTTGATATCACCGTAGCCGCACTCGTCGCAAGCTCTGCCGGTGAGGGTGTTCTTCATAACAACGTACTTAACACCTGCTTCACGAAGAGCCTTACGGAGAGCCGTGTCATTCTCAACGGTGATACCCTGATAATTAACGACTACGCCCGCTGCGCTTGCCTTGATCTGCTCTGCGAGGTCTGCAACTACCTGTTTCTTCTGTTCGAGTATTGCGTTACTAGGCATTGTTTTTAACCTCCCGTAGTGATTAAATGATTAAAAAAACTTTCTTCCCGATTGCAAACTGCATACCGAGAAGAAAGCGTAATTATAGCCTTGCGGCGAAATATATCGTTTTCACTCCTCGGCAGGGTGGCTTGCGCTTTTACGGGAACCTGCTGTCTTTGGATAAGAGCTTTTTCAGCTCACTTTGGCATTATACCACAGTTTCAACTGCTTGTCAATACCTTTTTTCAAATTTTTCAAAAATTTTTTCGTCAGACAATATGAAGATCATTGACGTTTTCAAACACGAAATCCTCGCGCGCATCGGGATGATAGGTCTCAACAACGAAGTTTTCGAGTGTCAAGCCATTCACGTGACGGAAAAAGATCGCCTTTGCGGGCAAAACCTTTCCGTAAACGTAGACCTCGGGATAAGGAGGAATAACGTCGGGCACGACGTCATTCCATTCGGTAATACCGCCCTCAACCGTAAGCTTAATATTCTTAAAAGTAATATTTTCAAGCGGACGGTCGGCAAGACCGCAGGCATTCGAGGTGTACTGAACACCGTTTTTGTGCTGCGAGTTGATGTCCCAGGGATACTGTATGTAGTCGTTATTCACGTAATGAATGTAATTCCACGGAATGATGGTGTGCGGCACGTAAGGGCCCTCTGCAACGATGTTCTCAAAGCGCACGTTGCGGATATATCCGACCTCTCTGCCCTCGGGACCTCTCATTCTCTGTCCGACGTGAACAAAGAACGCCGTACCCGCGTTTCTGATGCGGATATTTTCAAAGGTAAGACCGTCGATTATAGCACCGTCAACGCTCTCAACGCAGAGCGCAGTGATCCTGACGTCGCGAATGTCGAGATCTCTTATATCAATGTCGTAAAAGCCGCCGTTGGTCTCTGTGCCGAATTTAACCGCGTTGCATCTGCTGCGGATGCGGCAATTCCAGACCTTGATATCGCGGCAAACGTCTATTTTGTTAAGCGTATAAGAGGACTTGAAAACGATTCCGTCATCACCCGTCTCTATATCGCAATCGTAGATCTTAACGTCCTTGCAGTTGTCGGGCGAAATTCCGTCGATGTAAACGATCATGCGAAGACCGTGTATATCCACGTGCTCACAGCCCGCAAAATAAACCGCAAGATCGGTGACGTGAAAGATACCGATGCCGCTTATCTCAACGTTGTTGCAGTTTTTGAGCGCAATGCACTTCGGACCGCGATGCACGATATCGCGCACGTTGTCCTCATCCCAGACGCTTCTCATGTCGATATCACCCTCGCCGCAGATGGCAATGTTATCGCAATCGCGACCTACAAACATCGAGCAGTCAAAATACGTGTGCGACTGATCCTGATAAGCAGGATAATCTATCGCCTCCTGAGGCGCGTAATCGTAAAAATCAAGCGATCCGAGAATTCTCGCTCCCTTCTCTATGCGAACAGTCACGTTGCTCTTGAGAAAAACCGTAGAAAGCACGAAATCTCCCGCAGGAAAGCTTACAATTCCGCCACCTGCCTCCGCGCAAGCATCGACCGCAGCCTGAACCGCCGCAGAGTTAAGCGTAACACCGTCTGCCACCGCGCCATAGTCAAGCACGTTAAAAACCTTTTCACTCATAACAAAACCTCTCAACCATCCGAGATTTTAAGACGACAGAGATACCCCCAAGAATATCTCTGTCAAAATAGCAATTTATCAGAATTCGATCTTCTTTTCAATAAAGCTCTTGAGCTCACAGATCGGAATACGAACCTGCTCCATCGTGTCTCTGTCACGAACGGTAACACAGCCGTCGCCTTCCTTTTCAGCGTCGCCAACCGTGTCGAAGTCGACCGTGATGCAAAGAGGAGTACCGATCTCATCCTGACGGCGATATCTCTTACCGATAGAGCCCGCCTCGTCAAAGTCAACGTTGAAATACTTGGAAAGCTCGCAATAGATCTCGCTTGCCTTGTCGGAGAGCTTCTTCGAGAGAGGAAGGATAGCCGCCTTAACGGGAGCTATTGCGGGATGGAAGTGAAGAACGGTTCTGACATCGTTCTTCGCCTCGTCGATGATCTCCTCATCGTAAGCGTCGCAAAGAACCGAAAGCACAGTTCTCTCAACACCCAGCGAGGGCTCGACAACGTAAGGAATATATCTTTCATTGGTCTCGGGATCAAAGTAGGTAAGATCCTTCTTGGACTCGTTCTGATGCTGAGTCAGGTCGTAGTCGGTTCTGTCGGCAACTCCCCAGAGCTCACCCCATCCGAACGGGAAAAGAAACTCGAAGTCTGTGGTTGCCTTGGAGTAGAAGCAAAGCTCCTCGGGATCGTGATCGCGAAGTCGGATATTCTCCTCCTTAAGACCGATAGAAAGCAGCCAGTTGTGGCAGAATTCTCTCCAGTAAGCGAACCACTCAAGGTCTGTACCGGGCTTGCAGAAGAACTCAAGCTCCATCTGCTCGAACTCGCGAACACGGAAGATAAAGTTACCGGGAGTGATCTCGTTACGGAAGGACTTACCGATCTGCGCGATACCGAAGGGCATCTTCTTTCTGGTAGTTCTCTGTACGTTTACAAAGTTGGTGAATATACCCTGCGCGGTCTCGGGACGGAGATAAACAGTGTTCTTCGCATCCTCGGTAACACCCTGGAAGGTCTTGAACATAAGATTGAACTGACGGATATCGGTAAAGTTGTGCTTTCCGCAGGTGGGACAAGGAATATTGTGCTCCTCAACAAAAGCCTTCATTTCCGCGTGAGTAAACGCGTCGATGGGCTTGGGAAGCTCAAAGGAGGTCTCTGCGCACCAGTCCTCGATGATCTTGTCGGCTCTGAAGCGTTCCTTGCACTCCTTGCAGTCCATAAGAGGATCCGAGAAGCCCGCAAGGTGACCCGAAGCCACCCAGGTCTGAGGATTCATAAGGATAGCGGCGTCAAGTCCGACGTTATACTTGTTCTCCTGAACAAACTTCTTCCACCAAGCCTTCTTTACGTTATTTTTAAGCTCTACGCCGAGAGGACCGTAGTCCCAGGTGTTAGCAAGACCGCCGTAGATCTCACTTCCGGGGAAAATAAAGCCTCTGCCCTTGCAAAGAGCCACGATTTTGTCCATTGTTTTTTCAGTGTTCTTCATTTTACACTCCATTCCGCCGCTGTCGGCATAAATAAATTCCCGCGCGAAGCAGTTTTTAAGATTTTTGGAGGAAAAATCCTCGCGCAAGCCTCCGAAAACACGCGTGCACGCGCGTTTAATCAAATTATAATCCAGTTATAAATTTTATCATAAATCCCTTGATTTGTCAATAGCAATCTCAACATTTTCCTTTCAAAACCGTCCCTCGCCCTCAATCGACCGAATTAACAATTTGTTCACCAACCATTTTCACAACGTCAATAGAAAAGCTCACCCAATGATGTATAATTAAAATGATATTATATGTAATAAATAAAATTAAGGTATAAATAATGAGATCCAAACGGTTAGAAACTATCATAGAAAAGATAAAAGAAGCCTTGCAATCGGTAATGCCGATCGCACTGATCATTCTTTTGTTCTCCTTTACAATATGCCCTCTCCCGAACGACATTTTCATCGCGTTCGTGGTAGGCACCTGCCTGCTTGTAGTCGGACTTGGACTGTTCTCACTCGGAGCAGAGCTCTCGATGGAGCGTATAGGCGCTCACGTAGGTACAAACCTCACCCGCTCCCGCAAGATTCCGATAATCGCGATCATCTCCTTGATCGTCGGCGTGCTCATCACGATCTCCGAGCCCGACCTCCACGTCCTCGCAGGCTACACAGGAGACCGAAAATTCGCCTTCATCCTCGCGGTAGCCGCAGGTCTCGGCGTATTCTTGGTGATCGCGGTAATGCGAATAATTTTCAAGGTCAAATTCAAATACATACTCGCAGGCGGCTACGGCACGATACTTATTTTGTCAGTAGTAGCATACCTTACAAACCCGACCTTCCTCGCGATCGCGTACGACGCAGGCGGAGTTACCACGGGAGCTATGTCGGTCCCCTTCGTAATGTCGATCGGATCGGGTATCGCCGCTATCACCTCTCAGAACGGTGACGAGGATTCAAGCTTCGGTCTTATGGCGGTCTGCTCGATCGGTCCTATCATCTCAATCTTGGTTATGGGACTTGTCGGCGGCTTCGACAACATCGCCTATAAGCCCCATCCACTCCCCGAGTTTCTCAATTCACAGCAAATGGGCTGGTCCTTCATCTCGGCTATTCCGGGAATCGTCAAGGACGTGCTCATGGGACTTCTTCCCATATTAATATTCTTCCTTATTTACCAGCTTCTCACAGTAAAAGTTCAAAAAAAGGAAATGGCGCAGATATTCATTGGCGCGGGATATACCTTTGTAGGCATGGTGCTCTTTCTCGTCGGCGTAAACGTCGGCTTTATGCCCGTAGGAAGCTACCTCGGCGCAACCTTCGCAAGCCTCTCGTATTCCTGGATCATCGTGCCGATCGGTATGATAATCGGCTTCTGTATGACCTATGCAGAGCCCGCGGTCGGAGTGCTTAATAAGCAGGTGGAGGAGGCGACCTCTGGCACTATTCCTCCCAAGGTTCTGCCTATGGCTATGGCTCTCGGCGTTGCGGCGGCAGGCGGTATTGCAATGCTTCGCGCGCTAACGGGCATCCCGATCCTTCCCTTCCTTCTCATCGGCTATATAGCCGCAGTAGTGCTCTCCTTCCATTGCCCAAGCCTCTTTACCTCGATCGCGTTTGACGCGGGCGGAGTCGCATCGGGCGTTATGGCAGCAACCTTCTTATTGCCAATGTCGATCGGTGTCTGCGAGGCGGCAGGCGGCAGCACAGAATCAATAATGACCGACGCGTTCGGCGTTATCGCGCTCGTTGCGATGATGCCCCCCATCACCATCCAGGTAGTCGGTCTGATATATAAGCTCAAGCTTCGCAACAGTGCATCCGTCGAGGACGAGGTGCTTGACACCACTATCATCGACGAGATCTACAGCTTTGAAAACAGCAAAAAGGAAGCATCCGATGACGACGACTTCCTGATAATAGACTTTTCCGAGGAGGAGCCCTCCTCAAGCGTCCCTACTCACTCCAAGGGAGGTAACTGACAATGCAAAACATATATTTGTTTCTCACGATAATAAAACGCTCGGACGAAAAGGAATTCGTAGACTTTTTCCTTCGCAAGAACGTCCGCCCCGTGCACAGCTCTCTGTGTCGCGGCTCGACCACCTCGGAGACACTTGATCTGCTCGGACTCGAGCACTCCGAAAAGCTTCTGATGCAAGCGCTTGTAAGCACGAGCAAGATGTACGAGCTCAAGAGCGCGCTTACCTACGAAATGAAAATAGACCTGCCCGACCGAGGAATCGCGCTCGCGATCCCCTTGACGAGCATAGCCTCGAAGAAAGCGCTCGATCACGTCCTTTCAGAGCAGGGCGAAGCGAAGGACGAAATCAACCTAAACACCGAAAGGAAAATCGAAATGGAGCTTATAGTAACCATCTGTATAAAAGGAAATAGCGGCGCGATCATGCAGCTCGCCAAGGAGGCGGGAGCCGCGGGCGGAACGATAATGAAGGCAAAGGGCACCGTATCGGAATCCGACAAATTCTTCGGAGTGACCCTCTCCGACGAAAAGGAGATCATCTACATCGTAGCCAAAAAGGAGACCAAGCCTGACATTATGAGAGCTATCGCCTCGTATACGAACGAGCTTGGAACTCATCCCCTCGTATTCTCCCTCCCCGTCACCGAGACCGCAGGCTTCAGACTGCTTGAAAAATAAAGAAAAAGGTCGGTTCAATCGAACCGACCTTTTGAGACTGTCGAAAAAGCCGTTCTACCGCAAGCAGAAAAAATCAGAGATAGGAAGGCAGTATAAAAAGAAAAAGTTTAGAAAAAAGATAAGCACAAGAATTTCATCGAGAAATCCTTGTGCTTGCTTGCTTTTTCCGTTCTTACACTCTGGCGTACCCTCGTACGCCGACGAATGTAAGAACGAAAAATATACCTGCCTTTTTCGAACTCTCCCAGCGTGTCGAGACTTTCTCGACACGCTGAAAGGTCGGTTCAATCGAACCGACCTTTTTGTTTATTCTCATTCCACCTTGCCGTCACGAACGATCAGCTTCGCGTGACCGCCCTTACCAACGTCAAGTATGCCCTGCACTCCGCAAACCATTATCGGCTCACGGCGCACAAGACCTATTCCGAAGGGCTTACCCTTCACAACGAACGAGGAGCCGTCAATAATAAGCTCGGTCCTGCCCGTCAGCGGCGAGCATTTGTACTCGACAGTGCTGCTTTCTTCTCCGACCGTAACGGTCCAAAACTGCCTTACCGCCATGATCACTTCAACTCTATCGACTTGACGTAGATCACGTCGTCTACTGCGGCACCGCTGAAATAGTCGAGTCTTATCTGATTGATCTTACCCGACCAGAACGACAGATTGGATACGTCTATCGTCAGAGTATGGTATTCACCGTCCGCGACAAGCGGCTTGATAACGCTCTTGCCTGCCGTCGCACCTCCGATAGAACCTGCCGAAAGGAAGAGCTCCATATGATAAGACGTAGTCGAATTTGTAGTCGGGATCATATAAACTACCTCGATAGTACCGTAGTCCTCGGCATTGTAGACCGTTTGTGCGGTACCGAACTCGATTGCTGCATAGGGGTCTTCGCCAAGAGTTGTACATTTGAGCGCTTGATGAGTTGCATCATATTCAAACGTTGCATCATTTACGCCCGTGAGTATACCGCAATATTCTTCATTACTGAAATCCATATGCTGAAGATCAAGGTCTCCGTCGGGCAAACGCATAGAGACGCTATTTCTGCTCAAGCCCTCGTTAGCTGTGAAATCCTTGTTCTCTTTAAAGATCGCGCGGATATCCTCAAGGCTTCCCGTAGCGATAAGATAGCTATACTCAAGTGCCTCGTAAGACACGAGCCTCAGCTTCTTGAGAGGCGCTACGTATCCGCAGCCGTCGTCATCGGCATCCTTGGATCCGTTGTACTCGTATCTGCCCGCGCTATATGCATCGGCATTGGGAACGTAAACACCCATTCCATAATTAACGTCTTCATTAACCCAAGCGCACCAGGATTCGGTATTGGACTCTCTCATCAAGAAGCGGCAGTCTGCGGCATACTGAGGATCACCCCAGAAATTGAGATCATCTCTCGAGGAAAGCTCGCCGCCTGTCCAAGGGTCAATGCCGTCATACCAAACGAACGTATCAAGATAGCTGACCGTATAGAACGCAGGGATCTCCTGATTAGTAATGGGATGAGTCCATCCCGAGAAATCAACGAAGCGGTTCTTGACCTCGATGTAATCCTCGTGAAGTATGTAATGATTCTCCATATAGCTGGGAGTTATAGCGCCGTTGAGCGACCAGTCCTGAGGCTGTGCCTTGATATAAAGGCTTGTGTCTGTAACAACGATATCGATGATACGGCTGTCGTTTCCATATTGGTCGCCGCCCTGAACGGGGTTATATACCCATTTCGAGTCAAAGCTCTCGCCGGGCTCGTAAACACCGGGGATCGCGGGCGTTCCGTAGTAGGACTGCTGAACAAGTCTTCCCTCGTCGTGCTTATTCACAAGGTTGCCAAGTCCCTCAATATTGCTCTGAAGATCCTCAACATGGCAGATCGCGCCACCCCAGCCCATATCAACCCCAAGCTTAAAGCGCTCATTGCTGATATAGAATTTGGTGCTGCCGTAGCTTCCGATGTAGTAATCGATCTTCTCGGTCTCAAGACCGTAAAGAGTAAAGGAAACCTTCTTTTCCTTGCAGGGCTCAACTGCGATCTTGGTGATATTGGTAGCCGATTTCTTGGTAAGATAATCAAGGATCAGACCCGAGAAGCTGCCCTCTCCCTCTTCAACGAAGAAGTCTGCAACAACGTCCTCACCGATGTGGTTTGCATAGGTCACATAAATGCGAACGGGACCGTTTGCCCTGTACTGCATAGTCATACGGTTGAACTTCTCGGTAAAGGTGTCCTCTGCAAAGCTGATCTCAAGCTTCGTGCGGAACACAAAAGAGGCTCCGTTGATCGAGTCGTAGCCGCTCGCCTTGTAGGAAAAACCGTTCGTCGTGGTAACGGTAGCCACGCCGTCAGCCTCCTCAACCGTCAGCTCGGGAGGAGTAAACTCGGTCTCGCTCTCCTCCTCGGTAGTCTCATCGCCAACCGTTGTTTCATCGGTATTGGCGACGTTTTCTGTTGTCTCATCGGTCTCATTTCCCTGTCCGCCGTTACAAGCAACGAGCGAAGCAAGAGTCGCAAGACACAAAATAAAAGCTAACACTTTTAAAATTTGGGATTTCATAAACTTATCTCCGTATAAATTTTATTATGCTTAATTGTACCATAAAATCACTCGCTTGTCAACACGCACATAAAAATAACATTCCGCCAAAAGTAACGAAAAAGCAAGCACAGGGATTTCTCGATGAAATTCTTGTGCTTATCTTTTTAGAGCCTTTTTCTTTTATGCTGCTCTTCTATCTCTGATTTTTTCTACTGGCGGCAGAACAGCTTTTTCGACGGTATAAAGGGTCGGTTCAATCGAACCGACCCTTTATATATTCTCATTCCGCCTTGCCGCTTTCTTCTCAGACCGTAACGGTCGAAGTCGGCTTTGCCGCCATGATCACTTAAGCTCGATAGACTTAACGTAGATCACGTCGCCTTCTGCCGCGCCGCTGAAATAGTCAAATCTTATCTGATTGATCTTGCCCGACCAGAACGCCCGACTCGAAACGTCTATCGTCAAAGTATGATATTCGCCGTCAGCAATAAGCTGACCGGTAACGCTCTTGCCGCCAACTGCGCTGGCAGTCGTTCCGGTAGACAAGAAGAGCTCCATGTTATAATTCGTTGTCGAGTTAGTAGTGGGGATCATATAAACGACCTCAATAGTGCCAAAGCTCTCGGCATTGTAGACCGTCTGCGAAGCACCGAATTCAATAGCAGCATAGGGATCTCCGCCGGTCACAGTGCACTTAAGTGCCTGCTCGGTCGCATCGTATTCAAGCGTCGTATTGTTGGGGTTTGTGAAAATACTGCAATATTTCTCCTTGGAGAAATCCATAAGACTAAGATCAAGATCTCCGTCGGGCAAGCGCAAGGACGAGCTGTTTTTGCTCAGACACGCATTGTCAGTAAAATCCTTGTGCTTTGTAAAGGTCGCGCGGATCTCCTCAACCGTTCCCGTCGCGATAAGATAGCTATACTCAAGCGCCTCGTAGGAAACGAGTCTGAGGCTCTTAAGAGGCGCCACATACCCACAAGCGCCGTCGTCGGGATCCGGAGAACCGTTATAAGCGTTTCTTCCCGCGAAGAACACGTCGGCATTAGGAACGTAAACACCCATTCCGTAATTATTCGCATCGTTAACCCAAGCGCACCACGCCTCGGTGTTGGACTGTCTGAGTGCAAACCTGCAATCCGCAGCATATTTAGGATCACCCCAGAAATTCAGATTTCGCTCAAACGAAAGCTCTCCGCCTGTCCAAGGATCAATGCCGTCATACCAAACGAACGTATCAAGATAGCTTACAGTATAGAACGCGGGGATCTCCTGCGTCGTTATAGGGTGATTCCATCCCGAGAAATCAACGAAGCGGTTCTTGACCTCAACGTGATCATCATGCAGTATGTACCAGTTCTCCATGTAGCTTGGCGTAATAGCACCGTTAAGCGACCAGTCCTGAGGCTGACCTTTAATATAAATACTTGTATCGGTAACTACAATGTCGATAATACGGCTGTCGTTTCCGTACTTATCACCGCCCTGAACGGGATTATAGTTCCACTGCGATCCGTTAAACTCGCCGGGCTCGTAAACGCCGGGAATGGTAGGCGTGCCGTAGTAGGACTGCTGGATAAGTCTTCCCTCGTCAGCCTTATTTACAAGATTCTGGAGTCCCGAAACATTACAGTTAAAATCCTCAAGATAGCAGATCGCACCACCCCAGCCCATATCAACTCCAAGCTTAAAGCGCTCGTTGCTGATATAGAATTTGGTGCTGCCGTAGCTTCCGATGTAGTAATCGATCTTCTCGGTCTCAATACCGTAAAGAGTAAAGGAAACCTTCTTTTCCTTGCAGGGCTCGACTGCGATCTTTGTAATATTGGTGGCCGATCTCTTATCAAGGTAATCAAGGATCAGACCCGAGAAGCTGCCCTCTCCCTCTTCAACGAAGAAATCTGCAACAACGTCCTCTCCAATGTAATTGGCATAGGTCACGTAAATGCGAACGGGACCGTTTGCCCTGTACTGCATAGTCATACGGTTGAACTTTTCGGTAAAGGTGTCATCTGCAAAGCTGATCTCAAGCTTCGTGCGGAACACAAAGGAGGCTCCGTTGATCGAGTCGTAGCCGCTCGCCTTGTAGGAAAGACCGGTTGCCGTGGTAACGGTAGCCACGCCGTCAGCCTCCTCAACCGTCAGCTCGGGAGGAGTAAACTCGGTCTCGCTCTCCTCATCGGTGGTCTCATCGCCAGCCGTTGTTTCATCGCCGGCCGTAGTCTCATCGCCAACCGTTGTTTCATCGGTGTTTGTGACGTTTTCGGTTGTCTCATCAGTCACGTTTCCCTGTCCGCCGTTACAAGCAACGAGCGAAGCAAGAGTCGCAAGACACAAAATAAAAGCTAATACTCTTAAAATTTGGGATTTCATAAAATCATCTCCACATAAATTTTATTGTATTCACATTGTACCATAAAATCACTCGCTTGTCAACAAGCACATAAAAATAACATCCCGCCAAAAGCGACGCAAAAGCAGCCGCAAAAATTTGCGGCTGCTACTAATATCATTTTTCAGCGACTACAAAAGCCGTCGACTTTGCAGGAATAACGAGAGCTTTTCCTTCAAGCACGCCGCTTCCGCCCACGGAAGCAACAGTTTCCTTGATCTCAATTCTCTTCTCCTCCTCGGAGCTGTTGAAAATAAAGATTATTTCCGTACCGTCCTTTTCAAGACGCTTTTCGTACACCTCGCCCTTCACGTCGGCATAAGGATATTTTGCAATATCAGCGTCGGCAATAAGATCCTCCACAACATCCGCCCAAATATCCGCGTTGCTCTGGTAATAGCTGTATCCGAGCGAGAAGCTGCAAAGATAGAAGCTTCCCTTTCCGTACTTGATCTCGCGTATTGCGGCAGCACCCGTATTCAAGGATGACAGAACCTCGCCGCCCTCGACCTCATAATCGGTCACGTAGGGCGCGATCGCACCAACCTTGCCCGCATATTCAAGCGTTTCACCGCGAACAACGTGACGGTGACGCATTCTCACGTTCATTATGGGCTTGCAATCAACGTCGTAAGGCTGCATCCAGGTGTTCTGGGTTCTCATACCAAAGCCCTCGTCCGCAATGATCTTGCCGCCACCCTCGAGGAAGCTCTCGAGATACGGAATGATCTCAGGATCAAGCATCGTGTAATAGGGGAAATAAAGAACCTTGTAATTTTTAAAGCTCTCGGGGCTTGTAACACCGACGTAATCAACTCTGTAATTGCGGTCGCGCAGCAAGCGGTACATTCCCGCGTGAGCGTATCTGTAATAGAACTTGGGATTGCACCAATCAAACGTGTAATCCGCGCCGATGCTGTCGTCTATCATAGAGATAAGTGATGAATTGAAATCAAAAACGATCGCAATATCGGCAGGCGCCGCCTCGCAGCCGACAAAGCTCTCGCGATTCTGCTTGAGCTCTGCGCCAAAATCCTTGACCTCGTAAGCCACGGGTCTGGGCGTGCCGTCCATGTACATAATGCCCGAGCAATCGCTCTCGTGTCCTACCCTCTCGGAGCGGTACTGCCAATAAACAAGCCCCTTCGTTCCGCTTGCAAGCGAGCTGTACACCTTGAAATTCATGTCGTAGGGCGTGTCGTATTTGCGGAAGGTTCCAAGTCCGGGATAGATCTCGTGTACAAAGTAATTTTTGTCAACCGCGCGCAAAAAGTCGTTGAGCATCTGGAAATCGAGACGGTTTTCGTGCGTGTTCATAGTAGTATCGCAAGGCACGGACGTACCCCAGAAATCGACCGCCTTTGAAACGGTAAAATCGTCGCAAACGTCGGTCAGTGAGAGCTGAAATGCGCTCGTAAATCCGATGTGAGACATGATCGGACGAACCTTGTCGTACTTGCGGATGCCGTCGTAAACAAAGCGCAGAGCGTTGTATATGTCAACTCCGCCCTTGAATTTCTTGAATTCGTAAATATCCCAATATCCGTGCGCCATTATGGGGAGATTGACATTCTCAAAGCTCTCCTCGGTCGCACCGTAGAACTTGTTAAGAGCCTCAACCGTACCGAACTTTTCCTTGAGATATCCGCCAAAGGCCTTGCGGCAGTGCTCGCAGAAGCATTCCTCAATGGGTCTGTTTCTCGGCTCGTTCCAGACGTTCCAGAGAATTATACTTTCGTCCTTGTAATATCTCTCAACGACCTTGTCAACGAACTTCATGGCCCTTTCCTTAACGTGCACGTTGGTAAAGCAGGGCTTCCATCCGCCAAAGAACGCACCGTGATAGCCTCCGCGAAGTCTCTCGCCCTTAGGACCGACTCTGACTCCGTCGTACTTGTCGAATATGTACTGGGGAGCGCATTCGAGCAGGAATTTCATAACGACCTTGCGGTTGTACTTCTTTGCAAGCTCAAGCAGTCTGTCAACGTCGGAAAAATCGTATTCGTCCTCGCGAAGCTCGTTGTTTCTCCAGTTGATCCTTATCTGAAAGGTATCCAGATTGAAGTCGCCCATGCGATCAATATCGCCCTCCCATTCCTCGGGCAGAGGCGTAGGCGATCGGTAATACTGTGTTCCGTGAACAATCTCGTCAAAAAACATGATATTCCTCCGTTGTTGAATAATTTAAGTCAGACCGAGGACAAGCTCCGTCTACTAACTACATTATAATAAAAATAAAAGAGCCCTGCAACTTAAATTTAATTGTTCAAGAACAGTTTTTAACGGTTTTCAAACTTTTTTGAGCCTTTTGACTCGATTTTCGCACAAAATCTCCATTTTAAAGCAGAAAAGATCCGATGGATTCCCATCGGATCTTTTCACGCCACAAAGCTGTCATAACTTCATCGCGGTAACAGATCATTCTCTTTAGCCAAGCTCGGAATTTGTTTTTTTCACCCAACACTCTCCCGTTACGGCATCAACAAATAATTCCTTATGCGTAACCACGGATTGCGGTAGCAGACTGTACGCCGAATCAGGTACGTGGTTGCGATACCATTCCGCCTGCAAACAAATACGGTAGGTCGGCGTATCGCCGTTCGGCTTTTCTGAAATTACAATTTTGTATAATATGTGTGTACCGGCAGCCCCCTCGGTCATTCCGCTTTCAATTTTCCAATAGCTTGAAGCAAGCTCATAGGCTTTTTCCGAAGATATCGGATACTCACACGAAATATCGAGCGGAGAGAAGATCACTATCTCTCTGTGTTTGTTATATTCAAAAAACTCTTCACGTGTGAGCTGCTCGCCGCCTACGTAAAATTCAAGGTCTTCATAAAAGTCAAGAGGGTTTGCGTGCTTTATTCTGTATATTTCTTCGATATTCAATGAAGATCCGTTAAAAGTGACTCGACTTAATCCGTGAGCCCAATTTTCAGATTCGTAAGAATCGCTCCAATAAAAAGAGCCGTCGGTGTTTAAATTGTAGAAAATACTGCTGTCAAAGCAATAGCTGTAAACCTTGCCGTTATAGTAGCGTAATACTATATGATCCTTCGCTTCCGATTGAATAACGTATTCGTTAACTCCGTCCCCGTCTATATCCAAAATTGCTTTGCTGAGAATCTCGCACTCACCAAGCCTTATATTATTGCTTGGAAAACGGCAGTCCTTTAATTTTATTTCACCCAAGTGCTCATCAAACACGCTGATCTCATCATTGGTTGCCGCCTCGTAGGCCTGCATGGCAATATCGTTTGATGAGGGAGGAACATCGTTGGTTGTAGTCGTTTCTTCGCCATTCTGATCGTTTATACAACCCGAAAAGAGCGTTAATACCATCGTCAAACACATCAAAACCGCAGCAAGCTTTTTCATCGAAATTTCCTCCAAAAGTAGAATTGTAAGGTCAGTATAGCATGTCCAAAAAAGCTTGTCAAGTGGCTTTTCGAAAGTGGAGCGAAAACCCTAAAATTAATGAATTTCACGGCAAAAAACGAGTCTTGGTGGGGGATGAAAGTTGTCGACGAAGTACCCTTGCACAAGCCTGCGGCTTGGCGACAGATTCAAGTGAGACCGCCCTGTCGAAGCAGAAAAGAGCCGATGGAAGAATCCATCGGCTCTTTTCTGTGAGTAATCTAAAATTTTGATGCTCTTTCAAAACGAGTGCATTTTTGGGAGTTATGGGTGATTTTCACAAAACGCTTTGCACCCATCTCATCATCGCAAGATAAGAAATATCAATCAAAATATACTCTGGGATTTAGCTCAGCAGGAGATCTCCATTCTATGCCGTAATCTTTTTTCAAAATATCCCTTTTGGTTTCCCAATATAAGTAGCAATATCCCATACCGCTGTTCTCGCCGATTTTTGCAATGATTTTTGCTTCAAGCTCATTTTTGATGGCTTGAAATGCGGGGGTATCTTCCACAGGATCGTGTTTCAGCATCGTGTTGTACCTCCTTTTCAAACGATTCGGAATTGATCAACTGTATTCTTCCACCAAGGTTGCGCCTTCAAGATCGTTTTCGTCCTTGCCAAAGAAAAAATAGAGAAACCCGTCAAGGTGGTCTAGAAATTCCATTTCACTGTCCAAAGGATCGAATTGCAAAAGGAGCTTTGAGGGCTCATCTTCGTAATTCCAGTCGCTCGGAATACCAAGAAGGCGCGTGCAGGCTTCGCCCTCGCCGATCTCGCAGAACTCCATCAAGTACGCATCGTTGAATCTTTCATAGCCCTCGACCTCAAGGTTGAAATCATCAATGGCAAGCTCGGGCTCACCGTCAAAGTAGCGCACATCTGCCTCTAAATTATAATCTCCACCGTCAGTGTGTAAGAAGATATAGAGATAGCCCGTGTGTGGAAGCTTATTTTCGGTGTCAAGCGCGGCAATATCCGAAAGCCTTATCTGACAAAAGAAGATCTCGTCGTCCCAGAAATCCTCCTGCCACGCAAGCGGAATCGTGGGAGTGCCAAAGAATTTGCTCGCGCCGAGATCGTAGTCCTCGGGGGCTTTCTTGACCGAAATTTTGATCGCTTTACTCATTTAAGTCCCTCCCTTCCATTCGGGCGAATCGGGATCGCGCGAGCTTGAGAGTCCTCCGTCGCGGTAGGGCTCGCGGTCGTCATTCGCCTGCCTTTCGAGAACGCTCTCGCCGCAAAGACGGCTGAAGCGCTCAAAATTATTCAAAATATACTCTATCTCATCGCTTCCCGTAAGCTCGCAGTAGCGTCTGTAAAGCTTCTCTGCCTCCTCAGGCTTGAAGGCAGTGACCTCACCGTCCTTGCGGATTCGGTGATACTTACCGCAATAAATATCCGCCAGATACAAAAGCTCCTCGACCGTGGGATCGCGGCGCTTTTCGTCGAGAAGCGCTGTGGCTCTCCTTTGCTCGGGCGTCGGTGTCTTGTTGATAAACGAGCTCCAGATCGGCAAATCTGACAGAAGCTCGTCGATCTCCCTGCAGCTCTCGGGCGCGGGACGCGTCTCGAGCTCCGAAACCAGAGCCGCCATATCAAAGGGCTCCGCGAAAAGACTCTTGAACACGGGCTTTTTCTCTGCCTTATGCATCGCGGCGTAGCTCTCCGTAAAGCTCTCGCACATTTCCTTTACGATCTCATCCTTTATCTCTGTGTAAGGGTGGAGCTTTTTGCGAAGTGACCAGAGCTTGTCAACTATATTAAGCTTCGCATCGCCCTCGTAATAGCTCACCTGCTCTCCCAATAAGACCGCAAGCGCCTCTATGCACTCCGCGTCGCCGAAATCAAACGCGCCGAGCTCCAGCATCTCGAAATAGCCGTCAAGCTCTCTTGAAAACGCGCTTATTATTGCAGGACAGTATCCGCACTCCGCCGCAAGTTTGATCTTGGCAAGTCCCTCGGCCTCATTCGGATCATCTCCGTAGAGCAGCTCCAAGCCCTCTCTGTGCAGATCCGCGGGATTCGGCGCATCCTGAAGGGTATCAAGCGTAAGCGCAAACGAGGGATAGCAGGGCTCGATCGGCTCGATCTCGTCCCAATAATTAGGAAGCTTGAAGCCGCAAGCCTCAATATCCTCCCTCGAAAGTCCGCGTGCCTTAAAGCAATACTTCGCGTAAGGATAGACCACGGGCAAGTACGACCTATCAAGGTAGCACAGTCCAAGGCTGTTACCCTCCATTTTGTCGAGCTCGAACGCGCGCGACGCAAGATATGCCGCGACGTATCCGTTCTCCGTGGCATTCGGATGCAGTATTGAAAGCGCGGCGTATGATGCCGCATCGTTTGCGCGCGCGCCGCAGATCAGGATCTCAAGCGCCTCATCATTTCTGTCAAAATCGTTGTAAAGCCATCCCAAAAAGGAGTATGCCGGATATCCGCGAGCTATCGCAAGCTTGTAATATTCTATCGCGCGCTCGACGTCCTTTTCTGTTCCGTAGCCCCAGCGATAGCAGTATGCGACCGAGCTTGCGGCACGGGCGTGACCGCTCTCGCAGAGCTTAAGCCAAGCCTCAAATCCCGCCTTGTTGTCCTTCTCGAAAAGCTCGTCCGCAGCCCTCCAGCTCTCGTCGTCGGTCTGACTCTCGGGCTTTGCCGCACCGTTTTCGGTACCGCTCACCCTCTCGAGCTTCAGCACGACGTGATCGCTTCTCGAGTACGCGTATTCGTTTCTGCCGCCCTGCTCATTCTTGCTGCGCAGGCAGACCTTGGGCTCGGATACCGAGATCCTGCCGCCGATTCCGTCCGCCGACGTTTCTTCGTCGAAAAACGTAAATCCGATCTCGTCGCCGTCGAGCCAGCAGATCCTTATCCGCTCACCGCGGCTGTCTTTATCTGCGCCTCGTTTGATCTCATAGACCTCGTTCCACGAGTGATCGTACCAATCGCCGTATTTATATTCGTGTGTTTCGCGTTCAAGTCGGAGAATATATCCCGACCATTTTTCGTTCGCCTTGCTCATTTTCACGACTCCATTACGGCATCAATAAACGCTTTTGCGCGTACGGCAAGGTCATTGCCCGCCGCGATTGCCC
The DNA here is from genome assembly GCA_017483305.1 of Clostridia bacterium. Lineage (GTDB taxonomy): Bacteria > Bacillota > Clostridia > Oscillospirales > CAG-272 > SVTX01. The sequence goes on along the minus strand of JAFULC010000020.1, from coordinate 35 downwards.
TTTCGATGTAGCTATTTGCGGAATAAACGCTGGTG
>JAFULC010000019.1 GCA_017483305.1 Clostridia bacterium | reverse complement strand
TGCAATTTTGTATCAAAATTACAGTCTTTTTTTGGTGGGGGATGGTGGATTCGGACCACCGAAGTCAGTGACAACAGATTTACAGTCTGCCCCCTTTGGCCGCTCGGGAAATCCCCCATATGGAGCTGGTGAACGGAGTCGAACCATCAACCTGCTGATTACAAATCAGCTGCTCTGCCATTGAGCCACACCAGCGAGTTTTTAGTCGAACCGTACCGCCGACCTTGATATTATATCACAAGCCAATGCTTTTGTCAACACTTTTTGTGAAAAAAATTTCACTTTTTTTATTATTGTGTTCTTTTCACAAAAAATCGTGTCATTATTTGCCTGCGGCAATCGATTTGCACCACACTATATGATAGACAAGTCCTGCGTTGTAGGCAACGCAGGACTTGATAAGTGCTTTGCACGGGAATTTATCAGACAAAATTGATCTCCAGCGCGCCCATACTGTTCGTTCCCTTGATATAGAGCACGGGGCCGCCACCGTCGTGGGGTGCAGGGGTCTCAACGGCACCCATACTGTTGTCAACGTCGGTGATCAGAGTCCAGGACGAAGGTACGTTGATCGTCATCGCGCCGAGGCTGTTTGATATGTTCAGGGTTTGCTCGCCCTCGTACCTCTCGATATTCTGAAAATGCACCGTGCATTCGCCGAGCTTGTTTTCAACGACGTTCGGAGTGAAGCTAGCGCAATCTACGTAGACTGTTGAGCTGTTGAATTTATTATCGCTTTTGACCGAGCATTTTACATGCTTTCTGTGAAACGTGCTCGACGGAAGCAGGATCGCAAATCCAACGTGAAGCAAAAGCGCGATGAGCAGCACGAGCCAGTTATTGATAAGATCTGCGCCCTCGTATCCGAGAAGCATCGAAATGTTCTTTTCAAAAAGTAAAAATATGAACGCGAGAGGGAAGAAGATCGCCGAGATCCTGCCCTTGAAGAGTCTTGCGATGGCGTAGCAAAGCAGAAGCAATCCAAGAATCAATGCAAAGACCGACACCTCACCCACGGCGCTGAGCAAGGAGGGAATTATGCCAAGCGCATCAAGTATTATCAAGGCTGCCGCCAAAAGAAATCCGAGTCCCCAAAAAAGCTTTCCTGTTTTCATTTTCATCTCCGTTCCGCCGCCCTTGGCGGCATAAAATATAATCTGTGAAGTTTGCCGAAAAGGCAAAATTCTCGCGTGAAAAAGCATGATTTACTGTTAGACAGAATGACCTTTCACGCTGCCTCCAATTTGTTTAATTTCTCATTTCGTCAAGCTTGTATTGCAGAAGCTTGAAATATGCGCGTGAAAACCAGACGGTCTTGTCGCAGCCGTAAAAGGTCAGCGTGCCGTTTCCGACGATCTCGCGCTTGACCGAGCTTATCCTCATCACGTTTGCGATAGCCGATTTTGACACCCTCGTAAAGCTTGGAGCCATAATGCTCTCAAGCTCAAAGAGCTTGTAATGAGCGGTGTAGACTCCGCTTACGGTGTGGGCGTAGACAGAGCCGTTCGAGCTCTCAAAATACAGGATCTCGCCCTTGGGAATAAAGTAGTCCGTGCCGCCCGAGGATAGCGTCAAGGTATCTTCTCTCGTCAGGGCTTCCTCGATCGCGACCTCAAGTTTTTTGACCCTGTGGCTGTTTTCCCGACACCGAATGATGATCTCCTCTGTGTCGGATATTTCGGTCCGTATCCTCACGCCGTCCTCCTTTCCCACGTCCTCACGTGCTTTAGTGACTTTATTGTACCACATCTGTCGGATTTTGTAAATAGATTTTTCTCAACAGGAAGATTTTGGGGCATAAGAGGTCGACGGGAGCTTTTTGGGGTGGAAATTATGCAAACAAAAAGCCTTCTCGCTCGCGAGAAGGCTTTTTGGCGGATTTCATATCCGCGCGGTATTTTAATTGATGTTTCCCTTGACCTTGCCGAACATTCTTGCGATGAACTCTCTTGTCGTCATTTCCTTTTTAGTTGCCGCCCTGTATATGTTGCCCCAGTGACGAACTATCAGCACTATGCTTATGACCGCTGCCATAGCAACCAGGGGAATAAGACTTGCTGAATGAAAATATCTAATGGCAACTGCGAAGGGGAAGAGAGTTGCTGCCGATGCAGTCAGCGCGATTCCGTAGTTGAAAACGAACGCGCAGATAAGACCGATCACAAGCAGTATCAGGAATATGAGCGGGTCGAAGGCGAGAATCATGCCACCGTACGCCGCAAGGCCCTTGCCGCCGCGAAACTTCATATAGAAGGGGAACATGTGGCCGAGGACAGAAGCGCAGCCTGCGAGCAATCCGGTAATCAAGGCGATCTCCTTAAAGAGAAGCTTCGCGATAATGACCGAAAATGCACCCTTGGCGATATCGAAAAGCATTACGATAGCGCCGAACTTTTTGCCGAGCACCAGCGTAGTGTTTGTCGCTCCGAGATTGCGTGTTCCCGATTTGCGCAGATTGATCTTTTTAATTTTTGAAATAAGAGCTGCGGGGCTGATCGAGCCGAGCAGATAACCGATAATTATTGAGATCGCGTATTCCATCATTTTTCCATTCCGCCGCGTGCGTTCGGCTCATAGGGTTTCGAATTTTGTTTTATTATACAATATTTTTTGACTGTTTTCAAGAGATTTAACAAAATGTTTTAAAAATTTATCTTATTAAGTTATTGTTAAATTTTCAGGTCGGCTCGGGCGGCGATTGACACACGTCGGTTTTTGTGGTAAAATAAGTTATAATCTGAAACGGTGAAGGTTTTTTGAAATGACAGATAAAATTTACGGCTTGTCAGCCGATCAGCTTGAGGCTATTCACGATTCGGCTCGAAGGCGCGTGCTTGAGTCAGATGAAACGCTTGAAGCGAGCGACGAGCAGAGTCTGCTTGATCTGCTTGGGCAGATAGAGGACAAAATAACCGAATACGAGAGGCTTCGCTTGCAGCTTGGCAGGATGATCGATTACAATCAGCTCAAGAAAAAGGGCTTCAACGCCTCACAACTGCGCGATTTCGATGCCGAGGACAGCGAGTACGTCGATAAGATAGAGCACTACTACGTAGACAATCTAAAAAAGCGGCTTTATATGTTCGGCTACCCCGCGAATATGGAGGATTATTCATACTCGACGGGATATCTGCGCCATCTTGAGAGTAAGATGTATCTGATGAACAACTGCGGTGACCCTTATCAGAAGGGAAATTACGGCATGGATTCAAAGTCCACCGAGAAGAAGATAATCAAGCTCGTTGCCGAAAATTTCGGCATTTCGGAGGGCAATTATTGGGGCTACATCACCTCGGGCGGCACGGAGAGCAATTTCTGGGGCATCCGCGAGGGCTTTAACCGTCTCCCGAAGGGTAAGCTTTATTTCTCGGCGGAAACCCATTACAGTGTTGAAAAATACGTTTTTGACGGTGAGAGAAACGACAGGTACCCTTACGAGATCATACCGACCGATGCCCACGGTCGCATTTCGGTCGAGGCGCTTCTCGAGGCGGTCAAGCGCGACCGTGAGAGCGGTGTTGAGGGGGCAATTCTGGTGCTCACCTGGGGAACGACCTGCCACGGTGTCGTTGATGAGGTCAAAAAGGTGACCGACTCTCTCCGCGCGCTCGGTATAGAATATTACTGCCATCTCGATGCGGCGCATTTCGGCGGAATTGCGAAAAATCAGAGAAATGCGCCCTACGTTGCGGGACTGCACGGGCTCGGAGTCGATTCGGTAGCGGTCAGTATGCATAAATTTATGGGTACGGCGAGAGTTAACGGCGTTCTGTTGGCTCTGACGAGGCGCGACCGCCCCGTGATCGACTATATCGGCCAGGAGGACTCGACTCTGCTTGGCTCGCGCGACTATTTGCCGTTTTCGACCTATCAGCGCGCTCGCGAGATGCTCTTGCGCCGTGATCCCGAGCATTTTTGCGAAAACGTGATCTATTTTGAGGGTAAGCTTCGCGACGCAGGAATAGCGTTTGAGCGCTTTGGACCTTCGAACACGTTTATTATCGCAAAGCCGAGCGATGCGATATGCAAAAAGTACCAGCTTGCGACCTTTATCGATTCCGACGGAGCAGAGAAGGCGCATATAATCATTTTCCCGTTCCACAGAAAAGAGATCATGGACGAGCTCGTGGGGGATATGCTGCGGCAGTAGAATAATTTTCATTGATATCATAGAGACAATTCGCGTTGCCTTTATAATATAATTAATCCGTAAACCCACGCAGACACGCTCGAAAAGTTTTGCAAACGGATGAACCGACGGTTTGCTCAGCTCATAATTTAAAAATGTAGGTGACAGATGAACATTCTCGTTTTTTCGGACTCGCACGGTCGCGCCTCGAATATGATGGAGGCGCTCAAAAGACAAGTGAAAAGACCCGACGCCGTGGTTTTTCTTGGAGACGGGCTTATCGATATTTCATACTGTGACGTGCAGGGTGCCGCACTTTTTGTGGTCGAGGGTAACTGCGACTATTGGTACCGCGGATACACCGACCTCAGATCCGAAAGGGAGATACTCATAAATCTGGGCGGCAAAAGAATAATGATGACACACGGCGACGAGTACGGAGTCAAGCTGGGATTTGCGAGAATAGTAAAGGCGGCGGCAGAGAAGGGCGCGGACATAGTCCTTTTCGGGCACACTCACCAAGCACTTGAAAAGTATATTCCCGCAGGCGAGACCGAGTACGGCATCGAGCTTGAAAAACCGCTTTGGCTATTCAACCCGGGAGCTGCCGCGGACTCCTGCTTTGGAAGTGTCGAGATAGACGGCAAGGGCAGAGTAATGCTCTCGAACGGGCGCTTGCGCTAAAATAAAAAAGGAAAACCGTACGGTCTTCCTTTTAAATATAAATCAAACCTCGGTTTCCTGCGCAGGCGCGGACATAAAGTCCTCTGCGTGAGTGAGCGCCTCGTCGTAAGCGGCGATAACCACGCGCTCAAGCTCTGCTCTGAACTGGGCGTTTATAGGGTGAACGATGTCGCGATAGGTGTCATCGGGGTTCTTTCTGCTGGGCATAACGATAAAGAATTTGTCACGTGCATTAATGACCTTGATGTCGTGAACTGCGAGCTGACCGTCAAACGTCACCGAAACGACTGCCTTCATAGGTCCTTCCTCAAAAAGCTTTCTTATTTTGATATCCGTGATCTGCATAGTGTTGCCTCCATTGCTAGATTTTGCAGTTTTTTTCCTTTGTGGTTATATTATACAAGCCCTTTGTGATGACTATTCAATAAAAACAAGTTTTTTTTGTGAAAAGTTGGGAAAATCAAACGGCGATTTTACATCGAAAACGGCGGTTTTTGTTTAAATTGTGAGAATAATTGATATTTATGTTGTAAGGAGTTGATCTTAATTGTCCACACCTAATACTCATTTTGGCGCCGAAGCTATACGCAGCATTATGAACGGCGCGAGGGGTAAAAGAATATTCTTTCTTGGCGCGGGGGGTATAATGATGTCCTCCCTCGCTCTGTTGACCAAAAGAGCGGGCTATGAGGTGGGTGGCTCGGACCGCTCCAAGAGTGCGCTGACCGACAAGCTCGAGGCGTCGGGAATAGAGATGTTTTACACTCACGCGGCTGAAAATCTTGGCGAGAATTGTGGAGCGGTGATATATACCGTTGCAGTCTCTCCCGACAACCCCGAATACGCGAGAGCGCAAAATGAGGGAATACCCTGTATATCGAGAGCCGACTATCTCGGCTACATAATGACCGAATATAAAAACCGAGTTGGAGTTGCGGGTATGCACGGCAAGAGCAGCTGCACCTCGATGTGCGCGCAGATCTTTCTCAGCACGGCAGAGAAGGGTTCGGTTAGTCAGCCTACCATCGTTTCGGGCGCGACCTACGCTTCCATGGGAGGCGCTTATTATCTCGGAGATCAGGATAATTTTATCTTTGAGGCGTGTGAATATATGGATAGCTTCCTCGACTTCAATCCTACCGTCGCGGTCCTGCTCAACGCCGAAATGGAGCACGTTGACTATTTCAAGAGCATCGAGCAGATAAGAGATTCCTTCAGTCGCTACGCATCGCTCGTCGGAGAGCAGGGAACGGTCATATACAACCTTGACGATGAAAATACGGTCATTTCGGCAGAAAAGGTCAACGCGAATAAGGTGAGCTTCGGACTGTCGGAGCATGCCGATTTCAGAGCGGTCAATATCAATCTCGACCTCTTTCCGATAGAGTTTGACATTCTGTACAAGAGTGAAATTTTTGCCCATATCAGAATGAACGCTTTTGGACTGCATAGCGTTTACAACGCGCTTGCGGCGGCTGCGGCATCGGTCGCTTGCGGACTTTCTTCCGAGGATATTGCCTGCGGTCTTGCCGATTTCAAGGGCGCAGGACGCAGAATGGAATATAAGGGCGAGATCAACGGAGCGCTGATTTACGATGACTACGGGCACCATCCCACAGAGGTCAGTGCGACTCTTGCGGGTGCTAAAAAGGCTTGTCGCGGCAGGCTTATATGTGCTTTTCAGCCCCATACCTACAGTCGCACAGCCGCACTGGCGGAGCAGTTTGCGACCGCGTTTGGTGAGGCGGATAAGGTGATCTTGACCGACATTTACGCGGCAAGAGAGGACAATATTTACGGAATTTCTTCGGAAAAGCTCGCAAAAATCATCGGAGAGAATGCAATTTATGGCGGAGATTTTGACGGCGTGGCAAGGATCATCAAGGAGATCGCACAAAAGGACGATATGGTCATCGTCATGGGCGCGGGGGATATTTTTAAGGTGCATAAATTGCTTGGTATAGAATAAGGTATGAAAAAAAGTATTGTTGAGTGGGGCCGTGAAAATGGCAGTTCAATTTTAGATGAATGGGATTACGAAAAAAACACAGAAATCGACATCAATCAAGTATCCTATGGATCTATAAAAAAATATTGGTGGAAATGTTCGAAAGGTCATTCTTGGGAGACCACGCCAAACAACAGAACGGGAACAAGTCGTAGCGGATGCCCTGTTTGTGCAAGTAAGGTTGTTATCTCAGGAATTAATGATTTAAAAACAGTATTTCCGACAGCGGCAGAAAAGTGGGATTATGAAAAGAATGCACCTTTATTGCCCGAACAGATTTTCCCACACTCAAACAAAAAATACTGGTGGAAGTGTAGTCGAAACCACTCATTTCAAGCAGAAGCCTATGTAATGGTGGAAAATCAAGAACGTTGTCCATATTGCTCTAATCAGAGAGTTCTAACGGGATACAATGATTTAGCAACCACACACCCGGAACTTATGATGGAATGGGTATATGAAAAAAACGCCCTTGATCCTACCACGATAACTTATGGCAATAGCAATAAGGTGTGGTGGAAATGTGCAAAAGGTCATCTCTTTGAGGCGGTTATATCTTCTAGGGCGGGGAATCAGCATACGGGGTGTCCGTATTGTGCAGGACAAAAGGCTATAGAGGGAGAAAATGATTTAGCAACAGTAAGTCCTAGTATAGCATTGGAATGGGACTTTGAGAAAAATATTAATTTATTTCCCAACCAAATTATGCCGTATTCAAACAAGAAAGTGTGGTGGATATGCGGTAAAGGGCACAGTTATTCTGCAACTGTCTGTGATAGAAGTGGGGGCAATGGATGCCCTGTATGCGCAGGGAGAAAAGTTCAAATAGGATTTAACGATCTTGCCACAATAAATCCGAAACTGGCATCTGAGTGGCATCCTACCTTGAATACAAAACAACCAACGGCATATACTGCAGGTAGTGATGTGAAAGTTTGGTGGAGATGTGACAGGGGGCACGAGTGGAGAGCGGTAATTTCTTCTAGGAATAGTGGAAGAGGTTGTCCTATATGTATGAGCGAAACGCAAATATCCATACCTGAAAAAACTATTTTTTATTATGTAAACCAGGCATATCCGGATTGCGAATCAAATGTGAGTTTTAAGTGGTTGGGAAAAATGGAATTAGATATATACATTCCCTCTATTAATACTGCGATTGAATATGATGGATGTAGGTGGCATCAATCTATTGAGAACGACTTGGCTAAAGATGAAAAGTGCAAGAAAAACGGTATTCGTTTAATAAGATTGCGAGAGGAAGGATGTCCCGACTACGACAGCTCTTCATTGAAAATATCAATACCGGAGTTTGGAATAAGCGGATTTGAAAGTTTTGCTAAACCTATATTGAAGGTTATAGGCGAATACTTACCCAGGCTACAATCAACATCATTTGATATAGTGAGCGACTATGAAAATATTATGTCCCTTGTTTCCAAAACAAAAAAGGAACAGTCGCTTGCAATATGCAATCCAACCCTTGCAGAAGAGTGGGATTATAATAAGAATGGATCAATAACACCTGAAATGATTTCATACGGCACACAAAAAAGCTTTTGGTGGAAATGTAATAAAGGACATTCGTGGAAGGCGAAAGTTTTTTCTAGAAAAAGAGGCAATGGATGCCCATATTGTAGTGGTTATAGGGTTGTTGATGGAGAGACTGATCTATCAACTACACATCCTAAGTTGTGTGAGCAATGGTATCAAGAAAAGAACGGTGAATTGACACCTAAAATGGTAGGCGCGGGTTCATCAAAAAAGGTGTGGTGGAGATGCGAGAAAGGGCATTCTTGGGAAGCGATTATTTCAAGTCGGACAAGAACAGACAATTCACAGTGCCCTTATTGCATAAATCAAAAGATATGGATTGGATATAATGACTTAGCTACTACAAATCCTGAATTGCTTAGTGAATGGGATTATGTCAAGAACGAAGCCATCACGCCGAAAGATATTAGTGGTGGAAGTGAGAAAAAAGTATGGTGGAAATGCAGTCGAGGGCATAGTTATCAGGCAACAGTTCGATCAAGAGCGGTAGAGCATACTGGTTGCCGTCAATGTTATTTTGCATCCCGAAAAGATGGCGTAAAATCGAAGAAAGAGGAGACATAAACTTTATGAATAAACAATCCCCAAAAACAATATACCTCTCCTTTAACACCTACCTTATAATCTACCTGATTGCGATGATTATTTTCGGTGCTTTCGCCGCAATGTTTTTTGCAGATGGCGATGCTTGGGGAATATTCTTTATGCTTATCGCACTTATTCCGATTTTTATAATCGTTGTGTCTCCTTTACGCTATGAATATTCAAAGAAAAGCGTTACCATTGTTTATGTGCTCGGAGACCGCGAAATAATCCCGTGGACTTCGGTGAGAAACATCACCTTGTACGGCAGTTGGATAAGTCATCTCGACTGTCTTCCGTATTATCAAGTCGCCTATGGACATAAAAAGCAGAAATTTTACATGAACGGCGAGATAATCAAGAGCCGAAAAAACAAAAAGCTGATAGAAAAATTTTACGGCGGCACTATTTTATAATGCTTATAACAAAAATCCGACTGAATATCAGTCGGATTTTTGTTTTGAATTTAGTTAAGTATACTAAATCTATTTGCTTGCGTTCCCTCAAATTAATTAACTATACTTAACGAAATTATGGGAAATACAACACAAGTTAAGCATACTTAATAAAACACCTTGTCCAATTTATTCAATAACTACCAGAGCCGAGCACTCGAAACGTGGGACAAGGTAGCTGACCTTACCGCTCTCATAGGTGAAATCAAGCTCCGTGCCGTCGGGCGCTATATAAACGCGCGAGGGCTTCTCATCAACCTTTACCGTCACCCTTGTATCAAGCACAGTCGGAAGGTCCTCGATTATCTCAGTGTTAGCACCGCGCACCTTTGTGATCGCGTAAGCCAAGTGATTAACAAGTCGCTCACCGTTATCGGTGGGCTGCTTCATCAGAGAGGTAACACCAAGTGAACCGAGCGAGGTCGAAAGAGACTTTTCATCGCCAAGCAGACGGTCGATGATATCAAGAACGGCATATTTCAGGTGGATCGCGCCGAACCTCGCGTATTCCGAGAAGATCTCCCAGGCGATATATCCGATCTTATCGGTCACGATCGCGCCGACACCCGTTTTGCTTCTGTCGTAAGGTGTGTGATAGTGTGAGCAGAAATGCTCTGCGGTGCGGTTGAAGTAAGGATCAACGCGAAGCGCGCGCACCTCGCCTGCAAAGTCACCGGACAGCTCAAGACCGTAGCACTTGCTATACATAACGTATGAGGTTATGCCGTTGGGGTAAAGCTCGTATTCGGGGCGCAGATAGCAGGGATTGAGCTCGACCTCGCCGCCAAAGCCTGCACCGAAATCAAATGCAAATTTGCCGTCGCTGCCAACTCCCGATTTGCCCGTGAGCAAAAGCTTTCCGCCGCCTGCAAGATAAGCGTCGAGTTTTTCCTTGAAAGCGCCATTTACGGTTATATTATCGGGAAGAATTATCAGCTTGTATCCCGAGAAATCTGCCTCGGGATCGATGACGTTGTAAAGATAATGTCCCTCAAGCATCATACGGTTTGCTCCGATATCCTGATTTATTCCGTCGCCAATCATTGCAGCACGGTCAAAATCGTCGGCGTAAGCGCTGTTAACACTACCCTCCGCGGAGAGCAGACCGATGTCGGCAATATATTCGGAGTCGACCATCCACTCCTCGCGCGACTCGACCTCACCGTACGCGCTGCCGATCAGGCGGTAGGTCGAGAGATCCATTTCGCCGTCGGGGTGAAGCTGATCGCCAACCGAGGATCTGGCGCCGCAAAGATTAGAGAGCGCCGTTTCGTATCTTAGAGCATTCGGGTGCTTGAAGCCGCCGAATTCTCCCCATGACTTATGGAATTTTCCGGTCATGCCGAGGAATTCCTTGCCAAGCGTTCTCGCGTAAGCTGCGGCGCGAGGGAAGTGATCGTATCCCCAACCGCCCGTGGGGAGCGATTCGATCTCAAAGTGCCGGGTGTTACGCATAGCGACCTTTCTTCCTTGGAAGATAGCGCCACCGTCATTGTGGATTATGGGCATATTGGGGGCGTGCGAGAAAACTACCTTGTCGACCGCGTCGCAGTATTTTTGATAAACCCTCTTGGCGTATGCGTAAACCTCGTCAAAATTCTCAACGTCAACGCCCTCTTCTGCCATGCCATTGCGGCAATGATCGCAATAGCAGGGAGTTGCTGCGATTATATCAAGAAAGATTCCGTCAAAAAGTCCCTCATACTTGGTCATAACCTCGTCTATCTGAGCGCAGAGCACATCAAGATAGGGCGTGTTGAAGCAAAGACGGTGATAGCAGGGTTGGTCAAAAGGACCTATGTAGCCGTCCTTTTGATGAATGATATGATCCTTGTGCTCGACCGCGTATTTTTCATCAAAGCCTGCGGAGAGATAGATCTCTGTTCTCACACCAAGCTCGCGGCAGACCTCAAGCTGAGCGCCGAGCAGATCGAAATCAAGATGCGGATGCTGCTTGTTCGCCGCTGACGGATGATACGCCCAGCCGTGATGGCACTTCGAGAAAAGCGTGATCGAATTAATGTGTCCCTCGCGGAGAGCGACGGCGAAATTTTCTTTAGAAAACCTCTTTCCGATGCCCTCGATCTTTTCGGACGTGTGGAAATCAAGATGTACCTGTCGGTATGGAAGTTTTGACATAGTGCGCCTCCAATAACTTGTTCTATAATTGAATTATAGTATATTTTTTGGGGTATTGCTTGCACAAAAAGGACAAAATGTTGCACAATAGTTATATTAGCTTGCATGAGAGCTGTGTTTGCCGACACTTCGTCTAAATTTGTTCAAAACATTAAAAAACCGAGCCCTGAGCAAATATATCGCCCGACTCGGTTTTTTGTGTGAATTAAACGTCAAGATCCTTCATATACTCCTTGCCGTGTGCCGCGATAAACGCCTTACGCGCGGGGAGATTGTCACCAAGCAGGGTGTCGAAGATCATTTCAGTCTTCTGAGCGTCCGCGGGCGTGACCGCAATAAGACGGCGGGTCGCGGGGTTCATAGTGGTCTGCCACATCATTTCGGGCTCGTTCTCACCAAGACCCTTGGAGCGCTGAATGGTATATTTCTTGTCGCCGATCTCCTTGAGGATATCTGCCTTTTCAAATTCGTCGTACGCGAAATAGGTCTTCTCGCCGCCCTTTTCCTTGACCGTGATCTCGAAAAGCGGAGTTTCCGCAATGTAAACTCTCTGCTCGCGAAGCAGGGTGGGGAGCAGACGGTAGAACATAGTCAGAAGCAGTGTTCTGATCTGGAATCCGTCCTCGTCGGCATCGGTACAGATGATGATCTTCGACCAGCGCAGAGAATCAAGATCAAAGGGGAGAATATCGCCCTTTTTCTTACTCTCGATCTCAACGCCGCAGCCGATGACACGGAGCAGGTCGGTGATGATCTCACTCTTGAAGATTCGGTCGTAATCTGCCTTAAGACAGTTCAGCGTTTTACCTCTTACGGGGATTATCGCCTGCATCTCAGCCGAGCGGCCGAGCTTACAGGAGGTAAGCGCCGAATCACCCTCAACTATATAAAGCTCGCGCACATTGGGATCTTTGGAGCGGCAGTTGACAAATTTCTCAACTCGGTTTGCGATGTCGATCGTGCCCGAGAGCTTCTTTTTGATGTTAAGACGCTCTTTTTCAGCGGACTCGCGGCTTCGCTTGTTTACGAGCACCTGATTTGCCATGATCTCGGCTTCAACGGGATGCTCAAGGAAGAAGATCTCGAGATTTGAACGCAAAAATTCGTTCATCGCCTCGTAGATAAAGGTGTTTGTGATAGCCTTCTTGGTCTGGTTTTCGTAGGAGGTCATGGTCGAGAAGCTGTTGCTTATCAGTACAAGACAGTCGGCTATGTCCGCAAAGGTTATCTTCGATTCATTCTTCGTGTATTTGTTTGCGCTCTTCATATACTTGTCAAGCGCAAAGGTGAACGCGCTCTTGACCGCGCGGTCGGGAGAGCCGCCGTATTCAAGGAAGCTTCCGCAGTGGTAATATTCAAGTCTGTTGGTGGTGTTGGAGATGCAGAAGGACACGTCTGCTTTGAGCTTGTACTCGTCCTTATCGTCGCGGTCACGACCCTGCGTTTCAAGATGCCAGAGCACAGGCTCGGTCTTTGCGCTGTCGCCTACGATCTCCTTGATATAGTCGGAAATACCGTGCTCGTAGAAATACCTTTCCTCAACGACCTCTCCGTCACTGTTCGTGTATCTGAACACGAAGGTAACGCCGTCGACAACGACTGCCTGGCGGTGCAGAATGTCCTTGATGCGCTCGGGAGTGATATTGATGTCGGTAAATACCTCTGTGTCGGGCTTCCAATGGATGACCGTACCCGTGCGCTTTTCTTTTCTTTCAAGCTCTCTCTCCTCAAGCACGCCCGTCACGGGCTCGCCCTTTTTGAAGGCGATGTGACGCTCCATTTTGCCGTCGTAGGAATAAACGTCCATAAACTCCGAGCTGTACTGAGTCGCACAAGCTCCGAGACCGTTAAGTCCGAGAGAAAATTCGTATGCCGATGCGCCGTTGTTGTTATCGTACTTACCGCCCGCGTAGAGCTCACAGTAAATAAGATCCCAGTTCCAGCGGTCCTCTTTTTTATTGTATCCAAGCGGTACGCCGCGACCGTGGTCGTCGACGGTGATGCTATGGTCGGGGTGGAGAATAGTCAAGATCTCGTTTCCGTGACCCTCTCTCGCCTCGTCTACCGCGTTGGAGAGTATTTCAAAATATGAATGCTCGCAGCCTTCAAGTCCGTCAGAGCCGAAAATTACCGCAGGGCGCTTGCGCACGCGGTCCGCACCCTTGAGGGCGCGTATGCTTCTGTCGTCGTACTGCTGAGATGCCTTGCTTTTAACGGTGTCCTGCGCCATTAAACAATACTTCCTTTCGATGTCTGGATAATGCATAATACTACATCTTGTATTATACCATAAATTTGTCGATTTGAAAAGGGGCAAAATGACCGAATTTTAAATTTTTTGTGATAAATTCCAAAAAGTTTCGCAATTCGCTTGCAAGCGCGCAATAAATATTATATAATATAATAGCGATACTCTTTATATGGAGGCAATTTTGGATATCAGAACTTACATAACCGATAAATATAGCGGTAAGGACTGTCGCGTTCTGGGCTTCGGCCGCTCAAACCGACCGCTTGTCGAGATACTTGTCTTGGCAGGCGCGAGGGTGACCGTGCACGACGGAGACGAGGATATACTCAACGAGGATAAGACAAAGGAATTGATTTCTCGCGGAGTAAGATTTGCATTGGGCAAGAATTACCTTAACTCCCTTGGCGGTGATTATATTTTCCGCTCTCCCGGCATACGCCCCGACCTGCCCGAGATAAGCGCGGCGGTAGATAACGGTGCTAAGCTGACAAGTGAAATGGAGCTCTTTTTTGAGGTCTGTCCTTGCCTGATAATAGGCATTACGGGCTCGGACGGCAAGACCACGACAACGACCGTAACCCACCTGCTTTTAAAGACCGAGCTTGAGAAAAAGGGCAAGGGAAAGGCGTACGTCGGCGGAAATATCGGCGCGCCGCTTCTCCCCCTCGTCTTTGAGATGACCGAGGACGACGTAGCCGTGGTCGAGCTTTCAAGCTTTCAGCTTCATACGATGAAGCAGTCGCCGAGTCGTGCCGTTATAACAAATCTTTCGGAAAATCACCTCAATTGGCATAAAAATATGGACGAGTATGTAGACGCAAAGTGCAACATTTACCGTCATTCGCCGTGCTCGAGGCTTATCACGAATGCGGAAAATGCGCTCACGAGCGAGATCGCAAGTAGCTCCGAGCTGCCGATAACCTATTTTTCATCGAAGCGCACGTCTTATTCCGATATAGTTCCGCGACATAGGGAAAATTGCTCGGCGGTCTATGAGGATGGCGGTATCATCTATTTCGACGGCGGAAAAGAGCGAGAGCCCGTGCTTCGTGTGTCGGACATCCGCATTCCCGGAAGGCATAACGTCGAAAACTATATGACGGCGATAGCCGTAACTCACGGACTAGTTTCTCCCGAGACGGTCAGCGAGATAGCGACAAGCTTCGGCGGCGTTGAGCATCGGCTTGAATTCGTCCGAGAGAAGGACGGAGTCAGATACTACAACAGCTCCATAGATTCCTCTCCCACAAGGACCGCGGCGGCGCTTTCGGCGCTCGATAAAGCTCCAATTATCATCTGCGGAGGCTCTGAGAAGAACGTCGAGTTTGACGAGCTCGCACGCGACCTTTGTACGAAGGTCAAGGCTGTAGTGCTCACGGGCTTTGCCGCACCGCACATACTTGCGGAGATAGAAAAATGCCCGAGCTACGACAAAGAAAAGCTCACCGTCAAGCATATCCCGAAATTTGACGAGGCGGTGCTTGCGGCGGCAGAAATGGCAGAAATGGGAGACATAGTCCTGCTTTCTCCTGCCTGCGCAAGCTTCGACGCGTTCAAGAATTTCGAGGAGCGCGGCAACAGATTTAAGACGATAATAAACGGATTATAAAAAACAGCGAAAGGAAATAAGTATGAATTTGAAGGAATTGATAATCTCCTTGTCCTCTCTTATGAGCGTAACGGGCTACGAGAGCTATAGCACGGACAAGCTTATAGAGACCATAGGAAAAAAATTCGACGAAAGCTATGTCGACAACATAGGAAATCACATATTTGTCAAAAGATGTGGTAAGGCGAATGCTCCCAGAATACTTATCGACTGTCACTTCGACGAGATAGGAATGATGGTAACAGGATACAAAAAGGGCGGTTTTCTTAAGGTGACCAACGTCGGCGGTGTCGACACCAGACTTTTGCCCTCGAGCGAGGTCGTTATTTTCGGTAAGGAAACTATCCCGGGAATATTTGCAACCACTCCCGAGAGCGACCGCAGATTCGGCGACGATAGCCTCAAGCCCATCGATCAGCTTGTGATCGATACGGGCTACCCCGACGACGAGCTTAAGGAGCTCTGTCCACTCGGCACTCCCATTTCCTATAAGGGTGAGTATCATCTGCTCAAGAATAACAAGCTCGTCGGCAAGGCGTTTGACGATAAGGCGTGCGGCGCTTGCGCCGTTTACGGAATCGACGCGGTCGACAGCCTTGATCTTGTCGCCGACGTATACTTTGTATTTGCAACGAGAGAGGAGATCGGTTGTGTCGGCGCAGGTCCTGCGGCTTACGGTATCGATCCCGATTATGCGCTCGTAATGGACGTAACTAACTCCTGGATTCCCGAAATGACGGGAATGAAATGGACGGCTATCGGCACGGGTGTTTCGATCGATATCTCCCCCGTAACCAACAGAAAGCTGACCAAAATGACGGCAAAGCTTTGCGAGGAGAAGGGAATCAAGTACACTCTCCGCGCGTCGCCCGGAAGCACGGGAACCGACGCCAACTCTACGGGAACGGTACGCGAGGGAATCCCCACCGTGCTTTGCAGTCTGCCCCTTCGCAACATGCATACGGCAAACGAGCTTTTGTCGCTTGACGATGCAAAGGCGCTGGCAGATCTTGTTTCCGAGTTTATCAAATCCAAGGAGATCGCGGAGGTGTTTGCAAGATGAAAAAATATTACGGAACAGAGCTTGTAGGCAAGCTGTCCGAGCTTTTCGGTCCTTCGGGCTGCGAGGGCAACGTTGCCGAGTTTATCATATCCCAGATCGACGATTGCTGCGACGCGTATTGCACAGACCGTGCGGGCAACGTCATCGCGAAAATGTGTGGAAGCGGACTTGAATATAACGCCGCAGAGCCCAGAAAGGTCATGGTCTGCGCGCACATGGATGAGGTCGGCGTTATGATACGCGATTTCGACGAGGACGGATACATCAAGATCGCGCCTATCGGCTCGATAGACCCGCGAGTACTTTGCGGAAGAAATCTCGTTCCCGGAGACGAGGATAAGAGAATTGAGGGAATAGTCGCATCCAAGGCGATACACATGCAGTCACCCGAGGAGAGAAAGCACGCGACCCCCATATACAAAATGAACGTTGATATCGGCGCGAACAGTGAGAACGAGGCGAGAGCCGAGCTTGATATCGGAGACGTTGGAGTTTTTGCCTCGAAATTCTCGCTTTTCGGCAAGGACGGCAGATATATGAAGGGCAAGGCGCTCGACGGCAGAATTCCGTGTGCGGCTATGATCGAGATCATGCGCTCCTTCAGAGAGAGCGCAAAGGCGCTGCCCTGCGACGTCTACTTTGCGTTCACCTGCTGTGAGGAGACCTCCTTCTCTGCAACTCGAGTTGCGGCACAGACGATAAAGCCCGACGCGGCGATAGTTCTCGACTCGGTCGAGGCAGGCGATGCAGTATCAGGCGAGCCCTCCTGCGCGGTCAAGCTTGGCGAGGGAGTTGCCATCTCCTTTGCAGATCGCGGTGCCATATACGACCGCGGACTCACCGAGCTTGCGATCCAGGAGGCAGAGAACGGCAACGTAAAGTATCAGATTAAGAAAACCACCTCGGGCAAAACGGGTGCGGTAAATATTCAGCGCGCCTGCGAGGGAGTGAAGGTCATCTCACTTGCAGTGCCCGTAAGATATATGCACAGCGCATCCTGCGTTGCGGATAGCGAGGATTATATTTCGCTCAAGAATTTCGTGGATACGATGATCACCGCAAATAAGATTTGAAAGGGAAAGGAATTTGAAAAATGCTTAACATATTGAAGGCTCTTAACAACTGCCCCTCGATCTCGGGCAGAGAACACTCTATATCCAACAAGATCATGGGCTACATCGCCCCCCTTACCGACAAGGTTTACGAGGATGCTATGGGTAACCTCATCGCAGTCAAATACGGATGCGCCGAGAATAAAAAGAAGGTAATGCTCTGCGCGCACATGGATGAGATCGGCTTTATGGTAACTCATATCGAGGAATCGGGAATGATCCGCGTTACAACTATCGGCGGAATCAATTTCGTTTCCGCTTGCTTCTCGTACGTTATCTCCGAGCGCGGAGTCAAGGGTGTGCTCGTTCCCAACGCGGGCGTTTCCGCTGCCGAGCTCAAGGCGGAGAACGTATATATCGATATCGGCGCAAAGGATAAGAAGGAAGCCGAAAAGAAGGTCAAGCTTGGCGACTTCTTTGTTGCAGAGCCCTCGGTTGAGAAGATCGGCAAGAGGATCTGCGGCAGACCCATGGATGACCGCATCGGTTGCGTTGCGCTTATCAAGATCGCAGAAAAGCTTTCCGCGACTGAGTGCAAAAATGATATTTACTTCTGCTTCTCGGTTCAGGAGGAGGTTGGAATCCGCGGCTCTCTTACTGCGGCGTTTGCTATTGCGGCTGATTACGGCATCGCGTTTGACGTAACCGCAACCGGCGACACCCCCGGATCGAAGCCTATGGAGTGCTCGATAGGCGGCGGCGCAGCAATCAAGATCAAGGACAGCTCTGTTATCTGCGACAAATTGGTAGTAGATAAGATGATCGAGCTTGCAAAGGAAAACGACATCAAATATCAGTGCGAGATCCTTCTCGCAGGCGGCACCGATACCGCTTCTATGCAGAGAGCGGGCGCAGGCGCACACGCGGGCGCGATCTCGATCCCCACAAGATATATCCATTCCAACGTCGAAATGATCGACTCGGGTGACGTCAACGCTTGCGTTGACCTCGCTGTCGCTTTCGTTCAGAACGTGTAAGTAACAAATACGGAGATTATGGGGCTCTGCCCCATACCCCCCGGCGTTTATGGGGCTCTGCCCCAAACCCCGCTTGCCCCTTTTTGAGAAAAGGGGCAAGACCCCAAAAACTTTCCTATAAGGTATGAAAAAGGTGAGAGCTCACGCTATAAGAAAAAACATACCGGGAAAGCATAAGCACATCTTTTACACGGAAAGGTTTTTACGCCGCTTTTTGCCTAAAAAGCGGCTTGGCGAAGGCGCGCGATCCCGCGCAGCCTCCGCACCAATACATAGAAAACAGGACAACAAAATGCAATTTTCACAGAGAATAAACGAGCTCGCGGCGGCGGCAGAGAGAGATCTCGCGCCGATATTCGCCAAAATAGACGAGATCTCGTTTGAAAACACCAATAAAGTAATGGACGCGTTCCGCGAGCACAGAGTCGCGGCAACCAACTTCGATACTACAAGCGGATACGGCTACGACGACCGCGGACGTGACGTGCTCGATCGCATCTGGGCAGACGTTTTCGGAGCGGAGGCAGCGTTTGTCCGTCATAACATAGTAAACGGCACTCAGGCTCTGACTATCGGACTTTTCGGTCTGCTTCGTCCGGGGGATTTGATGTGCTCGGTCGCGGGCAAGCCCTACGATACGCTTGAGGAGGTCATAGGCATTCAGGGCGAGGCGGGAAACGGCTCGCTTGCCGACTTTGGCGTGAGATATAAGCAAATAGAGCTCACCGAGGACGGCGGCTTTGATTTTGCCGCTATCGGCGATGTCTTGAAGACCGAGCTTGCGGCAGGGAAGCCTGTCAAGGTGATATTCGTTCAGCGCTCAAAGGGTTATCTCAATCGCAAGACCCTCACGGTCGGTGAGATCGGCGAGCTTGTAAGCTACATCAAGGGAATATCTCCCGAGACCTACGTTGTGGTCGACAACTGCTACGGCGAGTTTACCGAGACAGTCGAGCCCACGGCGGTCGGAGCGGATATGATAATCGGCTCGCTGATCAAAAACCCAGGCGGCGGTATGGCAGAGACCGGTGGATATATCGCAGGCTCGGCTCGCGCGGTCGAGCTCGCGTCCTACAGACTCACGAGCGTGGGTTGCGGACTTGAGGTCGGCGCGACGGTCGGACAGACCAAAAATATGTACAAGGGACTTTTCTACGCTCCGCACACCACCGCGCAGGCGCTTAAAACGGCGCACCTCGCGGCGTATATCTTCGGAGAAATGGGATATAACGTCTCGCCGACGTGGAAAGAGACTCGCTCGGACATCATTCAGACCGTGATCACGGGAGCACCCGAGCTGCTTTGCGCATTTTGCCGAGGAATACAGAAGGGCTCGCCCGTTGATTCCTTCGT
The DNA here is from genome assembly GCA_017483305.1 of Clostridia bacterium. GTDB lineage: Bacteria > Bacillota > Clostridia > Oscillospirales > CAG-272 > SVTX01. The sequence goes on along the minus strand of JAFULC010000019.1, from coordinate 4,705 downwards.
CACACCCGAGCCCTGGGCAATGCCGGGCTACACCGACGAGGTCATTATGGCAGCGGGCGCTTTCGTTCAGGGCGCCTCGATAGAGCTTTCCGCAGACGGCCCGATGAGACCCCCATATACTGTATTTTTCCAAGGTGGACTTACATACGAGAGCGGTAAGATAGGCATTCTTTCGGCGGCGGAGGAAATGCTCAGCTTCGGCAAATAAACGATAGAAAAGGGATCTTCCCTCAGGAGTAACAAAATGTCAAGTAAGATAAAAAGAATTGCGGCGGCTCTGCTGCTTTTGGCAATGCTGACATCGGCGTTTGCCGCGTGCTCGAACAGTGACGTGCCTGACGGCTACCAGCTCGTAGCCTGCGAGGGCGATTGCTTCAGACTTTACGTGCCTACGCAGTGGACACCCAACACCGCAGGCGGCGTAACGAGCGCATATTATTCGGCATCCGCAGGCGTGTCGGTCGGTGTGACCGTTGCCGACGATGCGGGAGAATTATCCGTTGAGGAATATTGGAACAAATGCAACGAAAATTTTGCAAGCTCGCTTAAGGACTACGAATGGTCGGGTAAGCACGAGACTATGGTGCTTGGCGGAAAGCCTGCGTATAAATACGTTTATACGGCAAGCGTGACCGTGGTCAACGGTGAAAAGAGCGAGACCTTGAGCTATAAATTTATGCAGGTAATGGCAAGATACGAGGACGAGCTTTACGTCTTCGTTTACAGCGCGCCTCTCGAGAGCTACGACGCTTATCTTGAGACGGTCGAGGGCGATAGCGACGGTGCGGGCATATTGCCCTACTTCGTGTTCGCCGAGCCCTATGACGGTGGGGAAGACAAGAAGTATTCCGACAAGGTTACCGCGCCCGAGGGCATGAAGCTTATCTCGACAGACGAGCTCGCGTACAGATTTTTCGTCCCGAACAGTTGGATAGTCAATGACCGAGCCGAGTATTCGGCAGCATATGCTTCGGATACCGATTCCTCAAATGTCAGCGTTCAGATGTATATGACCAAGGACGAGAGCAAGACCGTTGAGGAATATTTCGCGGAATGCGAGGCGAGATATAAGAACATTTTTGAGTCCTACGAGCTTCTTTCCACCGAGGACATCAAAATGGATGGAGTGCCCGCAAAGCAGTATACCTATACGGCGGTGATCGGCGGCGTGGAGTATAAGCAGCTTCAGGCTATCGTTGTCAAGGGTGCGGTATTCTACACCGTGACATATACGGCTCTGCCCGAGAAGTTTGACACGCACCTGTCCGACGTTGCAAAAATGATAGAGAATTTTGATGTAAGATAAAAATGATATATTTGGATAACAGCGCCACTACCGAGATCTCGGCGGCGGCGAAGAAAAAAATGATAGAGGCTATCGAGATCTACGGCAACCCGTCGTCAAGACACGCGATGGGCATCGAGGCAAGAAGGCTCGTCGACCGCGCAAGAGAGCAGGTTGGCTCGGCTCTCGGTCTCTCTCGCCCGTCGGCAGAGAATCTGATCTTTACGTCCTGCGGAAGTGAATCGAACAACACCGCAATACTCGGAAGCCTTTATTCAAAGGAAAAAAGAAGGTATAACAAGGTCATCACCACAGATTCCGAGCATCCCTCGGTCGATAACGTGATGAGAAAGCTTGAAAAGGATGGCTTTGAGGTCGTAAGAGTCTCAACTCGTGGCGGAAATATCGACGAGAACGAATTTATGGCGGCGCTCGACGACAACGTCGCGCTTGTGTCGCTTATGCTTGTGAATAACGAAACGGGCGCGGTCTATAACGTCGCAAGGCTTTTTTCGGCAGTTAAGAGAAGATGCCCCGACGCCGTAACGCATTGTGATGCCGTGCAGGGCTTTTTGAAGGTACCCTTTACCGTCAAAACGCTCGGAGCGGATATGATAAGCGTCAGTGCGCATAAAATTCACGGTCCAAAGGGAGTCGGCGCGCTTTACGTCAGCCCCGAGATCGTCAAAATGAAAAAGCTTACTCCATACCTTATCGGAGGCGGTCAGGAGAGCGGCTTCAGATCGGGTACGGAGAATATCGTAGGAATAGTCGGCTTCGGTGAAGCGGCGGCAGAGGAAAGAGCAAAAATTTCCGAGTCGGTCGGCAAAATGGTCGCCCTGCGCGATCTTTGTGCCGAGAAAGCAGTTGCGGCAGGCGCGAGACCGAACATTCCGACAGGACAGAGAGCACCCCATGTTTTAAGCCTCACGCTTCCCGATATCAAGAGCGAGACTATGCTCAATTTCCTTTCGTCGAAAGGCTTTTGTGTGTCTGCAGGCTCTGCCTGCTCGTCTCATTCGAGACATATTTCTTCCTCGCTCGTCGGCTTCGGATTGCCTGAGCAGGAGGCGGATTGTACCATCCGCGTAAGCTTCAGCGAGTACAACACCGAGGATGAAATAAATGCGTTTGGCGAAGCCTTGCACGAGGGAATCGGCTCACTTGTGAGGATCAAAAGATAAAAGGAGACTTCAATAATGAGAGAGTCCTTAAGAGAGCTCTGCGAGCTTTTTATTGATAACCGAGAGGTAGTGAAAAAGGCGTTTTCGATGGAAAACAGCTACTTTTATCCCGTCTGCGCCGCAATTATAACCGAAAATGGAGAAGCGGCAGACGTTGAACGGCTTAAAGAATGTCGAGCGATCTTAAAGAGTAAAACAGGCATGTTTTCAAACTTCAGAGGTGCGGCGGTGTCCTCGATCATCACTATGCTTTCGCTTGACTGCGACCCCGAGGGCAGACTTGATAGAGCGTTGGCATTTCATAAGGAGCTAAGAGAGCATTTCTACTCGTCGGAGTACCTGCCGGTTGCGGCAATGATGCTGTCTGACGCCGTTGATCCTGAAAAATATTCCGAGGTAAGCCTGCGCGCCCGCAAAATATACGATCTTATGAAGTCCGAGCATCCGTTTCTGACCTCAAGCGAGGATAGTGTTTTCGCGGTAATGCTTGCTCTGTCAAGCCTTTCGGACGACGAGGTTATTCGTCAGACTGAGATCTGCTACAACGCGCTTCGGGAAAGGTTCAAGTCGAGGAATGCGGTGCAGTCGCTTTCGCACGTGCTCGCGCTTTACAGCGATAGCTCGTATACGGCGGCAGACCGATGCCGTAATACGATCGCGCTTTACGACGCTTTGCGCGAAAAGGGAATGAAATACGGCACTGAATATGAGCTTGCCACGCTCGGCACGCTTGCAATGCTTGATTGCTCGATCGATGAAACCGTCGCGGATCTTGAAGCGGTAGATGCTTTTCTGTCGGAGCAAAAGGGATACGGCTTTTTTGGAGCATCGAGGAAGGAAAGACTTATGCACGCCGCGATGATAGTCGTAGGTGAGCACTCGGGCGAGACACATGATATGAATGCTACCGCGATCGGAGGCACGATCGCGATGATAGCGGCACAGCACGCGGCGACCTGCGCGGCAATTATGTCGGCAAGTGCAGCGGCAAGCGCAGCCTCGGCGGCAAGATAATAAGGAGATTTTTGTGAATTTAATTAAAATACTTAAAAGCAAGCCCTTTCGAGTGACCGTCTCGGTTTGTCTTGCACTCGGATTGCTCGCAGCGGCATTTGTATTTGGCGTGAATGCGCTCGTGGTGTCAACCGCAAGGGAAAACGTAATAACGGCAAAAGAGGCTGCGGAGCTTGAGGACGTGGATTGCATTATCGTGCTCGGATGCCTTGTCAGAGCTGACGGAACGCTGAGCGATATGCTTTGTGACCGCGTGGAGCGCGGGATCGAGGTCTACGGTCTGATGGCAGAGAAGAGCGGCGCAAAGCTTTTGATGAGCGGTGATCACGGTACGGTGGAATACGACGAGGTCAACGCGATGAAGCAGTATGCGATCGAAAAGGGAATCGACTCCGAGGAGATATTTATGGATCACGCGGGCTTCTCCACTTACGAAAGCATATATCGCGCGAAGGAGATCTTCGGCGCGGAAAGAGTGGTCATAATTACCCAGGAATATCACCTGTACAGAGCGCTTTATATCGCAGACTCACTCGGCTTGGAGGCGTACGGAGTCGCATCGGATCAGCGCACATATTCGGGTCAGACGATGCGGGACGTAAGAGAGATATTGGCGAGAAACAAGGACTTTTTGACCTCCTTGTTCAAGCCCAAGCCAACCTACCTCGGAGATAAAATTTCGCTCGACGGTAGCGGAGATATAACAAACGATTATTGATACATATCAGGGAGAGGCTGAAGTTAGTAAAAGCCCCTCCCTTGTTCTTTTCAAATAAACATATAACAATTAAGTAAACTTAATATAAATGTCAAAAAGTTAAGTAAATAAGAATGAAATTTTCGGATACGACCTGCAAAAATAAGGAAACTTAACGCCGAAATGGGCGTATTTTCTTTCGAAAAAAAACTAAAAAAATTTCAAAAAAGGTATTGACAAAAAAGATTTTATATGATATAATTTACAAGTCGCCGCGAGAAAACGGCATTTGGAAGCATAGCTCAGTTGGGAGAGCATCTGCCTTACAAGCAGAGGGTCATAGGTTCGAGCCCTATTGTTTCCACCATTTTTTATAATCGGGGGCAAGTATAACACTCCGATGCAGGAATATGATGGGGGGATACCCCGATCATTCCAAATGAGGCCCGGTAGTTCAGTTGGTTAGAACGCTAGCCTGTCACGCTAGAGGTCAGGGGTTCGAGTCCCCTTCGGGTCGCCACTATT
>JAFULC010000018.1 GCA_017483305.1 Clostridia bacterium | reverse complement strand
TGCCATCTGAAGTCGCTTCATAAGGCAGAGCGCCATAAAATGTCCTACGTGCAGAGAATCTGCCGTGGGGTCAAAACCGATGTAGAAGGTCGCTTTGCCTTCGTTGATCATATTTTTGATCTCTTCGTCATTCGGTACCTGCGCGATAAGTCCGCGGGCAACAAGCTCTTCGTAAATTTTCATATTTTCCTTTCTGTACCTTTTTCGAGAAAAAGGTACCCAAAAAGCTTCCCCCGGGATAGTTTGGCGACGCAGCCGTTTTGCAATTGGAAATGGGATTAATATCCTTAAGGTTAAGCTTTCGGTATTTATTTTGCTTTATTTTTATTCAATGTGTTTTTTCGAGAAAAAGGCACCCCAAAAGCTTCCCTTGGGATAGTTTGGCGACGCAGCCGTTTTGCAATTGGAAATGGGATTGATGTCCTTAAGGTTAAGCTTTCGGTATTTATTTTGCTTTATTTTTACCCAATGTGATTTTAGATGGCAAAAAAACAAAAAGCCCCTGCAAAAAGCAAGGACGATTGGCATAATGCCTCGTGTTACCACCTTAATTCGCTCACAAGTCGCCTTATGAGCCTTAATAACTCCAAAAAGAGTCGTTTGATATAACGGTCAAACCCGCCGACGCCTACTCATTCCTTTGGAACTTCGGGACGGTACTCGCGAAGGTATTCGAAAACGGCTCTCACGCGCCTCTCATCAGCCGGCAGCTTTCTGTCTGACAGTATCGTTTTCTACTTATTTCGGTCACAGTATTTCTTATGATGTTACATTATAGCAAATTTTTTCGGAGTTGTCAACCTTTTTTTCGGAGTTTGGCATTATTTTTTGGGAAACGGCGAGCCTTTCTCGAGCTGACAGCTTTCCGTTTGTGACTTTTTATTAAATTTTCGGCAAACGAGGCTCTGTATATTGACTTTTTTACTAAATAATGTTATACTTTGTTAGAGTCTGCCGCATTTGCGGCACTTTAATCTGAAAAATGAAGGTTTATATATGCTTTTCAGTTCTATGATATTCCTATGGGTCTTTTTGCCCGTAGTGATAGCCGGCAACTTTTTGTTCTCGGCGCTACCGTTTAAAAGGGAATCCTCGCGCATTCGCGCAAAAAATATTTTTCTGCTTATAGCGAGCCTTATATTCTACGCTTGGGGCGGAATCTACTATCTGCTTATCATGCTTTCGTCTATCCTGCTCAACTTTGCGGGCGGATACATACTTGAGAAGGGTGTGCAGACCAAGAGGGCGAAGAAGGCGGCATTTGTCGTTATAATCGCGCTCAACATCGCGATACTTTTCTTCTTCAAGTATTTCAACATGCTTATCGCGATCATCGAGTCGCTGATGCAGACCGGTGCAGGCTTTGGCACGGTATGGCAGACTATGCTGAGCATGGAGGGCACGGGCACGCTCAATCTTGCAGACATCGTGCTTCCTATCGGTATCTCCTTCTTTACCTTCCAGGCAATGTCCTACGTTATGGACGTTTATATGGGCAAGGCGAATCTGCAGGAGAACATTATCGATTTTGCGCTGTACGTTTCGCTTTTCCCCCAGCTTATCGCAGGTCCTATCGTCAAGTACAGCGACGTTGATCTTCAGCTTCAGAGCAGAAAGGAATCTATTGACCTGTTTATTTCGGGGCAGAAGCGATTCTGCTACGGTCTTGGCAAGAAGGTGCTTGTTTCCAACGTGCTTGCAAAGGTTGCGGACGACATCTGGGCGCTTGAGATCGAAAATCTCGGCGCGGCGGTCGCTTGGCTCGGTATCATCTCTTACACCTTACAGATCTATTTCGACTTCTCGGGATACTCCGATATGGCTATCGGTCTTGGCCGAATGCTCGGCTTTAAGTTCAAGGAGAATTTTGATTATCCCTATACCGCGCTTTCCATTCAGGAATTCTGGAGAAGATGGCACATCTCTCTCTCCTCCTGGTTCAAGGAATACATTTACATTCCTCTCGGCGGAAACAGAAAAGGCAAGTTCCGCACATATATCAATCTGTTCGTTGTATTTATGCTCACGGGTATCTGGCACGGTGCGAACTTCACGTTCATATTCTGGGGCTTATTCCACGGAATTCTGCAGATAATCGAGAGGCTTTTCCTTGGAAAATGGCTCAAGAAGAACCCCGTCAAGATCCTCAACTGGATATATACCATTTTCGCGGTTATGATCGGTTGGATCTACTTCCGATCGGACAACATTTTCCAGGCGAACGAGTACGTCCGTCAGCTCTTTAACTTTACGTCGGGCAATTATTCCGTTGTCAGATTCCTTTCGATGAACGTTATTATCGTCATCGTCTTCGGGCTTCTGTTCTCGGGTCTTGTTCAAAGAATGCTCAAGGCAGGCTACGACAGACTTTGCGCCGGCGCAAGGTCCGCCAAGGTGATCTTCGTTGCCGATTCGATCGCGCAGTTTGCGATCCTTGTGCTCTCCATGGCGGCGCTTGTCGGCGGAACATACAATGCCTTCATCTACTTCCAGTTCTGACCCCAAACAACCGAAACGTCGGGAATTTTTCCGACAATGATACCAAACGAGGTGCTTTATGGATAAAGATAAAAACAATCCCGTTACCGAGAATCAGCCCGAGCCTCCCGCTCCACAAAGGATGCCCAAGGGCTTTGCGGTGACGTATATCGGCATATTTGTCGCTTTGCTCATCATTCCGACAATAATATGGGGCGCTTTGATGATCGCGTGCAGATTCTCTCCCGAGCTCTACGAAACGATCAGCCCCCCAACAAACGAATCGCAGGGAATGGCAGGCAAGAAATATGCTGAATTTCCCACTACCTTCAACATTAAAACCTACACTGCCGAGATCGAGGCTTGGTACAACGATCACGTACCGTTCAGATCTCTCATTTACAACTCATACGGCGATATAAAGGCTACGGTTGAGCAGCCTTACGAAAAGACTATCCGTCCTGCGCTTTTGCAGCTTTTCCACGGCGGCTCGAGCAGTGGATCGATCGAGCTCCCCGAGGAGACTATTGAGGACATTTTCGGTGATAACACCGAGGAGGACACCTCCGAGGAGGAAACTCTCCCGGACTTTGACAACGAGGAGACCGGGGACGAGAATTGCGAGCACGAATACGATGCCGGAGTTTTGGAGGTCGACCCGACCTGCACCGACTGGGGTGTTATGAAGTATTCCTGCACAAAGTGTTCGCACGTTTACCGCGAGTATACCGCCAAGGCTTCTCACGACTACGAAACCTTGACCGACACGTTTGACCTCGTTCAGTGCGGCTCGAAATACGAGCGTTTATCCAAGTGCAAGGTCTGCGGACACGAGGATACCGAGTCGGGAATCAAGCAGCACAAGAATCACCGCAAGCTCAAAATAGTCAAGGCGTCCTACACGACCTACGGCTACGTTCTTGCAAGCTGCAAATATTGCGGAGGCGAGTACAGAACAGATATTAAGGCAAAGCTTCAGGATACCTCGTTTGCTATGGAGAGCTACCGAAGTGACGTCGTTATCGAGGGCAGACACCAGTGGCTCTATTATCTCGGCGACAACAGCATGAGCTATTATCAGGGAACGAATCTTCTGAGCGATGCGGAGATGGAATATTATACCTCAATACTCGATCAGCTTGACAAGCTCTGCCGCGAAAAGGGAAAGACCCTTCAGATAGCCATCTGGCCGAACAAGGAGCAGGTATATCCCGAGTATTATCTCGGTGCGGACGTTATTAATGAGTACAAGCGAGTTGAGAGATTTGTCGACTACGTTCGTGAGAATTCGGACGTGAAGATAATTTATCCTCTTGCCGAGCTGACCGCGGCGAAGCCCTATTGGGACGTTTACTACAAGTTCGACACCCACTGGAATATGGCGGGCGGCTTTATAGGCTATCAGGCACTGATGGAGAGTCTCGGGTTTGAAACTACAAACCTTTATCAGCTTCCTCTCTGGGAGTTTGACCGCAACGCCGGAGACCTTATTTCTCTCGGCAATCTTAACGGAGCTTACTATACGGGAGCAGTCGACTATACTATCTCCTATAAGCCCGAAATCACGGTCGATTCCTACTACGGCGGGGACGGAGCAGGCGACATCCGACACACTACCGCATCTGACGCGACCTACGATTGCAACTTCGTAATGCTTGCCGACTCGTACAGATGCTTCCAGCTTCAGCTTTTTGAAAGAGATTTCTCTGATTGCTATCTCTGTCACAGATCTCAGGTCAATGAAAAGATGACGCATGACGCAATTAAGAATGCGGATATCATCGTTATCTCGGCTGTTGAGCGATATGATTATGACACGATAAATACTGCGCTGGAGATTATTAAGATTCTTTCGCAGGATTAAAGCAATAAAAATTCCGACCGATCCTACTGATCGGTCGGAATTTTTGCATTAGCCCTCGAGCTCCTCGTAGATCTCAAGGAGTCTTTCCTCAAGCTCATTTTTACGGGTGTCGAGCTCGGCGACCCTTTTGTAATCGGTTGCGGCTTCTCCGCTCATTTGCTCGGCTATTTCGTCAAGCTCTGCTTCTATTTTTTCCATCTCGGATTTGAGCCTTGCGAGTCTCGTTGCCTTCTTTCTTGCCTCGGATGCCTCTTGCTTTGCCTTCAGATACTGCTCCTTGCCGCTCTGTACGGCTGTCTTTTGCTCCTTCGGGGCTTCGGTGAGAGTCAGTCTCTCTTTTCTTGCGGCGGTGAATTCGCGGAACTCGGTGTATGCTTCTCCGGACCTCGTTATCTGATAGTCGAACATATCGCCGTCGACGTATCCGTCGGGCTTGAGCTCGATTATGCGGCTTGCCAGCTTTTCGATGAAATAACGGTCGTGCGAGACGGCGATGATCGTGCCGTCAAAATCCTCAAGCGCGGATTCGAGCGCCTCTCGGGAGTCTATGTCGAGGTGGTTGGTCGGCTCGTCGAGGATGAGAAGGTTCATTCTCGACAGGATGAGCTTGGAGAGTGTCAGACGCGCCCGCTCTCCTCCGGAGAGCATTTTTACGGTCTTGAATACGTCCTCGCCGAAGAAATTGAACCAGGCGAGAGTGGAACGAATTTTTTGCTCGGGAAGGGTGGGGTAGTGATCCCAAAGCTCGTCGATGACGGTTTTATCGGGGTCAAGATTTTGGTTTTCCTGATCGTAGTAGCCGATCTCGACGTTATAACCCTCCTCGATCTTGCCCGCCGTGGCGGTCAGCTTTTTCATCATAAGCTTTATAAGGGTGGACTTACCGCAGCCGTTCGGTCCGATTATCAGCAAGCGGTCGTTTCTCTTGACGAGAAAATTGAGATCGTTAAACAGCTTTTTGCTTCCGAAGCTCATCGCGAGGTCCTTGACGTTCAGCACGTCGTTTCCGCTTGCAATGGCGGATGTGAACTTCATTCGGATCGCGCGCTGCTCGGTCTCGGGTGCCTCGAGCTTTTCCATTTTGTCGAGCATTTTCTGGCGCGACTCGGCGGCGATGATGTTTCGCTCTCGGTTCCATTGGCGCTGCTGGGCTATATACGCCTCCTGCCTTGCGATCTCCTTTTGCTGATTTTTGTAGTGCTTTTCGTATATTTCGCGGTCGGTTTTTCTTTGCTCCATGCTCTTGGTGTAGTTGCCGTTATAGAGCTTGGCGCGGTGGTGCTCGATCGCGAGAGTTTTATTGGTTATACGGTCGAGAAAATAGCGGTCATGCGAGACTACCATTACGCATTTTTTGTATTGCGCGAGGTAGTTTTCGAGCCAGCCGAGCGTTTCGATGTCAAGATGGTTGGTCGGCTCGTCGAGCATCAGTATATCGGGCTCCTGACAAAGCTCGATCGCGAGGGCGAGGCGTGTTCGTTGTCCTCCCGAGAGCAGAGAGACGTTCATATTTATCTGGTCGTCGTCAAAGCCTAGCTTTTGAAGTATTGAACGGCATCTGCCTCTGAACTCAAGACCGCCGTCGCGGATGAATCTGTCGTTGAGCGACATATATTCGTTGGTATACGCGCTATGTCTTGAGTCACTGTGGTCGGCAAGCAGAGCCTCAAGCTCCGAGAGTCGCTTTTCGGCCGCGAGCAGTGCGGGGAATGCGGCGTACATGTGCTCAAGCGCCGTCGTTCCCTCCGAGGTCTCCGCCTCGGAGAAAGCGCCGTACTGAGAAAGTATGCCGACGGTCTTGCCCTTGGATATATAGATCTCGCCCTCCTCTGCCTCGTATTCGCCTGTTATCAATTTAAATAGCGAGGTCTTGCCGCTTCCGTTTGCGCCGATGATTCCGAGCTTGTCGTTTTCCTCCAGAGAAAACGAGACCTTCTCAAGTATCGAGGTCGTTCCGAAGCGGAGGGTAAGGTTGTTTACGCTTATTGCTATCATTTTCGTTCCTTTTGTCGCAGAGTTTATTTTATTCCATTTTTGTTTGACTTGACTTTTTATCAAATATAAGCTATAATATAAAGAAGACACTTAATATTGTATCATTTTTAGTGATTTTTGTCAATGCAGGCTAATAAATTAGTTTTTGCAAGTTAAAATGAAAGGCTTTGGCTTATTATATGAAAATTTGTGTTGCCGGCTGCGGACGGTGGGGCTCGCTTATCACCTGGTATCTTGCCGAGAAGAAAAATATGCCCGTAACGCTTTACGGTCGCCCCGAATCCGAGCATATTCAGCGTTTTATAAGGGAAAGAAGGAACGATCTTCTGGTTCTGCCCGAGTCGGTTGAGATCTCTACCGATATTTCCTGCTTTGAAGCGGCTGACGTTATTATAATTTCGATAAATTCGCAGTCGCTTGATTCGTTTTTGCGCGGACTCGAGCCTCTCGGTCTGAAAAACAAGATCTTCGTGCTTTGTATGAAGGGAATCGAGATCTCGACGGGGCGCAGGCTTTCGCAGGTCGCCAAGGACGCGGTAGATCCGTCGAACAAGGTTGCCGTCTGGATCGGTCCCGGTCACGTTCAGGAATTTTACGCGGGAATTCCGAACTGTATGGTTATCGACAGCGAGGATGAGCAGACAAAGCGTTTGCTTGTCGATTCGTTTTCAAGCGAGCTGATAAGATTCTACTACGGAGAGGATATGATCGGAAACGAGATAGGCGCGGCGGCGAAAAACGTTATCGGTATTGCCGCGGGAATTCTCGACGGAAGCGGTCTTTCCACTCTCAAGGGAGCTTTGATGTCCAGAGGAACGAGAGAGGTTGCAAGGCTTATATCGGCGATGGGCGGAAATCAGCTTTCGGCATACGGTCTTTGCCACCTCGGTGATTACGAGGCGACGGTGTTTTCCAAATTCAGTCACAACCGTGAGTTTGGAGAGCGACTTGCCAAGGGCGAGGACTTCGGCAAGCTTGCGGAGGGTTATTACACGGTCAAGGCGCTTGTCTCTCTTGCCGAAATTTATTCGGTTGAGATGCCGATTTGTCGCGAGGTCTACGAGACTATTTACGAGGGTAAGACCTGTCGCGATGCTATAGATAGCCTGTTTGGAAGAAGTATTAAGTCGGAGTTTAATTAACGATATAAATAAATCACCGAGACTTACGTCTCGGTGATTTTTGATTTATTTCTTTTTCCTTTTGAGTGCGAAGGGAATTGCAAGCAGGGTTGGCAACGCGCCAAGGGTTACGGTTGAATTGCAGCCCGCGGATCTTGTTGAATAGGTGGCGGTGTAGGTGATGCTTTCGGTTATCGTTGCGGGGAGCTTGTCAACGCCCCAATTTTTGAAGCTTCTGTCCTTGACCGTGGGAGGATCGAGCTTTTCTCCGTAAAAACCGTTTATTTCCTTGAGAACGCTTCCGTCGGCATCCTTGAAGATAACGGTATACTTTGTGTCATCCCACTCGGCGACGAGAGTCATTTTCTCATCAACGTCGCGGATAACGTCACCTATCTGCAAAAGCTCTCCCGTTTCCTTGATGCGCCAGCCTACAAAGCCTGCGTTTTCCCGATAGGTCTGCGGCGCTTGGAGCGTTATTTCCGACGAGGGAAGTATCGAATATCTTTCATAAATTTCATTTTCTGCGTCGTGGACAAGCTCTACCGATGCACTTGCGCCGTCCGAGGATATCTGGACGGCTTTTTTCTCCGCCTTGGCATAGCCGTCACGCGCCTTTCCATTCTTGACGTAGCTTATTTTGAAGCAATCACCGTATCTTTCCTTGACCGTGAGCAGCTCATAAGCACCGACAACGTCGGTCTTTTTGCTCATGTCCTTGTCCGAATAGACGTTCATTTCACCTTTGGAAATATAGAGTCCCGAGGACATCCTTGCGCCCGAGTAGTCCACCTTGGATACTGTGTCGTCGGTCTTATATTTCGGAGTCGCGTAGGCGACTATGTAGCTATCCGAGAGCTTGTACGACCGCAGGCAGACGTAATGTCCGTCGGTTGACAGGGCACTGCCGTTTGAGGCGTTGCCCTCGATGGTGTATACTCGGTTTTCGTCCGAATAGAGCACCATTCCTATATGGGTAGAGGTGACCGAGCTGTTCGCGTCCTTAAAGAATATGAGGTCTCCTGCCTTGGGCGTGTAGCCCTTCTTTTCGACGTAGATGCCCATATCATGACAGTCCGCAAGCCAGCGGCGGCAGCTGACCTCAGAGCCGGATGCTTTTTTATCGACGCCGGCTTGTCTCAGACACCAGTTTACAAACGAGGCGCACCAGGCGTAGCCGTAGCTCAGTCCGTTGCCCTCGAGGTTGTCGAGCTTTCCGTACATGACGTTATATTCGACGAAGTTTTTGGTGCCCGCGCTGTTCATTCCGTCGAGGTCTCCGTCGCCGTTGCCCTCGTGGTAGCCGAGCTGGGAGAGGGCGATTGCGAGTACGTCGGTCACCTGATCGCCTGTCAGCTCTATATGCTTGAAATGCTCGTAATATTTACTGTTTTTGTATTCGTCGGACATTTTGTATGTCTCGCTTGCCGCCATTGTGTCGCTTTCACAAAGACCGAAAAGCGTACCGAACGCCAGAGCAAAAAGGACGAGCGTTGATATTGCTTTTTTTATTTTCATAGATTTTTCTCCGTACGTATAGGATAAGTTTTCCTTTACAAGAATATTATATCATTTTTGCTTTTTGTTGTCAATACGGTCGGGCGGGAGCAAAGTTGTCAAAATCAACCAAAGGTTTATTGACAATCGTGCCTCTCCGTATTATAATTAGGTTATCGGTCTGTCGGCATAGACCCCGACGGGACGAAATTTGATGAAAAGGAGGCGACTTTAATGATTTCTACACGCTATGGATACTGCAAACTCGCCTCGGAGTCGGTCTAAGGCAAAAAAGAGGAATTTTCCTTGATTTGCCGAGGCTCTTTGCGGCGATTTATCCCAAAAAACGAGCGCGCTTATTGCAGAGGTGCGCTCGAGCGAATTGCAGCAAGGAGTTAGCAGAAGATAGACACACACAACTTGGGCAGGAAGATCGCTGCTGCCAGAAAGCGCCTGAAGCTTACGCAAAATGACCTTGCGCTTCGGGTCGGCGTTACGGCACAGGCGGTCTCCAAGTGGGAGCAGGGAAGATCCTGCCCCGACATTGCCATTCTCGATGAAATTGCCGAAGCCCTTGGCATTTCGCTCTTTGAGCTTTTGGGAGTGGATGATCGCGGCGCTGCGGTGACCGAGCAGAGCTCTTAAATTCTTAAATTCGGGCGTTTTGCTTGAGCTTTGATTATCGGTGCTTATGCGAGCGAAAAACAGTCTCACCTATGCGGTGAGGCTTTTTTCTTTGGAAAATGTCGAAAAGGTATTTACTTTTTTTATTTCGGATGGTATAATTCAGGTAGAAATATTCTACTTGTTGGCGGTCGCGCTCTCGGGCGGATTGCCGACCGGTACACGGAGGTATGACATGATACTTTACTACGTCAGACACGGAGATCCGATCTATAATCCCGACAGCCTTACTCCTCTCGGACACCGCCAAGCCGAGGCGGTTGGTAGGCGCTTTGCCGTTCACGGACTTGACAAAATATATTCGTCTCCCTCCGTGCGCGCAAGGCAGACCGCCATGCCGACCTGCGAGATCCTGAAAAAGGATATGGTTGTGCTTGACTGGTGCTGCGAGTCGCTCGCGTGGAATGATATGACGGTTGAATATGAGCAGGGAAAGCTGACATGGGCCTTCTTCCACCGTCCGACAAGAGAGCTTTTCACCTCACCCGAGGTCAGAGCGCTCGGCGATAAATGGTACACCTATCCCGCATTTGAAAATACCCGCTTTGAAGCGGGCGTGAAGCGGGTGCGCGAGGAGGCTGATAAATTCATGCTTTCTCTCGGCTACCGTCACGATGTGCTTCGAAGCGGCTATATTGCCGAGGAGCCGACTGATGAAAGGGTAGCGTTGTTCGCTCATCAGGGCTTTGGTCTTCTGTTTCTGAGCACGATACTTGATATTCCGTACAACGATTTTTCCACCCGATTTGACATCGGGCACACCGGCGTTTCGGTTATTGAGTTTTCTGCATCGAAGGGCGGATTTTGTATCCCGAGGCTTCTTCAGCATTCCAACGATTCGCATCTTTACAAGGAGGGTCTGGGCACCCGCTATCAGAACGAAATTTTTATATAAATTCCCTTCGGGAAGCTTCCTTGAGGCTTGCGCGGACAGCTGACGCACAAGCCTCATTTTTTTGCCTTTATCGGCAAAAAATATGGCGATTTCTATTGATTTTTTTTCATATATATGATATACTTACTCTGTGTGAGTATGCTCACACAGAATAAATTCCTTGAGAAAGGCTTATGATACTATGGCTAAGGTAAATGAACTTTTTAACGAATTAAACGGATCGCAGACTGACCCCAGAGTCAGAAGATATATTACTCCCAAGAGGATAATTTTTACTCAGGGTGGCGTGCGAAAGGCTGACGTTTTGCTTAACGAATGCCCCAACCAAGTAGCATTTCATCCCGCCAGCCTCTGTGAAATGCGCAACCTTCCGGGCGGCGAGAACGCAGGCATTCTTATCGATTTTGGCATTGAGTTTGTAGGATGTATTCGCATTCTTTGTCAGGGTGCTCTGACAGACGGCGCAAACAGAGCAGACTTTCGAGTTCGCTTCGGCGAGAGCGTTATGGAGGCATTGACTCCTCTTGGCGTCAAAAACTCTACCAACAATCACGCAAATCGCGATATTCTGATGAGCATCAGCGGAATGTCGGCAAACGAAACGAACGAATCGGGCTTCCGTTTCGTGTATATCGAGCTTCTTGGCGAGGATGCTATAGCTAATCTGATCGGTATTAAGGGCGTTTTCTGTTACAACGACGTTGATTACAAGGGTAGCTTCGAGTGCTCTGACGAAAGACTCAACAAGATCTGGCAGGTTGCGGCGTATACCGTTCACCTCAATATGCAGGAGTATCTCTGGGACGGCATCAAGCGTGACCGCCTCGTATGGATAGGCGATATGCACACCGAGGTGCAGACTATTCTGACGGTATTCGGAAATGATCCCATTATCAAGAGATCTCTCGATCTGATCAGAGACGATACACCTGTTGACCAGTGGATGAATAATATTACAACCTATTCGCTCTGGTGGATCTATATGCATCACGATCTTTACCGTCAGGTTGGAGATCTTGATTATCTGATGGAGCAGAAGGATTATATGGTAGAGCTTATCAAGCGCATACTTCCTCTCGTTGACGAGAACGGCAGCGAAATTCTGCCCGAGCGCAGATTCCTCGATTGGCCTAACGACTCTTATCCCGAGGGCAAGCACGCCGGACTCCAGGGCATTCTCAAGATCGTGCTTGAAAAGAGCGCGGATCTGCTTCGCGTATTCGGAGAGAACGAGCTTGCCGACGAGTGCGTTGCAAAGGCAGCTCTTATGACGAAGCACGTGCCCGATCCCGGAACCTCCAAGCAGGGTGCATCTATGCTTGCGCTTTCGGGCATCGTTGATCCCAAGGATGTAAACGAAAAGTGGCTCGCTCCCGGCGGAGCTCACGGTTACTCGACATTCTTTGGCTATTACCTGCTTACCGCAAAGGCTATGGCGGGCGATTTTGTCGGAGCGCTTGACGATATTAAGGAATTCTGGGGTGCTATGCTTGACTTTGGCGCCACCACCTTCTGGGAGGACTTCAATCTCGATTGGACCGTGAACAGCGCGCCCATCGATGAGATCGTGCCCGAGGGCAAGAATGATATTCACGGAGATTTCGGTGCATACTGCTACAAAAACTTCCGTCACTCGCTCTGCCACGGATGGTCCTCCGGTCCTTGCCCCTATATGACTCATTACGTGCTCGGTATCCGCGCAATATCGGCGGACACATACGAGATCGATCCCGAGCTTGCATATCTTGACTGGGCAAGGGGCGAATATCCCACCGAGAAGGGAATGATCTCGGTCAGCGCGAAAAAGACCCCCGAGGGTACTCTCGTTGAGGTCTCTGCTCCCGAGGGAATCAAGATAATCAGAAAATGATCTGAACATTAAATTTCGAGGCCAATTATGAAAATTGTTGTTATTGGAAACGGTATCGTCGGAGAAGCTCTGATCTCGGCTCTCTGCGAGGAGGGTCACAGCGTTACCGTTATTGACGAGGATGCCGAAACGGTTGCCGCCGTTGTAAATAAATACGACGTGCTTGGCGTAACCGGAAACGGCGCCTCGATCGATATACAGACCGAGGCGGGCGTGCCCGAATGCGATATTATAATCTCGGTCGCGCAGAGCGACGAGCTCAATCTGCTCTGCTGTATGATCGGCAAGCAGCTCGGCGCAAAGCGCTCTATCGCGAGAGTAAGAGATCCCGACTATCTCAAGCAGGTATCGTTTATGTCGAGAAATCTCGGAATCGATATGATCGTCAATCCCGAGTATGAGGCGGCTCGCGAAGCGGCAAGACTTATCCGATTCCCCGCGGCGATGAAGCTTGAAAAGTTCGCCAACGGTCAGGTTGAGGTCGTTGAGATACATATTGGCGCAAATCATCCCTTTATCGACCTTGCGCTTAAGGATTTTAAGAGCCGTTTTGGCACGAACACGCTTATCTGCACCGTCGTGCGCGGCGACGAGTTCTTTATTCCCGGCGGTAATTTTGTCATCCGCGAGGGCGATATAGTTTCTATTGCCGGCTCACGCATCGACATAAACGAGCTTTTCGTTAAGATCGGTCTTATAGGAAAGCAGCTTAAGAGAATTTTGCTTATCGGAGGAGGAAGAATTACGAGATATCTCGTCGGCCCTCTTCGCGAGAGCGGATATAAGATCAGAATAATTGAAAAGGAGCTTGCCGTCTGCGAGGAGCTTGCCGATATTTTCCCGAACGTCAAGATAATTCACGGCGATGCGACCGACCCGACTCTTCTCGACGAGGAGGGGATCAAGGACGCGGATGCTTGCGTGGTTATGACCTCGAGCGATCATACCAATCTGATCATTTCGATGTTCGCGCAGTCCAGAGAGGTTGACAAGGTTATTGCCAAGATCGCTTCTCCTTCCTTTGTAAAGCTTTCCGAAAGCGCCGGAGTTGACTCCAACATCACTCCTCAGTTTATAATCACATCCAAGGTCTTACAGTACGTGAGAGGTCAGGCAAACAAGGACGGCAAGGGAGCTAAGAGCTCTATCGTCGCCCTTCATAGGATCGCGGACAATCGCGTCGAGGCACTTGAATTCGACGTAGCAGAGGACTTTAAGCAAGCGGGCGTTCCGCTCAGCAAGCTGAAGCTCAAGCAAAACGTACTCGTTGCCGCAACGATTCGCAACGGTGCGGTCAACTACGCGCACGGCAACACTACGATAGAGGCGGGCGACAAGGTAATAGTGCTCACCTCCAATCCTCACGTTTGCTATCTTAACGACGTGCTTGAGTGATCTTACAATTCGATTTCGAGGACGTACAATGAATTTAAAAATGTTGAGATATATCACCGGTCAGCTTTTGTTGGTGGAGGGGGCGCTTATGCTCATCCCTCTTATCACTATGCTGATATACGGTGAGTTTGGAATGCTTTATTCCGTTCTTATTCCTATTGGAATGTTACTTGTTCTTGGCGTTTTACTTTCCCTGCGCAAGCCGGAAGGGTCTGCGCTTGGTGCCAAGGACGGTTTTGTGGTGGTCGGATTGTCATGGATCATCCTATCCTTTTTCGGCTGCTTGCCGTTTGTGCTTTCGGGGCTTATTCCCAATTTTATCGATGCTTATTTTGAAACGGTATCCGGCTTTACCACCACGGGCGCGAGCGTGCTTTTTCCCAAGCAATACGACATGCTGTGGAATCCTGTTGACCCCTCAATGGGTATGCGCGGAATCTTTTTGTGGCGCAGCTTTACTAACTGGATAGGCGGCATGGGTGTACTTGTCTTTGTGCTTGCCATTATGCCTCAGCAGGATATGAAATCGTCAAGACTGGTTCATATCATGCGCGCCGAAATGCCCGGACCGAAGGTCGACAAGATCGTTGCTACGGTCAGAAAGACCGCGGCTATCATGTACGGCATTTACGTTGGGCTGACACTTGCTCAGGTAATTTGCCTGATGTTTGGCGGTATGGATCTTTACGAGGCGTTGTGTGTTTCTTTCTCAACGGCAGGCACGGGCGGCTTTGCAATATGGAGCGACAGCATGGTGACCTTTGGAGGCACCGTGGCGCACATTGAATTCTGCCAGTGGGTAGTTGCCATATTTATGTTTATATTCAGTATCAACTTCAATCTTTATTACCTGATCCTGACCGGAAAGGCACTTGTGGCACTCTTTAGCGAGGAGCTTCGCTGGTTCACCGGAATCACGGTCGCGGCAACGGCGCTTATTACCTACAATATTTATTCTGCTTACGGCAACCTTGGAGATGCGCTCAGGAACGCGTTTTTCCAAGTGAACACCGTGATATCGACCTCGGGATTTGCCACTGCAGATTTTAATCTCTGGCCAAATCTTTCGAAAACGCTTCTGCTTGTGCTTATGTTTATTGGTGCATGCGCGGGATCGACGGGCGGTGGTGTCAAGGTCAGCAGGCTTGTGATATCGGTCAAGAGCACCTGGGCGGAGATCAGACACATGACCGATCCAAGACAGATAAAAAAGGTCATGTTTGAGAAAAAGAGTGTGGACAAGGACACGGTGCGCGGAGTTTTCGCATATATGGTCGCTTACATTCTGATCTTTTTCGTTTCCTTCTTGGCGATCGCCATTGCTGACGGGCAGAGCATTGAGACATCGTTTTCGTCGGTCGCCGCCTGTCTGAACAACGTTGGGCCCGGTCTCGATGCGGTAGGGCCGAGCGGCAACTTCGCGTTCTACTCACCTATATCGAAGATCGTTCTGACTCTCGATATGCTTTTGGGCAGACTTGAGCTCTTCCCGATACTCTTGCTTTTCTCTCCCTCCACCTGGAAAGAGAAATAAGAAGATTAAACAACTGTTTTTTGGGAGACAATTTTAATGAATAATAATCCAAAATTTATCGTCTTTGAGGGCATTGACGGCGCGGGGAAGACGACTCAGATAAATCTGCTTCGCGAGGCTCTTGAAAAGAGGGGCTTTTCCTGCTTCGTCACCGCGGAGCCGACCGATATGCCCTCCGGAAAGGCGATCAGACGCGCGCTTGCCAAGGAGGTTGAGAGCACGCCTATTCAAATGGCAGAGATGTTCGCTTGCGACCGCGAGCTGCACAACACCGACGCAGAGAGCGGAATTGAGAGGATGCTTGCAGACGGCATAACGGTCATTTGCGACAGATATTACTATTCGTCGCTGGCTTATCAGGGCACGGTGCTCGGCTTTGACACCGTGGCGGCGTTAAATCTTGACAATCCCAATATCAGAAAACCTGATATTTGTATTTTCCTTGATCTTACACCCGAAAAAAGTCTTCGCAGGATCGGAGACAGAGGCGGAAAGGTGGAGATATATGAAAATCTCGACTATCTGACTCGCACGCGCAAGACCTTCTTTGAGGTTTTCGATAAATTGCGCGATAGGGGAGAGAACATCTCGGTGATCAACGCCGACGGAAGTGTGGACGACGTTGCCGCGTTGATTTTCGATGCCGTTTCCGCCATTCTTTAAATAAAAACTAAGCTGAGGGAAAGAATGAAAATAAAACTCACTAAATCCGAGATCCTTACTGCTCTGAAAAACGTTTTGCTGGTTATTGTGGGCACGCTTATTCTTGCGTTCGGATCCGCGGTGTTTATTATACCGTTTGATCTGGTTACGGGAGGATTATCGGGCATCGCAATAATTCTGAGCAAGGTTATTGCAGTCGAATTTCTTACTATTGATCTTATCATTACTATAGCGACGTGGATTCTGTTTTTCGTAGGGCTTTTCGTTCTTGGAAAGACGTTTGCGCTAAAAACCCTGATCTCCACCATAATATATCCTATCGGAGTGTCCTTGTTTATGCGGCTGACAGATCCTTCGTTCCTGAACGGATTTTTCTGCCTGAAGGCTTCCGAGCACGGCGAAATATCGCTCATCCTTGCAACGACCCTGGGAGGCGTTTGCGTAGGCGCCGGGTGTGCCATCACATTTCTCGGCGGCGGATCGACCGGAGGCGTCGACATTATTTCGTTTACACTTTGCAAGATATTCAAGCGACTGAAACACTCGAGCACTATATTTATTATTGACGCAAGCATCGTATTTGTCGGTATGTTTATTATAGGAGATTTTGTCATCTCTCTGCTCGGTATTTTCTCGGCTTTTATTGCGGCGCTTATGGTGGACAAGGTGTTTATTGGAAGCTCAAAGTCGTTTATAGCGCAGATAATCAGCGAGGAACATGAAGCGATTAATAAGGAAATATTGAGCAAAATAGATCGCGGATCTACGATAATTGACGTTGAGGGCGGATATACCGGATCAAGCAAAAAAATGATAATGGTGTCGTTTACGGTCAATCAATACGCCGAGATCTTGAATATAATACACAAAAACGATAAAAATGCATTTGTAACCATCCATCAGGCTCACGAGATAACCGGTGAGGGGTGGACGAGGTAATCGAAGCTTAATATATTATTGATAAAGGAGTTTTGCACTCCTTTATCGGATCAAATTTACATAAAAGGAGTACGAAATGACAACGAAACGGTTTCTTTCCCTTTTTCTGGCACTGCTGATGCTTTGCTCTGTGGCTCTCACCGCTTGCACATCTCCCAGCGAAAATCCCACAGGGGACGAAACAACGGTTGATGAAACGACAGCCGACGACACCACGTCTGAAACGACGGTTGGTTCTTCGGAGGACGACGAAACCACCGAAGAGAGCGAGGAGGAGACAACGGTGATAGTTGACGTTATGATCGGTGAAACTCTCAACGCAGAGCCTGCGGCAGACTTCTCGGTATCAAAAGTATTCTCTGACTACATGGTCGTTCAGAGAGGAGAGCATATTCGCGTTTGGGGATTTGCTCCCGAAAGTGAAAACGGCAAGAAGGTGTCGGGTGAATTCAAGGGTATGTTTGCCGAGGCAATTGTTGAAAACGGCGAATGGTGCATTACCTTCGGCGCAAGACTTGAAGCCGACACTGTCGGAGCAGAGATGACCATATATGCAGGTGATAATAAGACCGTCACGTTCAAGGACGTGCTTGTCGGCGACGTTTATCTCGTTCTCGGTCAGTCCAACGCGGCGCTTGCGCTCAGCGAGTCGGTCAAGGGTGGAAACACCGTCGACATCGACGAAAACTCAATAATCAGACTTAACTATCTCAACGGCAGCGGTGGCACATACGCCAAAAAGGGAACAGATTACGTTTACAAGGATCTCGAAAATACAACCTTGTGGACAAAGACCACTCAAGCTTATGCACTCCGCTTCTCCGGTATCGGATACCATTTCGCACAGGAAATGGTTGCAAGATCGGGCAATTCTGTGCCCGTTGGTCTTATGGAGGTTGCTTTCGGCGGCGCGCCCTTGGCGTCCTTCCTGCCTAACGATCTCGCAGAGCTTTACGATTCTGATTACTATAGTGCGGATACGGGCAAATATATTTCTATGAGAGATACCACGCATTTTGGAAGATATCTCTACAACTGCTATCTCGCTCCTGCGAGCAGATACGCGGTTGCGGGTGTGCTCTGGTATCAGGGAGAGAGCGATAATCCTCTGAATTTCGCACAGGTATACGGTGACGAGTTCGGTGATTTCGTTGAGCGCCTCAGATCTACTCACAACGTGATCAACAAGGACTTCCCCGTATTCGTCGTTGAATTCCCCACACAGTATCAAAAACCCGCGGATTACAGCGGAAGCGACCCTTGGCACTATATGGAGGTTGGCACTATCCGTACCTTTATGGGTCTTCTTCCCACGGTTATTGACGGCTGCTATCTTTCGGCGTCCAGCGATCTGTGGACCGATACGAGCTATCCCAATAGCCTACATCCCTATTGTAAGCCCGGTCAGGCAAAGAGACTTGCCGATATTGCGGAGTTTGTGATATTCGGGAAAGGAACGCTTGATGATGCTATGGGTCCGATCTTCAGCAGCGCTGCGCTGAGCGAGGACAAGAAGACAATTACCGTTACCTTTACGAATGTGGGAGAGGGTCTTACCACCGCCGACGGCGGAGCTGCTGTAAATGGTATTTGGGGATTCGCGGAAAAGACCTTTGGTCTTGCGACGCCCCTGACTCCTGTGAGCGCAGAGATAACCGCAAAGGACCAGATCACCGTGACCTTTGACGAGGCGGTCAAGGCAGTGGCATACAACTACAACACCACCGACGTTTACGGCGAGACCCTGAACCTTTGCAACAGTGCGAAGATTCCTGCGCTGGCATTTATCACTCCTTATGAGGATATGGATCTCAGTGGTTTTTCGGAGGATGAGTTCGTTTCAAGAAAGAACAAGAACCTCCGCTTGAAAGGAGCTTTCATTGACAGACTGATATCAGACGGAGCAGATATATTTACTCCCGGCAGCGTTGAGTCGGGTCTCAACGCAGGTGGAAACAAGATAGAGATAACAAAGGGATCTTCGTCTCTCAGCTGCACCGGCTGGATTGGCTACGGATATCCTACATTGGCGTTTGGCTATTCACTCGACGGCAGCGATGCTATTCTTAAAGTCGCTCCTACCGCGCCCGAGGCGGCGGTTCTTGCGGCGGGCGGCGAGCACGCGGTGAGATTTTCGATCAACATAGACGTAAGCGAGCTTGAGGTTGGCGAGCATACCGTTTCGTTCCTCGCGTACGTTGATGCGAAGGACGGCGTTGTCGCAAAGCTTATTTCCTTTACCGTCGTCGTGGTTGAAAAGTAAAAAATCAATATCCGATTTAATGCGGGTGTTGGAAGCATAAAAAAACGGGGCTATCCCTTAAGGATAGTCCCGTTTTCTGTTTTCAGCTTTCGAGCTGTCTGCCGAGAAAGCTTGCAGCGGTCTGAACAAGCTTGGTCTCAACTGCCTCGGGGTAGGAATCGACGTCGTTAGAAGTCAAGGCTGCGACGCAGCCGACCACGTCGCCTTCGCTTATGATCGGCATAGCACAGCTTACGTAATGGCTGCCGCCGTCCGCGATCGCGTTGATCCTTTGATCTCCCTGACGGTATACATACATTCCTCTTGCCTCGCACACGCCTTCAAGCTCGGCGGACAAAGATTTATCCGAATATTCCTTTTTGGACACGCCCGCGCAAGCGACCACGGAGTCGCGGTCACAGATAACGACCGAGAGATCGCAGGTCTTGTGCAGGGTTTCGGCATACTGCGCTGCGAAGGCGGTCAATTCGCCGATGGGGGAATACTTTTTGAATATTACCTCGCCGTCTCGGTCGGTAAATATTTCCAGAGGATCACCCTCACGGATGCGCATTGTTCTTCTTATCTCTTTGGGAATGACGACGCGTCCGAGGTCGTCGATTCTTCTTACTATTCCGGTTGCTTTCATATATACAAAAATCTCCTTGTTTTTACAGATTTGTAATGTTAGTATTTGTTGTTTGAAGCAAATTATACTTTTAGACTTTACTTTTGAGTAGATATATGTTATAATATCTAAAATTACATTTTTATGGGAGTCACGGAATGAAAGCCGTTTTTAAAAAATCAAACCGCATTTTGTTCGTTGGGTTTTTGATAATAAGTTTAATAGTAGTGGGGGTATGTGTGTTTGTGCTTGTCAAAGACAGTACGACTATGGTTGGCGATATAATTGCCTGTTGTTTTATCCCAATCATATATCTCTCTTTTGCAATTATTCCGTTTATATATAATCACAAGGCGTATCTCCATATCAATGACAATAAAATTATCGGTAAATTTGGCTTATTAAAACGATTAGAGTGTGATGTTACCGACGTAACCTTTGCACTTGCCAAGTTTGATACATTGCACATCGTTTTGAAAGATAAAAAATATTGCATTAGGGGAATCGAAAACGCCTATGCTATCAGTGCTTTTATACAACAGAAAATGCCGTTTTCTCCTTGTGCCGTCACAAAAGAAGTAATTGAAAATATAAAAAAACGCACAAAAAATCGAAAGAGATATATTATTTGGGTTTATTGCTTGGTTGGACTGTCATTTGTTTGGGTTTTTATCACAATGTTTCTTACGGGTTTAAGAGATTTGCCGGAATTTAGCCAAATGGATTGGATCTTCTTTTGGATTATGTGGGCATTGGAGGTGCCGACCGTTATTGCTATGTTTGTTTTCGCAATCAGATCGCGCAAAGGGAATCTAAAATTTGAAAAACAAAATTACGAGATCAGGCGTTCTGTTTTGGAAAGCGCTCCGCTTTTATCTGGTCCCGGATATTTAATGGCAGTTTTTGCAGATTGTGAGTTCACTCAAAGAATTACACTTTACGGCGGTTGTATTGAAAGCGATCCGCTTTCTGCTTGTTATTATATAGAAGTCCTGAATGAAGATTATAAGCCGAAAACATTATTTCAAACTGAAATTTTTATATCCGAAGATTATGACGAAATGTTTGGCGTGTTCTTGAATATTACGGATAAATTCATATAACCGAACATGTAAATAAAAGGCGCGGAGAAATTCTCCTCGCCTTTTATTGCTATGCGCTTGAGGGTATTGATTTTTTCGAAAGCATCTTTTTTTGTTCTATTCAACAAAACATTTGACTTTTTGAAAATAGTGTGATATACTTAATATGTAGTATTTTGTGGAGGACGGATGATGAATCTAAAATCTTTTTTCGCAAGTAAGGCGAGGCGCTTGTTGCTCCTGCTTTTTGATATTACTTGCTTCGCTTTAGTCTCAGCCGCGTATTTCTTAGCAAATCTTATTTTCGAACCCTATATTCCGTACGATAACCGTCGCTTTTTTGCAAACGCAGTCATACTTTTGCTGTTTGTTCTTGTTGTAAGGCTTGCATTCGGCATATATAACAGTATTCTTCGCTATACGAGAACATTTAACTACTTCAAGCTGATGGTAGCGGACGTTGTGGGCGCCTTGGCGGCAGGTGTCTTTTCTTGGCTGTGCAAGCTTTACGAGGGTGCTTGGTTTTTCGTAATAATAGCATCTCTGAATGCTCTGCTTATACTTTTTTCGAGATTTTGCTACCGTTTGCTATACAAGCTCAAAAACAGCCGCGGAGCCGATTTTTCGAGAAGAGCAAAAATTGCAATAATCGGCGCAGGACAGATCGGCGCTTGTCTTGCAAACGAGCTTTTGTCGAATCCTCAAGCAAGCTATGAGCCCTTGTTCTTTATTGACAAGGATCCCGAAAAAGCGGGAAATACCGTAGCAGGTCTCAGGGTGTACACCGAAAGCGAGGAGATATTCCATATTATCGAAAAAAACGGTGTTGAGGAGCTATTTATTGCCATTTCGGCAATTGACAGTCACACGGCGTCGCAGCTATTCGATTTTTACAGTCGCACCACCTGCAAGCTTAAGCTTTACGACGTTCCCGTGACCGATTTTTCGGTTGGACAGAGCGGAAACGTTGTCAAGGGTAACATACGAAACTTTGAGATCGAGGATCTGCTTTTCCGCAAGACCTTATCGGTCACAGACTCCGAGACCGTGAGCTATTATTCGGGCAAGGTCGTGCTCATCACGGGCGGCGGCGGATCTATCGGAAGTGAGCTTTGCAGACAGGTTGCCAAATGCTCACCTGCACATTTGATAGTTCTCGACATATATGAAAACAACGCTTACGACATACAGCAGGAGCTTATACGCACCTACGGAAAGGATCTGAAGCTTTCGGTTGAGATCGCGTCGGTGAGAGATCGCGAGCGTCTTGACTGTATTTTCAATCACTACAAGCCCCAGATCGTTTTCCATGCCGCCGCGCACAAGCACGTTCCGCTTATGGAGCATAGTGGCTGCGAGGCGATCAAGAACAACATCTTCGGCACGTACAATACAGCGGACATGGCTGAAAAGCACGGGGCGGAGAAGTTTATTCTGATCTCGACCGACAAGGCGGTCAATCCCACGAACATTATGGGCGCATCCAAGAGAATGTGCGAAATGATCGTTCAGAGCCGCACGGACAGTCAGACCTCCTTTGCGGCGGTGCGGTTCGGCAACGTTCTCGGGTCTAACGGCTCGGTAATTCCTCTGTTCAAGCAACAGATCGCACAGGGAGGTCCCGTAACGATCACCGACAGGCGCATTATCCGTTATTTCATGACTATTCCCGAGGCAAGCCAGCTCGTTATGGAGGCGGGTGCGATGGCGAAGAGCGGTGAGCTTTTCGTGCTTGACATGGGCAAGCCGATAAGGATTTACGATCTTGCGCTCAATATGATCCGACTTTCCGGTCTTGAGCTGAATAAGGATATTGAGATCAGGGAGATCGGTCTGCGCCCCGGAGAAAAGCTCTACGAGGAGCTTCTTATCAAGACCGAGACGCTTGACAAGACCGAAAATGATCTGATATTCATTGAGAAGGACGAGCCCTTTGACCGTCTTGCCATCGCCAAGAAGATGGACGATCTCAAGGCGGCGCTTGAGGAATCCAAGTGCTCGATCGCCTCTCCCTTAATCAAGGAGGCCGTGAAGCGCGCCGTGCCTACGTTTGTTGATCCCGAGGAGATCAACCGCGTGGCAGAGAAGGCGCAGGAAATGGCTGAGGCGAATTCCTGATATATGAAAAAGAACGACTCGCATTTTGCGAGTCGTTCTTTTTTTATCAGTGAATCTGAGTTCCCTCGGGAACCATATCGTCAACGAAGATGACCTTACAGCCGCAGGCATTATTGGATGCCGCAAGCAGCATACCGTTACTCGTAACGCCCGTGATTCTTGCAGGCTCGAGGTTTGCGATGACTATGATCTTTTTGCCGACAAGCTCTTCGGGGGTGTAGTCGTGCTTGATGCTCGAAACGATCACCCTCTCACCGATTCCGTCGGAAAGAGTGAGCTTGTAGCAGGAGTGAGACTTTCTGATCTCCTGACACTTTACGATCTTACATACGCGGAGGTCGAGCTTGGCGAAGTCGTCCATTTTGACCTTTTCTTCCTTGATAGGCTCGACGGGATCGGGCTCGCCGTAGGTCTTTTCCTCGACTACGGGGTTAGCCGCAGCCTCTGCCTCGGCGTTGAGTCTCTTTTCCTCGTCGGTCTCGGCGTAGGAGAAGTCGAGCAGACCGACGAATCTTTCCTTTTCGATAGCGTAGAGGAAGAGGTAGAGACGGGGGCCCTGCTCCTTATTGATAAGAAGCTTATATACGGTCTTGAAGAACTTGCCCTGAATTGCCTTGAGCTCCTTCTGATCGGTTACGTCGGGGTATATTCTCTTGGGGATAGCATAAAGCTCGGTGTTGAGGTCGTCAAGCGTATAGCTTCCGTTCGCGATATACTCGTGGAGAGCGGCAATCTGTTGCTTCTCCTTGTCATCGAGCGTGCTCCAGATCTCGAAGTTACGGGTATTGCGGAGCTTATTGACCTGCTCGGGTGCGCACTGCTCAAGCCAGAACTTTGCGCGGTCGAGTCTGTCAGCAAACTGCTCGTAAGTATAGGGTGTGCCGATCTTCTCGAATACGGTCTCGAGCATAGGCACGTTGAAGTCCACGATAGAGCCGAGCTGTACAAGCAGACCCATAGGAACGGTCTCGAGCTTTCTGCCCTCGATAACGCAATTGTACATAACCGATGCGGTATGCTCGTTTGCGGTGCCGCTTATATATTCGTTATACATCTTATCGAACTCGAAATACTGGCGAAGGATTCCGTCGTCGAAGCAGAAGTCGAACGCCTTGGTGGGCTCGGTCTTGGAATAGAGCCAGAGGATTATTTCGGGCTGATAGAGCTTAAGCAGGGTTTCGGGGGTCATATTCAGACCCGAGGAGGAGGACATTTTGCCTGCAACTCCCTTGATTCCGATGAACTCGTAGCCCTGGAAGAGAGGAGCCTCGTGTCCAAAGATCTTCTTGGAGATGACCTTGGAGTTGTTGTAGGAGCCTGTGGGAGCGGCGTGGTCCTTTCCGCCGGGCTCGAAGTCTACCTGCTCGTATCTCCAGCGCATTGCCCAGTCTACCTTCCAGCCGAGCTTGCAGTTGAAGTTTTCAAGGAAATTGAAGTGTCCCTTGTGTCCGCAACGGCAGGTGAACTCTGCCTCGGTGCAATCCTCGGAAAGAGAGGTTATGGTGGTGAAGTCGGTATGACACTCGGGGCAGAAAATGCTGACGGGGTAGTAGTTTGCCTTTTCAGCGTCGTGCTCCGCGCGTCTTTCCTCCTCGCTCTTGGTCATATCCTTGGTCTTGAAGGAGTCGAGTATCTCAAAGATCTCTCCTCTCTTCTGCAAGGACTCGATGATATCCTTGGTGTATTTACCCGAGCGGTACATTTCCGCCTGATAACGACAGTCGAGCTTGATGCCGAAGGGCTCGATGCCCTTGAGGAACTCCTCCTCGAAGTGCTTTGCATAGTTTTCGTGGCATCCGAACGGGTCGGGAATGTCGACGTAGGGAACGCCGATATATTTGTCGTATGCATCGCCGACTACCGCCTGCACGTTTGCGGGGATCTTACGGCAACGGTCGTATTCGTCCCAGGAGATGAGAAGGCGTGCCTTCTTGCCCTTCTTTTCAAGAGCCTTGACAACGAAAAGAGGGGTTGCAAGATCTCTGAAGTTTCCTATGTGGACCGAGCCCGAGGGGCTTACACCCGCGGCACAGACGTATTCTTCCTTGTCGGGATTATTCTTTATTATTCGTTCAGCTATTTCTTCTGACCAGTGCATTTTTTAACCTTCCTTAAAATTCAGTACAAAATTATTCATCATATTGTAGCACACTTTTTTTCTTTTGTCAACACAAATATTACTCCCCGTCGGTTTTTGAGTGATCGTTGTCTCCCACGGGGATTGAAACGTCCAGAATTTCTCCCCGATTATTCTTTCTGTACTCCGATGGGGAGGTGTTCATCTGCTTTGTGAACGCGCGGTTGAAGGTGCGCAGAGTTCCAAAGCCTGATGCACAGGAGATCTCGGTAATGTTCATTTTAGTCATTCGAAGCAGACGGCAAGCCTCGGATATGCGCAGGGAATTGACGTAATCGTTGAAGCGAATGCCAAGCTTATCGCCGAAAAGGTGGGAGATATAATATTTGCTCAGGTGTATCTCCTCCTCCAGTGCCGAAAGTGAGAGATCCTTTGTGAAATTCTTAGAGCAATACTGCACGACCGCTCTCATCGACTGATTTTCATCGGGTCTGGCATGACGGAGCGGAAGCATTCCGAGGATTTCTGCGAAAAAGGACATAAAATAGCCCCTGAGCAGAGTTTCTCTGTATGCCGTCGCGAAGTTTTGGGTGTTTCCGAGGATGTCGATAAGCGACATTATTCTCGGGTTTTTATCGGCGTGGCGGATCACGGGATCCTGCGGGTTTTCGGAGGATATTGCCGCCGACAGATCGGGGGCAAGGTCGGGATTTACGATAAAGAGGTGATATTGGTTTTTACTGTCACAGTCCTCGAAGCGATGAATTCTGTTGGGAAAAACGACGAGAAGATCGCCCGTTTTTACCTCGTACACGTCCGAATCTATGTATGCCTTTGTGTGGCCCTTTTCCATATAGACTATCTCAATATGATAGTGCAGGTGCGCTCCGCATTGCAGGGGCTGTCTGAAGTTACCGTCGTTGCGGTAGTAGAAATCTTCGGTTTTTTTCTCGTATATTATCTTCATTTTTGCCTCCGCCTTAATCTCTGTGCTTGAGCTTGCGCTTTCTCTGGGTCGAGAGCAGTATCAAAAGAGCAAGTAATGCCGCGCCTGCTATACATACAGCCACAATGACCACGACCGAGCTGCCGCCTCTGCCCGAGGTGCCGTAAAGATTCATTTCGCTGATATTCACTTTTACGTCCTCTGCCTGTCCGTCAGGATAGATGCAGAGTGATATCTCAAGCTCGTCGGAGGAGCTTATGCTTCCCACAAACGGCATTATGTTGAAATAGTAGGTCGTCGGAGATGCAGAGAGATCCGCTTCGCCTATATAGACGGTGGAATTGTCTTGTGCCTTAGTAATTATCAGCGCTACGTGCGCTTTTTGGGAGGATGACATGGTAATACCGAGATAGCCCGCCTCAACAATTGCTTTGGCGGATACGTCGGGGGCGGTTATTGTCGCGTGGGTCTTAGAGAGGTCGGCACTGACTGTTATTGTTTGGTTTTTTTCGTCTGAGGCATTGGTGATAAGCGAGACGTTCGCGTCGTAGGCGCCGCCCATGGCTCTGAAGGCTTCGGCGGGAAGGGAGAATGGCTTTTTGTTTTTCAGGATCGTTTCGCCAAGCTCGGTTTTCGCGCTTTGCTCGAGCGTAAGCTTAAAGGTCTCGTGCTCCTTGAAGGAGGGTGTGCTTGCGCCTGTGATCTTATCGGTGTATTCACTCAGCTGTGACGCTATATTGCTTCCGCACATCAATGCCGCATAGTAAAGGCCCGATCGACCCTGCGCCGAGCTATAAAGCTCGCCCTGATCGCTGTTTGCGGCGTAAATGAACGCGTCAAAGCCTGCCTCGGCGGCCTTATAGTAGGCGTAGGTATAGTATGCGGCTCGGTTGCTTTCGCTGATGCCCGTAGGCAGGGAAAGGTAATCGATTATAGCGTCTCGGGGCTTGGAGCTGCAGAGGAGCTCCTCCTGAGAAAGAATTTCAAAAAAGCTTGAGAGGTTGTTCGGTCCGACCGAGGAATAGGCATCCGTGCTTCCCGAAATAAGCTGTGCGAGGTCGTCGGCATTGCCGAGGGTGAGCGCTACGGAAAAATCCCACTCCGACGAGGTCGAGCATATGTGTGCAAAGCGCGGCAGGAACGAGGCGATGCCGATGTCGCTTGACGTGGTTGCCGATTGGAGTCCGTTATCTACCGAAATATATATCTGCGCGTTTTTGTTGTTGCTGCGGAGGATATTGCTCGCGAGCTGTGCCCAGGAATAATAGCCCGCGATCGCTTCGTCCTCGCTCAAAACACCGACGTTGCAGTTGGTTTTGTAGTTATTTACTCCGTAGCCGATTATGTAGTCGAGCACGAGTCCGTGCTGCTTATCCTCTCCGTTATAGCGGGTTGCTAAGAATGAATAGAATGCGGCGATATACTCCGATTCACCGCCGAGGACGTTGGGAAGGTAGCCTTGCTTGCCGCCGATCGCTCCCGAGCAATAAAGCGCGGTCATCGGCTCTTTATCGTAGTCGCCACTCGCGTTTCTTTCGGGATATTTCAATACGGTGCGCAGATAGACTCTCATCGAAAGCAGGCTTGCCTCGGATATTTTTTTGTCGAGCTCGGACACTGCTTCGCCGTCAAAATAGTAGGATCTGCCGCCGTAGAAATAATTTATCGCTCCGTCCTTATACTCGGGGAGGAGCAGTTCGCTGATGTCCGCCTCAAAAAGCAGGCTCGACGCGCCAAGCAGAGCTGCTTCGTGGGCACTGTCGGTTGAAAAGCCCTTATAGCTGCCGTTATTCGCTTTTACTGAATTTTTCGACAGTATCTCGGGATTGGTGATATATGCCGCCCTTGTTATAGGCTCGTAGGTGGCGGTCTTGCCCTCGCCCGAGACGAGTCTTGCAAGGACGAATGCGGACGTGAGCATTGTGTCGCGGTCGAAGCCTACTCTGAACGTCAAGCTACCCTTGACCTTTGCGTGTGCGATGACTTTGGCATCCTTTAATTTGCCCGTGTAGGCACTCTCTGTTGCCAGAAGGTAGACGTTTTCGTCCGAATGCTCGTCCACGTATTCATCGGTGAGCGCCGCCTTCAGAGTGATTTTTGTTTTCTTATCATTTATTACTGTGGAAATGATAGTGTTTTCGGCAAATTCCTTTTGCGCGGCGCATCCGCCGAGGGCAAGCACGCTCAACAATAGCATCAAAATAACGGCTATTGATACCGCTTTGCTGATTATTTTCTTCATTTTCGACTCCGTATGGATATTTTTTGTGATTTATTTAATATCAGTATATCACAACAGGACAAATATTGCAATAGATTTTTGAAATTAACAGGGAAAGAGGTCTATAGTTGCGCGCGGGGTTTGAAAATCATTGATTTTTTAAGAAAAGGAGGTTTTTTCGTTGACATTTTGTTTTCCTTATAGTATAATAGAGGTGGAAAAATAAACTCCGAAAGGACATTAGCGTGAAAGCTGCTTCCATCTGGTAGTGAACTAATCTTTTTCACGCACAAATTTTGCCTCGTCGGCAAAATTCATCGATTACTATTTGTGCCGCTACAAGCGGCGGAATGGAGATTAATATGGAAAACGTAAGAATTAAGGAATTGTCGCAGATAGCTGCCAAGATCCGTCTCGGCGTTATCGAGGCGACACACGCGGCAGGCGCAGGTCATCCCGGCGGATCGCTCTCGATCGCCGATATTCTCGCCTACCTCTATTTTGAGGAAATGAACGTGTCGGTCGACGACCCCAAGAACGAGAACAGAGACAGACTCGTGCTCTCCAAGGGCCACACCGCTCCCGCGCTTTACAGTGCGCTGGCTCTTAAGGGATTTTTCCCCTTTGAAGAGCTCAAGACTCTCCGTCAGCACGACAGCCGTCTTCAGGGTCATCCCGATATGAAGGGTATTCCCGGTGTTGATATGACGACCGGCTCGCTCGGTCTCGGTATCTCCGCGGCTTGCGGTATGGCGCTTGCGGGCAAGCTCAACAAGAAGGATTACAGAGTTTACGCTATCATCGGAGACGGTGAGAGTGAGGAGGGTCAGGTTTGGGAGGCTTCTATGTTTGCCAACCACTACAAGCTTGACAATCTCTGCGTGATCCTCGACTATAACAAGCTTCAGATCGACGGTCCCGTTGCCGACGTTATCGGTCCCGCTCCCTTTGAGAGCAAGCTCGAGGCGTTCGGATACAACGTAATTACGATCGACGGACACAATTTTGAAGAGATCGAAAAGGCGTTCAACGACGCGAAGGCTTGCAAGGGAAGACCCACCGCCATCGTGGCAAACACGACGAAGGGCAAGGGCGTTTCCTTTATGGAAAACAAGGTAAACTGGCACGGCAACGCGCCCAAGGATCCCGACTACGCGATAGCGGTCGAGGAGCTTAACGCACAGATCGGAGGTTAACGTAATGGCAGATAAGATTGCAACAAGAGAAGCTTACGGCAAGGCGCTCGTTGAGCTTGCAGACAAATATGATTACGTGGTGCTCGATGCCGATCTTGCAGAGGCAACGAAAACCGTGATGTTTAAAAAGGCATATCCCGACAGATTCTTCGATTGCGGAATCGCGGAGGGAAATATGATCTCTGTTGCGGCAGGCCTCGCGGCGGCAGGCAAGATGGCTTTTGCCTCCTCCTTTGCGATGTTTGCGGCAGGCAGAGCGTTTGAGCAGGTGAGAAACAGCATCGGTTATCCTCATCTTAACGTAAAGATCGGCGCGACTCACGCGGGTATTACTGTTGGCGAGGACGGTGCGACTCATCAGTGTCTTGAGGATATTGCTCTTATGAGAACTATTCCCGGAATGACGGTCATCAATCCTGCGGATGCAGTTGAAGCAAAAGCGGCGGTTGAGGCGGCTATGCAGACCTACGGTCCTTTCTATCTGAGATTTGGCAGATTTGCTTGTCCTGTCGTCACCGAGGGACACAAGTTTGAGGTTGGCAAGGGCATGCAGCTCCGCGACGGCAAGGACGTTACCATTATTGCTACCGGCTTTATGGTACATCTTGCGCTTGAGGCGGCAGAGACACTTGCGGCAGAGGGAATTGATGCGAGAGTTATTAATATTCACACCATCAAGCCTCTTGATAAGGAGATCATTCTGAAGGCTGCGAAGGAGACCGGCGCGATCGTTACTGCCGAGGAGCACAGCATTATTGGCGGTCTTGGCTCTGCGGTTGCGGAGACAGTATGCGAGGGTTGCCCCGTTCCTATGCTTCGCGTTGGCGTTGAGGACAGATTCGGAAAATCCGGGAAGGTGCCTCCGTTGCTTGAGGAGTACGGCTTGACTGCGGCGAATATCGCTGATAAGGTCAGAGCGGTTGTTGGGATGAAATAAGGGCTTTAAGTTCTGATAATAGTTTTGATAGGAGGTAAAAATGATAAGATTTGAAGGCGAGATTTCTTCCGAATGCAAAAAATTCATTCGCAAGAGGGAAGTCAAAACAACGTTGCTCGGCGGCACTTTCGCATTTGCCGTGATTGCCTATCCCTTCATTGCGCTTTTCAGCAAATGGACGAACTCCATAGTTGCCTCTATCTTGATGTACCTTTTAGGAGTTGCGGCTTTTGTGTTGATGGCATTTGTTGCTCCGACCAAAAAGGATATAGACTCCTTATCCCCTACAAAAATTTCCATTTGTTTGGAAGAGGGTTATATTGAAGCAACCTGCCAACGCTTTACATTGGATCGCGATTTGTCAGACATTAAAGAAGTTGTAGACCACGGAGATTGGTTCAGTTTCAAATTCAGTGGTCGTGGTGCTCCTGCACACAGATTTATTTGCCAAAAAGATTTGATTGTCGAGGGTGCAATTGATGAATTTGTAGGCGCGTTTGCAGAAAAAATCACAAAAGCAGAAGCCTGATTGATTAAATTACAGTGTACGGCTTGACTGCGGCGAATATTGCCGATAAGGTCAGAGCGGTTGTTGGGATGAAATAATTAAAATAATGAAAAGAGAAGCATCAAAAAGTGAGGATGCTTCTCTTTTTTTGCGCTTTTTCAAAAAAATATTAAAAAATTTTAATTTTTTCCAATTTTCCTCTTGACAAGCTTGACTTTAGGTGATATAATATTAAACTGCATTATAATCGCTTGTACTGCCCATTTTTGAGTACAAGCCAGTCAGAATTTGACAAAATCCGTCTTTTTTGCATGGGTTTGTCCAAGTTCGGATCATAATTCTTTGAATGGAGTGATTGATTTAATGGTCAATGTAAAAGAGCAAAAACTCGGAAAAAACACGAGAATGTCCTTTTCCCGTTCACGATTCAATCTGGAGCTTCCCAACCTCGTTGAGATCCAGACGAAATCCTTTGAATGGTTCCTTAAGGAAGGACTCATGGAAGTGTTGCGTGACGTTTCCCCTATCACCGACTACTCGGGTAATCTTTCGATAGACTTCATTTCTTATTCTATCGATACCAAGCCCAAGTATCCCGTTGAGGAGTGCAAGGAGCGTGACGTTAACTATGCTGCGCCCCTGAAGGTAAACGTTCGTCTTACCAACAAGCAGGCAGGTGACGTGAAATATTCCGATATCTATCTCGGTGATTTCCCTCTTATGACCGAAAACGGCACCTTCGTTATCAACGGTGCTGAAAGAGTTATAGTTTCCCAGCTTGTCCGCTCCCCCGGTATGTACTATTCCTCCGAGGTAGACAAGACAGGTAAAAAGACCTACGCGGCTCAGGTAATTCCTTACAGAGGCGCTTGGCTCGAATATGAAAGCGATATCAACGGAGTTATGTACGTTCGTATAGACAAGAACCGCAAGCTCCCCCTTACCGTTCTCGTTCGCGCACTCGGTCTTACACACAGAGAGGATATCTTTAAGCTGTTCGGCGAGGATGCCCGTCTTATCGCTACGCTCGAAAAGGACGAGAGCGAGAGACTTGCCGCTGAAAACGGTACCGATCCCTCCATCGAATCCCTTAAGGAGATCTACAAGAAGCTCCGTCCCGGCGAGCCTCCCCTGGTTGAGTCCGCACAGCAGCTTCTTCACAATCTTTTCTTCGACGCAAGAAGATACGATATCGCGGCAGTCGGTCGCTACAAGTTCAACAGCAAGATGGCGATCCGCTCGAGAATCGAAAACCGCAAGCTCGCAGAGGACGTTGTAAGCGTTCTTACCGGAGAGGTCCTTTACGAGAAGGGAACCGTGCTCTCGCCCGAGATGGCTATGGCTGTCGAAAACAACGGAGTTAACGAGGTTTCGATCGAGCTTGAGAACGGCGATATAATAAAGGTAGTTTCCAACAACACCATTCCCGCAGAGTGCGTGCTCGGATTTGATCTGGCAGATTGCGGAATCACCGAGAAGGTCAGCCTCCCCGTGCTTCGTGAGATCATCGAGGCTTGCGAGGGCGACGTTGACGCGATCAAGGAGATGGCAAAGGAGAGAGTGGCTGAGCTTTGTCCCAAGCACATCACCGTTGACGATATCTTCGCGACCGTAAGCTATCTTCTCAACCTGACGCACGACGTTGGTGTGGTTGACGATATCGACCACCTCGGAAACAGACGTGTTCGTTCCGTGGGCGAGCAGCTCC
The DNA here is from genome assembly GCA_017483305.1 of Clostridia bacterium. Classification (GTDB taxonomy): domain Bacteria; phylum Bacillota; class Clostridia; order Oscillospirales; family CAG-272; genus SVTX01. The sequence continues at coordinate 4,494 of JAFULC010000018.1, read as the reverse complement.
AGAACCAGATGCGTATCGGTTTCTCGAGAATGGACAAGATAGTTAAGGAAAGAATGACCACTCAGGACAACGAGAAGCTGACCCCTCAGGCGCTGATCAACACCCGTCCTGTTGCCACTGCGATCCGCGAGTTCTTTGGCTCCAGCCAGCTCTCGCAGTTCATGGACCAGAACAACCCGCTTGCAGAGCTTACTCACAAGCGCCGTCTTTCCGCTCTCGGTCCCGGAGGTCTTTCGCGTGACCGCGCTTCCTTCGACGTCCGTGACGTTCACTACACACACTACGGCCGTATGTGTCCTATCGAGACCCCTGAAGGTCCTAACATCGGTCTTATTTCCTATCTTACAACCTACGCTCGCATCAGCGACTACGGCTTCATCGAGGCTCCCTACCGCAAGGTAGTTCATATCCCCGGCGAAAACGGAACCGTTGAGCACAGAGTAACCGACGAGGTCGTTTACATGACTGCGGACGAGGAGGACAAGTACATCGTTGCTCAGGGTAACGAGCCTCTTGACGATGAGGGACACTTCATCAACAAGAAGATCACCGCCCGCGACAAGACTGAGATCATGGAGGTTGACGTTTCCAGAGTTGACTTTATGGACGTTTCGCCTAAGATGGTCGTTTCGGTTGCTACGGCGTGCATACCCTTCCTTGAGAACGACGATAACTCCCGTGCACTCATGGGATCGAACATGCAGAAGCAGGCAGTTCCGCTTCTCATTACCGACTCGCCTATCGTTGGTACGGGTATGGAGTACAAGGCTGCAGTCGACTCCGGAGTAGTCGTTGTTGCCAAGTACGCAGGTACTGTTGAAAGAGTTGACGCCAACAGCATCACCGTCGTAAGAGACGACGGACACAAGGACGTTTATTCTCTGATCAAGTTCAAGAGAAGCAACCAGTCCAACTGCGTCAACCAGAAGCCTATCGTTAAGCGCGGCCAGAGAGTAGAAGAGGGAGAGGTCATCGCAGACGGTCCCGCTACCTGCAACGGCGAGGTCTCGCTCGGTAAGAACGCTCTCATCGGCTTCATGACCTGGGAGGGTTACAACTACGAGGACGCAGTCCTTCTTAACGAAAAGCTCGTAAGAGATGACGTTTACACATCTATTCATATTGAAGAATATACACACGAGGCTCGTGACACCAAGCTCGGTCCGGAGGAGATAACCCGCGAGATCCCCAACGTCGGCGACGACGCACTTAAGGATCTTAACGCAGAGGGTATCGTCAAGAAGGGAACCGAGGTAAGAGCCGGCGACATTCTTGTCGGTAAGATCACTCCCAAGGGAGAGACCGAGCTCACCGCAGAGGAAAGACTGCTTCGCGCAATCTTCGGTGAGAAGGCAAGAGAGGTTCGTGATACATCTCTCCGTGTTCCTCACGGCGAATCCGGTGTCGTTGTTGACGTAAGAGTATTCTCCCACGAGGCAGGCGACGAGCTTCCCGCGGGCGTCAACAAGATAGTTAAGCTCTACATTGCTCAGAAGAGAAAGATCTCCGTTGGAGATAAGATGGCAGGTCGTCACGGTAACAAGGGTGTCGTTTCGCGCATCCTTCCTCCCGAGGATATGCCCTTCCTTCCCGACGGTACTCCTCTTGATATCTGTCTTAACCCTCTGGGCGTTCCTTCCCGAATGAACATCGGTCAGGTGCTTGAGGTCCACCTCGGCATCGCGGCTAAGAAGCTCGGCTGGAAGATCATGACCCCCGTATTCGACGGTGCTAACGAGCAGGATATCGCAGAGTGCTTGCGTATGGCGGGCTACTGCCGCGATCTCTTCCCGAACGAAAATCCCGAGGGCAAGGATCTTTACGAGGAGCTGGTCGGCGAGGACGGCAACAAGTCCTACCGCAAGCTTACCGAGGAGGAAAAGGCTGACAAGGATTACTGCGAAAGCCTCAGACTCAAGGAAAAGCTCAAGCTCTTCGACGGTAAGATGAAGGTTTACGACGGTCGTACCGGCGAGCCCTTCGATAACCCCGTTACTGTTGGTATCATGTACTACCTCAAGCTCCATCACCTCGTTGACGATAAGGTTCACGCCCGTTCCAACGGTCCTTACTCTCTCGTTACTCAGCAGCCTCTCGGCGGTAAAGCTCAGTTCGGCGGTCAGCGTTTCGGAGAGATGGAGGTTTGGGCTCTCGAGGCTTACGGTGCTGCTTACACGCTTCAGGAGATACTTACGGTCAAGTCCGACGATATCAACGGACGCCGCAAGGCCTACGAGGCTATCATCAAGGGACAGAACATTCCTACCCCCGGAGTTCCCGAATCCTTCAAGGTGCTTGTTAAGGAGCTTCAGGCTCTCGCGCTCGACGTTCGCGTATTCAACGACAAGGGCGAGGAGGTCAAGCTTTCCACCCTTTGCAACGAGGACGATTCTCCCCGTTACTCCGGAAAGCCCATGACCGATCTTTCCGATCTCGGATACGTTGATTCCGACGAAGACGAGCTTCGCAAGTCCTTCCAGTTTGAAGACGAGGACGGCAATCCCATAGAGCCCGACGAGGATGACTACATCGACGAGGACGACGTCTTCGGCGCTGACGATTCCTACGAGGACGACTCGGATTTGTTCTAATTGGCTAATTATTCTTCCTCGGCGGTCACCCGCCGAGGAAGCAGAACGAAATTTTTAATTACAGATTACAGTTAGGAGAACAGCTGTGGAACATAATGAATTTTCATCTATAAAAATAGGTCTGGCATCTCCGGAAATGATCAGAGAATGGTCTTATGGCGAGGTAACCAAGCCCGAGACCATAAACTACAGAACTCTCAAGGCTGAGGTTGGAGGTCTTTTCTGCGAGCGCATCTTTGGTCCCCAGAAGGACGGAGCCTGCGCGTGCGGAAAGTACAAGAACTCTCACTCCAAGGAGATCCGCAAGTGCGAAAAGTGCGGCGTTGACGTCACCACCAAAAAGGTAAGACGTGAAAGAATGGGTCACATTGAGCTTGCCGCTCCCGTTTCGCATATCTGGTATCTCAAGACCATTCCTTCCAAAATGGCTTTGATACTCGATATCTCCCCCAAGCAGCTTGAGCAGGTGATTTATTTCGCAGAAAACGTAGTTCTTGATCCCGGTGCAACCCCTCTCGTCGCCGGAACAGTCCTCTCTGAAAAGCAGTATATGGAATACCGCGAAATGTACGAGGATGAATTCCGCGTTGGCATGGGCGCTGCCGCTATTAAGGAGCTTCTTTCCAAAATAGACGTTGAGGCGCTCTCGCTTGAGCTTAAGAATGAGCTCATCACTGCGGCAGGTCAGAAAAAGGCTCGTCTCATCAAGAGACTCGAGGTGGTTGAGGCCTTCAGAAAGTCGGGCAATAAGCTTGAGTGGATGATACTTGACACCATCCCCGTACTTCCTCCGGACATTCGTCCTATGGTCCAGCTCGACGGCGGACGCTTCGCTTCCTCCGACCTCAACGAGCTTTACAGAAGAGTTATCAGCCGTAACAACCGTCTTAAGAAGCTGCTCGAGACCAAGACTCCCGAGATCGTTGTAAGAAACGAGAAGAGAATGCTTCAGGAAGCGGTAGATGCTCTTATCGATAACGGCCGTCACGGAAAGGCTGTTACCGGCTCCTCCAACCGCGCGTACAAGTCTCTCTCCGAGATGCTCCGCGGTAAGCAGGGTCGTTTCCGTCAGAACCTCCTCGGTAAGCGTGTCGACTATTCGGGTCGTTCGGTTATCGTCGTAGGTCCTTCGCTTAAGATCTATCAGTGCGGTCTTCCCAGAGAGATGGCACTTGAGCTCTTCAAGCCCTTCGTTGTCAAGAGACTTACCGAAATGGGCAAGGCTACCAACGTAAAGGATGCTCAGAAGAAGATAGAAAGAGTACATCCCGACGTTTGGGACGCACTCGAAAACGTCATCAAGGAGCATCCCGTGCTCCTCAACCGTGCACCTACGCTTCACCGTCTGTCTATTCAGGCGTTTGAGCCCGTTCTGGTCGAAGGTCGCGCGATCAAGCTTCACCCGCTGGTATGTACTGCGTTCAACGCAGACTTCGACGGTGACCAGATGCCTGTACACGTTCCGCTTTCCGCAGAAGCTCAGGCAGAGGCAAGATTCCTTATGCTTTCCGCAAACAACCTGCTTAAGCCCATGGACGGCCGTGCCGTTGCTACGCCTACTCAGGATATGATCCTCGGCTCTTACTACCTCACTATGATGAAGGAGGGCGAGCCCGGAGAGGGAAGTGTATTCAAGGATTACAACGAGGCCGTTATGGCTTACGAAAACGGCGTTATCGGACTTCACTCCAAGATCAAGGTCAGAGTGGAGAAGGAGATCGACGGCGTTATCAAGTCCAAGGTCATCGACACAACTCTCGGTCGCCTTATATTCAACAAGCCTCTTCCTCAGGACCTCGGCTTCGTTGACAGAAGCAACCCCGATAACCAGTTTAAGCTTGAGATCGAATTCGTAGTTAAGAAGAAGCAGCTTGGTCAGATCATTGACTACTGTATCAAGAAG
>JAFULC010000017.1 GCA_017483305.1 Clostridia bacterium | reverse complement strand
TATTGAGCTTGACGGCGAACACGCTATATTTGAAGTCACCGTTCCAAATGAATGTATCGGTATGACGGTAGGACAGCTTGATATCCGCCGAAAGTACAAGATCAACATTATGGGAATTAAAAACAACGGCAAATTTACCGTATCCATTACACCGGATACAGTGCTGACCGAGGACAAGACCTTAATGGTCGTCGGAGAATATAAAGCACTTCAAAAGTGCTTCAGGATATAAGCGCAAATCAGGAAAATCAAAAGGAGGTGGCATAATGGTAGTTCGGGATATTATATTGGCAGTTGCAGTTCTCGGAGTAATGGTTTTCGGCTTTTTTGTTATGAAGCGACTTGACAAATTTCTTGACGAGAACAAAAAACGCATTGAACAAGAAGAAAAGAAAAAAGAACCGTCCTGCGTTATGCTTACCACCGATATGACCGACAAGGAGATTTTGGAACACATCCGCACATATAAAAAAAAGCACGGAGATGCTAATATGACCTTATATCAATACGAGGATGAGCTGTTCGATGAGCTGTTCGACGGGAAACTGTAGATTTTTTCACAAATATATGGTATAATGTATGCAGAAAGTCTTGCGATGCAAGCCTTTGTGCTTCGCACTGCCGCACTATGTGCGGCTGCATAATTGAATAACAAGTAAAACCATTCTAACAGAAGGAGGAAGGGCTTATGAAAAAAACGAATACGAAAGAGCATATTCTCGTGTGCCTTTCCTCAGCCCCGTCAAATGCACGAATCATAGAAACAGCCGCCAAGATGGCGAAAGCGTTCGGAGCGAGCTTTACAGCCCTTTACGTGCAAACGCCCGCCTCGGAGCTTATGCTTGATGCGGATAAGGCTCGCCTTGCAGATAATATACGCTATGCCGAGTCACTTGGAGCGAACGTTGCAACCGTAATCGGAGATAACGTTGCTTTTCAGATTGCCGAGTTCTCGCGGCTATCCGGCATCACCAAGGTGGTTCTCGGCAGAAGCGTTGCTCCGAAGAAGCGTCTTTTCAAAAAACAATCCTTGACCGATCAGCTCATCGAGCTCGCACCAAGCCTTGACGTTCACATCATTCCCGATATGACGGTCAAGCAGAAGGAGCAAAGAGTTCACTTGTTTGGCAAAACCTCGCTTGCATCCACCCTCAAGGGATTGGCGATCAGCGCACTGATACTTGCAATTGCATCGGGTATCTCCTTCGGACTGCATTATTTAGGCTTTACCGATGCGAACGTGATTACTGTATATATCCTCGCCGTTCTTGTAACCTCGGCTATTGTTGAAAGCAAGCTTTGTTGGGTTATCAGCTCTGCCGCAGGCGTTCTGCTATTCAATTTCTTCTTCACAACGCCGAAATTTTCTTTAATGGCTTATGACAAGGGCTATCCCATAACCTTCCTCGTGATGCTCGTAGCTTCATTGGTAACGGGTAGTATAGCCGCGAGAATGAAAAGCCATGCCAAGCAATCTGCACAGACAGCTTACAGAACGAAAATACTGCTTGACACCAACCAAATGCTTGCTAAAGCAAAGAGTGCTGATGAGATATTTGAAATAGCCTCCTCACAAACGAAAAAGCTGTTAGCTCTCGATGCCTTCGCGCTTCGTGATAATGACCTCTCAAGGCTCGGCATCACAGGCACAAGCCTCCACAAGACCGATTCTTGTACTTATTATCCCATACACGCAAGCAATATGGTTTATGGAGCGATCGGAATACAAAGCACCAAAACGGTCGATGCCTTTGAAAACAGTATTCTCCTCTCTATTCTCGGAGAATGTGCCTTGGCGCTTGAAAGCGAGAGAAACGCGCGAGAAAAGGAAGCCTCGGCGATCCTTGCCGAACAAGAGAAGCTGCGCGCGAATCTGCTCCGCACCATATCCCACGACCTCCGTACACCTCTGACCTCAATATCGGGCAACGCAGACAATCTGCTTGCAAACGACGAGGTGTTCGACATAGAAACGCGCCGACAGATCTATACCGATATACGTGAGGATTCCGAATGGCTCATCAGCCTTGTAGAGAATCTTTTGTCTGTGTCACGTATGGGAGATGGCAAGAGCAATATACAGATGTCCGCCGAGCTTGTTTCCGACGTGATAGATGAAGCGGTCAGGCGCACCGATAAAAACGCAAGCGAGCATAAGCTCACGGTCAAAGAAAGCAGGGGAATAATGCTTGCGCGGATGGATGCAAGGCTTATCGTTCAGGTCTTGATCAATCTGATCGATAATGCGATAAAATATACACCAAGAGGCTCTGCAATAGAGATCTGGGCAACTGAAAAGGATAATGAAATTGCAATTACCGTAGCGGATAATGGGGGCGGAATTGCAGACGAGATAAAGGGTCGTGTGTTCGATATGTTTTACACGGGCGCAGATAAAATAGCCGATAACCGTAGAAGTCTCGGTCTTGGCCTTGCTCTCTGCAAATCCATTGTAAACGCTCACGGTGGCAAGATCACCGTAACAGATAATAAGCCGCACGGCGCGGTATTTACCTTTACACTGCCAAAGGAGGAGGTGGAAATCAATGAATAAACCCTTAATACTCGTAGTCGAGGATGATGCGCCCGTTCGCAATCTTATTACTACGACCTTAAAGGCACACGAGTACAAATTTATAACGGCACAAAGCGGGAACAACGCTATTATGGAAGCCTCCTCGCACAATCCCGATATTGTTTTGCTTGATCTCGGACTTCCCGATATGGACGGCGTTGAGGTTATCGAGAGAATACGCACGTGGTCAGATATGCCTATCATCGTGATCAGTGCACGCAGTGAGGATAAGGATAAAATTGATGCCCTCGATGCAGGTGCGGATGATTACCTAACAAAGCCCTTCTCCGTAGAGGAGCTTTTGGCACGGCTTCGTGTAATGCAAAGAAGATTAGCAGCTAACCGTAACGAAAACATAAGCTCGGTATTTATAAACGGGGCTTTGCGAATCGACTATGCCGCAGGCTGTGCATATCTCGGTGAGGAAGAATTACACCTGACTCCCATCGAATACAAAATACTTTGTCTGCTTGCCGCAAACGTCGGGAAGGTATTAACGCATACATTCATTACACAGAAAATATGGGGCGCGGCGTGGGAGAATAACGTAGCCTCTCTACGTGTCTTTATGGCAACGCTCCGCAAAAAGATCGAAGCAACACCCAACTCGCCGCAGTATATCCAAACCCACATCGGCGTTGGATACAGAATGATGAGGGTAGAATAATATGTCACAGTAAAACCGATAAAATAAGCCCGCTATGTAATCTCGCAAGAAGCATAGCGGGCTATTTGATTATTTAATTAAAGCAACGGCAGCATCCGTACCGACATCGAACTTGCTTTCGATGAGAAGCTCTGAATCTTAATCAGCGCAGATATAGCGTATTCTTGCAAAACTGTCCTTTAGTATCTGCCATAAGCTTCTTCGTTTTTTATTATCCAACGTAAACCACGCCGTCACAGTGCTTGATCTCACCCTCAAGCTTCTGACAATGAATATCACCGCCGCAATTCGTGATTGTGTGAACGTCGCCGCAGGTCACATTGTCCCCTGCCGTAACCGAAGCACCAACATTTCCGCAATTAACGCCATCCCCCGCAGTAACCGACATCCCCACGTTGCCGCAGTTAACCCCGTCTCCTGCCTGAACCGACATTCCTACGTTACCGCAAGCAACTCCGTCGCCTGCACGAACCGACATTCCTACGTTACCGCAAGCGATAGCATCTCCCGCCGTAACATTTCCGCCTATGTCTCCCTCAATATGCGCGTTTCCGACTATATGAACGTTCACCGTTTTCCCGTCCCCGATAGATCTTTCATCAATAGCCAGCGGAATGATCATGTCGCGCTTGTAGTCATTTTCTCTGATAAGCCTCCTGCCCACAAACTGAAGCACGCGCAGATCCTTGTCGTCCGGCAACGCATCAAAATAGTAGCGTCCGAGAATGTCACGTCGGTCAAAGTGCTGTCCTTCTCCGTCATCCTTCTCAAAAGCACTTTCCTGACGGCCTGAATCGCTATCCTTGTCAAGCAAAAGCTTGTCAATCGTGATCCCGAAAAGCTCCGACAAAGCGATTATTGAATCGATATCGGGAATAGAAAGCATGCACTCCCATTTGCTGACCGCCTGCGATGTCACTCCGAGTCTTTCCGCCAGTGCTTCTTGACTGAGGCAGAGCTCTTTTCTATATTTCTTGATGTTGTTAGATATGTTGCTCTGAATATCCATAAAAAATTCCTTTCTCACCTTCGCCGCGTCCGACGTATCGGGATAATCGATTTCCTTTACTATATTGTAGCATATTTCACTCAAAAACACAACATACCGTCCGTTGTATCACCGATTTTTTATACAACTGACAGTTGGATTTTGCTTTTTTCACTAAAAAATATCAAAACCCCTTGACATTTTCCTCGCACGATGATATAATTATACCGACACTTGAACAATTATTCAACTATCGAATGAAAGGATGCCAAAATGTATCAGGATCAAGAAAAATTGCCCGTGTGTGAGCACGGGTCGGCTCACACCACCGACCAAAGCCCCGCCGTCAACATCTCCCTTCCCGACGACGAGCATTTCTTTGACCTCGCCGAGTTCTTCTCCGTCATCGGCGACAGTACTCGGATCAAAATACTCTACCTCCTCTTTAACGGCGAGTGCTGCGTCTGCGACATATCCGAGAAGCTCGGTATGAGCATGTCCGCTATCTCCCACCAGCTTCGCGTCCTCAAAAATTCGCGTATAGTTAAATACCGCAAGGTCGGTAAATCCGTCCTCTATTCCCTCGATGACGACCACGTCAAAACCATTATCAACATGGGCGTCGAGCATATAGAGGAGTGAGGGAAAGGGATTGCGGAACCTTTCTTTCGCAGAAAGGTTCCGCACCTCCAAAGAACTTCAACAAGGATAGATGTAGCTACAGACGTTTTAGGCTTTAAAACGGTGGAGCATATAATTTTTATTTAACCCATGTGGGAAGTTTCTTTGCAGCAATCCGCGCCTGCGCTCTTGCGGCATTCTTTCCCAAAATCTTTCTCGTTCAAGAAAAACCTTTGTCTTTTTCTTGTGGGAAGTTTCTTTGCTTCTTTCTTTTCCAAAGAAAGAAGAGAAAATCCATGCAAAAAGTATCTACGAAAGGATAAAATCATGAAAAAAACCTTTACACTTGACGAAGTAGACTGCGCGAACTGCGCGGCGAAAATGGAAGTAGCCATCAACAAAATTGAGGGCGTCAGCTCGGCAACGGTCAGCTTTATGACACAGAAGCTCACGATCGAGGCAGACGAAAGGGATTTTGACAAGATACTTAAGGCGGCTCAGAAGGCGATCAGGAAGATCGAGCCCGACTGCCGCATCGTTATAGACTGAAATGCGAAAAAAGGACAAAAAGCAACTGATAAAGATCATTATTTCGGCAGTTGCGCTGATATCGGTCGCGCTGACCGAGCATTTGGACCTGATCCCCAAGCTTATCTATCTGAACGGCTTTGATCTGCAATCGCTTTTGCTTTATATGATACCCTACCTCATAGTCGGCGGCGCGGTTCTGATGCGCGCGGCAAGAGGGATTTTGCGCGGTCAGATGTTCGACGAAAATTTCCTGATGTCGATCGCCACGATCGGCGCTTTCGCAATCAGCGAATACTCCGAGGCGGTCTTCGTCATGCTCTTTTATAGCGTCGGTGAGCTTTTCGAGCACGTCGCGGTCAATAAGAGCCGCGGCTCGATTAAGGCATTGCTCTCGATCCGCGCAGACACGGCATTCATCGAGAACGACGACGGCGAGCTTGTAGAAATACCCTGCGAGCAGATCAGAATAGGAGACGTAATTTGCGTCAAGCCGGGCGGTAAGATCGCGCTCGACGGCGAAATAATCGAGGGTAGCTCCTCGGTCAACACCGTCGCACTTACGGGCGAGTCGCTTCCGCGCGACGTAAAGGAAGGCGACACAGTGCTCAGCGGATGCGTCAATATGCAGGACTTTATAAAAATCAGGGTCACCAAGCTCTTTGGCGACTCGACCGTCTCAAAAATACTTCAGCTTGTCGAAAGCTCGGTTGAAAACAAATCGAAAAGCGAGAATTTCATCACGAAATTCGCTCGCTTTTATACCCCCGCGGTCGTCGGTGCGGCGGTACTTCTGGCAGTCCTCCCTCCGCTTATCATCGGAGCAGATAGCCTTGCCGTCTGGCAGAATTGGGTTGGTCGCGCAATGACCTTCCTCGTCATAAGCTGCCCCTGCGCGCTCGTCATCTCGGTGCCGCTCTCCTATTTCGGCGGCATCGGCTCGGCGTCCTCCAAGGGAATCTTGGTCAAGGGCTCAAGCTATCTTGATGCACTCGCCAAGTGCGACACCGTAGTCTTTGACAAAACCGGCACTCTCACCGAGGGCAATTTTACGGTAACAAATATAAAAACAAAAGGAATCGACCGGGCAAAGCTGCTCTCCCTCGCCTCCTCCGCAGAAAAATATTCAACTCACCCCATCTCGCTCGCTATAATCACCGCCGCAAACGCCGAAATTTGCGCCACAGGGCACGAAGCGACCGAAATCAAGGAAGTCTCGGGACGTGGAGTCAAGGCTCTTGTAGACGAAAAGCTCCTGCTTGTCGGCAACGCTGAGCTAATGAGAGAAAACAACATTTCCCTGCCCTCCGACATCCTCGCGGAGCGCGGAGTGACGGTCTACGTAGCACATGGCGGCGAATATCTCGGAGCGATCACAGTCTCCGACCGCCCCAAACAGAAGGCAACCTCCGCTCTCGCAAAGCTTCGTAAGCTTGGAGTCAAAAGGACCGTTATGCTCACGGGCGACCGCGCCGCAGAAGCCAAGCTGACCGCATCAGAGCTCGGCATTGACGAATATCACGCAGAGCTCCTCCCCGCCGACAAGGTGACAGCGATCGAAACCCTCCTCCAAAAGAGTAAAAACGGCGCAAACGTAGCCTTTGTTGGAGACGGCATCAACGATGCCCCCGTCCTCGCAAGAGCCGACGTCGGCATCGCCATGGGCGCGCTCGGCTCGGATGCGGCAATAGAAGCCGCCGACGTCGTGCTTATGAACGACGATCTCGACAGAATAGGCGACGCCATTTTGCTTGCCAAGAAAACACGCCGCATCGTGATACAAAACATCGTTTTCGCGCTCGGTGTCAAGGCAGGCGTGCTCGCGCTCGGCGCACTTGGACTCGTAGGACTCAACGTCGCAGTCTTCGCAGACGTCGGAGTTGCGGTCATAGCGATCCTCAACTCTATGCGAGCTCTCAAATAATCTATAATTACACACAAAAAAACGCTTGTGAATGCTCACAAGCGTTTTTTGTTTTATTATCGAATAGCCTTGTCCAGATATTCGAGCGAAAGCTTTACCATCTTCTCACCGAGCTCGGCATTTGCCCTCTCGGCGCTCTTGGTAAACCAATGAGGTCTTTCACCGATCCGGTCAAGCTCCACGCAATCGGGATAAAGCGCCATAAGTATCGAGCACTCAAACTCGCCCGCGTGATCATAGCCCGTGGCATTTTGAACCGCGGTGCTCATCGTGGGAATGACCTTGATCCAGTTGAAGGGGTTGTTGTCGCCCTCAAGCTGCTCGTAGTAATTAGCGTAGCTTTCACTTCCCCACCAGCCCTGACCGAGCGTTTTTTCGAGATACGCCATAGTCGCTCTTTTGGCCGCCATACGGTAGCAAAGAGTCATCGGCATCTCGCTCTCCTGCTCAAACTGATGGTGAATGACCACGTAAATGTTGCGATATCCCGCCGAAAGAAGACTCATAAACACGTAATAAACGTAGTTTTCAAAAGCTCTCTCCTCAACGTGCACCGTGCCGCTCTTGTCGTCGCCGACCGCGTAGCTCGAGGGACTGTAGCTGATGGTGGGCGCAAGCATGATCTCCTTTGTCTTCATTAGCTCCTTGATCAAGCCCTCTGCAACGAGGGTATCACAGCCGTAGGAGCAATGAGGACCGTGATATTCAACTGTTCCCGCAGGGATAACAAGCGGAATACGCTCCCTCTGTACTCTCTCGACCTCTCTTGGGAAAGAATGATCCAAAATCATAATAATCTCCATTCCGCCGCCTATGGCGGCACAAACAGTAATCGAAGAACCTTGCCAACGGCAAAATTCGAGCGCAAAACAGTCTATTTCACCTTTGGATGAAAGTAACCTTCACGCTGATCTCCTCAAAACGCAAGAGTCGTATAGTATGCGAGATTGACCTGACGGTTGTCAAGACGGCCGTACTGCACTACGATCTCGGTGGAGCTTTCGAGCTTCATCGCGTACTGAGTCTCCTTCTCAACAACGTATCCGCACATATCGTCGACGTTGTTCATACGGAAGCACTTGACTCTCTGGGGCTCAACCACCCACTCAATGTCGGTATAAGGCTCTTTATCCACAAAGAACAGCTTTACCTTGATGTGCGCGGTCTTGTCGGTGTCGTTAACAACGATCACGCTCTCGTGGCCCTTAAGCTCGCCCTCACCCTCGGGAGGAAGCTCGCAATCGGGGATGATCCAATTTTTCTTTCCGCACACTTCCATATCAGAACTCCAATTCTATAATGCCCTTCTTGAGGTAATCGGTATAGCTCTCGATACCGTCCTTCTTGATGGCAACGCCCTTTTCCCAGCGGCAACCGAAGGTGGGTCCGGAGATAAAGGTATCGATCTGGAAGGTCATATTCTCCTGAAGCAGATAGTCGGTGCTGGTCTCCATCCAGGGAGCCTCGACCTCGATCATACCCGTTCCGTGGCAAGGACCGTAAACGTAGTTCTTCTCATATCCCGCATCCTTGTACTTCTGAAGGAATGCCTTTGCAACGTCACTCGCCATAACGCCGGCCTTGAGATTTTCGCCGGTCCACTCGTGCATCTGACGGCAGAACTCAACAAGCTCACGGCGCTCGCCCTCAAGCTTGCCCATAATAACGGGAAGTCCGATACTGGGAGAATAGCCGTCTATCTTCGCGGAGAGGTTGAGCTGGACGATATCGCCCTTCTTGATCTCTCTGTAACGCGAACGGCTGATAGCGTGACGGGTGCTCTCCTCGCTGAATACGTACATAGGAAGACCCTCGTACTCTGCGCCGTTTTCATAAATAACTCTCTGAGCAACGCCAACCATCTGAAGCTCGGTAACACCGGGCTTGAGGGATCTGATAACCTCGTCGGTAGCAAGCTCGATAATGCGGAAGCCCTCGCGGATACAAGCAAGCTCGTTAGCGCTCTTTATCTGACGGAGAGATACCATAATATCGTTGCACTTCACTATCTCAGCCTTGGGATAAGCGTCCTTAAGTCCCTCGTAAATGGGGAGAGTGCACTCAACGTAGCTTCCAAGACCGATCTTGATGTGCTCACCGGTAACGCCGATAGCCTTGAATACGTCGTTAAAGGTGCTCGCCTGAAGCTCCGGATAGGAGGGGTCTGCGGACTCACGGAATTCGCGAAGAACGAATACCTTGTCGATCTTGCCGAAGTCCTTTCCGAAAACTGCGGACTCGGGACCAACGAGAAGCGCCGCGTCACCGTTTGCGCTGATAGCAACGCCCGCTCTTTCAAAGAGAGGCCAGAAGCCCGAAAAATATCTTGCGTTAGCGTAGTCACTCTCGGTGGATGCTACGATCATAACGTCAAGCCCGCGCTCGCGGAGCATCTTGGCTGCCTTCTGGATTCTTTCCTGATATTCCCAATCGGGGATACATACTCTGTTCATGGTTCTTCTCCTTTGCGGGTTAATTTTTTTACGTTTTCATTATACCTTTTTTGCTCTTTTTTGTATTTGCATTATCTTCAATAATTTTTGAACTTTCGTAAATTTTTTTACTAAATTTAATAATTATCTTGACAAAATCGTGATATTTGCTATAATCAAATCATGGAATATATTACAAAAGTACTTAAAACGAACCTCAACATAACGGGCGTCGTGAACATTCACTTTTTCGAATTTGACAAGAACTTTGCAACGGCTGACGAAAGGCATCCGTTCTACGAGCTGGTTTTTGTCAACACGGGAAAGCTGCAGATCATCTCCGAGAGCTACACAGGAAAGCTGTCGAAGAATCAGCTCATCATTCACCGCCCCAACGACTCGCACTCGCTCCGTTGCAGCGACGAGACCAACCCAACCGTCATCATAATCGGCTTCAAATGCGACACAAATGCGCTCGAGGTCTTGGCAAATACACCGATAACGCTTAACGAATCGGCTATCAAAAAGCTTGCCGAGATTGTAAAGGAGGCGCGCAACGTGTTTGCCCCTCCCTTCAACATCCCGACGCACAATATGAAAAAAAAGAAAAAGCAGAGCTACGGAGCCGAGCAGATGCTCAAAATACTGCTTGAGTATTTTCTTCTTAAGCTGGTCCGCGAGTATTATTACAACGAAAATATCGAGGAAAACCTAAGACCGCCGCTCAGTCAAAGCGAGCTGGTGGAATACGTAGATCTCAACTACCGCGAAAGGATCACGATAGAGGAGCTGGCGTTTTTGTTCAAGACCAACCGTTCAACGCTCTGTAAGGAGTTCAAGGCGGCAACCGGCAAAACGCTTGTCGAATATATCAACGAAAAGAAGATCGGCAAGGCGAAGAAAATGATCGCCGAGTCAAACGACAGCTTCACAAGGATCGCCGAGGATCTGCACTTCGACAGTATCCACTATTTCACAAGACTCTTCAAAAAGCTCTCGGGAATGACCCCGACCGAGTACCGCGCAGAGTGTAAAAAGCAGAAAATGTCATAACACAAAAGCCACGACCGTGACGGTCGTGGCTTTTATTTAATATTATTCCCCTGTCTCCTCGGGCAGCTTAACGAGGCAATCGTTTCCCTGCGCGACCTCAATTCCGCTACAATCAATAGGAGTAAGCGAGGTGCAGCCCTTGAAGGCATCCTTGCCAACAAGCTTCACGCCTCCAAGCGTGACCGAGGAAAGCGACTCGCAAAGCGCAAAGGTCGAGCTCTTGATCTCGGTCACCTTGTCGGGAATCGCGACCGACTTGAGCGACCTGCACCCGTAAAACGCCTGCATACCAATGTCTGTAATACCTGCTCCGAAATCAATAGCCTCAAGATTGTCACACCCAAAGAATGCGTCGTCACCGATCGAGATCACCGAATCGGGCATATCAATAGACTTAAGAGAGCGACAACTGTAAAAAGCTCTTACTCCAACGCTCTCTATTCCCTCTCCAAGCGCGAATTTTGCAATATAAGCGCAGCCGGCAAAGGCTCTGTCGGGGATCTCATTACAGTCAACAAGATTCACCTCGCGCAGACTCGCAGGCACGAAATTGGCATTGTAATCAGCGCTCTCCGCGCCGAAAATATGGCCAAAGAAGCGATTGCTCTCGGCACTCTCTCCAACGACCGACAAGGTCAGCGAATAAAGCGAGCCGCAGGAATAAAGCGCACCGAATCCAACGCGCTCCGCACTCGCAAGCGAGATCGAAAAGAGCGTTGAGCAATATCCAAACGCGTAGCTTCCCACCTCTGTGACCGCGCCTCCAAGCTCGGTGTAAACGAGGCGCAAGCACTCGTAAAAAGCAAATTTCCCAATAGATTTAACGGTATTCGGGAGCACGACCGCGCAAAGCGACTTGCAGCCCGCAAAAGCGTTCTCCGCAACAGAGTCACCCGCCCCGACGATAACGACCTCAAGCGTCGCAGGCACCTTGACCGCGTGGTATTCGTGGCTGTCCGCCCCGAAAATATAGCCAAAGTGACTGTTCTCCCCACCGTCACCGATAAAGGGCACGCGCAGAGTAACAAGCGCCGAAGCGCCCGCAAAAGCGCCCTTTTCTACCGATTTCACACTGTCAGGCACGTATACCGCGCGCACGGTCGCGCTTGCAAAAGCGCCCTCGCCGATCGCCACCACAGTGGCGTCGCCGATCCTCTCGGGGATCACGACAATGCTCTCCTCGCCGATATATTTGACGATCCTGACCTCATTTTCGCCCACCGCCTCAAGCTCAAAGCAAGAAGCGTCGCTCTCTCCGTTCTGCTTGAACGCCAAGCCGACCTTGCTCTTGTATTCCTCGTATTTGGCAGCGTTATTCGCCACCTGCTCGCTCATACCGTCGGCGGCGACAAATTCCTCCTTGCCCTCCCATTCACTCTCCTCCACGGGCGCCTGAATACATCCAACGCACGCAAAAGCAAGCAAAAGAGCAAGGCAAACAACAAAAATTCTTTTCATTTTAACCTTCCACACGCTTTTTTCCGTCACTGCTCTCGGCTAACTCCCTCTCCTCGCTGCCAACGCGCACCGAGTGATACGATATCAGCACGGCAAAGGGAATTATCTGCGCAAAAAACCACTCTGCGCTGATATCCCAAAGAGTTTTGACCTTATCACCCACAGCCTCACCCACAGGCTCGTTTTTGTTCAGAAGCACGAAGCCGAGAATGACCACGTAGACAAACACCGCGACCATCCAGGCGATAAACACCTGCTCCTTGCGGCTGTGCACGGGCACGTAGTTCTGCTTATTTGAGTAGAAGATCGCCATAACCGTCGCCACAAGCGGCACGGGAAGAAACGCGGCAATATGCTCAACGA
Source organism: Clostridia bacterium (assembly GCA_017483305.1). Classification (GTDB taxonomy): domain Bacteria; phylum Bacillota; class Clostridia; order Oscillospirales; family CAG-272; genus SVTX01. Next base: position 42,142 of record JAFULC010000017.1, on the reverse strand, counting down.
TCCAGATAAGGTTTTTGTAATTTCCCTTTTCGGTAAGCTTTTCCACTATCTTCGGCACGATCTTGCAATTCACGTGAAAAGCAATCACCGTCAGAATGCACGCCACAACAATGCACATGATTATCTGAAACGAATCATGCCTGATCTTTTTCTGTTCTTCCATTTTCCAATCCCTTGTTTTTTATCAATTTTGTTTCTGAACGCTCTTATATTCGTCGTAATAGCGATAATAAGGGCATCTGTTTGTGTTCCGACCGAGAAAATCTATCATTTCGTCCTCGTCAAGCGAGATCGAGCAAACGTATTCGTCCCATTCCTCGTCATAGTCGTAAAATTCACAGCTTTCGCAGGTGCCGACCGCACCCTTCTTGTTCTCGCCCGCCATCATTCGTCACCCTTCAGCAAGAACGTGTCGGGCAAAAGCTCGCCAAGCGTTCTGAGCACGGGACCCTCGCCGTCGTAAAGAACGATCTTAAAGTCAGGTCCGCAAAATTCCGACATAAACTGGCGGCAGATCCCGCAAGGAGCGCAGATCTTGTCGATCCTATCGCCGTGCGGAGCGCCCACGATAGCAACCGCCAGGAAATCGCGCTTGCCCATGCTGATCGCGGCAAGAAACGCCGACCTCTCCGCGCAAATAGTTCCGCCAAACGAGGCGTTCTCCACGTTCGTGCCCCGTATCACCTGACCGTCCGAGCACAAAAGCGCCGCGCCTACGGCGAAGTGTGAGTATGGCGAGTGTGAGCTTTTTCTCGCCTCAAGTGCCTCTTGTATCAATTCTCTTTCGTTGATCATATTATCTCTCCGCGGCACTCGCCGCAAAACCTCCAAATCAGGTATTTGAGCCCTCGATAAAGTAAGCCGCCTCGGTGTCGGCGCAGTTGAGGAAGAACGCAAGCGGGAACATTTCAAGCGCCTTGCCCACGTTACCGGGATCCTCGTTGCCCGAAAAGCCCATGTGATAGCGGATCGCAAACGCCTCGTCGCGCGTCAGTCTCATGTAACCCGAAGCGATATAAACCGACTTTTCGCCGTGACCGTAGGGCAGATTGTCCTCTATCGTGTAATACGGCACCGATTCCCATCTTCCCTCGGCATTTTTGACGTTTCTGAAGCTGACCTTATAGAAATTCACCTTGCAAAGATCGTGAAGCAGAGCCGCGATCGCAACGCTCTCCTCGCTGTACTCAATGCCGTAGGTCTCCTTGATCCTCGGGCGCGCGAGAATATCGCAAAGGCAGTCGTAAACGTTGAGCGTGTGCTCGACCAAGCCGCCCTCGTAATTGCCGTGAAAGCGAGTCGAGGCAGGCGCAGTAAAAAAGTCGCTTCCCTCCGAGCAAAGATAGTCAAGCAGCTTCTCCGCTCCGTCTCTTTTTATTTTTTCCTTGTAGATCGAAATAAATCTTTCTCTGTTGGTCATATTATCCCCTGTTCCGCCGATTATGACGGCGATTTTTTTGACGAATTTCGCCTAAAGACCAAAATTCGCGAGCACACCCTGCTCTACGATTATATTCTAACAAAATAAAGGAGATTTGTCAAGTCCGTGCACGTAAAAATCCGCGCGGCAAAAAGATAGGCGGTGGGCAATGCCCACCGCCGTGATTTCGTGCGATCAGATCACGTATTTTTTTAATTTATACTATCAAAGACCGCCCTTTTTCAGCTTCGAGATAACGAGCCAAGCGAGGAGTGCTATATCTCCGCAAACCGCCACGATCGCTACGACCGTGATCGCGGTGCGCTCGGACTTCGCGTTTTCGTCAGCCTCTGCCATCTCTGCTCTGAGCTTTGCAAGCTCCTCTGCAAGCACGCCGTCCTTGGACTCAAGCGCCGACTTAGCATCGTCAAGATTCTTCTGAACTGCCTTGATAGCCGCGTCAAGAACCTTATCCGCGTCGTCGATCTTTACGGTAAGAGAGCTGAGATTTGCCTCGTCTGCCGCCTCGAGAAGAGCCTTAGCCGCGCCGATCGCCTGATTGAGATTGGCAACCTCTGCGGTAAGCTTTTCGGAGTTTGCGCCGATGCCTGCCGAGTTTGCGTCGATCTTAGACATAAGCTCTGCCTCTGCAGCCTCAAGCTCTGCCGCAACGGTATCGATCGCGCTCTGAAGTGCTCCCTCTGCCGCCTCAAGTGCATCCTCAACGCCGTTGATTCTGATGCCGAGTGCGCCGTCTGCCGCCTCGAGAACTGCCTTCGCGTCAGCGATCGTGTCGTTAAGAGTAGCAACCTCTGCGGTGATTCTGTCTGCGTTTGCGGTGATGTTGCCCGCGTTAGCATCGATCTTGGACTGAAGATCTGCCTTCGCCGCGTCAAGCTCCGCCTTCACGCCGTCGATAGCGCTCTGAAGTGTGCTCTGTGCCGATGCCAAAGATGCCTCAACGCCGTCAACTCTTACGCCAAGCGCTCCGTCTGCCGCCTCGAGAACTGCCTTCGCGTCGGTGATCTTCTGATTGAGATCAGCAACCTCTGCGGTGATTCTGTCTGAGTTTGCGGTGATGTTGCCCGCGTTAGCATCGATCTTGGACTGAAGATCTGCCTTCGCCGCGTCAAGCTCCGCCTTCACGCCGTCGATAGCGCTCTGAAGTGTGCTCTGTGCCGATGCGATCTCGCCCTGAAGCACTGCCTTAAGAGCATCGTCCGCATCTGCCGCAAAGGTCTCTGCCGCATTCTGCGCGTTGGTGATCGCAGTATTGAGATTTGTGATCGCATCCGCAAGGTCGGAAGCGTCAGCCTTCTCGTCTATCTTGGTCTGCAGATCAGCCTTTGCCGCATCAAGATCTGCAACGATATTGTCAATAGTGCCCGAGTAATCAACCTGACCCACCAGAAGCTCTATCACGTTGGACTGTCCAACCGAATACTTGCCTGCTTCTGCGATATTCTCCACGTAAACGTAGATCTTCTCGCCAACCGAAACGTCGCTCGGAACGGTGAACTTCTCGCCACTCTGATACTGAAGCGAGCCGCTCTCGCCGATCTTATATACGTAACGGAAGCTTGTGGGGAGAGTTGCAGGGGTGTCGGTGTAGGGATTTTCAACCTCTCTGTCAAGTATAATGCTCATGCCGGGCATGATCGAGGGCGAAGGAGAGGTAACGGTGATAACGGGAGTTGCCTCGGTCACAGTAACCGTAACCGTCTGAGGTGCAAGAGTCTCGAAAAGATCAACGAACTCTGCGTCGGGTGTAAAGGTCGCGGTAGTCGTGTCGTCTACCCAAGCCCACGTGCCCGTGATCTCGACCGCCTCGTTGCCGCTTATAACCACCTTGCCGCTAATAGCCTTGCCGACGTGGGTGTCGCCGTATTCGTGAGTAGCCGCGGGAGCAACCGATACGTCGAGAAGTCCCTTGGAGATTGTAAAGTTTACCGAAGCGGTTACGCCGCCCTCGGTGAAGGATGCAGTGTAGCTTCCGATCGCCACGGGAGCGGTGGTCGTGCTATTGCCCTCTGCATCGGTATAGGTAATAACGAAGCTTGCGCTTGCATAGTCACCCGTGCCGCTTACAGCCGCGGTAACGGGAAGATCCGTGTATCTGCTGTCGGTTGCGGTAATAGTTGCCGTACCCACCAGCTTGTTGCACTCGCCGCAGTGCTTTGTGATCTCGCTGCCGCTTGCCGCGTATACGAAATCATGGTGCTCGGGCTTTGTTGCGCTTGCCGCGCTGTTGTTAGTATAGATGGGAGCACTCTGCGCTTCGTCGCAGGTGGTGTAGCCGTAATATACCTTTGCGTCGCTGATAACGGGATAGGACTGTACGGTCTCGCCGTTGTCAATATTCTGTCCGAATGCTCCTCCGAGCATATACGCCAATTTACCGGAGGTAACGTCTTCCATCGTAATAGCGGTGGTAAAATCAAAGCCGTCATCTACCGAAGAAACGTAATAGTTGTTACTGCACTTTTCATCATACCAGCTGCCACCGCTGTTCACGAAAGGATCGCCAACGGTTTTACCGAAATAGTAGCAATTTTTTACAGTTGTATAATGGGCCGATCTGCCAACAAGACCTCCGCTGATATAGCTGCTTCCCGCAATAGTGGCATTACTGAAGCAGTTTTCAATCGTACCGTTTGTATTCATAGAGCCCAAAATGGCGCCGGATGCATAGCCGGTATTTTCAAAATATGAGTCAAGCACGCCAAGATTGTAAACATTAGCGTAAGTTCCCTTCTTGATAAAGCCAACGCCGTAATCTTTCGCATAAAGACCGCTGATAACGTATCCGTTGCCCTGGAACGTTCCTCTGTACATGGTTTCATTCGTATCGCCAATGGGTGTCCACGCGCGGAAGTCTTCGGGGTTGCCGTTCAGATCTCCGCTTGCAGTCAGAACGTTGCTGTTAACGGTGATATTAGCAACGAGCTCAGCATTAAGAGAGGTGTTGCCGCCGTTTACCTGCGCCGCAAACCAATAAAGCTGACCTGCGTTGCCGATTTCAAGATATCCGTCGCCGTCACCGTCGGTAGCGGGCTCATAGCCGTCACAGATCGGGCAGAAGCCGTTCTCGTATTCCTCGTGAGGCATACTTGCGTCGTGAGTTCTCTTGGTGTTTTCGCTGTTTGCATAATAATAAGTAGGTGTTGTCGCCGTGCAGAGCGTTGCGGGATCTATGGTGTAATACACCTTCATTCCGCCGAGGACGGGAATAGCGTCAACGCCGAGCTCCTGACCCCACGCTTCGCCCATATTGTAAGCAGCAACGCCCGTAGCCAGCTCTGCTGCCGAAAGACCGCTTGTATTATTTACTGTAGAGCCGGAGCTCAAATAATCGCTGACATTAAGCGAGGTGTTTTCGGTATTCCAATAGGTATTGTTTATCGTTCCAAAAAGCTCACCGGTAACGGCGCCAATAGTTGCATCTGCATTGGAGCCCAAAGAACCGTTGTTGAAGCAATTTTCGATCTTTGCAGAATCATAAGCCGAACCTGCAATACCGCCAAGCTTCTGGCTATTCTTTACACCGTACTGGTGAATATCTCCCTCGTTATAGCAGTTAATAACGTTTCCTCTGGTAAAACCAACGATACCGCCTGCATTCACCCAGCCTACGCTGGTGGTATCGCCGTCGCTGACATCACCGTAATTAACACAGTTTCGGATAACGGATTCTGCGACCGACCGGCCCGTGATACCTCCGATATAAACCTCCGCTCCCGAGACAGTGGGAATTGCAGTAATATCGCCGTAATTTATGCAATTCTCTATTACCGAGCCTTCGCCACCGCTAAAATAACCCACAACTCCTCCAATATAAAGGTCATTAGATGTTGAGGAATTTGAAGCACTAACAGTGGCATAATTTACGCAGTTAATGACTTTGGCTCCAGTTGAGTAGAGGTAACCGACTACACCGCCAACGTACCTCGTACCGCTGACGTAGCCGCGCACGGTAACGTTTTTAACTACTGCATTTGCATCGTAAAGCCTACCGAACAAGCCGCCCATTTCCTGACCGGTGCAATAAAGACCGCTGATCTCGAAGCCTGCACCGTCAAAGATGCCCTGATAACCTGATATCGGCTTCCATGAGCCAAGCGTTTCCGAGCATATCGAGGAAAGATCGATATTCGCCGTGAGCTTTCCGTTGATTTTATATTTATCATTTTCATTTACCTCGTTGGCAAACCAAGCAAGGTCTTCTGCCGTTCCGATCAGATAATAGGTCTCCCCATCGATCGTCGTCGTGGACGGTGTCGCGCTTACCGCGAAGGTGCCAAGCACCACGAGCGCCGCAACGATCATAAAGACCGAAAGCAATATGCTCGTTGTCTTAAGTACTGTGTTTCTTTTTTTCATGGTTGTTCTCCTTTTTACCGTATTTGGTTTATGTTGACTTTTTATTTTTCTCACATTTACATATACCGATAAGATCGTGTCCTCGCGCTATATGTACGCAGGTTCCGCAATCGCGGTCGCTGCACCTCCCACTCGGCTCGTAGCTCTCGCAGGGGTCCTGCATCAGAGTGACGAACGGCTCGCCCCCGTCCGTGTAGACAGGCTCTTTAATAAAATCGGGATATATCGGAACCGGCTCGTAGTCACGGTCGATATCCTCGTAGTATCCGTATCGGATCTCGAAGCGATTTCCGTGAAGCTCGATCACCTTATATATCTCGTTCTCCTCAGGCGGAGCATTCGATCTGCCAATCAGCTTATCCGACACAAGTACCTCCCTTCCGCCTCCAAAGAAGCAAAAAAATCTGCCATCCTGTTGCTGATAACAGTATAGCAGATTTTTTCAAGTCTCGGTACTACCAAAATTATCTTTTTTTGGCTACATTTTTTTGCCGACCGAAAAAGCAAATATATCTCAGAGGGCGACCTTTGGATATGTAAAATCAAAGTATCGCCGCAAAGCTATCTCTCGAAAGACCGCTCTTTTCGGATACGATCTTGATCGCCTGCTTGACTCCCGCAAGCGACATATTAACGCGGTCTGCGATCTCCTGATTGCTCATTCCGAACGCCGCAAGCTTCGCCACCTCGCGCTGACGCTGGGAAAGCGTAGTAAGTATCTGCTTGCCGCGCACCGCACCGCTGAGCTTGGACCATCCCTCGTTATATATTTTATGAAGCCTTTTCACCTCATTCCACGCCTCCTCGTCAATGATCGACAGGCGTCTTTCTATCAACGCATCAAGCGCACGGCAGTATTCGGCTAAAACACCGTAGAATCTGTCGGGGAGCGCCAGCTCTATAGCCTTGTCAATGTGTCTGATCGCGTCATCCTCCTTGCCGCAGTTGTGATATATCGCGGCGCAGGTAAGACGAAGATATATCTCGGACATAACCGTATTATTTGCTCTTGCCCACGAGATCATGGGCTCCACCGCATAGGAGATCACAGACATAATGTAAAGTCCCTGTGTTCCCTCTACTCTGTGCAGTCCCATTGCCACGGCGTAGCCAAAGGCGTATAAATATTTGGCGTAATATACCTTTGCCGCAGGATATGCATCCTTGTGAAGCGGCTCAAAGCTGCCCTTTTTGAACCATTCCGGGAAGTTTTCCACGTTATATACCATAATGTCCACCGCACTGATCGCAAGCAGCATCGTATCGCGGTCGTCGTCGCTCTTTGCGGGAGCCTCGGCAATATGCACCTTTGCCTTTCTCCACATATTGATATCGCCCTTCCAGATCGCGCACATAGCAAGCAGCATACCCGCCGAAAGCACGGCGTAAAATCCCGAGTGCTTGGAGAGAAGATAACTCGCGCTCGCATAAACCTTGTCTATCTCGCCGCGCGAATACGCGACCTCCGCCTCGAAAAGAACCTGCGCCTCGTGGTTGTAGGCAAGGCTCTCTCCCACCTTGTCGGCAGTTCCGGGCGTGTTATAAAGATCGGTCATATAAAGAAAGGGGGTTTTTCTCGGCAGAGGCATATCGGCGTTTTGCTGCTGCTCCCGTGCCGCCTTGGTTCTTCCGTCGGCAGGACGGACGGTATCTCTCGGTATCATCCAGTCGCGCCCAAGACGGATCGTGCCACCAAGTCTGCCCGAGGCGCACATCGCCTGCACTCTGCGCACCGTGATCCCCCACTTCTCTGCCGCCTCGTCTATTTTCATATAATTTTTCGTGTAATCCTGTACCTCAGCCATGATTTTCTCCTCGCTTCATCTAATCCAATCCAACATTGTTCGCTTGACGAACTAAATGCATTGTTCGCTTGGCGAATATTGATATTGTTCGTCTGGCGTATTATATTATACACTGTTTTTTGGCAAATGTCTACCCCTTTGGGATAAAATTCCGCAAAATTTTGAAAAAACGTCCTCCCAAAATGCAAAAAAGATCACCGAGGCAGACCTCGGTGATCTTTCTATTGTTAAAAACAATTATTCTGCACTGTCCTCGGTCTTTTCAGCCTCGGGAGCAGGAGCAAACTTAACTGCGGGGATACCCATGAACATCTCGTTCTTCTTAGCTGCGAACTCCTCGTCGGACATACAAAGGATCTTGATACCCATAATGATACCCATGATCTCGTTTATAAAACCGATCACTCCGCAGGTAACAAATGCGAGAACTATGCGCCAAACACCCTCCTTGACCTTTCCTGCCATGAAGCAAGGAACGCCTACCGAGTTGAAAATAATCGTCATAACGCCAAATAAAACCTTGTTTTCCATAAGAAAACCTCCTTTTTGATGATAAATCAATTATATCACTCAAATTTCACGTTGTCAACAAAAAATCGACAAAAACATCATTTTTTTCTGATTTAATACCCCTTTTTGCCAAAAAACGTCCTCCAGATAAGCTTTCTCAGAAGATCTGCGGGAAAAACAAGCAACGAGAGTAAAAACGTCACCCCAAGTTCTGCTGCCGTCAGGGGCGCAGTCCGCAACACCGCTCCCCCAAGATAAATGAATAGTATCTGAATGATCAACACCGCCGCCATAATGCCGATAAACGCGCGGTTTTTGGTAATATTCGCAAGCAATTTGATCCGATCGGTCCTCGCGCAGAAGCAGTTAAAGACCGAAGCAAATATAAACAGAGCAAAAAACGCAGTCAAAAGGTAAATATTATCCCCCGACGGACGAAAGCGAGAAGCGAGCGTCGGAAGCTTCAGAAACGCGATACAAAGCGCCACGGTAAAACCGCCGCCAAAAACTATCTGATATACCATATACCCGTTGAGTATCGGCTCGTCGCGCCGCTTGGGCTTCTCCTCCATACAGGACTGAAGCGCAGGCTCGCCCGCAAAGGCAAGACCGCCAAGCGTATCCATAATTATATTTATCCAGAGCATCTGCACCACGGTCACGGGCGCTTCAAAGCCAAGGAACGGACAGATCATCGAAACCCCCACCGCACAGAAATTCATCATAAGCTGCAAAGTTATAAATTTCCGAATGCTCTTGAAGATATTTCTGCCGTAAAGCACCGCCTTCACAATACTCGCAAGATTGTTGTCAAGTATGATCACGTCGCCGGCATCCTTCGCCACCTGCGTGCCGCTTCCCATCGCAAAACCGACGTCAGCGCGCTTGAGCGCGGGCGCGTCGTTGACCCCGTCACCTGTCATCCCCACGACCAGCTCAAGCTCCTGCGAGATCCGTACCAGCCTGCTCTTGTCCGCGGGAAGCGCACGTGCAACCACCGCAAGCCGAGGCAAAAGCTCCTTGAGCTGTGAGTCGGAAAGATGCGAAAGCTCCCCTCCCGAAAGCACGAGATCAACGCCGCCCCCGAGAATACCGCATCTCGATGCAATATAACTTGCCGTGTCCTTGTTGTCCCCCGTGATCATCACCACGTGAACCCCCGCTCCGCGCAAAGAAGCGACCGATCTCGCCGCCTCGCGCCTTATTCTGTCCTCAAGCGTAATGAGGCACAAAAGCCGCAAATCGCCAAGCTCTCCTCGCTCAAATCGCGCTCCCATAACGTCCGACTCCGCCTCTGCTATCATCAGAACACGCTTGCCAACGCTTGTCAAAGAGCTGCAAAGCCGACCGAATTCGGTAGCCGAAAATGCGCGCCTTTCTCCGTTTTCCGAAACGTAAGACCGCACGTACGGCATCAGCCGCTCGGGCGCACCCTTGACGAAAAGCCGCCGCCTGCCGCCATAGCTCAAGAGCGCCGCCGAAAGCTTTTTTTCACTGTCAAAGGGGAGATTTCTGATAAGCTCGGGCTCTGGCAGTCTCTTTTCCCTGCCGATAACGAAATTCAAGATCGCGCGGTCGGTCGAGTTACCTCCCACCGCCGTATATTTTCCGCGCGAAAGGCCCGCAGAGCTCGTTGTATTGCCCACCGCGGAAAGCAAAAAATCCGAATATATCGCCGTCCGCGAAAGTCTGTCGGGAGAGCCGACCTCGCATCCGTTTCCGAGAAATATCTGCCCGACCGAAAGCTTCCCCTCGGTCAACGTGCCCGTCTTGTCGGTGAAAAGAATATTCATGCTCCCCGCCGACTCGATACCGACAGGCTTCCTCACAAGCACGTGATCCCTCACCATCCTCTTGATGTTCGACGACAAGACCACCGCTATCATCATCGGAAGCCCCTCGGGGACTGCAACAACTATGACCGTCAACCCGAGTGTCAGCGCGTGAAAAAGATGCGCAAAAAGATAATCAAAGCTTGTCAGCTTGTATTTTATCACCTCGGCGTCAAACGCGCTGTCCACAAAAAAAGTGTTGAAAATATAAACCAGCGCAACAAGCGCCGCCGCAACGTATCCCACCGCGCTGATCTGTCTTGCAAGCTTGCCAAGCCGTATTTTCAGAGGACTTTCTCTCGTTTCGGTCTGTATCTCGCGCGAAATTCCGCCAAGAAAGGTCTTGTCGCCAACAGAGGAGACCTCGATCTCGCCCTCACCCGAAAGCACCGTACATCCGCGCAAGCAGTAGTAGGACGACGAGGGGGTCATATCCTCGCCCTGCCCCTCTCTCTTTGGTGACTTGTAAGCCTCCTTGCTCTCGCCCGTCATCGCCGACTGATCGCAGGCGATCGCGCCCGAGATAAGCACCCCGTCGGCAGGGATCTGCTCCCCCGCTCCGACAAGCGCAATATCCCCCACGACCACCTCTCGAATATCGATCTCCGAGACCGTGCCGCCTCGCCTGACCCTGCACCTCTGCTTGCCGCACTCGGCGTCAAGCCGCTCAAAAGCCGCCGCCGAGCCGTATTCGGACGCCGTCGAGATCAAAGTCGCCAGAAGCACCGAGATCGCGATCCCCGCAGTCTCAAACCAATCGGCGTTGCGGAACATAAATAAAACGTTGATAATAAGCGCGCCTATCAGAATTTTTATAACGGGATCGCCGAGATTTGAGACAAACTGCCGCAAAAAGCTCTTTCTCTTTCCCCTCGACAGCGAATTGTCTCCGTGCTCCGCGCGTGAGCGCGCGACCTCGCCATCGGTCAAGCCCGAGGCACTCCCATATCCGCTTCTTTTATAAGTATTCGTAATAATATCCCTCCCTTGCGCCATCCTAAAACAGATATATGCGCAAAGCTCGCACTTTAGCCCCCAAACCGCAAAATCCAACGAAAAAAGACCGCCTTACAAATAGGCACGCGCGACAACTAAGGTTTCCCTAAAGCTATCGATTCGTGCCCATAATGAATTGCACTTACGGGCATGAATTGGCTTACGCCATGATCTGCACCGATGGTGCATGAAATGCCTGCGGCATTTAAAATAGGGCAATTCAATTCATGAAAACGCAGTTTTTAAATTATGAAGCCGTCAGGCTTCAATTCATGACGCCTCATTTGCAAAGCAAATAGCGTCAATTCATTACTATCGGAAAAAATTGTCTAAAGCAACGCAAAAGCACTTATGACAAACGATTTATTCGTTATCATAAGTGCTTTTTGTTAAAACTTCGTTATGGAGCTTACGAAAATAGTAAAGCAGTCTTTTTCTGCACCGAAGCTATATTTGCGACATCAGCATCTTTCGTCTATCGAAACGTAGTCTCTCGGCTTCGAGATGCACTTGTACGCAGGGCGGATGATCTTGTTCGAGGTGCAATATTCTTCCATACGGTGAGCGCACCAGCCCGCAACTCTCGCGATCGCGAAAAGAGGCGTGTACATCTCGGTGGGAATACCAAGCATGCGGTAAACGAGACCCGAATAAAGGTCGACGTTCGCGCACATATCCTTGTCAACGCCCTTGTACGCCTTAAACAGCGAGGGAGTGATGGTCTCGATCTTCTCCAGAAGCTCAAAATCCTCTCCAAATCCCTTTTCATAGGCAAGCTTCTTGGCGTAGGTCTTGAGCATAACGGCACGGGGGTCGGACTTGGTATAGATCGCGTGGCCCATACCGTAAATAAGACCCGAGCCGTCGTTCGCCTCTCCGTTGAGTATCTTGAGCAGGAAGGAGGCGACCTCGTCCTCGTTGTTTATATCCTTGACGTTCGCCTTGATACAGTCGAACATTTCCTGAACCTTGAGGTTCGCACCGCCGTGACGGGGACCCTTGAGCGCACCGATCGCCGCGCTGATCGCGGAATAGGTATCCGAGCCCGAGCTTGATAGCACGCGGCAGGTAAAGGTCGAGCAATTTCCTCCTCCGTGCTCGGCGTGAACGACGAGACAAAGGTCAAGCAGCCTTGCCTCCTCCTCGGTGTAGCTCTTGTCCGAGCGCAAAACTCGCAAAAAGTTTTCCGCGGTCGAGAGCTCGTCCTTGGGGTTGTGGAGATTCAGACTCTTGTCGAAAAACGCGTTCTGATAGACCGCGTATGACTGTGCCGCGATAACGGGCAGACGTGCGAGAAGCTCCATGCTCTGATGAAGCATATTTTCAAGCCCGGTATCGTCGGGATTGTCGTCGTAAGCGTAGAGCGAGAGCACTGCGCTCGCCATCTTGTTCATTATCGAGGCGGAGGGCGCCTTCATAATAATATCCTCGGTAAATCTTGGAGGCAGACGGCGATATGCCGCAAGCAGATCGTTAAACTCTGCCAGCTCGTCGGCGCTGGGCAGATGACCGAAAAAAAGCAGATAAGCACATTCCTCGAAGCCGAATCTTCCCTCTTTAACGAAATTATTTACAAGAGAAGTGATCTTGTATCCGCGGTACTCAAGGCTTCCCTCGACCGCGCACTTCTCTCCTTCATTCATAACGTAACCGTGCGCGTTACCAACTCTCGTAACGCCTGCGACTACACCCGAGCCGTCAAGCTCGCGCAAGCCGCGCTTGACCCTGTATTTGTCAAACGAGCCCTTGGGTATGACGTACGCCGCGCGGGCATCGTCAAGCATCGTTTGAAATTCTCTTTCAAGCGTCTCATCGTGGTCGCTTTTATATTTTTTTGAATTGAGCTGCATTCATATCTCCTTTCCACCGCCAAAGACGGTAGCAGTCTGATCTCAGCTTTGCCGCAGGGGGCAAAACGAATATAATGATACATTGTATCACCAAATGCCAATATTTGCAATTAATAAATTGTAAACTTTCAACTTTTGGCGTAAATACCTACGCTTTTCTCTGACTTTTGCAAGAAAATCGCCAATCAATTTCAAGCGTCTCGGCATAATATCTTACCGTCATGCTTTTGTATTATACGTCTCACCAAGAAATAGCCAGTCCGACAAAATATGCAACCATGCCTACGCCCGGAAAAATTTAATCGCAAATCATTGACAAAGCTCCAAAGTTTCCTTATAATATTTATCAGAAGGACAAGCCCTCCTTGCATTTGCCGAACCAACGGCATGTGCCAGGGCAGCTGCAGGAAGGACAAAGCTATGGCAAAGGAATTTTTCCCCGACGGCATAACCCCCATCGACGATTGGTTTTACAACACCCGCGTCCCCGACCTCTCGGTGCTCGGAACGCCATATAATATAACCGATTTTGGTGCCAAATCCGATGGAAACATATACACGAAAGAGATTCAATCCGCTATTGATACCGCGCACGCAAACGGAGGCGGCGTTATTATCATTCCCATGGGCAAATTTGTGTCAGGCGCACTCTTTTTTAAGTCAGGTGTGAATCTCTATCTCGAAGAGGGCGCGATCCTCATGGGAAGCGACGATATCTGCGACTACCCGCTTTGCCAGACGAGGATCGAGGGTCAATGGCGGCTCTACTTTCCCGCCCTCGTCAACGCCGACCGTAACGATGGCTTCACGCTGTGCGGAAAAGGCGTGATAGACGGCAACGGCCTCAAGGCGTGGCGTGCATTCTGGCTTCGCTGGGAGTGGAATAAAAATCTCTCGAATCTTGACGAGCAGCGTCCTCGTTTGCTCTTTGTTTCAAATTCAAGCAACGTAACCATCGCCGACGCTACGCTGCAAAATTCTCATTTCTGGTCAACTCATATCTACAAATGCGACCACGTAAAATATCTGAATTGCAGCATCCTCGCCCCGCACTCCCCCGTCAGAGCACCAAGCTCGGATGCTATCGACATAGATGCCTGTCACGATGTGCTGATCAAAAATTGCTATTTAAACGTCAACGACGACTCGGTGGTGCTTAAGGGAGGCAAGGGCACAGACGCCGAAATGTTTTCCGAAAACGGCGAAAATCAGCGGGTTTTGGTTGAGGACTGTCACTACGGATTCTGTCACGGTGTTCTGACCTGCGGCTCCGAGTCCATCCATAACAAAAATATCATCGTCCGCAACTGTCATGTGGATGAAACCATATATCTGCTCTGGTTCAAGCTCCGCAACGACACCGCACAGCACTATGAATTCATACGCATCGAAAATATCACCTGCGACAGTGCAAGAAGCTTTATAAATCTCAACACCTTCGGGAATCAGCTCAACAGGGGGTTGCCTTCAAAAATCAACGATATCACCGTTAAGGATTGCTCCTGCCGATGTGACGTTTTCTACGACGTAACCGTCGTCGAGGGCAGAACCTCTGCACAAAATTTCACTCTTGAAAACCTGCAGATCAATTGTCGTGAGAGCCGCTTCGATAGGTCTATCGCACAAAACACAGTTGCACGCAACGTCTGCATAAACGGTGAGATTCAATAAGCCGAGTACCCACCAAAACCCCCGACAGACCGCATTTTTGGTCTGTCGGGGGTTTTATATCAGCATCTATCCACGTTAACAACGATAAAATGATCCGGCTTGATCTCCGCGATCCTCTCCTGAACAAAATCCTTGATCTCGGCATCCGTCAGCTTGACCTCAAACGGCGCGCTGATATCAAAAAGCAGATTGGTGTGACTTTTTCCGCGAACGAACCTGAAATCGTGGATCGTAAGCCTCTCGTCGACCGACCTGACACATCCGACAACAAAGGCCTTCATCTCGTTGATCTCCTCGTCGTTAACAACGATGGGGTCCATATGAATATTCGACTGAATATTCAGCTCGGTATTAAGCCTTTTCTCGATCAGATCGATCATATCGTGGGACTCAAAAATATCCTTCGAGCCATCGACCTCAATGTGAAGATTCGCAACAAAGCGACCGGGACCGTAGCTGTGCACCACCATATCGTGGATCCCGAGCGCATCCGGAAACTCTGCAACGATCGCCTTGATACCCTCGACCACCTCATCGGACGGAGCCTCGCCGAGAATTGAATTTTTCGTATCGTTGAGTATCTTGATGCCTGCGATAAATATAACTATCGCCACCGCGACACCCATATATCCGTCTATATCAACGCCGGTAAACTTCAAAATCAGCATCGCCACAAGCACCGCCGCGCTCGCGCCGGCATCCGAAAGGCTGTCCGCCGCCGTAGCCCTCATCACCGCAGAGTCTATCTTCTTCGCGATCCTGCGATTGAAAAGCACGAGCCAGAGCTTTGATAGGATCGAAACCGCAAGAACACCGACCATAAGCCAGATATTCGAGTCGTCGGTCACTCTTTCCGAGTCAAATATCTTGTCTATCGACTCGCGAAAAAGATTCCAGCCCACAAGCATGACGAAAAACGAAACGATCATCGAGGCAACGTACTCTATACGCGCGTGGCCGAAGGGATGGTCGCGGTCTGCAGGCTTCGCCGCCATCTTGAAGCTGATAAGCGAAATGATCTGCGAGCCCGCGTCCGACAGATTGTTGATTCCGTCACCCGCAAGCGAGATCGCACCGAACAGAAGTCCAACAGCGATCTTTCCCGCCGCTAAAACGACGTTCACTATTATTCCCACAATGCTCGCAAGCGTGCCGTACGCCCGCCTCACCGCAGGAGATTTTATATTTTCCCTGTCCTTGATGAACAGTCTGCACAAAAGCTCTGTCACGGGAAAGTCCTCTTTTCTCTGAAATGTTTTTACCGACCCTTACTCGTCGTCGGTTCCCCAATATTTTCTGTCAAGACTTCTGAACTGGATAGCCTCGGCAATATGCTCCGCGCGAATGATCTCGCTGCGGTCAAGGTCGGCGATAGTTCTCGCAACCCTCATAATTCTGTCGTATCCGCGCGCGGAAAGTCCCATCGAATCGTATGCCGAGTGGAGCAATTCCATCGCATCCTCGTCTGCCTGACAGTATTTTCTGATGCCGCGTGAATCAAGAGAGGCGTTGTTGAGATAGCCGTCCTCTCCCATTCTCTGCTGCGCAAATTTGCGCGCCTCTATAACTCTCGCTCTGACCGTCGCACTGCTCTCGCCGATACCGGTGTTGCTCGAAAGCTCATCGTAGCTCAGAGAAGGAAGCTCTATCTGTATGTCTATTCGGTCAAGCATAGGACCGCTTATTCGTGATATGTATCTCTTGACGTCGGTGCTCTTGCAGGTGCACTTTCTGGTCGGATGACCGAAATATCCGCATCGGCAGGGGTTCATAGCGCCCACGAGCATAAAGCTGCACGGGAATGTCACGCGTCCGTTGGCTCTGGTTATAGTCACCTTTCTGTCCTCAAGCGGCTGACGGAGCGCATCGGTCACCTGCTTTGGAAACTCGGGAAGCTCGTCAAGGAACAAAACTCCGTTGTCGGCAAGCGAGACCTCGCCCGGCATAGGATTGATACCGCCGCCCACAAGACTGACCGCGCTCATGGTGTGATGCGGCGAGCGGAAGGGGCGAACCGACAAAAGCGACACGCCGTCGGGCAGAGTTCCCGCGACCGAATGGACCTTCGTGGTCTCAATAGCCTCGGCAAAGGAAAGCGGAGGAAGAATAGTCGGCAAACGCTTCGCCAGCATCGACTTGCCCGTTCCGGGAGGTCCGATGAGCAGAATATTGTGACCGCCCGTCGCGGCGATCTCCATCGCCCGCTTCGCCTGCGCCTGACCCTTAACGTCTGAAAAGTCGATCCCGTAAGTATTCGCGGCATCGCAAAAGCCTCCGCGGTCGTAGACCTCGGGAACGATAAGCTCACTGCCGTTGAGATGAGCGACAAGCTGCCTCATATCCTTGACAGCATATACGGTTATTCCCTCGACCGCCGCGGCCTCGCCGGCGTTGTCAGCAGGCACGAAAAACTCGCGAAATCCCGCGTCTCTCGCCGCCACGCACATCGAAAGCGCGCCTCTGACCGAGCGCAGAGCGCCCGAAAGCGAAAGCTCGCCCACAAAGCACTTGTCCGACACGTCAATGTCCGAGCGCACGATGCCCGCACACTTCATAATGCCGAGCAATATTGCCACGTCGTATGCAGATCCCTCTTTTTTGCGGTCCGCAGGCGCAAGATTGAGCATAAACGACATCTCGGGAAATCTGTACCCGCTGTTGATGCACGCCGTGCGCACTCTCTCCTTTGCCTCCTTGACCGCCATGTCGGGCAGACCGACAAGCTCGAAATTAGGAAGTCTCGGCTGCGCATCCGCCTCTACGGTCACGATATATCCGTCGATCCCGAAGATCCCCGCGCTGAATATCGATGATAACATATCTGTCTCCATTCCGCCGCCACAGCGGCACTTTCAAAGTCCGTGAAAATTGTATTTCAAGGTTTTTCCAAATAAAGCATACTATTATAACAAGTATATCACACTTGTCGGGAAAATACAATAAAATATTGCAAAAACTTCTATCTCACGCCCCGAAAACCGCCGTTTTCCGCGTTTGTTAATAAAATTTGTTAAAATGTTTACAAAAGTTATTGTCAAACCGCCCGCAAACCTATTGACAATTGACCTGAATTGCGGTATAATTTTATATGTATAAATTTGCAATCACAATCTCCCGGAGGTCTGATATGAAAAAAATAGCTTTGATAGCCCTCGCAGCGCTGTTAGCGATCTCGCTTATCGCCTGCTCAAATTCAAGCGGAGACAACGCTTCGCTTGATGACTATATAGCCCCCGACTATACCTGTAAGATAGCTACGGGCACACTCACCTTTGAGGACAGCGTCGGCGACACCGCGATCATTTCCAAATACGCTGGCGAATATAAGGCACACGAGGTAGTAATTCCCGATACGGTATCCAACGAAACTGTCGACGAGCGTACGGTAGTTGCCATCGGCGACGAGGCATTTCTCTCCTGCACGCTTATCACCTCGGTAGTCATTCCCGACACCGTGACCTCTATCGGCAACTGGGCTTTCGCAGGCTGTTCTTCTCTCGAGACCATCGTGATCCCCGCATCCGTAACCTCTATCGGTAAGGGCGCATTCAGCGAGTGCACCAGCCTCAAGTCGATCGTCTTTGAGGACGGAAGCAAGCTTACCTCAATCGGAAAATATGCGTTCAACGATTGCTCCGCTATGGAAAGCATAACTCTCCCCGAGGGACTTGAATCTATCGATCATTACGCATTCAACGGCTGCACCGCGCTCACCTCCTTCAAGACTCCGTCAACTCTTAAAACGCTGGGCGACGTTGTATTCAACAACTGCAGCGGGCTCAACGCCGAGGGCGCACTCGTTCTCAACGAGGCTCTTGAAAGCATCGGCAAGTTTGCATTCGCAGGCATCCGTAAGGAATACATAGTGGCTCCCGAGGGCTCCTATGCGGCTGAATACGTCGACAAAATGATCGACCCCGAGGCAGAGGAAGAAACCACCGAAGCTGCGGCAGAATAAAATCAAAACAAGCTAAAAACGCTGATGAGTTAATTCATCAGCGTTTTCTTTTTATCAAGTTTTATCCTCTGCAAACCTGTTCTCGACCGCAACCACGACCGTCATCTCCGCAGAAAGTATCGAGTCGGCGCTGACAGTACAGCCCGCCGCGCGAATATGCCCTCCGCCGCCGTAAAGCGCGCAGATCTCGGATACGTCAAAATCGCAGGACGACCGCATCGAAACGCGGAAGCGGTTCTCTGCATTCGGCTGCTTTATCACCGCCGCGACCTCAACTCCCTTGACACACCGCGCAACGTCAATAAGCGTCTCAAGATCCTCGTCCTCGGCTCCGTATTGCTTTTTGAGATCGTAAGGAAAGGTTATGATCGCCAATCGACCGTCACAGTAAAGATTCATTCTCTCAAAGCCCGCGTGCTCCACGTGCATCTGACGAAGCGTCTTGATACCAAAAAGCCTGTGGTTGATCTCGGCAGACTGCTCGCCGCTCTCAATCAGCCTTGCCGCCAGAGCGTGAGCTTTCGGAGACACGTTGCTATATCTGAAGCATCCCGTGTCCGCGCTTATCGCAGTATATATCAGCTCCTTGACCCTGTGCGGAAGCTCGCTAAGTCCGCGCCTGTCGGCAACCTCCGACAAGATCTCGTATAAGACCTCGCCGCAGGCAGAAGCCTCGGGGCGAATATAGTTGTCCGCGTAAGCCGTTCCCTTGCCGTGATGATCTATCATCAGAGAGATCTTCCCTCCGTAAAGCTCGTAAAGAGAGCCAAGCTGAGACGGAGACGCGGTGTCCACCGTCACGATGGTCTCGGGCTCAAAGTCCTCGGGGATCGACGACGGCAAAACGCTCTCCTGCACGCCCTCGGCAATAAACGCGAGGCGCTCAGGCAGCTCATCCGCGCAAACGCACCACGCCCGACCGCCAAGCGACTCGACAAATGCGCGCAGGGCAAACGCCGAGCCCGTCGCGTCGCCGTCGGGGTGAACGTGAAAAAGTATCAATACCCGTTTAGCCGAGCAAAGTCGCTGTGCCGCCTCGTTAAGATCAAGTGCACGGTAGAGACAAGTCTCATCAATCATTGTTATCCTCTCCAACGGAAAGCTCATCTCCGCTCTCCTCGTCGGGATCGGTGATGGTTATTCCCTCAAGTATCTTCGATATTTTAGCTCCGTATTCGATCGAGCCGTCCTCAATAAACGCGATCTCGGGGGTAATTCGGAGATTCATTCTGCGCGCGATCTGACTGCGAATAAATCCGTTCGCCGCCTGCAAGCCCTTCTTTATCTCCTTCTTATCTCCCGTCAAGGATGAATAGTAGACCTTCGCGTTGCGCAGATCGGGCGTGACCGTCGCACCGGTAACGCTGATAAACGCGCCCGAGACCCTCGGGTCCTTTACGTCGCGCAAGATCATAGCTATTTCCTTCTGAAATTCGTCGTTGATTCTTCCCTGTCTGTATTTTGCCATATAATCCTCCTGCCCCTCGGGGCAATATTCTATTATTGTACGTAAATGTTACGGTTTATTCTGTGGTCAGTAAAGCTCCTCGAGCTCCTCAAGAGCCACGCCGCCCTCGCCCTGCTTGACTCCGACAAATCCAACGTCGGCATAAAATGGCACAAGACTCACCGTCACACTGCCGCCGATGCACTCGAAATCAAGATCCATCGCGTGTGTCGATGAAGCAATACGGCAAAGCAGCTCAAGCGCATCTCTCCAACCCTCGCCTCGCTTTTGAAAGCGGAAGCAGAGTCGCAAGGACTCCAGCCCGCCGATAAATTCTCCGCACAGACGACCGTCCTTCGAGTAATTGTGAGCAATTATTGAGAGTATGAGAAAGCAAGCTGTGCAAAAGCGTCCGTTGAATATCTCGGGGCGCTCGGAATAGAACTCATCGCCCTCGGCAACAGAAGCCTCACACTCAGCCTCGACCCCTACAAGCTCCGCGACCGAAAGAAAGACCTCCCGAAGCGCGATCGGCGTTTCAGCCCTCCGCTGAAGCTTAAGCCTTGATAACGCCTCCGCCTTTCCGATCACATAGGCAAGATGCCCATAGCTTTGCTTGTCCTCGGACAGCGTAAATTCTCTGTCCTCGTCAGCGGCAGACCTCAGCCCGTCCGAGATAGCGAAATCTCGAAAAAATCCGCGCATTACGACCGATACCGATTCCATCGGCAGATCAAGTGCGATCGCAAAGCACAGTGAAGTGTCATAAGCGAAGTCCTTGAAGAAAAGCACAGCCTTCTTCTCTCCAACCGCCGCCACCTTAGCCTTTCCGTAGGCAAATAGCCTTTCCTCGAAAAACCGAATCTCTGTCAGCGGCATTTTCAGATGCTTGAAAAGGTCCTTGCCGCCCGCCCTCGCGGAATCCTTGGACCGACACGCAACTATTTTGCCGTATGTATCTCTCGCGACACTGAATACGTACGCGCCGTCCCCTAACAATTGCAAATCAAACCTCCGAGGGTCGAAAAACTCTCCGCCCAAGCGGCACAAACCGACCCATATTATATTATAGTTTATTTTTGCCGTTTTGTCAAGTCATTTGCCGCCTTATCAAGCTCCGACGAGTAAATTTCAGGTCTGTGCGCGTCGATTCCCGAGTATTTACCTTTCTTGCCGAGAGTTATCGCCTCCCCGACGTGACGGTAGCCGAAAAGCTTTGGTGGCAGTCCCGTGACAATATCCCCGGCAACGCTGATCCTGTAAAACTGTGCCCACCTCTCGCCCGCATCTCTCACCCTGCCCCAAATCACCCGAGGGCAACCGAAGCCAAAGCCATAGCAATCCTGCCGAATATCAGACCGCACCGAATAAATGTAGCTGTGACAAAGCAGAGCAAGAGCCGCCCCGTGACTGTATCCCACCGAAACTATCCGTCTGACCGAAGGACTCTGTATCTGCCGCTCAATATACGGCAGCACGCTCCTCCAGACCCTCAAAAATCCCTCGTGGCAGTAAAATTCCCCCTCGCAATCGCAATCAATTGCGCGATAGGAAAGATTGTTTTTCCAATCCTCGCCGCCGCTGCTCTTTTCAAAGAACAAATATAAAAGCTCGCCGTCGCGCACGACCGCAAAGCTGCCGCCATCCTCTACCTCTCGGTAATCAGCATCAAGACAAGACTCAAAAAGCTGGCTCAAAAGCTCAAAATCCATATTCTCTCCCCCCTTTTTACCAATATATGCAAAATGGGGAAAGAGGCGACCGGAAGCACAAAACATAGAAAGGCCCACCGCCGTCAAGTACGACAGTGAGCCTGAAATATATCCTTATTTTTCCGGCACTTCCTTGAAAAGCACAAGCTGACCGGCTGACATAAAGAATGTGTATGTCTTGGTGTTGCCCACCTTGTTTTCTCTCTCGCCGACGGGATCGGTCAGAGAGTCGGGACGTCCGAAGACGTTGCCACAGCGGCACTTCAATATCTCCGCGCCCTCCTTTATCGTCAACGTCACGCAGGTAGTCGTGTCGGTCGTATTGTTGCAGATGGCAAAGAACCGCTCTCCTTCATCGTTGTGGTATCCCGAAATGATCAGCGGTACGTTGCCTCGCGACTCAACGTTCAAAACGCATCCGAACGGCTCAAAGATCGGCATACCTCCGTAGGACTTACAAACGTGATAGCATTCGTCAAGCGTCAGAGCCGCGAACACCCTGCCGTGATACTCGTTAAACGTCCTGTTGACCTCACTGAGCGTATAGTACTCGGGAGTTCTCTCGCCAAGCAGATTTATTGGCGAATTTCTGTAATTATGTTCATCGGGATTGTCCAAAAGGAACCATGAAACGCCCTTCGCACCGTGCGCGACCGAGGTGTTGAGCTGCCAGATAAGATCGTCCTTGGTCGGACACATATAATCGTAATGCCCCGTGCAAAGCACGATGTTGTAAAACGGCACGTTGTTTCTCTTGCTTGCAAGGCTCTGCTCGCGAAGATTGTTGAAATAATCGTTGTAGCCAACCTTGTTCGCATACATCTGCGCGTAGCAATCGTAGGAAAGAAGCTTAAGCTCTCCCTCCTTGACCACTCTGTCAAGATAGGGACCGTACGCCTTTGTTCCCATGCGCTCTGCGATCCAATCAAACCACGGAAGCAGATTAACATACGCCGTCAGATGAGGCGCGAGCTCGTTGTTGATACGGCACGCCTTCAGCGTATCCTCCAGATTGTCCACGTGAGGCTCATCGGTAACGTAAAAGCCAAAGGTCGCAGGGTGCGAGCCGAACTCGTCAACAAGCTTTTTCATGCTCTCGCGATAACGGTCCTCGCCGTTAATGATCAGATTGTCCACGTTTGCGCCCCAGTCCTGAATGATCAGCTGCATACCGCATTTCTGCGCCTCGTCAAGCAAAGCGTGAGTTCTTGCCCAATCATTGCTGTCACTATACGCTATCATAAGAGTAAGTCCCAGCTCGTACCATTCCCTGATCATCTCAGCGGGCTCGATATCTTTTCCGCAACGGCTCCATGCTCTGCAGCTCCAGCCCGAGATCGTAAAATTCTTGTTGTATTCCATAAAAGCCTCCTTCCGCCACCAAAAGCGTTGCTTTTTTCTTAATTTTATCACGCCAAAAAGCTAAAGTCAAGCAGTAAACGAAAAAAAACGCCAAGAAGAAAAAACAATACGAAAAACGAATTTTATTTTCCAAAATCTCTCTTTTAGGGATTGACTTTTGTCGCAATCGGTAGTAAAATAAACGTATCAATCAGAAAAGGGGTACAGAACCATGAATTTCACAAAAATTCTCGCACTTTTGCTGGCTCTCGTTATGCTCGTGTCCATAGCGGCATGCGATAAGCCCTCGGGCAACGAAGGAAGCCAGACAACAGACGAAACCACCGCCGGTAACACCGATGAGACAACTGCCGCAGACGGCGACGAAACCACCGCCGGCAATGCCGATGAAACAACCGTCGCAGACGGCGACGAAACCACCGCCGGCAATGCCGATGAAACAACCGTCGCAGATGGCGACGAAACCACCGGCGAGGAAGAAACCACCGGCGGCGAGGAGATCAAAATCATCACCATCGCAGAGGCCCTCGAGCTCTGCGGCGAGCCCGGCAACATCACCGAGGAAAGATACTACATCCGCGCTATCGTAAAAACCATCAGCAATCCCACATACGGTCAGATGGTGATCTACGACGAGACGGGCGAGATCGCAGTATACGGAACCTACAGCTCCGACGGTACGCTCACCTTTGCGGAAATAGACGAAACCCCCGTCAAGGGCGACGAAGTCCTCCTGCACTGTATCCTCCAGAACTACAACGGAACCAAGGAAGTCAAAAACGCAAGACTCATCGAATTTGTATCTAATCAAGGCAACTTTGACGCTTCCGAATATACCGATGCAACCATCGCAGAGGCAAGAGCCGCCGCAGAGGGCGCAAAGCTCAAGGTCAGCGGCATCGTAGCCCGCATCACATACGCCAACGGAATGAAGCCCAGCGGCTTTATCCTCGTTAACGGTGCAGACTCTATCTACGTTTACGACGGCGACGCCGCAGGAAGAGTTTCCATCGGCAACAAGGTCGAGATCGCGGCATCCAAGACCTATTGGATCCTCGCCGACGAGCAGAACAACGCCGCAGCTCACGGATATAAGGGCTGCAATCAGCTTGAAGGCGTGACTCTTATCTCCAACGACGAGGGCAAAAACGAGTGGATAAACAGCTCCATCCCCACAGCTACCGTCAAGGAGCTCATGGACAACCCCGTAACCAACGACATAACCACACAAATCTATAAGGTAACCGCTCTTGTTAAGAAGGTCCCCGGCAACGGCTTTGTAAACTATTATATCAACGACCTCGACGAAAAGACCGGCTCCTACTCCTACACCCAGTGCAACGGCTCCGATTTTGGCTGGCTTGACGAATTTGACGGCAAGATCTGCACCGTTTACCTCGTAGTCCTTAACGCGAAGTCGAGCGCGGCAGGATGCGTATACCGTTTCCTCCCCGTAGCAGTTATCGACGAAAATTACACCTTCAATAAGGACAACACCGCCGAGTTTGCGGTCAAGTACCACGGCGTCGATCAGTTCGAGGCAAAATACACGGGCAACCCCGCCCTCGAGCTTGTAACAAGCGTTTCCTCCGAGCTTCTCGGCTTTGAAAACGCGACCCTCACCTACACCTCAAGCGACGAGAGTGTGATCAAATTCATCACCGCAGACGGCAAGACCACAATGAACTGCCTTGCAAGCGGCACCGCAACCATCACTGTCAAGGGCACGTATAACGGCAAGGAATATTCCGAGACCGTAACCGTGACCGTCGACATTCCCACCGAGGAGATCCCCTCCATCACCGTAGGCGAGGCTATTGATGCCGAGCTCGGCACCGAGGTCACCGTCAAGGGTATAGTGGCATCCTCCGTGGCAAACCAGCCCGCAGGCTTCTACCTCATTGACGAGAGCGGAGCGATCACCGTCCGCACTGATGCTGAGACGATTGCAAAGCTCCAGGTTGGTGACGAGGTCATCATCAAGGGTACAAAAGCACTCTCGAAGGACACCGACGGACAGATCTGTATAGACAACGCAGAGCTGGTCATCAACAATTACGGTAACCACGCTTACTCGACCAGCTCGTTCATCACGGGCAAGACCCTCGCAGATGTTATGGCGCTTGACGGCGACGCTTCGCACACCACGGAGGTCTACGTTATAACCGCAACAATCTCTCGCGTGGGGGGCGGATACTCCACTAACACCTACGTGGTTGACGGAGATCTAGAATTCTTGCTTTACTCAAATGGCGGCGCAGCTCAGTACGCTTGGCTTGAGAAATATGCCGGTCAGACCCTTACTATCGAGCTCGCAGTTTGCGACTGGAACAACAAGGGCAACAAGGGCTGCATCCTTTCTATTACCACCGCAGACGGCACCCAGATCTTCAACGAGATCAACTTCTCAAACTAAAATAAAGTTACAAACAACACCCCCACGGCACGCGAATGCGCACCGTGGGGGTTCATTATATATAAAGCGATCTTAAATAATCCTACCCAACTCCTCAATATCCTCTTTCGTAGTCGCCCAGCTCGTTGCAAAGCGCACCGCGCAATGCTCCGCGTCAACCCTCTCCCAGACCTCAAAGCGCACGAGCGGCTCAAGCTCTGCGATCTTCTCGTCCGAAAGCACTATAAACTGCTGATTTGTCGGCGAATTTTTGAAAAACCTGTATCCCTTTTCGTGGAAAAGCCGCTTGAGATCCTCCGCGCGATCGATCGCGTTTTTGCTGATCTCAAAATAAAGTTCGTCGGTAAAAAGCACGTCGAACTGAATACCCAGCAGTCTTCCCTTCGCCAAAAGCGCGCCGTTTTGCTTCACGGTAGTGAAAAAATGCTTCGGCGTATTGTTGTGCGTAAAGACCACCGCCTCGCCGCAAAGCGCGCCCACCTTCGTGCCGCCAATATAGAAAACGTCGCAAAGCTCGGCAATATCGGTGAGCTTGACGTCGGTATCGCGGCTCATAAGCCCGTATCCAAGTCTCGCGCCGTCAAGGAAGAGCGGGATCGAATAGCGGCGGCAAAGAGCCGAGATCTCCCCAAGCTCGTCAAGCGTGTAAAGCGTTCCGTACTCGGTCGGATGAGAAATATAGACCATTCCGGGAAAGACCATGTGCTCGTGTGCACCGTCGGCGTAAAAGCTTTCGATCAAAGCCTCCGCATCCTTAGCACGAAGCTTGCCGTCATATCCGGGGACTGTCAACACCTTGTGCCCCGAAGCCTCGATCGCACCCGCCTCGTGCGCGCTGATGTGCCCGGTTGTCGCGGCGATCACGCCCTCATAATTTTTCAGCATCGAATCGATCACGATTCGGTTGGTCTGCGTGCCGCCGACAAGAAAGCGCACGTCCGCATCCTCTCTGCCGCAGGCAGCGCGGATCTTTTCCCTCGCCTGCTCGGTGTAAACGTCGTATCCGTAGCCCCGACAAGGCTCCATATTCGTGCGCACAAGCGCCTCTAATATCCTCGGGTGAGCACCCGTGTTGTAATCGCATTCAAAAGATAGCATACCTGCCTCCACGTTCATAAAACTATTACATTGATTTTACCACAAAACCTCACCGATTGCAACACTAAATATTAAAAAAGAGCAGACCAAAGTCTGCTCTTTGAGACTGTCGAAAAAGCCGTTCTACCGCAAGCAGAAAAAATCAGAGATAGGAAGTCAGCATAAAAAGAAAAAGCGCAGAAAAAAGATAAGCACAAGAATTTCGTCGAGAAATCCTTGTGCTTGCTTGCTTTTTCCGTTCTTACACTCTGGCGTACCCTCGTACGCCGACGAATGTAAGAACGAAAAATATACCTGCCTTTTTCGAAGTCTCCCAGCGTGTCGAGATTTTCTCGACACGCTGAAAAGAGCAGACCAAAGTCTGCTCTTTCCCATTATATTATCAAACGACCTCAAAAGCGTCCTTACCAAGACCGCAAATCGGGCACTCGAAGTCCTCGGGAATATCCTCCCAAGCCGTTCCGGGAGCGATGCCGTTATCGGGATCGCCGATCGCGGGGTCGTATTCATATCCGCAGGGGCATACGTATTTCATAGGAAAATCCTCCTTGTTATCATATATATCAGAGATTGTTCCCGCCGAAAAATTATTCTATTCGCACGGGAAAGTAAATGTTTGTTGCGATTTCAAATTACAGAACAAGACTCGGCGCGCTGTAAACTCTGCCCGCATACTCCTGATCGAGAGCATACAGTCCCTTAGGATCGCTTCCGAAAAGCTTGTAACGGTTGATCATCGAGTCGGCATTGTCCTCTTCCTCCATCTGCTCGTCAACGAACCAGTCGAGGAACTTCATCGTGCGGTAATCTCTTGCCTCGTAGCACTCGTGGTAGATCGCGTTGATGAGCGAGGTTACGTATCTCTCATGCTCTGCCGCTGCCTCAAGAGGACCAAGAATACCGTCATAGGTCTTGTCAGGCTTGGCGATCGCCTCAAGCGTGACCTTCCAGCCGTTGTTCTGCATATATTTTAAGAACAGAAGGGCGTGATCGCGCTCCTCTTGCGCCTGGATCATATAATAATTTGCATAACCGTCGAGATCGAGCTCGTCGTAATGATTTGCAATATCAACGTAAAGATACGCGCTGTAAAGCTCCTTGTTGATCTGCTCGTTAAGCAGTGCCTTTATCTTATCGTTCATAATAATCTCCCTTCTGGATTTTTATATCAACCGAGCAGGTGGAAGCACCACCAATCAATATCCCCTCGGCTCCTTTGCGTGTCAAATGCGGTGAAAATGCGCGCAGAAGTCCTTTGTAAAAGCTTCTGCGCGCATTCTTATCTTAGAGGGTGCAAGAATACATGCAGTTTTATCAGCGAACCAACAGCACGGTAATGTTGTTGGTTTCGCCGGTGATACCGGAAACAGTCCATCCTTCTCTCAAATAGCTATTCAACGTCTCTTCCCACTTAGGAAAATCGCTGACATGACTAAAAACAACGCCATTAGGTGCAACGGCATATTTTTTTATAACTCTTTCGCAGTCAGATCCGGCAACGTAAGCGTTAGGATTGTTATTAAAAAGCAGAATTTTTGATTCCTTCATCTGAAAAGCACCTCTGATTGTTGCCTAAAATATTAGCCAAAGTATCTAGCAAGCAGACCCTCGAAAGCCTTGCCGTGTCTTGCTTCGTCGCGAGCCATCTCGTGAACGGTATCGTGAATAGCGTCGAGATTGAGCTGCTTAGCCATCTTAGCGAGCTCGAACTTGCCCTGAGTTGCGCCGTTCTCTGCCTCAACGCGGAGCTCAAGGTTCTTCTTGGTAGAATCGGTAACGACCTCACCGAGAAGCTCAGCAAACTTTGCAGCGTGCTCTGCCTCCTCCCAAGCAGCCTTTTCCCAGTAAAGACCGATCTCGGGATAGCCCTCTCTGTGAGCAACTCTTGCCATAGCAAGATACATACCAACCTCGGTGCACTCGCCCATAAAGTTAGCGCGAAGTCCCTCCATGATCTCCTCGGGAGCGCCCTGAGCAACACCGACTACGTGCTCTGCAGCCCACATTCTCTCCTCTTCCTTAACCTCGTTAAACTTCTCGGCAGGAACCTTGCACTGAGGGCATCTCTCAGGAGCAGAATCACCTTCGTGAACGTAACCGCAAACAGAACATACAAACTTTTTCATAATCAAAATCTCCTTTTAAGTAAATATAAAATATTTTTTAGTTTTTTATAATATCGGCTATATCGGCGTGACTCACGTTTTTGTCGTGAAGCATCCTCACCGTTATAGAGCCGAGATTTTCAATGAGCTTGTCGTTTATCGCATCAAACGCGATATGCATCTTGCAATCGAGCTTGCAGGGGTTTCGCGAGCACTCGTGATCGCATTCGAGACATTTCGAGATCCGCACGGGCCCGTCGATCAGCTCAATGATCTCAAGCACCCTTATCTCGTCGCCCGATCGCACGAGCTCGTATCCTCCCTGAACACCCTTGTAAGACCTGACGTACCCTGCCGTGTTCAGCTTGCGCAGAACCTTGAGCGCGATCTTCGGAGTAATGCAGGCAATGTCCGCTATGGTGGACGCTCCGGTCTTTTCTCCGAGGCTGTCGAGTATCAGACATATTCGGATGGCATAGTCGGCTTCTTGTGTAACTCTCATATTGACTTGCCCTCCTTTTCGAATGTCTACCTCTCGGGTACACATTGATTATAACACATCAAAACCGACTTGTCAATAGGTTTTTGAAAAAAATTTCAAAAAATTTTTACTAATTCGGTACACATTCGCAAATCCCTTATGGAATAAAGGTTTTTAAAACACAAAAAGAGAGCAAAATCATAGATTTGCCCTCTTTTTTTATTATCAGCTCTCCAAAATTGCCTTTTTGTCAAACCTGAACTGACGAATGCATCTGTTCCCTTCACCAAGTGAATCGAACGAGACCAATGTGCCGTCGCGATTGAATCGGTCGTGCAGATCGCATCTGCAATCGGTATTTCCAGTGTCCTTGGAGTAAATGCTGGCGACCTTGACGCTCCTCTCGGTCTCAAAATCGTAAAGCATAATGTCTCTGTACGGCGTTTTTTCGGGATAACCGTCGCCGATAAAGCAACTCCTATCGGGATGATATATGCAGTGAATATCCGCGCGATCGATCGCAGGGTCGCCAAGTAAACGACAAACGCCCGTAATATCATCAATAAAATATATGCCCCACTCGGGAAGCTGCGCGTAGATCATTATCTCGCGGTCATTTTTCCAATGATAATGAGAATTTCCGCAATAATTAGTCAGATTTCGCATATCCGACCCGTCGCGGTTGGCGGTGACGAGAATAGTCCCCCACTTGTCCCCCGCTTTTTCGGGAAAATCGCGAAGCAAGAACAAAAATCTCGAAGCAGACGGATTAAACGTAATGTGATTGACCACAAGCTTTCGGTCACAGTGCGGCTTTTCGGGAAACGCCTTGCTGAGCTGCTTGTAGCTGATGATCAGTCTTGAGGTGTTGTTCTCAACGTCAACAAGAAAAATTCCGTCGTCCTCGGGGGAATTCTCATCATAGTGGCGATCGCGATAGTTGCAATATCCGTACCCGGGTCGAAAATCCCAAATTCTCGGGAAGTTAATCGAAAGCCCCCAGCGCCTGTCAAGCGAAAGATGCGCAAGCGGAGCGCACAAAACACGCTCCTCACCGCTCTTGATGTTCTTGATCACACTGCAAAATTCGCCGTCTCTATAATCGTTGTAAATAACGCTCTCGTCGTCAAACCACTGAAGTAAGCTTCCCTGCTGGAAATTCCACGCGCGACTCTCGGCAACCTTGTGAAACCTTTTGTCATCAAGCGTTATGTAACCGATCTCTACAATGTCGTCCGCATTCGGTATCCTGTCGTGAAATCGTACGCGGTGCGCAAGATGCCGCTTCGAGTCCTTGTCGTAAGGCTGAAGATCGTAATACGCGAAAAAGTAGTCATATTCATCATCGGGACTTATAGTCTCTATCTCAACTCTCGAAAATTCTGCCATTTCGTCCTCCTTGAAGTCATTTTGACTTCCATTATACACATTATACCGCATTTTTCTCGCCACTTCAACCCATTTTTTGAAAAACTCCCTGCTTTTTGTGCAACAGACACTTCCTTACTCCTCTTTTTTAATGTTTTTGAAGGGCGTGGGGGTGTTGCACAGCAAGCTGTGCTGCGAGTTTTGCTCGCAAAACATCGCTACGATGTCGGCAAATCCGGCAAGATAGGGGCAGAGGGCGGCTTTTCCCTAAAGTCACCCTCTGCCCCTAATTCAATAACTATCTTGCTGTGCCGCATCAACCAAAGAAATATATATCGGACGCCCCGGAGTCGTAAATTACTCCCGTTTTTGGATAGTCCCCCAATATTCTTTTAACGTCGGATTGCGAAACGAATTGATTTCCGGCTCTCGTAGGTATCTCTCCGTATATAGCACGGTAGATCATGTGGGCGCCTACATATCCTGCCATGGGAGTGCTGTGCAAATGTTGATCGTCAATACAGAAGTCCCATTTATTTCCGCCATTGTCGATAAAGGCCTGCACCTCATCCTTCCAATTAAGAAGATAGACTCCTTTAACCCTTTTATGAGCATATTTTACAGATCCCGCTTGCTCGTTGTGTGCCGGGAACATAACAAGAGCAGTTCCCGAAGCGTCGCAAGCCTCCTTCAAAACCGCAAGATGCGTTGCCTGATCGTTGCTGTAAAAACCGCAAATAAACACCGCGCCGTACATCCCGCTTCTGATGTCATCCATAATAAGCTCATCGTAAGCGAAGGTTTCAACGAGAGCGTAACCGATGGATATGTGATCCACAACTGTATGCTTTCCGTTTCGGTCGATCATTTCCTGCAAAATGCTTCCGACCCTTGACGAGTAGATAAAGCTGTTTCCCAAAATAAGAACCCTGTCAGCGTTGCTATTTTCTATATCGATAATACCAAACTGAGGATCAGATCCTACCTTTTTGCATTGCGCGTATGTCTTTATCTTGTTTATGGCTGCATCGCTGAGCTCCTGATAGTCGACCGTGAGAGCTATCCTTTGCGTCTCGTCGTTTACAGAAAAGTCAAAACAGATGCGATGCCTGTATGCTCCGCTTGAAACAGACTTTTCAATACTTATACTAATGTCCTGTTCGCCCGAATCCTCGGAGTAAGTAGACAATTCCTTCCAATCGGAGTCCTTGCCGTCCGAGCCAAAAATAACTTCGCCGATATGTCTGCCGTTGGTGTATATATTGAAGATGCTTTTGGATTGCTTTTCAAATCTCCAATCCTCAGGCATACGTAAGGATAGCCCAAACGCGCTTCCGTCCGCCGCAAAGCAGCTGGTTATATAATCCTTCGGCTCAACTCTGTCTATTTCAAGATAACCCGTATCAGACTCGGTAGTCTCGGTTTCCGTCAGAGTAGTTTCAGCCCCTGTCTCATCAATCGTCCCGCCGGTCGTTTCGATCCCGTCGCCATCGCCCGAGCCGATACCGCAGGAGCAGAACAGCAGAGTGGTGCACAGCAAAAGCGCAAAAATGCTTTTTTTCATTTTCGTCACCGTAGCTTTCGTTATATGTTGGTTGTAGAATACTACCTTTGTCAATAAATATCAAATCACTGTGCCGCTTCAACGATAGCCGCGAAAGCTGCAGACTTAAGCGATGCGCCGCCGATAAGACCGCCGTCAACGTTCTCCTTGGAAAGAAGCTCTGCCGCGTTCTTGTCGTTCATAGAGCCGCCGTACTGAACTGTAGTAGCCTCTGCAACAGACGCGCCGAACATCTCGGCAACAGCCGCACGAACGTAACCGTTACCCTCGTCAGCCTGATCAGCGGTAGCGGTAACACCCGTACCGATAGCCCAAACGGGCTCGTAAGCGATGATCACGTTCTTCATCTGCTCTGCGGTAACGTTTGTAAGCGCCATCTTGGTCTGGAACTTAAGAAGAGTCTCGGTGTAGCCAAGCTCTCTCTGCTCAAGAGTCTCGCCAACGCAAACGATAGCCTTCAGACCTGCGTTAAGAGCCGCGAGAGTGCGGAGGTTAACGGTCTGATCGGTCTCGCCAAAGTACTGTCTTCTCTCGGAGTGACCGATAACGACGTACTCCACGCCCGCCTCAACGAGCATCTCCGCGGAGATCTCGCCGGTGTAAGCACCCGACGCCTTGAAGTGAACGTTCTCCGCGCCGATCTTTATGTTAGAGCCCTGAGCCGCCTCGATAGCAGCAGGAATGTCGATCGCGGGTACGCAAAGTACCACGTCGCAGTTGTCCTTGCCTGCAACGAGAGGCTTCATTTCATTGATAAGAGCGGTCGCGCTCTTGGGCGTCATGTTCATTTTCCAGTTTCCTGCAATTACGTATCTTCTCATTTTAAAATAACCTCATTTAATTTTATTTTTTGCGAGGGAAACTTTTTGGAAAAAAAGTTTCCCTCGCGCACCCTTCAAAAACTTTCAAGCATTTTTGAAGTAATCTAACTTCATTAACTAACAGAAGCCGCAGAAAAATCTTTCAAGGCAAGGCGCACCGGAAAAAGCAAAGCGAAGGCTTACTTACGTAAGTCGAGCCGCTTTTGAGGAGCAACGTAGCATTGGAAGATTTTTCAAGGCTGAATCGAATAATTATTTATCCTGAAGCGCCGCAATACCTGGCAGCTCAAGTCCCTCAAGGAACTCGAGAGAAGCTCCGCCACCAGTGGAGATGTGTGTGATCTTGGAAGCAAATCCGAGAGTCTCACAAGCCGCCGCAGAGTCGCCGCCGCCAACAATGGTGGTAGCATCGCTGTCAGCAAGAGCCTGAGCAACCGCAATAGTTCCCTTTGCAAGAGTGGGGTTCTCGAAAACGCCCATAGGACCGTTCCAAACGACAGTCTTAGCAGCCTTAACTGCATTTGCATAAAGCTCCATGGTCTTTGTACCGATGTCAAGACCCTCCTTGTCAGCAGGGATCTTGTCAGCATCTACGATCTCAACGTCAATGGGAGCGTCGATGGGGTTCGGGAAGCCGTCAGCAACGGTGGTATCGATGGGAAGAAGAAGCTGAACACCGTTCGCCTCTGCCTTTTCCATCATCTGCTTGCAGTAGTCGATCTTCTCGCTGTCGAGCAAGGAGTTACCTACGCCGTAGCCCTTAGCAGCGAGGAAAGTGTATGCCATACCGCCGCCGATGATAAGGGTGTCGACCTTGCCGAGAAGGTTGTTGATAACGTTGAGCTTGTCGGAAACCTTTGCGCCGCCGAGAATAGCAACGAAGGGTCTTTCGGGATCTGCGAGAGCCTTACCCATAACGCCGATCTCCTTACCGATAAGATAACCGCAAACAGCGGGAAGATAAGCCGCAACGCCCGCAGTGGAAGCGTGTGCGCGGTGAGCAGTACCGAACGCGTCGTTAACGTAGAGACCGCCCTCGCCGCAAAGATCTGCAAGAGCCTTTGCAAATTCAGGCTTGTTCTTCTCCTCGCCCGCGTCGAAGCGAACGTTCTCGAGAAGCACGCAGGTTCCGTTTTCCATAGCCGCGATCTTCGCCTTAGCGTCGTCACCGATGATGTCGGTAGCGTGAACTACCTTGCCGTTGAGGTATTCGTTGAGCTTGTCTGCAACGATCTTAAGAGAATACTTCTTAACGTCCTTCTTTGCCTTCTCAAGATACTCCGCAGTAGCCGCAGCCTGCTCGGACTCGGGAAGCTCGGCAACCTTCTTGAGCTCCTTCTTGGTGAGCTTGAAATCGGGAGTGAATACGTTGTGGGGCTTGCCCATGTGGGAAGCAAGAATAACCTTTGCGCCCTTAGCCATAAGGTACTTGATGGTGGGAAGCGCCTCAACGATTCTCTTGTCAGAGGTGATAACGCCATCCTTGCTGGGTACGTTGAAATCGCAACGAACGAACACCTTTGTGCCCGGATTGATAACTACGTCCTCAATAGACTTCTTGTTGTAGGTCATAATAAAATTCCGCCTTTCTTATTTTGATCGGCATTTCGCCAAATTGTTTACCAAATTATAGTTTACCACAAAATTACAAATTTATCAAGTGGTATTAAAAGATTTTTTGTCCCGAAGAAGCAATTTTTTATTATAAATCGCCCAAAATCAGACCTCTGCCGTTGCCGCCTCGCCCAAAGCCGAGTTTTCCTTGGCAAGTCGCGCGTCGCGCAGGCGCACCATACGCCGATATGCAACGATACAGCAAGCAAGATGACCGAGCAAGGTCACGACCCACGTAACGGGATAAGCCGCGTAAAGCACAGCGATATTCCCCTCAAACAACGGACAGACCGTGTATATCCAGGCTATGCGGAGCAGACACGAGCCAAATATCGCAACCCCCATCGGCAAAACCGATTTTCCCATTCCGCGCAGAGTGCCGCTTAAAACGTCCATAATTCCGCACAAAAAGTAGGTCGTGGCAATAATGCTCATTCGGTTCGCTCCAGCCTGACGCATCGCCGCCGTCAGCGCGTCGTCCCCGGGCTTGTATATCGCCAAAAGCGGCTCGTGGAAAACGTATGCAAGCATTCCGAAGGCAAGACCGATAACACTTACCAGCACAACTGACAAAACCACGATCTTCTTTATCCTCTCAAGCTTCCCTGCTCCGACGTGCTGTCCGACGAAGGTCAGAGTCGCCTGATAAATGGAGTTCATCGAAACGTAAATAAACGACTCAATGTTGCTCGCCGCAGTGTTGCCCGAAACCACAACGTCGCCGTACAGATTAATGCTCGACTGAATAAGCACGTTCGATAGAGAAAATACCACACTCTGTATGCTCGCAGGCACACCCGTGCGAACGATCTCGGCAAGCTCTCTCTTATGTGCCCTCGTGTCGCGAAGCCTGATGCGGCAAGGACCGCTCGTTCTCCGCAAAAAGACGATTATCATAACCGCCGACGCGACCTGTGAAGCGCTCGTCGCAATTCCGACACCGATAGCTCCCATTCCAAAGCCGAGCACCATCACGAGATTAAGCACTACGTTGAGAACTCCCGCCAGAGCAAGAAAGATAAGCGGCCGCTTGGAGTCTCCCGACGAGCGCAACGCCGCCGCCATAAAGTTGTAGATCAAGCCCGCAGGAACGCCGACGAAATAAGCTCTCATGTAAGGCACTGCCTCAACGAGTAGGCTTTCCGGCGTTTCCATCATTCGTAATAGCGGCTCCGCCATAAAGAATCCGAATACACCGACCGCTATTCCGAAAACCACACCGAGAAAAAGCGAGGTGTGTACAAGCCTTTTCACTCTCTCATCGTCCTTGGCACCGATCGCGTGAGCAACACAAATGCTCGTTCCGACACTGAGACCGATAAACGCGTTTATTATAAGATTGATAAGAGATCCGCACGCGCCGACCGCGCCCATCGCAAAGTCGCCCGCATATCTTCCCACAACTATCATGTCCGCCGCATTGTAAAAGACCTGCAAAATTCCGGTCGCAACCAGCGGCAGAGAATATTTTATAAGCTTCGGGAGCAAAGCCCCCTCGGTCATATCGTAAAGCTGTTTAGCTTTGGTCGCCATTAAAAATCGCCTCCATTGTGCAATCGTCCGCAAACTACCTCATTTTAATTATAGTACCTGAAAAACCAAAGGTCAAGCCCTTTCGGGAAAATAAATTAAAATCTTTCCCTGCCCCGCGTTGACAAAAGAGTGCGCGTGTGTTATAATTTTTATAGATAAGAAAGCAATACCCGAAAGGAAGAAAAGCTATGATATATATGTTTTTAGCCGACGGCTTCGAGGAGGTCGAGGCACTCTGTCCGCTTGATATTCTCCGCCGTGCAGGACTTGAGGTCACCACGGTCGGAATCGGCAAGGATACGATAATCGGTGCGCACGGAATCACCGTCCAGGCAGATATTCCCGACGTGCTCTACCGCGACTCAACCCCCGATATGATCATTCTCCCGGGAGGAATGCCCGGCTCGAGCAATCTCGACCAGTCCAAGACCGTCGACACCGCGCTTCGCGCCGCCTCGCGCAAGGGCGCGTTCCTCTGCGCTATCTGCGCCGCCCCCATGGTGCTTGGCAAGCGCGGATATCTTAGCGGCAAAAGGGCGGTCTGCTACCCCGGGTTTGAAGAGTATCTCGAGGGCGCAGAGGTATCAGAGACCGAGACCGTAGTCCGCGACGGCAACATAATCACCGCCAAGGGCATGGGCGTCGCGCTCGACTTTGGACTCGAGCTCGTCCGCACGCTCAAGGGCAACGACACCGCCGAGCAGATCAAAGCCTCTGTATTTGCAAAATAAATAATGAAAAACAGAATAAAAAAAATCAAAAAGACGATAGGAGAGATCCCTGCAAAGCCCGACGAAAGAGCCTTTCTGCCAATATTGCTCGTGACCGTCTGTATGGCGGTCGCCTTCATCGCAATGATCATCGACAGATTCATCTTCTCCTTCGGCAACGACCTATTGTCGCCCATTATGGCGCAGCTTGTCGCTATGCTGATCCCGGCATACCTCTGTATGCTGCTCCTCTGCCCCGAAAAGAAGCTCTCGGCGCAGCTCAAAAGAGTCGGAATGGCAAAGATCGGGCACGAATACGTGTTTTTCCTGATTTTCTCCGCACTTTTCGTCATCACAACGGCACTTCTCCTCAATATTATTTTCGGCGGAGTCTACGCCTCGGCAAAGGGCTTCACCCTGCTCGGCACTTTCACCGCAGGCGAAAACGAGTATACCGTAAACGTCCTGTATCTTGTAGTCGTCTACGCCGTCATCCCCGCCGTAATAGAGGAATTAGTGTTCAGAGGGATAGTTTATAGTGAGCTTTGCGGCATCAGCGAAGGGCTCGCCGCCTGCATCTCCTCGCTTTTGTCGGCATTTTTCGCGTTCACGCTCGGCGGGCTCCCCGCCGCACTCTTTTGCGCGCTGGCCTATTGCTTCGTGAGATTCACAACAGGCTCGCTCCTCTCGTGTATCATAGTGCACCTTGCATATAACCTCTACGCGCTCTTTTTGGCAACCAACGTGTCAAAATATTTCATATCGGCGCAGAACACCGCCCTGCTTACCGTCATAATTATCGGCGCGTGGCTGATAAGCACCGCACTCTTCGTCTCCGAATCGGCAAGAGTCTATCGGATGAAGACGGAAAAGATAAAAGACGGAGAAATCCCTTCCAAAGTGCCAAGGATCAAGCTTCGCGAGCTGCTTATCGAAACAAAAAGCGCGTTTATCTTCCCACCAACCCTTGTTTGCGCGATAATCACCCTTGCTCTTTATGTCGCGACAATGGTTATCGGCATTCTCGCTTAAATATTAGACCACCGCAGAACTCGTCGGCGCGAAAAACGCCGTCAGACAGCTCTGCGGTGATTTTTTTGATTTTCAGACCCCAATTCAAGCAGATTCGGGAAAAGATTCCGACCTTCGACATATTTCTCGCGGTCGACTTAATAACAGTAGCAAAATCGCCTCCAAAATTTACAAAAGCACTTGAAAACCGTCTGAAAATATGGTATACTGTTCTATGCACAAATATCTACCCGTGGCACAGCTGGATAGCGCGTCAGACTCCGACTCTGAAGGTCAACGGTTCGAATCCGTTCGGGTAGGCCAAAAGCAAAAGAAGGGGGCTCTCCCCCTTCTTTTGCTTTTAGAGTTATCCGAATGTCAATGAGAATCGTTCACCACAATCGCTTGCGATTGTGTGTATGGGTTCTAAATCCGTTCGGGTAGGCCAAAAGTAAAAGAAGGGGGGCTCTCCCCCTTCTTTTACTTTTAGAGTTATCCGAATGTCAATGAGAATCGTTCACCACAATCGCCTGCGAGCGTGTGCATGGGTTCTGAATCCGTTCGGGTAGGCGCTTGCTTCCCGAATTTTGCGTTCCAAAATCATTCTCCCCTTTTGTTCATGTACTCGTTGCCGAATTTAAAATCTTCAAGCACCCCTGCTAAATCCCCCAAGAACACCGCCCGCGATCCTTCCAAGCTCCTCAAGCCCGCGAGCACTGTAATGCCCGTCCACGTAAGGATTCATCATCTCGGGCATCTTGTTGAACTCCAAAGCCTTGCGACAAAGCATCAAAAAGCGCCCATCCTCCTCGCAGATCTCGTCTTGCGCGTAAATTATCTCAAAATCGCGCTCGTCGTTCGTAAACGCGCCCACGCGTATAATGCCAAACCTCTCCACACCAAGCTCCGAGGAAAGACCGCCCATCAAAGCGCGCAAGCTATCCTTGTAATTCTCCTTGCTGTTAGCAAAGACCGCGTCGCTCTCGCCGTGAAGCCAGACGAAATAAATATGACCGATCTTGTATTCCTTTTCTGCCCTTTTGATCGCCGCGGCAGCCTTCGTCACTATCGCGCGATACCCGTCGGAGTCGGGGAGCCAATCTTTGATAACCGTGCTTCCCTTCGCGGCGTGAACCGCAATAACGTCGGTTTGCCTTTCCTTTATATATGCCCTGCAAAACGACGGCACCATATTGGTATTCCCGTAGCACGCGCTTCCGAGAACGTGATCGGCAAGCCATTTCCCTGCATCCGTATTTTGCATAAAAGTCTCTCCGGCAAGCCCGTCATAGCGAATATCCTCGCCAACGGGATTTTGGAGAGGAACAAGCCTGTCACCGATGAGCTTGTATTCAAACGCACCCTCTACGACCTCACACTCCGAAAGCACCTCGGTCTGCCCCTCCATATTGCTCTGCCCGCCAAAAATTATAATATCCGCCACATTTGCCATATATCCGCACCGCCTTCATATTGATTATGTTCCGTTTTATTACGGCTCCTCTACCCACTTCGCCTTTATTTCAACGTAATAAAATACGCGATTGGGATGATCGAAGTACTCGCGAGACACTTGAACCTTTATACTCTGCATTCTTGTAGTGGTATGTCCGGAATACCAATAGAAATCCGAATATATGGAGGTACCCTCCCGCTCCTCAAAATTATCCATAGGCAGATGTGCCTTTACCTCCTCGTAGCTCATGCCAAGGCAAACTCCGCCCGCAAGCGTAACGATCTTTTGAGGAGAAAATGTGCTTGTTTCCGCGGCAAGCTTTATAACCGCACAGTTTTCAAGGGTAGTCTGATAATCAGAATAATTCATCAAGGTGACCTTTATGACGTGATCATCCTTCTGCAAAGTCAACTCGGACTCTCCGCCGCTCACCACATAGCTTGACGGTGCGGAAGCTATCTCCCAGCCGTTATCCAAAAATTCATAGAGAGGTGCAGGCATGCGTATCACAAGTCCGTCAAACAGCTCCACGTTTCCCGAAAGGATATCGTCGCCAAGCTCGTCGGGCTTTACGTATTCGTTAAGATAATCGGGGCGCTCGGTTCTGGTCTCGGTATTTTCAAACTCCACGCCGTGCATCGAATAAAGTTCTATTATGGCGTTGTTGCTTGTGCGATGCGAAAAAGTCACACTGCGATCCTCAAAATTATAACGCATCATCCCCGCGGACGAGTAAGAAGGAATACCGAATGCCTCTCTTACGGCACTCTCATCATCTCCCGCCTTTATTCCCTTTGCGATTGCAAAATCGACGTTGTTCTGCTCCGCGACGATAATAGAGACCACGATGCAGTTTTTAATTTTCCTTGCGTCTCCGCTTGGATTATAAACCTCGCACGCTACTTCATTTCCGTTTTTCACGATAGACAGACTGGTGCTTGAATGACCTCCCACAAGGATATCCAAGCAAAGCTGAGGCGTACCATTGATAGTGATAGTCCGCTCCGCAGGCATCCACCCATCCGCCTCAAGCTCTGAATAGGACATCGGAAGCTGATAAACCTCTCCGCAAAGCATAAAGGTAAGATCGGCAAGATCGTCAGACATAACGATCTCGGGCTTTTGCGTCTCGGTCTCTTCGGGTTCAGTTTCTTCAGGCTCCGTTTCAACCGAGGTTTCCTCGGAGGTTTCTTCTTGTGTGTCCTCGGCAGTCGTGTTCTCGGACTCATTCGTATTTTCAGACTCGGTCGTTTCTGTGTCGGTATGTTCCGACGTCATATCCTCGTTTTGGGAGCTGCTTTGAGACATCATAAAGATAGCAAACACGACGAAAAGGATCACAACGACTGCTCCGCCAACTATCATCGCCGCACGAAGCTTCCTTACCTTCGATCCCCCACCGACATTATTTCCGTGTGCCGCACCTTCGCGCACGCTGTTATAGTACTCATAGGCATCATCACCGCGGCAAGCCGAAAGCATCCTTGCGCCCTCAACCTGACCAACAAATCCGGCAATGTCGGTATCCTCGGTATAAAACATTCTCTGGAAGCGTGCCGTCTGCATCTCTACTCCCGCAGGAAGCTCGACCTCTTCCTCAAGAAATATCATAAGAGAGGGCTTGTTGTTGCTCTTGGCGTAGGCTATCTCGTCAAGACAGTTCTCGCTCGCCATACTGTACTTTGACACAAATGCGACAAACGCGCTGCAATCGCGCAGATGCTTTGCGATATTGTTTGACCACTCGCTTCCCGCTTCGATGCCTTGGTCATACCATATACGGTATCCCTTGTCCTGCATCGCCGCAATCACGGGCAACACCCTGGCGGTGTCCTTGTGTGAATAGCTGATAAATATATATGGATTATCTCCGCCGTACGCCGGCACCCTATTGCTTTGTTTTCCCATTTTGTTCCTTTCCAAAAAGACCTTTATCGGATTGTGTCACATTCTATGTATACGTAGCAGCACGGCTTTTCTCCGTTGGTCTTATCAAACTTGAATTCCACAGTTCCGACCTTAGCCGCCAGATCAGTAGAGCTTGGATTGTGAATGTAAACCAGGCGGGTATCTGTCTCGTAAGTTCTGAAGCGCTCAGTGGGAAGCTTGCTGCTCAGCTCATCATAGGTGCCGCCAGTACAGATACCTCCCGGAAGCGTGATAACGCTTGGCTCATCCTTACCGTCCGTCTCTATCCATATACCCGTAACCATACAGTTACTCAGAACGGTCTTCCATTCGCCCAAATTCATAACGGTGACGTCAAAAGTCACTCCGTTCTTTTGAATAGCAAACCTGGTATGCCTTCCTGTTGCCAGGCTGTTGGATAGATCGGCGTCGGTCTCCCAGCCGTTATCAAGAAAAGTTGCAAGCGGCACAGGAAGATTTCCAATCATCCCGTCAAACAGCTGAAATCTGCCCGATAAAATATCGTTTCCAAGCTCCGAGGGAGCAAGGTATTCCGAAACGCACGGCGGAACAGTGAGATTTGTTTCGGTAGACTCATGCTCCGGAACGTCCGCATAATACGCAATGGCAGTACATTTGCCTTCAGCATAGTAAAACGAAACTCTGGATTTGTCATAATCTTTATGAAGATACCCACATACCTTGGTCGCGTAAAAATTAACATCAACGGGCTCGCCGAAGGCGTTTACCACGTCCTCCTCGCTCGCTCCAATACTTATCCCCTTCGCTATTGAAAAGTCGGCATATCCGCTCTCCTCCACGTAGATCGACGTCATTATACAATCCTTGACCGCACGAGAATTTTCGCTGGGGTTATAAACGGTTACCTTTATCTCCTGAATGCCCTGAACCATTCTGACACTTGCAGAAACGTGGCTAAACAGAAGCATATCCGCGTGTGCCTCTCCCGCGCCGGCAACGACCTGCCACCCATTCGCCTCAAGCTCTGAATAGGACATCGGAAGCTGATAAACCTCTCCGCAAAGCATAAAGGTAAGATCGGCAAGATCGTCAGACATAACGATCTCGGGCTTTTGCGTCTCGGTCTCTTCGG
>JAFULC010000016.1 GCA_017483305.1 Clostridia bacterium | reverse complement strand
ATTATATCCTTTCTGTCAGTGCAGATTATTTTGTCATAAAATATTATACTCTCTTTTTCCTTATTTTTCAAGTCCTTTTTTCAAAATAAACTAAAAAGATTAGATTGACTATTTACAAAATCGCGTTTTCGTGATAAAATGGTATGGTGATAATCAATTTTCAGAAATGAGCCGATGATATTACGATGACTGTGGGTATCTACACGCTTGGATGCAAGGTCAACCAATACGAATCCGAGGCTATTGCCGAGGCGCTCACCGAAAATGGCTTTAAGATAGCCTCGTGTGTCGGGACCTGCGACGCTTACGTTATCAACACCTGCACGGTCACAGCGGAGTCCGACCGAAAGGCGCGGCAGACGATCCGCCGCATGATATCGAAGAATCCCGCGGCTTATATTCTGATAACCGGCTGCTACGCGCAGGTCTCCCCCGAGGAGATAGCTGCGATAGGCGGAGTCGACTACGTCTGCGGCAGCTCCAACAAAATGACGGTTGTAACAAAGCTTTGTGAGCTTGCCCTGCGCGGACACAAGAATGAAAGTGCCGAGATCTGCGTACCCGACCTCGACAAATCGGATTTTGAGGCAATGAGCATCCGAAAATTTGATCGCACACGCGCTTACGTCAAGATCGAGGACGGATGTGAGTCAAAATGCGCGTACTGCACTATCCCCGCATCGCGCGGTCCGATACGATCAAAGCCGTTTGGAGAGGTTATCGACGAGGTCAAGGCGCTGGTTGACGGAGGCTGCCGTGAGGTCGTGCTCACGGGAATCGAAACCGGATCATACGGCAAGGATCTGCCCGAAGGTGAGGACTTCGCTTCTCTGCTCTGCGCTATTGATAAGATCGAGGGGATCGGCAGAGTTCGTCTCGGCTCGCTTGATCCTACGGTCATAAAGCCTTCCTTTGTTGAAAAAATAAAGGATCTTAAATCCTTGGCTCCGCACTTCCATCTTTCTCTGCAAAGCGGCAGCAGCAGGATCCTCGCGCTTATGAAACGCAAATACAATGCCGATCAGGCGCTTCGCTGCATCGAGCTTTTGCGCTCCGCCTTGCCTGAGGTTCAATTCACCACAGACGTTATCGTCGGCTTCCCCGGGGAGAGTGAGGAGGACTTTGCAAAGAGCTGTGAGTTTGCAAAAAAGGCGGGCTTTCTGATGATCCACGTATTCCCCTATTCGAAGCGCAAGGGCACGGTTGCGGCGACCATGAAGGACCAGATTCCCGAGCAGATAAAGCACGAGCGAGTGCTTGAGCTTTCAAGGATAAGCCGCGAGATACGCTCGGAGATCCTTGAAGAAAAGGTGCAAAACGGCACGGTCTGCGAGGTGCTTTTTGAGACCTGCTCGGACGGCTACGCTCACGGTCACACAGCCGACTTTGTCGAGGTAAAGGTCAAGACCGACAAAAAGCTGCACGGAGTTTTCCGCTCTGTCAAGCTTACCTCACACGACGGCGATGCCTGCGAGGGTGTTTTGGTGGAATAATCTGCGATTTATGCAAAGAAATCCCGACAATTTCAAAAAAATTGAAAATATTTTTCAAAAAACTATTGCATTTTTGAAAAAAGTATGGTATAATAGCGAAGTTGCATAATGTATAAAAAAAT
The DNA here is from genome assembly GCA_017483305.1 of Clostridia bacterium. Taxonomy (GTDB): domain Bacteria; phylum Bacillota; class Clostridia; order Oscillospirales; family CAG-272; genus SVTX01. Next base: position 6,847 of record JAFULC010000016.1, on the reverse strand, counting down.
CTTGATTATAGATGCAAGTGTTTGCAAGGAGGTAAATTGTCATGGCAAAGTGCAGTGTTTGTGGAAAAGGCGTTGTTTTCGGTCAGAACGTTTCTCACTCTAACCGTAAGACTAACAGAACTTGGAAGCCCAATATCCGTAAGGTAAAGGCAGTCGTTGACGGTTCTCATAAGACCGTTGCGGTTTGCTCCCGTTGCCTTCGTTCAGGCAAGGTAACTCGCGTTTAATAGCGCAGTTCGGAGTCCATAATTTTGCAGATAGGGTGCGTTAATTGACGCACCCTGTATGTTTTTATGAAGAAATTATCATTGATCTCAGGAGATATATGTTTGCTTTAACCGACTGCCGAACCGATCCGCAGATCCTCTACTCGCTTGGTCGGCTCGGATATGAAACAATACCCATGCCGCCTGCCGATTATTTGCAGTCGGGCGTGGCTTCGCACACCGATATGCTGATATTTATCGGCTTTGGCAAGCTTTTTTGCCACGAAAAATATTACGTAGCTAACCGCGAGCTTATCGATCGCATAGCTTCACTTTTGGGAGTTGAATTGGCTCTTTCCGACGAGATTGTCGGCGCAGACTACCCGCGCGACGTGCTTTTTAACGCTTGTCTTTTAGGTAAGAGGCTTATCTGCAACAAAAGCACTGTCTCAAAGCTTATTCTGGACGCCGCGGAAGGTCTCGGATATGAAATAATCAATGTAAATCAAGGGTATACTAAATGCTCGGTGGCAGTGGTTTCGGAAAATGCCGTCATCACGTCGGACAAATCAATTGGAAATGCGTGTAGCTCTTTCGGAATCGACGTTCTGAGCATTTGCGAGGGGCATATTTCCCTCCCCCCCTACGATTACGGATTTATCGGCGGAGCAAGCGGCTTTTATGATGACAAGGTATATTTTTGCGGCTCGCTTGACAGACACCCCGACGGCGATAGGATAAAAGAATTTTGCGAAAAGCACGGCAAAGCCACTATTTCACTCTGCGACGGAGTATTGCAGGACGTTGGAACGCTGTTTTTATTTAAGTGAGGTTTGATATGGATAAAAGCTATTGGAATGAAAAATATTGGGTCCGTCACATGCGCGACGACGATCTTGGCAACATTGAGGACCCCTGGATAGAAAAATACGAGGATATATTCACGGCGCACAAGGGTACGCTTCTCGATCTCGGATGCGGTGTCGGTCAATATTCAAAGTATTTCTCCGACAAGGGCTTTGAGGTCACGTCCGCTGACATTTCGGAGCGTGCGCTCGAATATCTTTCCGCGAAAATGCCGCAAATATCAACCGCAAGGCTTGATATGACCGAGCCGCTTCCCTTTGCGGACAAGAGCTTTGACGTAGTGTTTGCAAATCTTTCGATCCATTTCTTTTCAAAGGCAGACACCGAGGCTTTGATCTGTGAGATCAAAAGAATACTCAAGGACGACGGAATTTTTATTGGATCGTGCAACTCAAGCGCCGCGTACAAGTACATTGAGCACAAATCGAGCGTTATTGAGGATGGCTTCTATCTCGAGGACGGTGGAAGGTCGGTAAGGCTTTTTGACAAGGCACAGTTCGACTATTTCTTCAAAGATTGGAGAGAAATAACCCTTTGCGAGATCGAAACTACTCGATTCAATAAATCGAAAAGCATGTGGGAGTTTGTTTATAAAAAGGCTTGAGCTACACAACAATAAAAAAGAGCACTTACGACGAGTCGTAAGTGCTCTTTTTTTACACTTCCCATTCAAGAAAATCAACTTCTTTTACAAAACCGTTGCCTACAAGGTAGGTCTTGATGGAATCGTGCGGAATATGGAAAGCAAGCTTGTTGCCAAAAACAGAGATCTCAACGTCGGTATCCTTGCCGTCGGTCTCGTAGCAACGCAAAATTATGCCGTTGCCGTCCTCGCTCTGCTTGATCGCGGTAACAGACACGTTGCTCTTTGAAACTGTGATTCCGCTATAAGACGACGGAAGATCTCCGCGGTGGAAGGTCTCGGTGATGGCAAAGGGCTGCTGTTGAAGCTCCGCGGCGTTGCGCTCCGCATCCGCAAACGAGGTGAACGGAGAGATGCGATATTTGAAGAAATGCTCTCCCTGCTCGGTAAATTCGCAGAATTCGTCGCGTGCGCCGAAATGGTCTGCAAAGATGCAGCTGCGCAAAACCGTTATCGACAGTACGTTGCCGTCGGCATCAAAGCTATGCTTGGAGTCGGTTGCGACCGTTATTCCGCCCATCTCGTCGCTCATGCTCACCCAATCGCCGCAAGGGTGCTCGCTGCCGTCTGTCGAGCGCTCGATCACGCCAAACGGGATCTTGCAATGAGCCCTTGGACCGTCGCAGGCTACGGGATAGGAGAGCTTGAGAATGCGGAATTTTTCGTTGAAGTCGATCTTGACCTTAACGTCGATCGCGTCGCTGTCCGCGTAGATTGAATAGTCTCTTATCACGGTGCTTGTGCCGATAGTCTGCTCTGTGCGAACGGTTGCGCGAACAGGTCCCTGCTCTGTGATCTTAAAGCTTCCCTTTGCTTCCTCGGGCAGCTTATCCTTGAAGAATTTGATATTGTGCGCCCAGGTGTCGTTCTTTTCGTCGTCGTAAAGACCGAGCGATGATGGAGCGCTCAGCAGCTCTCTGCCTCGCGTAAGATCGACGATAGAGCTTATTTCTCCGCTCTCGGCAAAGGAAACCTTAATCTTACCGTTTGCGATTGAATTTTCGGTAAACGTAAAGGGATTGTCGATTGCCTCACCCTTCGTGTTGTGCATACGGCAAACCGTATAACCGAGCGCAGGAACTCTTACGCTGACAAGGCGCGCGTATTTCTTACCTTCGTCGGTCTTGGAGTCTCTGACGGTCTGTATGGGCAACGGGTTTCCGTCGTTGTCGGTAACGCTCATATACTTATTTCTAAGGCTCTCGTCAACGTCTTCTCTACCCTCGAAGGGATTGAAATAGCGCACGTGAACCGCCGCCGTGACCTCGTGGTCAAGTGGATTAAATATCACGATCGGGTAGCCCATTTTCTCCGCGCGCTCTGACGAAACGTAATCGTCAGCTCCGCCGTCACTTACGGTATCGATATTCCAGGATATCTGCTGGATCGCAAAATTGAGAATGCGGTCGGCTATCGACATTGCCTCGCCGTAGACCTTTCTTGAGTCGTCAACTGCCTCGCGAATACAACAACCGCCCATTATGTCGTGGAATTGGTTGAAAAGCACTCGTTCCCACGCATATTTGAGATCGTTGGCAGGATACTGTGTACCTATAAGCTTGCCTGACAGAGTCATCAGCTTTTCTGCCATTAGAAGAGAATTTTCGGCATATCTGTTGTTCTTTTTGATCTCACTGACCGCACTGTAGCAGCCCTTGGCGTGAAATTGGAGATCGTCGCGAACTATGGGCAGGTCATCGGTGATTTGATTAGCGAAAAACTCGTCGGGATCGGAATAAACGAATCTGTCCGAGAGATTTTTGTGCATCCACTCGAGCAGCTCCACGGTCGGTCCACCGCCGTGGTTTCCGACTCCGTAAAACGCCATCTGATCCGTGCCCTCGTCTATTCTCTCTATTTCGGCAAAGGTATCCTCGCTATGGAGAGACACGTTATAGAGGTTATGTATTCTGTATGCTTTGACCTGACTTCCGTCGCGTCCTTCCCACAAAAAGAGGTGCTGAGGCAGCGTTTTTTCGTAAGCGCCGGGGCGCATAAAGACGTAATTCTCCATTCTGCCCAAGCGGAGTATCTGCGGCAGATTTCCGTTATGACCAAAGGAGTCCACGTTATATCCCGTGGTAGCTATCTTACCGAATTTTTCGTAAAAATAGCGTTGTGTGATCAGCGAATGCCTTGCATACGACTCGCCTGTCGGCACGTTACAGTCGGGCTGGATAAACCAACCGCCGACCAATATCCAACGTCCCTCGCGGACTCTTTGCTGGATCTCGCGAAACATTTTCGGGTCGCTCTGCTCGATCCACATATAGTAAGCACCGCAAGCCGACGTGAATTTGAAGTCGTCAAACTGCTTCATTCTGTCGAGCGCGCTTTTGAAGGTAGCCTTGATCTCGGCAAAGCCCTCCTGCCATTGCCATAGCCAGACGGGGTCAAGATGGGCATTTCCAATAAGATAAACCTTGTTCATTTCTTCACCTTTTAAATAAGGGATGCCTTAAACAAGGCATCCCTTTTGCTTGTTCAATTGATAATCAATAGTTTTCAGCGTGAATCTCGAAGTAGCTCTGAGGATGTGCACAGGTGGGACATACCTGAGGAGCCTTCGTTCCAACCATGATGTGACCGCAGTTGCGGCATTCCCAAACCTTGACCTCGCTCTTTTCAAATACCTCTGCAAGCTCAACGTTCTTCAAGAGAGCGCGATATCTCTCCTCGTGATGCTTTTCAACAGCCGCAACAAGACGGAACTTTGCCGCAAGCTCGACAAATCCCTCCTCCTCAGCGGTCTTTGCAAAGCCATCGTACATATCGGTCCACTCGTAGTTCTCGCCCTCTGCCGCGGAAAGAAGATTTTCAGCGGTGTCGCCGATGCCGTTAAGCTCCTTGAACCAAAGCTTTGCGTGCTCCTTTTCGTTCTCTGCGGTCTTTAAGAAAAGTGCCGCGATCTGCTCAAATCCCTGCTTTTTAGCAACAGAAGCAAAGTAGGTATATTTGTTTCTTGCCTCGCTCTCGCCCGAAAAAGCGGCCCTGAGGTTCTGTTCTGTCTTTGTGCCTGCGTATTTAGTTTCTTTCATGTTACTATCTCCTTGTTTTATTTATTGTTCGGTGGATATTATTCCCACAAGAATATAATACCATACATTTTTTTATTTGTCCATAGATTTTTTTGAAAAAAAAAGAAAAAAGACCCTCGGGGGTTACCCGAGGGTCGACATCTTACTGATTAGTCAGTGATGTAAGGCAGAAGAGCAGCCTGACGAGCGCGCTTGATAGCGGTGTTGAGTGCTCTCTGATGCTCTGCGCAGGTGCCGGAAATTCTTCTGGGAAGAATTTTGCCGCGCTCGCTGATGAACTTGCGGAGCTTGCCTGCATCCTTGTAGTCGATGTAGGAAACCTTATCAGCGCAGAAGATACATACCTTTTTTCTCTTCGCACGAACTGCGGGACGTGCGGGACGAGTATTCTCAGTCATCTTATGAAATCCTCCAATTATTATTTTCTACGACGTCTTATCAGAAAGGAAGATCGTCGTCTGTCTTGATCTCCTCAAACTTGGGAGCTGCTCCCGAGGGTGTGGAGAAAGACGGGGTTGAACCACCGAATGTGTCGGAATCGTCTCCACCGAAGGAGTTGCCCGACTCAGAGCGACTGTCTACGAACATGACCTCGTCTGCAACGATGTCGGTTCTGTAGTGCTTTGCACCCTGCTGATCTGTCCAAGTGCTGTTCTGGATAGTACCAACTACGCAAATGGACGAGCCTTTCTTAAAGTAACGGGAAACGAACTCTGCGGTCTGTCTCCATGCGGTTACGTTAAAAAAGTCTGTTTCACTCTGCTGGCCGGAGTTCTTAGTGTATCTGCGATTTACCGCGATGCTGAAGGAAACGACAGCGATGCCGCTCTGTGTCTGCTTCAACTCGGGATCTGCAGTAAGTCTTCCGCCGAGAATGACCTTGTTAAAGTTAAAATTTGCCATAATAGTCCTCTCCCTATTTCAGTTTGGATTATTCAGCGTCGGTAGCTTCAACTGTTTCTTCAGCTACAACAACTTCTTCAGCAACTACTTCTTCCTTTGCGCTTGCAACAGGCTCGAAATCGAGCTTAACTGTCAAGGAACGCATGATAGTCTCATCGATGTTGAAGAGACGATCGAGCTCTGCAAGGAAAGAAGGAACAGTCTTGTGGGTTACAACAACGTAGTAGCCCTCGTTCATATCGTTGATGGGATATGCAAGACGACGCTTGCCCCACTCTGCGACCTCAACGATCTCGCCGTTGGAACCGATCAAACCTGTGAACTTGTTTACTGTTGCCTTTGCAGCCTCCTCACCGTTAGAAAGATCGGTGATGAACAGAGTTTCATAAGAATTGATGATTTTTTCCATGTTTTATTACCTCCCTATGGACTTTAATCGACCGCACTGTGTCTTTTTGTGCGGTAGAGAGACGGCTGTGGGCATCACAAGCCGTACCGAATAAAGATTATACCATAAAATATATGCTTTGTCAACGGGTTGTTTGATTTATTTGTAAACTTTTTGTGAATTCGACTGACTGTGAGGAAAATTTAGCGAAAACCCCAAGCGCGAGGTTGCCCTCGCGCTTGGGATTGATTTTTTATTCTTCGGGAACGTAGTTGTAAATTATCGTCGCGTTTGCGAGATAGGGATTATCAGAAATGACTAGCTTCGTCCATTCTTCCTCTGTTCCCGTGTAATAAATGTTCGTCAGGCTACTGCATCCCTCGAACGCATACTCGCCAATGCTCGTCACGCTATCGGGAATGATAACACTTACAAGACTTTGACAGTTCGCAAAAGCCTTCCGATCTATTATCGCAACACCCTGCTCAATAATTACACTTGTAAGATTATCACAAGAATTATATGCGTAACTTCCAATTTTTGTTATAACACTGGGAATAACAATGTTTTCAAAGACATCGCAATAATGAAATGTAGAACTACCAATTATCTCTACACTTCCGTCTGTAGGAATCGTACTGTTGTTGCATCCGGAAATCAATGTTTTTGTTGCAGTTTCAATGATACAGTTGCCGTTACTGTGATAGACAGTATTGCCTTCCTCTACAGTGATGCTTGTAAGCGCATCACAAGCGCCAAACAAGGTTCCACCGATATAGGTAACGCTTTGAGGAATTACTAT
>JAFULC010000015.1 GCA_017483305.1 Clostridia bacterium | reverse complement strand
CCGTCGCACAAGTCACTTTAAAAAAGCACCCCCCAACAAAAAAATCCCCCAACCCCCTTGCAATCCCCCAAAATATATGATACAATACACCTATACCAAATTGAGAGGAAATCGCATGACACCCGCAACAATCGGACAATTTATAAGCATATTCGGAATGGTACTGACCGTCCTTTCCTTCCAGCTCAAAACGAGAAAGCAAATACTCCTTTTTCAGTCGCTCGGCTCGTCGCTCTGGCTGTTGAGCTACCTCTTGCTCGGCACGTGGGCAGGAGTCTATATCAACGCCGTTTTCCTGATCCGAAACGTCATTTTTTACTTCCGCAAGGACAAAAAATGGGCGCAAAGCATACTCTGGCTCCCCATTATGATCGTCGCAAGCATCGGCGCGGGTGCGCTCGGCTACCGAGTCCCTTGGGACCTGCTCCCCGTCGCGGGCGCAGTCATCGGCACGGTCTCGATGTATATGTCCAACGAAAATATGCTCCGCGTGCTCAAGCTCGGCGAGTCGCCCTGCTGGCTGGTCTATAATTGCTCGATCCCCTCGGTCGGCGGCATCATCTGCGAGCTTTGCTCCCTGACCTCGCTGATCGTAGGTCTTATAAGATACAGGAAAATGGGATTTTCCGCTAAAAAGCAATAACAAAAAAATCCTCCCGCAAGCCTTAACTTGCAGGAGGATTTTTCTATTTGATCTATCACTTGACGAGTGCCGCGACCTTCACCGAAACAGAATAAGAGGTAACCCCCGTGACCGTCTCGCCGTCGATCTGAAGCGCGCAGGGCGCGTCAAACTCGACCTTGATCTCGTGACCCGTGTGTATCGCGATCATCTTTTTCTTATTTACGTGCTCGCCCTTGAAGATCGAGGGGAACGCCATCAGAGTGCGCAGAGCACCCGTGCCGTGCCAGACCACGAGCGTGTTTTTCCCGTCCTCGCAGAAGCGATCCTGATCGGGCGCACACATCATACCGCCGCCGTAGAACCTGCCGTGCATGGTAGGTGCAAGCCAGACCTTCTTGTAGCTGTGCTCAACTCCGTCGACCGTCACCTTGGCGTTCTTGGGCTTGAATTTGCCAAGCAGACCGCCGATCGCAACGCTCGTGTAGTTGACCGCCTCGCTCGGTTTTTCCCTCTTGAGTCGGTCGCCCTCCTCGCAGCAGTAGCCGTCGATACCAAAGCCAACTCCGTTGATGAAGCGGTAGCTCTCGCCGTTGACCGTCACCACGGGAAGAGAGCAGAGATGTTTTTTGATCGAAAAGGGCTCGTCGGTGACAGTCTTGTCCGCGTCGCGCAGAAAATCGTTGCCCGAGCCGACCGCCGAATAAAGCACGTCGCACTCAAGAGAGTCGCAGTCCACCGAATTGACGAATCGGCAGAGCGTGCCGTCGCCGCCGCAGATCATCACCGCATCATCCCCGCCAAGCTCACCGATCATAGCAGCCAAGTCCTCGATCTTGGTCATATCAAGGATCTCGACCTCGCCCGAGCGAGTTGCCTTAAGCTCGTTTGCCTTCGCCTCGCCGCTACCGTTGCCCGAAAGGGGATTGTAGAGTATCAAAGTTTTCATAAAAAGTCCTCGCCTCAAAGTTGTAATTTTACTTTTCTGCCCCCATTTTACACCAAATCGACCGAAATTTCAACCCATTTTGCAAAATTGAACGCTCCGTGAACTAAATATTTCCAATTTGGCAAAAGAATTAAACTTGGCGCAATATTGCTTAGCGCCGAAGTTACTTTATTCAAACCTCACCGACTCAGCCCACTTATGATACGAGCCCTCCCAATACTTGACGTACTCGGTCTCAGAGATGATCTGCACCACCCAGAAGGCGTCCTCAGTCTTATATACGTATAAATAATTCTTAAAGTTTTCCCCGTTGTCGCTCATGTGATAAACAAAATAGGTCAACGCCCCCTTCTGCTCGACCTTTTGCGAGTAATAGCCGTTCGACTCCTTGATGAGCTCACAGAACTCGACCTCGAAGTAGTATTTAAAATCGTGGAACTCGGAGAACGGCAGCTTCTCAACCATCACGTAGCAGGTCTCCGTGAAGAATGCGGCGTAAGCGTCATCTGGCGCATAGTAATCGCGTTCAAACGCGTCGGTCAACGTGATCTTAAGCTCACCGACCTCAAATTTCTTCGGGATCTTGGAATAGGGGCGCAGAATGATGCCAATTATTCCGCCGAACGTGAACAGAGCAAACAGCGCGATCATAGTCCACTTGATTATCATCGCCTTCGTCCTGCCCGAGACTCTCCCCTCCCTTTCCTTGACCTCGCAGATGAGGACTCCGTCTCCGACCCTCGCAGAACGGAACGAGAACGAAAGATCTCGCCAATCGGGCTCAAAAAAGAGCTCGCCAACCACCTTTTTTTGATAATTCTGCTCGACGACCGCGAAAAATCCGCTCGTCTCATTTGATAGATCGAAGGTGCGCTCGCCTCCGCCAAGACTGCAAAGCCGCCTGCAAAGGTGACCGTTGACGGTCTCGTCGCCGTCGGGATCAATGCAAAAAACGTATGTATCCGCAAGCTGACGCCGTGGCATTTTCAAGGTGATCCTTCTCATAAAGCTCCTCCCCTCTGACTTGATCTCTATTTATATAATAGCACAGCCTCACGCACCTGTCAAGCCGACAGTACAAAGAACACGTGCGATCCTCAATCACAGTATATCACAGTTTGCGCGCTTTTTCAACCGAAAATTCGATTTTACGCGAGAAAATCGTTGCCCGAAAGGGGATTGTAAAGTATCAAAGTTTTCATAAAAAGTCCTCGCCTCAAAGTTGTAATTGTATTTCTGCCCCCCATTTTGCACCAAACCGACCGAAATTTCAACCCATTTTGCACAATTGAACGCTAAATAGTTCCAATTTGGCAAAAGAGTTAAACTTGGGGTAATATACGCCACAGGCGAATAGTGAGGCTATCCTCCTACATTTCAATTCTGCCACAGGCGAGTAGTGAAGCGATCCTCCTAGGGATAGATACGCCGCAGGCGAACAGTGAAGCTATCCTCCTACAGCGTATGCCTCTCCTCGCAGGAGAGGTGTCAGCGGAGCTGACGGAGAGGTCGTAGGGGCGGATTCCATATCCGCCCGCGTTGGCGTTTCAAAAAGGCTTCCTTGTGTAAATGGGAGACGGATTTAAAACAAGGCTCCCTTGTGTAAAGGGAGCTCCCGCGATAGCGGGTGAGGGATTGTTATAATGATAATGTTCTGAAAAGCAACCAATGCGAGAGATATGTACTTTTCTTGCCAACAGCGGCAAGAAAACTACGAAAAGAAACGCCGCTTAAGGCGGGAGGTCTCGCGTTCAAAAAGCAGCAAGCCGCGTTTTGAACTCGCTCAACATCTCCCCCTTAAGAATCCCCCTATTCGCCTTCGGCACACTGTGTTTCCGATTCGGTAGCCGCGTGGTTGAACTTCCTGATGGGGCTCTTTTGTCCACTTAAATCGAGCGTAATGCTTATTGCTCGCACACGCTTGTGCTTCGCAAGTTACGCCGCAGGCGAGTAGTGAAGCGATCTTTCTAAGGCTTGATACGCCGCAGGCGAATAGTGAGGCTATCCTCCTACAGCGTATGCCTCTCCTCGCAGGAGAGGTGTCGGCGGAGCTGACGGAGAGGTCCGGTTACGCCGCAGGCGAGTAGTGAAGCGATCTTTCTAAGGCTTGATACGCCGCAGGCGAGTAGTGAAGCGATCTTCCTACATTTCAATTCTGCCGCAGGCGAGCCATGCCGCAAAAAAAAGACGGGGACTTTTCCCCCGTCTTTTATATTTCACTGTACGCTGTGCCAGGTGCTCACGTCTATTGAAAAGGGCACGGTATTAGGGTCTGCGCTGACACCGAGATCGTCAAGCGGTCGCGTTTTCGCCTTGCCGTAATGGCTCGTCGTCGCGATCCACTCGCCCGACTCCTTGACAAAGACCGTGCGATACGCGACTATCTCGGTCTCAGTACCCGCGTGCATCGTCAGCTCGTCCGACGAAAACGTGTAAGCGTAATATTGAGTCTCACTCACCCACTCCACACAATAGTAAAGCCCGTGAGTGTTGTTTTTCGGATCAAGAATAAACTTGAGGTTACCGCCCGAAACCTTCTGGTTGGAGTAAGCAACTCCCTGCCGCTCGACGTATTTGTGAAGAACTACGTTGTCGCTGTAATTAAGACCGTAGCCCTTTTTCGACTCGTTGAGTATCAGGTCGATCAGCACGTGATGGTTCTGTCCGATGTCGGGGATCTCAACGTCGCCACCGGGAAGGATCTCCTCGGGCGTGTAGTCGAACACCGAGATATTGACCCCCATCGCGCCTTCCTGACTCTCAATCGGCTCGTCGGCATACAGCCAGCCTGCGTAAACGCCGCCGACCGACAACGCAAGGATAAGAACTAAGAATATAGGCAATCCTCGTCTGATCATCCTCACCACCAGCCCTTCTTCTTATCGCTGCCGTAGGGCGTGTAGCCGATGGCGCGCAGACGCGCCGCCTTTTCATCACTGAGCTTCTTTTCGAGATACGGAGTGATAACCATCGCAAAGAGCACAAGCAGGATACACAGCCAGCCCGCAGGCGACTGCATAAACATAACGAAGCTTCCGATAAAGGCGATGCGCTCGCCAAGATAGATGCCCTGCATCTGACTGTAAAGCACGGGGAACGGGTCGGGATTCACCACGGCATCGCCCTGCAACAGAAAGTGTCGGCAATTCGGATGCGCCTCGTTGGGCTCCTCGATCGCAACGATTCTGTGGACGACGTATCGGTCGTCCATCTTGTAGACCACGATGTCGTAAAGCTCAAGATCCTCCTCTGCGGGAAGATGGTGGGTGACTATAATGTCGAAGGTTTGGATCTGATCGTTGAGATCATTCTTCTCAAGGTAAGTGTTCTTTTCATTCTTCGAAGCCATCGAGCCGCTCTGAACGACCTTGAGCGAGGGGACTCCGTTAGGACGCTTGTCCACAGAGAAATTCATGTACAGAGAGAAGATAAACGCGGCAAGGAGCGCAACACAAACAAGCAAAGAGACCGCCGTGCCCGCAATCGCTGCGCCTCGGCTCGCCTTTGCCTTTTTGTCCTCTTCCCTTTTGATCTCCTCGTCCTCAAGCCCGTGCCGTATCATCCTCAGCTTCATGCTCGTAAGCAGGTAGATCGCATACGAAAAGGTAGCGACAAGCAGAGTGAATACGATGAAGCACAGTATGAAAACGTAAGCATCATAGCCCTTCATAATCTTCCTCCGTAAAGCACAAGTATCCCATGCGGAAATCACATGGGATACTTGCAATTAACGTTTAACAGTATAAAATTGGCGTTTTTCTCAAATTACGGTGTGCCTGCGGTAGTTCCGTCGCTTACCGTGAAGATGATCTGTCCCTGTGCCAGAGCAGCGTTGAACGCGTCGTACTTAACCTTGGTATCGAGCACGAACTCGCCAAGCGAAATGTGCTCTGCAATAGCAGCCGCGTCGAGAGTGTAGGTGAAGGTACCGTCTCCAACGGGAGTCCAGGTTATAGCGTGCTCGCCGCTGTGGTTAAGTGTAACAACTGCCTTTGCGGGATTAGCATCGGTGGTGTCGTCGTCAAATGTCCACGCGTTGTTGCTGAGAGTAAAGGTAAAGGTCGAGTCAACGCCATTATCCTTGATCTCTACGGGAGCGTGTGTTGCGGGTGTAAAGGTCACCACGATGCTTCCACTAATAGTCAGAGCGGTGGTGTGGGTAGTGCCGGGCTTGGGGTCGATCGTGAGCGAAACGCCCGAGTGGTCCACCTTGTAGGTACCGTAGCTTCCCGCGTAAACAACGTCGGTAAGGTTCATTGCCATGTTAACGGCTTCGTCTGCAACGTCGGTGGTCTGCGTGTAGGTCCAGGTTGCGTATACGCCGCTGATGGTGAGAACGAGCATAAGTACGATCAAAACAGAAAGTTTTTTCATAGATTTGCACCTCAAATTTTCAGATTAAGAACGTTTTTATCCCTGAAAACATCCTGTATTTGTATTATATCACAAATTTTTCCCGATTGCAACTGTTTTTTTGTGAAAAATGATAATATTTTTCAACAAAATCGCCGCAAATTCCCAAACCTCATTGACAAAGCCTCCAAAATCGACTATAATTGATTAAGCATAGCAATATCCCCTCAGAAAGTGAAAAATCATGTCTACCCCAAGCTATAAACGAACCAAATTCGCGTGCTACAGCGCGTATTTTACAATGTCGTCGGTCTTTTGCCTGCCGCCCCTGCTCTTCGTCACCTTTCACGAGACCTATGGGATCTCGTGGACTCTGCTCGGCACACTGGTGCTCACAAACTTCTGCACCCAGCTCGCGATCGACCTGATCTTTACCCTCTTTTCAAAGAAATTCAACGTCGCAAAGGTCGTAAGAGTGATGCCGCTCATCACCTCGCTCGGTCTTGCGATCTACGCTCTGTTCCCGTGGCTTCTGCCCGACCAAGCCTACCTCGGTATGCTGATCGGCACGGTCATTTTCTCGGTCTCGGCGGGGCTATCCGAGGTTCTGCTCAGCCCGATGATCGCGGCGATCCCGTCGGACAATCCCCAAAAGGACATGAGCCTGCTCCACTCGCTCTACGCCTTTGGCGTGTTCAGCGTAGTCGTGGTCGGCACTCTGTTTTTAAAGCTCGTCGGTGACAAGCATTGGCAGCTTCTCGTGCTCTTTTTCGCCGCCCTGCCGATAATCGCGGCAATCCTCTTTATGCTCTCCCCGATCCCGAATATGAGCACGGGCGAGACGGTCAACAGCGCGAAAAAAAGCCGCAAGCGCACGCTCGGCATCGCGCTTTGCGCGGCGTGCATCTTCCTTGGCGGCTGCGCCGAGAACGCGATGTCGAACTGGATCTCAAGCTATATGGAGGCAGAGCTCCACATCGATAAGGCACTCGGCGATCTGATCGGCGTTGCGGGCTTTGCGATCCTGCTCGGAATTACGAGGATCTCCTACGCCAAGTGGGGTAAAAACATCATAAGGATGCTGACCGTCGGTATGCTCGGCGCATCGGTCTGCTATCTTGTCGCGGGACTGTCGCCCTATACCCTGCCCGCATTTATCGCGTGTATCCTCACAGGCATTTTTACGTCAATGCTCTGGCCCGGCACGCTGATAATGATGGAGGAGAACGTAGCCGACGTCGGTGTCGCGGCATACGCCTTGATGGCGGCAGGCGGAGACCTCGGCTCGTCGGTCGCGCCGCAGCTGCTTGGTGCAGTCGCCGATAGCCACGGACTTCAGGCAGGTATGCTGGTCACCGCCGCCTTCCCCATCCTCGGCTCGATATTGATGCTTGTCATTATCCGATTTTTCAAAGGAAATGAAAATAAAACCGTCTGATCGGAAAAATAAGTCTTGACTTTTTGCGCAATATACTGTATAATATAAGAGTAAATAATGGTATATGATTGCAATATGGGCAAGCGTTTCTACAAACCACCGAAAATGGTTGACTACCACACTTGGATAGTCGCCGTCGGTGGTTTTTTTGACCGCCGCAGGCGGCAGAAAGGACAATAATAATTATGCCAAACCTGAACGCAACGGTCATATACGAGCTGATAGGCTACACCGCCTCGGCGCTCGTGCTTGTATCCTTCTTGATGAAGGACGTCAGAACGATCAGATTAGTAAACATCTTCGGAGCGATATTTTTCGTCGTTTACGGCGTGTTGACTAAAACCTGGGCGACCGCCACGATGAACGTCGCCCTTATCGCCGTGCACTCGTATTTTCTCATCAAAATGCGCAGAAAGCCGTCACAGGACAGCGACAGCTCAGACAGCTGACCTTCAAGATACCGTTTACGCCGCTGTCGGTCGTCAGCTGATCGCCCGAATGCTCGCGCTTCCGTCCACTGCCTCGATCGACCACTCAGCCTGACTTCCCAAAACACTGCTTGTAGGAACAACGATGCTCTCCTCGCCCGAAACGATCCTGAGCTCAAGAGTTCCGCTTGCCCCTGCGGGAATAAGCGAGTTGGTGTAATTGATTCCGTTGAGGAAAATGGCGATCTCATTATCCGCCGACGCGAGCGGCTCGCGGAGGTCATTCGGCAATTCAAAATTCACTCTCGCAACCAAAAAGAAAAGGTAGCACAGCGTGCTACCTTTTCTTTTTGTGTAAGGGCTATAAAAAAGATATTTATGCCAAAGTGCTTACGGGATTTGAACTCTCCGCTTTTATGCAAAATTTAATTGCTTAATTTTAGTTACAGAGTTTATTTCTAATGCTTTCATATACGCTGACATATATGCGTAATCAATATTACCTTTATCATCGATGGGTAATTTAATTTTTTCTTTTTTTAACAACTCAGGAAATAGTCCAAAATTGTAAGAATATTTTGTAGCAATTGGTTGTAAACAAGCTGTAATAAATAAGCACGCGTGTTTATCTATTTTGGTTGTATCTATATAATACATATCTCTGCCCGATATCCACTCTTTTTCTTGATAAAAGAATGTTGCGTTTTCAGCACCAAAAGAAATAACCTTCGGTGGATTTATAGCTCCGTTTGGCTTATCAACAAAATATTTGATTCCGTTGTTAAATTTACTACGCACGACATACGGTATTCCATTATCGTTTTGCGTTACTTCTCTTGTATGATAAACTTGCGGTTTCACAATAGTGGGAAAAATTTGCTCGATAGTAAATATGCTCCATTTAGGATTACTTGCTAAATTGCAAATTTCGGAGCTCTTCGCTGACCGCAGAGCAGTCAGCGAAGAGCTGACCGCAGATTCCAGATTTCGCATATATGATTCCATATATGCGAAATCTGGGTTGCCTGTTTTATCAACAGGCAACATTATACGCATTTCTTTTGCTGATTCACGAGTAAACTTATTTACATAGTCAATATTTGAGTTTATGGCTCTTTTCTTAAATACAGATAAAAAGAACAAAAGAGTATTTTTTGTCCATTGATCTTTGTATTTTCCAATTGGATACATTCCTTGAACATGAGCATAGCCTACAAACGGTTTTTCCTGATAAAACATTGCTGTCGCTGTAGTTGTATCACTAAAAGTAATTATGTTTCCGTTTTCTGTTGTTGGTTGATTAGTATAACCGCCAATACCGTTATTGAAAGATGAATTTACAACAACAGGATTAACACCGTTATCCTCAAAAAGATAACTATTTGTCAACTTATATGCCTTTGTAGGATGTATATCAAACAAATCACCTATTATAAATTCACTCCAATTTCTTGTGTCAATCTGTTTCATTATTTACTCCTTTCCTTTTAGAGTAATTGTTACATCGCACTCTTTCAAAGATATTTCGCTATCATACATAACTTTTTTCACCAAGTTATCACTAAATTCTTTTACATCTATTCCTTGTTTGAACATCAAATAATCCATCATTGTTTTGGTGAAATCTTCTTCAAAAACTTCAAACTCTTTTTCCGGCATTTGATAGCTTAGATGTTCAGATGGTTTTACCCACTGAATTGTACTGTGTCCAGATTGCTTACGAATAAGCTCAATCCATTCGTCCTCAATAGCCTGCCATCTATCTTTTATATCTTGTCTGCCCTGATTTTTTACGGTTTCAAGACCATCATCCTCTATATAACAAGCAAAAATATCTTTCGTTCCGTGCGGTACACCGGCTTGGAATATAAAAATGGATGTAGTTACACCTTCAGAAAACACCTTTTCAGGCAATTTAATAATCTTTTTAAGTGTGCTATGCTTAAGAAGTTTAGGACCACGTTTATCTTTTTCTAATTTTTTATCAGGTAAAATGAAAGCGCACTCCGTACCTTTAGGAACACTTTTTAGTACATTGTCAACGATAGTCAAGCATCCATACTTGGACTCAAAAGGTGGATTCATCAGCACCTTTGTAATGCTTTTGGATTTTATTCAATCACAGGCTTCTTGCGTTCTGCTGTCTAATTGTTCCAAATTTGTTTTACCGTCTTTGTGTATTAACATATTTGCACATGCTAATGCAAAAATTTCACGGTCAAATTCAATTCCGTAAAGCTGAATATCTTTGATTGTAGTTGCTTTCTTGGTTTTAACACCACCGGCTTCTTTAATCATATTACACATAGCCTTTACGAGAAACGCGCCCGAGCCGCAAGCTGCATCTAGAACTCGGTCATCTTTATCGATATCAATTAAACGATACATAAAAGAGGTAATGTGATCAGGCGTAAATACTTGTCCGCTGTCGGATTTCTTCTTATAGCGATTAAATTCGTTAAAGAAAATACCCATAACATCTTCACCATTCCAATAATCAGAATTTACGCAATCGGAAATCTCTGAAATCCAAGTGATAAAATTATCAATAGCATCCTGATTGGTGGTATTATTCATTTTGATTTCGGAATAAACTTCGATCAATAAATCAAGCTTGAGATTTTGCTTTCTGCTTTCTTCTAAAGATTTTGAAAGAGTGCTCAAAATAGAATTCTTCATCAATGTGAAGTTCATTCCTTTAACCAACAAAGCACCATAGCGTTTGCCGACTAAAGCGCATGCAGTAAAAATCATTCGATGATATAAGTTTTTGATTCCGAAATCTATATGAAGGCAATCGTTAATACGTTTGGTGAGTGCATATATCTGTTGCTTATCAATCGTATTTTTAGTAAACAAGGAGAGATAATATGATTTGTCTTGTAGTGTAGAAGCGGTAGTTTCAGCTTCGATATTATCAAGAAACACCCTAACATCATTTCCATTATATAAAATGCCAACAACGTGTTTATACTTTGTTAATGCGATTTTGCAATTCTTGATTACTTCTTTTTCCCATTTTTTTAGAGAAATATCCTCGGCTTCGGATTTTGTTTCTAAAATAATAGCAGGTATCCCTTTATCATCGGGAAGATACCAGCCGTCGGGTTTGTCAATAACTCCTTTGAATCCTAATTGATTAAAAGTTGTTATTTGACCTGTCCCTTGTTGTACCTTGGATTCTGTTTTATCGAATCCAAGAATTACTTTTGCGCTGTCGCGAACCTCATCCTCGGTTCTATATGTCAATTTGTTAGCCATTCTTTTTCTCCTTCAAATCCTCTGCTAGTATTTCAGTTAAATACTGATTAACGCTATATCCGCGCTCTTTTTTCTTTTTCTTTTGTACTACTTCCATCATTTGCTCGTAAATTTCGGGCGGTAGTCGCAAGGGAATTGATACTTTTTGTTTCGTCGGGGTATCTGATTTATTCACAATCCCACCTCCATTTTGATATCATAATATCTTGATACTATGATATCATATAAGGAATATTTTGTCAAGGATTTTCAACAAAAAAGTGCATAGTTTTTTCCTATGCACAAAAGAGTAGTATTCAATTTCGGAAAGTTCAAATCCCGTAAGTGTTCAATATCTTTTTCTCGTGACTATGCGTGTCAAGGGCAGAAAAACAAAAAAGCCTTGAAAATCAAGGCTTTTCGCGGCTATATCTTTTTTATAGCCCTTATTTGGTTGCGGGATGGGATTTTTCATTGCCCTCCGCAGGCGCATAGTCGTCTGCCTCGCCTCGTTGCCTCGTCTCGTCATACTCCTTGCTTCGTGCGGTCTCGCGGCGCCAAAACGATACTCAATCGTTTTGGCTTGCTCCCCCATTCCCTCCGCCGCCGCAAGCGGCTCGCGGAGGTCATTCGGCAATTCAAAATTCGCACTCCATAACCAAAAAAGAACAGACACCCATCGGGTGTCTGTTCTTTTTTGGTTGCGGGGATGGGATTTGAACCTCATGACCTCCGGGTTATGAGCCCGACGAGCTACCAAGCTGCTCTACCCCGCGATATTAAATTTGACAAGAAGCGGCTCTCGCGCCCCTCCCCTTGCTTGCACCACGGTGGTGCCGGTGACCGGTCTCGAACCGGTACGATACTCTCGTATCACGGGATTTTAAGTCCCGGGCGTCTGCCAATTCCGCCACACCGGCAACTTACATCTCCGTTCCGTGCACTATATTATATCACAATACGGCTTGCTTGTCAACCCCTTTTTTCAAAAAAGTCAGAAAAAGATTTCGCCTGACTTCGACCTCTGTTGACAACCGCCCCATTTTGTGATAAAATAAAGCAAGAAATCACCCGAAAGGAGCCAAAAAATGCCCACCGAAAGCAAAAAGGCAGGAATTTTAAGCAACAACGCACTAAAAATTCTCGCGTCGGTTTTTATGGTCATTGACCACGTCGGCGTCATCCTGCTTCCGAATATTATCTGGCTCCGCATCGTCGGGCGGCTATCCTTCCCGATCTTCGCGTATCTTATCGCAGAGGGAGCAAGGCACACGCGCAGTAAATGGCGACATTTCCTTACGATGCTTGGCTTTGCGCTAATTATTCAGATCGTTTATTTCATCTACAAGCCAAGCCGTGAGATGAATGTTTTAGTCACCTTCACCCTCTCGCTCGCGGTCATCTACGCGCTCGAGAATTTCAAAAGCGCGCTCTTTTCGGGCAAGGAAACGACCTCAAAAAAGCTCCTCACCGCCCTGCTCTTTTTAGGCTCGGTGGCGGCGGTCAGCCTGCTCGACCATGTCCTTGACCTCGACTACGGCGCGGCGGGCTGTATGCTCCCCGTCTTCCCCGCGCTCTTTACCACTCCGAAAACGACCGACGGTAAGGTGCCCGCGATCTTCGAGATGCTCGACACCAAGCCGATCCGCATTCTTGCAACAGCGATCGGCACACTCGCGCTCGCCCTCTCGGACGGCGGCATCCAATACTACGGACTCTGCGCGACACCTTTGCTATTTCTCTACTCGGAGCAGCGCGGCAAACTGAAAATGAAGTACTTTTTCTACTTCTTCTACCCCGCTCACCTGCTCTTGATCTACGCGATTTCGCTAATCATCAAATAAACCGAGCAAATTAACGGTAAAATCAAAAAGCCTTCTCCCACTGGAGAAGGCTTTTTTAAGTTATAATCACGCGCGAAGCGTATATCAGACTCCCCAATACATCACGCCGCAGGTCATATTCTTGAGCACGTCGTTGTAGTTGAGTGACTCCTCCTTAGGACCGAACGGCAAAAGCTCGCCCTCAAGCTCGGGGATCGAATCGACCTTGCCGTCCACGTAGTCGAGAAGTCTGTGGCGGCAGGATTCAAGACGGCGCAGGCAGCCGCCGAGGCGGATATCCTGCACGTCAAAGCCCTGCGGCTTATTTTCAAGCATCCACTGCTTTTCGTTCGAGGCGGCAAAGAGCTTGACTCGCTTGATCGCCTCACTGTATTCATAATTCGCAAGAGCGCGGAGCGCATCCCTATCGCCGCTTCTGTAAGCCGCGCGGGTCTTTACGCCGAGCTCCGCCTTGACCTCAAGCGCCGAGCAAAGCTTTGCGAGATTGTCGAAAAGGTATCCGTATCTGCGGCTCTTCTTCGCGGTCGCGGCGAGAGTGCGCGAAATCTCGCCAAACTCCTCACCAATTCCCTTTTTGACCGTACCGTCGAGGAAGCCGTTGAAGCAATCGGAATAAAGCATATATTTCGCAGGGTTGCGAGGGCTGCTTCCCTCGGGCACTCCCACGTGGTCGGGCAGATCGAGAGCCATAAACTCGTCAAAGTCAATACCCGTAAATCTCTTGAATTTCGCCTTGATCTTCTCGTCGTCGGTGTGACCCTTGGCGTACTCGGAGAGATAGAAAAGCGCAGGCAGAGCCGCAAAGCGCGAGCACTCGCCGCCGTTGTCGCCCCACATCGTGAAAAAGACGTTTTTGACCTTGTTTCTTCGGCAGGATTTGATCGCAGGGATCATCGAGCGCAAGGAATATTCGTTGTTCGGGCAGAAGCCGCACCAGGTCCAGACGCCGCCCGCAAACCAGATGTCGCTTGTAAACTGCTTATGATTGTAGATCATATCGTCAAAGCACTTCTCCTCGGTGTGATAGTAGTCCCAATAAACGGGAGTCACACACTCGGGGCGCGCCTCAATATATTCGTGAGGGATCTCGGTCTTATCAACGTAATAGCGACCGTTCGTCCATCTGTTGAAGAACATATCCGACCACATCATCGGCTCAAAGCCGTATTTCGACGCGATCTCAACGACTCGCCCAAGATGCTTTTTCATTATCTTGTCAACGGTCTCGTAGCCGTTCTGCGTAAGATATCTGCCGCGGCCGAGCTGGTGTGCCTCGTCCATACCGACGTGAATACGGCGCGAGCGGAAGCACTCGGCACAGCTTGCAAGCATGTGATCGATCAGCGCATAGCAGCGCTCGTCGCCGACCAGCAGAATGTCCTCGATATCGGTCGGAAACTGACCCCAACGGATAGTCGCGTTGAGGTGCGCGAGCGTCTGGATGCAGGGTATCAGCTCGATTCCGAGCGAGTAGGCGTAATCGTCGAGAGATTTGAGCTCATCCTTCGAGTATCTGCCGCGCATATAGCCGAAAAAGGGCTCGCCGTCGACCTCGTAGGTGTCCTCGGTGTAAAGCAACAGAGTATCGTAGCCCATTTTAGCAAGCAGGGGCATAAATTTTTTAAGTCCGTCAATGCTCATAACGGCGTTTCGCGACATATCGACCATAACGCCAAAGCTTTCGAATTTGTACATAGATCCTCCTCGGTTCAGCGACCCGTTTTATGTGTTATCAAAGCAATTTTGCGATAATTTCACCGTGCGAGAGCGGCGAGAGATAGGCAGGCGGCACGTCAAATACGGTCTTGCAGCCGACTGCTCCTTCCCTTTTGAGTCTTGCCGCGGCGCGCGCGTAAGCGACGATGACCGAGGCGGTAAACTCGGGATTGGAATCGAGCTTCAGGCTGTATTCGATCACGTGCGAGTGCTCGCCCTCAAGCCCCGTTCTGCCGCTTCGGATGACGAAGCCGCCGTGGGGGATGCCCGCGTGGTCGCGCTCAAATTCCTCTTTCGTGATAAAGTGGACCGTGGTGTCGTAGTCGGCAAAGTAGTTGGGCATAGTCACGATCTCGCGCTCTATCCTCTCTTTGTCCGCGCCCTCGGCGGCGACCACGAAGCACTCGCGGATATGCTTTTGTCTTGTGGTGAGAGTCGGCGCCTGTCCTGCTCTGACCGCGTCGAGCGCGCTCTGCACGGGGATCGTGTACTGCTTGCCGTCAAGCACTCCCTCAACGCGTCTGATCGCATCGGAGTGACCCTGACTGACTCCCTTTCCCCAGAAGGTGTAATCCTCGCCGTCGGGCAAAATCGCGCCCGAGATAAGACGGTTTAAAGAGAACATACCCGGATCCCAGCCGACCGAGATCATCGCCACGTATCCTCCCTCTCGCGCCGCCTTGTCGACGTTTGCAAAATGCTCGGGAATGCGAGCGTGAGTGTCGAAGCTGTCGACGACGGTGAAATGACGCGCAAGCGCGGGGGTCTGCACGGGCAGGTCGGTCGCACTGCCGCCGCAAATGATGAGCACATCGATCTCATCCTTATATTTTTCAACCTCGTCCGCGCGCGCCACAACAACGCCCGCAGTCGCTATCTTCAGCGACTTGGGATCGCGACGGGTAAAGACCGCCGCAAGCTTCATATCGGGATTCTGACCGATCGCGCTTTCAACTCCGCGTCCGAGATTTCCGTATCCAAAAATTCCAATTCTTATCATAATAACTCCTCACAATATGAGATACATACAGTATAACATATTTCCCTTTGGATTTCAATAGGTTCTCCATAGCTTTTTTGAAAAAAGGTGGGGGTTGAAATGACTGAATGAGATGAGAGGTGTTCATTTTTTGCCCGCGTAGGTGTTTCAAAAAGACTACTTTGTATAAAGGGGCGCAGAATGAAAAGGCTCCCTTGTGTAAAGGGAGCTCCCGCGATAGCGGGTGAGGGATTGTTATAATGATAATGTTCTGAAAAGCAACCAATGCGAGAGATATGTACTTT
>JAFULC010000014.1 GCA_017483305.1 Clostridia bacterium | reverse complement strand
TTAATGTGGTTAGATCCTTTTGTCTGAGCTATTTATTCTAGCTTCTTTTACTTTTTAGAGTTGTGTTACTCTTTGTTTTTTGACAGATCTGTATTTCGCACTTGCTTTTTGCTTTGTACTTCTATCTTTTGTTGTTCAATTGTCAAGCTTCAATTTCGCTCCCCTTTTTGCAGAGCGCTTGTCTATTATATCACCCTCGAGGGTATTTGTCAATAGTTTTTTTAAAAAATTTTTTGATTTTTTTGTTTTTGTTGCTTTTGCCTCTTATTTTGGCATTATCAGTCGATTTATTGGTCAATTTGCATCCTTTCCTTTCTGCCTTGTTTAAATATCTTCCTTTTTAATTATAATATGTATTATATCACCAAATACAGCCTATTGTTTTAGTGCAGAATGACAATTGTGCAAGTAAAATAGCAACATTTGTCTTGTTTTTGCCCATAATTGTCTTGAATCATATATAAAAGTGTCTTATAATAGCACTGAGAGGGGATAAATTTCCTTCAATATTAACAAATCAGGAGGATACAAGATGTCTTTACCGATAGCAGTACAGGTCTATTCAGTCAGAGATGACGCGGCTGCCGACCTTTACAACACGCTCAAGCAGATAAAAGAAATGGGCTACGACGGGGTTGAATTTGCCGGACTTTACGGTCACGCGCCCGCCGAAGTCAAAAGTTGGTGCGAGGAGTTAGGTCTCGTTCCGATCTCCGCTCACGTTGCATATCACGAGATGCTCATGAATCCCGTGGACGTTATATCAGCTTACGCCGAGGTAGGTTGCAAATACATCGCTATTCCCTATCTGATGCCCGAGCACAGACCCGATCATGCCAATTTTCCTTACGTTGTGAATTTTATGCGTTCGCTGTGCGAGATCGCGAAGTCTTACGGCATTCAGATGCTTTATCACAACCACGATTTCGAATTTGTCAAGGTCGGTGACAAGTATGCCCTTGACGTTCTTTACGACACCATCCCCGCAGATCTGCTTCAGACCGAGCTTGACACCTGCTGGGTAAACATTGGCGGTGAAAATCCCGCAGCATATATCAAAAAATACAGCGGTCGCTCTCCCGTAGTTCACCTCAAGGATTTCACGGGTGAAAAGTCCGAGGACATGTACGAGCTCATCGGAATTAAGAAAAAGCCCCCTGTAAAGCCCGAGAGCTTCGAATTCCGCCCCGTTGGAAGCGGATTGCAGGATTTCCCTGCAATTCTCGCCGCGGCTAAGGAAGCGGGCTCTGAATGGGTAGTGGTCGAGCAGGATGCGCCCTCTATGGGTCTCAGCGCTATGGAGAGCATTAAAAAGAGCGTTGAATATCTGAGATCATTTGAATGGTAATATTATATTAAATCGGAGGAAAAAACAATGGCTGAAAAAATGGCTGCAAATCTTGATTACAACGTAAAGTCGAGCGACGCTGTTATCGACACTAACAGAAAGCTCAGAGTAGGTATTATCGGCTGCGGTTGGATCGCAGGCGCTCATATCGATTGCTACAAGCTTATGCCCGACGTCGAGATCGTCGCCGGTGCGGATCTTATTCCCGGCAAGGCAGAGGCTTTCTTCAAGGCTCACGGCGTTGAGGGTGTTAAGACCGACTATGCTTCTCACAAGGAGATGCTTGACGACGAGAGTCTTAAGCTCGACGCGGTTTCTATCTGTACCTACAACCGCCAGCATGCAGAGCCTGCGATCTACGCGCTCAAGAAGGGCGTAAACGTAATGCTTGAAAAGCCCTTCACCGTCACTCTTGACGAGGCTATTGAGGTCATGAAGGCTGAAAAGGAAAGCGGAAAGGTCATCTCGATCGGCTTCCAGCCCAGACTTGACGACAATATGCAGCAGATCAAAAAGATCGTTGAATCGGGCGAGCTTGGAAAGATCTACTACATTCAGACCGGTGGCGGCCGCCGCAGAGGTATTCCCACACCCTTTGGAACTACCTTTATTGAGAACGAGACCGCGGGTCTCGGCGCGCTTGCCGATATCGGATGCTATTCTCTCGACCTCGTTCTGAACGCTATCGGATATCCCAAGCCCTTGACCGTTTCGGGATACAAGTCGGCATACTTCGGTAAGGATCCCAACTACTGCGGTTATCCCGCTGACAAGAAGGCTGAATATGCCGCAAAGTTCGGCGTTGACGATTTCGCCGCGGCTTTCGTTCGTCTTGAGGGTGACATCATTCTCGACTTCCGCATCGCTTGGGCGATGAATCTTGACACTCCCGGTGACACTATCATTATGGGAACTAAGGGAAGCTTGCGAATTCCCTCCACAGACTGCTGGAACGGCACCTTCTACAGCCCTATGAAGATATATCACGAGGTTGCAGGTCTTCAGACCGTTACCGAGGTTCCGCTCATTCCCGTAAGCAACAATCCCAAGAGCGACCTTTTCTACAAGAAGATCCGCTCCTTCCTTGACGCAGTCAAGTACGGTCTTCCCGCACCCGTGCCCACCTCGCAGATCATTTACAACCAGGCGATCCTCGACGGAATCGCACGTTCTGCTGAGCTTGGCCGTGAGGTTGAGATCGAGATTCCTGAGATCTGATTATAAATTTATGGCGCACCTGCTAGATGGCAGGTGCGCCGTGTTTTTTGGGTATAAGGCGAGCGCAAAAATGCGCTCGCCTTTAACATTTATTCGGGGATGAGAACGTCGCCGTCGGATATAATGCCTTCTGAAATATCAATCGCTTTGCTGATTGCATTTCCGCTCTTTGTGTCAATGTCACCTTCATAAGACACAACGACCGTACTGCCGACCTTAACAAAGTCACATTCAACATATCGAGAAATTTTCACGTCGTCAAGCATGACCTTATAGGTAATGCCATCTGCAGGGTCCTTGCAAAGAACCGAATCATCAACCAAAATATAATCGTCGGTTATCTCCGTGACCTTTCCTGCAACCGTCTTATTGTACGGTTCAAATTCTGCCGCAGTGGAATTATCCTTTGCGTGCTTAATGATCTTTCCTGCGGCATCTTCACCAATATAATAGAGATATTCACCGTCAAAAGCATTTGTCCACACATATCCGCTTTCTGTAATATACATAGCTCTCTTATAAATGCCAAAAGCTTCAGACGTTACAGTAAAGCTTATATAGCTTCCTATGTTATTATGCCAACCTACCGGATTTGCAGCTTCTGCGTTTTCAGCTTCGCTCAAAACGCTCCAAATATACTCATCATTATTCAGTATATGATAAGCTTTTTCTTTTCCGTCTCCATCAACAGAAAATCTACCCAACTTGACATATTGAGGCAGTGAATATTCTTCTAATACGCCACCCCAAGTTGCAGGCGGATTATATTTTTCCGAAATAAAGACGTAGTAATGATCTTCCATTTTTACTGCGATCAATCTGTTCGATGCAACGTCTTTGATCTCGTAAGCATCAAAATATTCGTGATAGACTTCGTCTGAAGTATCATCATAACCCGTAGCCTTATAAGAGCCGAGCTTTTCGCCCACATAAGATGCAGACAGTTCTCTTTGTTGACCGATAAATTCAGTGCCACCCACATCAATGGAATAATACTTTTCGTATACGGTCTTGTATTCCCAAGGCCATACGATACCGTATTCACCCGATTGGATCGTGAAGTCCTTATATCTATCACTATTGTCGGGGTTCGGAATGATCCCCGGCGCATCTCCTTTCAGCATTGTCACGACAACAATAGCGCTTACAATCAGCACAAAGCACGCCGCAACCGCACCGAAGCGAAGCCACATCGCTTTCGACATTTTTCTTTGCCGAGCGAGTCTATCCTTTTGCTCAACATATTTTTCTACAATATCGGGATCAAGGTGATCGAGCCCTTCATTCCATTCTTTCTTTTTCATATTGAATAACCCTCACTTTCAAGCTTTTCTTTCAAGGCAATTCTGATGGCGGCAAGCTCCTTATTTATCATTGAACGACTTAAGCTCAGATCACTTGCAATCGTATCAATGGGATCTGCTACGTAGTACCGACTCATAAATATGAATTGTCTGCGTTTGGAGAGCGAGCGAACAAAATCACTGATGACACGACCAAGTCTCTCGGCATCAAAATCCGCACCGACATCCTCGTCACCCGAGACGAAGTCTTCAAGCTCGGAGAGAGATACCGTCATTTCGGAAGGTATTAAGCTTTGTCGCTTATTACTGTGATAGCATTTGATCGCAATTCTTCTCACGATCGTCGCAAGAAATGCTTTGAGCACATTTGGCCTTGATGGCGGCATGGCATTCCAAGCACCTATGTACGTATCATTCAAGCATTCCTCGCAGTCCAGTCTATCGTGAACTACGTTGTATGCAATAGAAAACAGATATTTTCTGTATTTAAAGTCGGTTTCCTCAATCGCTTTTTCTTCGCGTTTGAAATATAGCTCAATGATTTTTTCGTCCTCCATAGGCTTTCTCGCCGTATGTTTGCTTTGAAGTACCATAGCTTGCCTCCTTCCTTGCGTTTTCGAAAGGCCCTTCATAAATAGTAGTACCAAAAAATTTGAAAGTGTGTAATGATTTGTGAAAGTTTTTCGGAGCTTTTATATTTTTTAGCACATATATAGGATCTCGCTACGGGGAAGCTCCCAACTGAATCGAATGAGATCCTTTTCGCGCGATTTTTCCCTCTCCGTCGGCTACGCCGCCACCTTTCCCACAGGGAGAGGCTATTCCCATTATAACACAATTCGGCAGAGAAACAACATCTCTGCCGAAATTTGTGAATATTCTTATGATAACAAGCTTAAAGGTGCTCTTTTTTATTGATATGAAGATCAGATAATACCCTGAGCCATCATCGCCTCGGCAACCTTCTTGAAGCCTGCGATATTTGCGCCCTTGACGAGATCGTAGCCGTAGCCGAATTCCTCAGCCGCTGCTGCCGCATTGTCGTGGATATTTACCATAATGGTCTTAAGCTTTGCGTCGACCTCCTCGCTGCTCCAGGACATTCTCATGCTGTTCTGGGACATTTCAAGTGCAGAGACTGCAACGCCGCCCGCGTTAACTGCCTTGGAGGGAGCAACGGTAACGCCGCTATCAATGATATACTTAAGCGCCTCATTGGAGGTAGGCATATTAGAGACCTCTATGTAGTATTTGACGCCGTTGGCAACCATCTTCTCTGCCTCTGCCATGCCGACCTCATTCTGAGTTGCACAGGGCATCATGATATCTGCCTTGAGTCCCCAAGGCTTTTCCTTTGCATAGAAGGGCACGCCAAACTTCTCGGCATAGTCCTGAACCTTGTTTCTGCCCGAAGCTCTCATCTCGAGCATATAGTTGATCTTTTCGTCGGTGGAAACGCCGTTTTCATCGTAGATATATCCGTCGGGACCAGAGATAGCGATTACCTTTGCGCCAAGCTCGGTTGCTTTCTTGACTGCGCCCCAAGCCACGTTTCCGAAGCCCGAGATTACTACGGTCTTGCCCTCGATGCTGTCGCCGTAATGCTCAAGCACCTTCTGTGCGAAATAAACCGCGCCGAAGCCTGTTGCCTCGGGACGAATGAGAGAGCCGCCGTAGGAAAGTCCCTTGCCCGTGAGAACGCCGTTCTCGAACGCGCCGCGAAGTCTCTTATACTGACCGAAGAGGTAGCCGATCTCTCTTGCACCAACGCCAATGTCACCCGCGGGAACGTCTACGTTAGGACCGATATGACGGTAGAGCTCGCTCATAAAGCTCTGACAGAATCTCATGATCTCGCCGTCGCTTTTGCCGCTGGGATCGAAATCCGAGCCGCCCTTACCGCCGCCGATGGGAAGACCTGTAAGGCTATTTTTAAGTATCTGCTCAAGTCCGAGGAACTTGAGGACAGAAAGGTTTACTGTAGGATGGAAGCGGAAGCCGCCCTTGTAAGGACCGATAGCGCTATTGAACTGGACGCGGTAGCCCTTGTTTACGTGGACCTTGCCGTTATCGTCTACCCAGGGAACGCGGAACATAACGGTTCTCTCGGGCTCTACGAATCTTTCAAGAAGTCCTGCCTTCTCATACTCGGGGTGCTTATCGAAGATTACCTCGAGGGATTCGAGTATTTCTGTTGCTGCCTGATGGAATTCGGGCTCACCGGGGTTCTTTGCGATAAGATCCGCAAGAACGTTCTGAACATAATTGGACATGATGTGTGTTCCTTTCGTATGTAAATTGGGCGGATTTGTGAAGTTTTGCAGTTTTTTAAAAACAAAATTTCACCGTTTTGCAAATTCGCTCTTATTTTAATGGGATTATTATATCACACTCGAATGCATTTTGCAAGAGTTTTGTCGAAAAATTGCAAATTTTTTCATTGTTTTTGTTTGCAAGCGTGTGCGCAGCAAAAAAAACGGTGTTAGATCAGCCGAGAAGGTCCTTAAGCGGATCCTCGGGCGCTTCCTTTGCGGTCACCGTGATAACAAAGTGCTGGGGCGGCGTGTCGTTCAGGTTAAGGATATAATCGAGCCTGAGCTTGCCCTTCTCGAGCAATTTATTATCAAGTCTGTTGGTTTCAACGTAGACCTTGAAGGGCATAAAGGGGGTATCGTAGGCGCAGACGTGCATTTTGCCCTCCTCAAATGAAAGAACCGTACTGATCGAGCCCTGCTTCGACATTGCCAGAAGCTCCTTATGGTCGGGGTGGAATATGATCTTTGAAAGTGTCGCGAGCTGGGGATCGTCCTCGTTCTCGCGGTAGGAGATCTCTATCTGTCCGTTTTCGTTGGTTCCGATCCTTGCCTCGGTGCAGAGCTCGATATCGTCCGCCTCGTCAAATTCAAGCATACGGTCGACCTCCTTCTCGGAAAGCTCTCCGTCCTCTATGGCGCGCGCCAGAAGTCTTTCAAGATCGTCGGCAAGATTGGCGGGATCCGCTTCGTCGATGACGAGCGTTTTTATTTTCAGGGTTATCTCCTTTTGGGGTGAATTGGGTTCGTAAAGCATTCTAATCTCCATTCCGCCGCCTACAGAACACCCTGTATGGCGGCACAAACAGTAATCGATAATTTTGCCGACGAGGCAAAATTCGTGCGTGAAAAAGCATACTTTACTATTAAAGCGGGAGCAACTTTCACGCTGTCCTCTTATATCAATGATATGACAAGGGGAAGAAGCATAGCCCTTCCCCCTCAAATTTTGTTTTATCAGTATTCGGCGTTTCCGACCGTTCTCGGATAAGGAAGAACGTCGCGGATGTTGGATACGCCCGTGAGATACATTATGATACGCTCAAAGCCGAGACCGAAGCCTGCATGCTTGGTGCCGCCGTACTTTCGGAGATTTACGTACCACCAGTAGTCCTTTTCGTCAAGTCCGCATTCTGCCATGCGGGAAAGGAGAACGTCAAGTCTCTCCTCTCTCTGCGATCCGCCGATGATCTCGCCGACGCCGGGAACAAGCAGATCCATTGCCGCTACGGTCTTGCCGTCGTCGTTGAGTCTCATATAGAACGCTTTGATCTCCTTGGGATAGTCGGTCAAGAAAATAGGCTTCTTATATACCTGCTCGGTGAGGTATCTTTCGTGCTCGGTCTGGAGGTCAACTCCCCAATATACAGGGAACTTGAAGTCTGCCTTGGATTTTTCAAGGATCTCGATCGCCTCGGTGTATGTCACCTTTGCATAATCTGCATCGCGGAGCGCGGTCAGGCGAGCGAGGAGTCCCTTATCCACGAAGCTATTGAAGAACTGAAGCTCTGCTTTGCAGTTGTCCATAACGTGATTGATGATATGCTTGATCATATCCCACGCGAGCTCCATGTCGTCGTTAAGATCTGCAAATGCGATCTCGGGCTCGATCATCCAGAACTCCGCCGCGTGGCGCGCGGTGTTGGAGTTCTCTGCTCTGAAGGTGGGGCCAAAGGTATAAATATTGCCAAACGCCATAGCGTAGGTCTCGCCCTCAAGCTGACCCGAAACGGTGAGGTTTGCGCTCTTGCCGAAGAAATCCTGCGAGAAATCTACTGCGCCGTCCTCGGTCTTGGGAAGGTTATCCATATCGAGAGTGGTAACTCTGAACATCTCGCCCGCGCCCTCTGCGTCCGAGCAGGTGATGATAGGCGTATGGACGTACACGAATCCTCTCTGATTGAAGAAGGAGTGGATCGCGTAAGCGACCTCGCTTCTTACTCTGAACACCGCGGAGAACAGATTTGTTCTGGGGCGAAGATACGCCTGCTCACGCAAAAATTCTACCGAGTGGCGCTTGGGCTGGAGGGGATAATCGGGGGTGCTGGTTCCCTCGATCTCTACCTTGGTAGCCTTGAGCTCGAAGGGCTGCTTTGCCTCGGGGGTGAGTGTGAGTATTCCCGTAACGACGAGTGCCGCGCCGACGTTCTGGGATGCGATCTCATCGTAATTATTTACTATATCTCTTTCAAAAACGACCTGGATGCTCTTGAAATACGAGCCGTCGTTAAGATCTATAAATCCGAATGCTTTACTGTCGCGGAGGTTTCTGACCCAACCGCCTACAGTGATCTCTTTGCCGCCGAATGCTTTCTTGTCGGCGTAAACTTCTCTGATAAGAGTTCTTTTCATAGTCTAAATTCCTTTTTTCTTTGATTTTATCAAATAAATTCTTCCATAGATACTATTATATAAGTTTTTGCCGAAAAAATCAAGTGGAATTTCAAATTTTTCTTGATTTTCAAAACTTTTTCGCCTTTTTGAGGGTATATTTGCTCAAAGCCCTTGATAAATCGGTCGAATTGTGATAAAATCTATCTATCGGACAAGACTGTATCTGAAGTGAGGTGTCGATTTGAGCAAGAATTTAAAGGAAATATCAACCGAGGCGCTGGCATATCTCGGGGACTCGGTCATAGAGCTCAAGGTGCGCGAGCTGCTGGTCGAGCGCGGAATATCGGGCTCGGGAGACCTCAATCGCGCCTCCCTTTCATTTGTCAAGGCTTCCGCGCAGGCGGCTGCCATGCACAAAATAATCCCCCTGCTCTCCGACGACGAAGCTTCCGTATACAAGCGCGGCAGAAATATGTCGGGCGGCAACGTGCCCAAGAGCGCGACTATGTCTGAATACCGCTCCGCTACGGGAATGGAGGTATTGTTCGGTTACCTTCATCTTCAGGGAAAGAGCAAGCGCATAGGCGAGCTTTTCTCGGCGGCGTACGCGCAGGATGAGGAAGAAAGCAAATAAACTTATATAAACGCGAAAGGAATTTAAAATGAACAATCCCAAGATCAAATTTACTATTAAGAATTACGGCGAGATAACCGCCGAGCTCTATCCCGAAAAGGCTCCCGTGACGGTTGAGAACTTTCTCTCTCTCGTTAAGAAGGGCTTTTTTGAGGGACTTATCTTCCACCGTGTAATCAGCGGATTTATGATCCAGGGCGGCGGCTTTGACGTAAGCTTCAATCAAAAGAAGGCATCTGCCATCAAGGGCGAATTTATCGCTAACGGCTTTATGTCCAACGATCTTCGTCACACTCGCGGCGTTCTCTCTATGGCGAGAACAAACGACCCCAACTCTGCGTCCTCGCAGTTCTTTATCATGCACAAGGATGCGCCTCATCTTGACGCGCAGTACGCAGGATTTGGTAAGGTCACCGAGGGTATTGAGGTGGTCGACAAGATCGCAAGCGTCAGGACCTTCAGCCGCGGCTGGTACGACGACGTTCCCTGCGATCCCGTTGTTATCGAAAAGGTTGAGGTCATTGAATAATCAGTAAAAAGGAGATTATTATGCAACACAACTACGGCATTCAGCTCTTCAGCGTTCGCGATTCTATGGCAAAAAGCGTTCCCGATACGCTCAAGAAAATTGCCGAGCTCGGTTACAAGTACGTCGAGTTTGCAGGTTTTTTCGGTCACTCCGCCGCAGATATCAAGGCTATGCTTGACGAATACGGCCTTATTTGCTCGGGAACCCACTCGGGCTGGGAGGAGATCCGCCCCACCACCATTATGGACACCATCCGCTATCATAAGACGATAAACAATCCCAATTTTATCGTTCCCGGACTCGATCTTTCTTCTCTTGACAAGATCGACGCCTTTTGCAAGGTGCTGACCTTTGCCAAGCCGATACTCGAGGCCGAGGGCATCAGGTTGGGATATCACAACCATTCCCACGAATTTGTCGTAATGCCTTGGGGGTCTACTATACACTCGGAGCTTGAAAGAAGAACCGACGTTGAGTTTGAGATCGACACGTTCTGGGTATACAACGCAGGACTTGATCCCGTCACCGTTCTCGAAAAGCTTAAGGATCGCGTGAGGGTCATTCACGTCAAGGACGGAATCAAGGACGTGGTCGGAAAGCCTCTTGGAATGGGCGAAGCGCCCGTAAAGGCTGTTGTCGATTACGCCAAGAAGAACGGCTTGACAATGGTTGTCGAAAGTGAAACTCAGACTCCCAGCGGTCTCGAGGAAGCGAGAATTTGTATAGAATATCTCAAGAGCCTTGAAGCTTGAGATGTGATTTAAGCAAAAAGGGGTTGTCTCACCGTGTGAGACAACCCCTTTTTTAACGGAATTCAGCTTATTGTGTCTTCCTCGTTTACACCTGCCTCGTAGGAATCGTTTTCAGCAAGGGTGGCAAGCGCCTCGTCGCTGAAATATTCGGCAGGGTCGACAGAGATGCCGTTCACGGTCATCTCTACGTGGAGGTGAGGCTCGTCGGCAAGCTCGGCAATTGCGCTCTCGCCAACTGTACCGATCTGCGTGCCGCAGGTCACGCTTGCGCCTGCTTCAATTCCCTCGACATCCTCGGCGGTGAGGTTCATATAAAAGGTGTAGATGCCGTCGCCGTGGTCGATAGAGATACATCTGCCCATAAGCGCGTCGTCCCAGATCTTTTCGATCTTTCCGTCCTCTGCGGCATAGACCTTCGCCCCCGCATCGGTGGCAACGTCAACGCCGAGGTGTACCTTATAAGCCCCATAGGTCTCGGACCATACCTGAATGCTTGCATCGTGGCTCTTTGCAATATAGCCCCTGTCGACGGGGAGCGCAAGCTCAAAGACCTCGGTGTCTGCACCCGTAGGCTTTTCGCTCTCGTCGTTGTAGCCGGGTGCTTCTAACGTACCGTCGCCGATCTCGTCGCGATCGTTTGTCGTTGCATCCTCGGTAACGCTCCCGCCCGTTTCGTCAGGATCGACTGCATACTTCTTCTTGGCGCGGTTGGTCGCGATGCTGACCGAAAGAACTATCGCCACGATAAGAGAAAGGCAGACTACCGTCGCCACAAAGCCTCCCTTATGGGAGAGCTCCTTACACTTTTTTGCAAAATTGCTTTCCTTAAATTTTTCCCACATGATAAAATCTCCTTTATTTTTATGTCTGTACCACAAGGAATCGGTGGTTACAGTCATATTTTCTGCCAGGAGCGAGGCTTTTATACAAAATCGGAAATATTTTTTCAGGAAAACAAATGAGGGGGTGTCTCCGTTGGAGACACCCCCTCATCGTGTCGAGATTTTCTCGACACGATGGGAGACCTCGAAAAAGGTAGGTATATTTTTCGTTCTTACATTCGTCGGCGTACGAGAGTACGCCAGAGTGTAAGAACGGAAAAAGCAAGTAAGCACAAGGATTTCTCGATGAAATTCTTGTGCTTATCTTTTTTCCTGCGCTTTTCCTTTTTATATTGCCTTCCTGTCTCTGCTTTTTCTCTGCTTGCGGTAGAACGGCTTTTTCGACAGTCTCAGGGGGTGTCTCCGTTGGAGACACCCCCGTTATTGGGCGATCAGTTCTCTTCTATCGCATCAAAGCTTTCTCTTGCGCGGAAGATAAGCGAAATGCACCAGATTCCCGCAAGACCAACTAACGTATAAATGATCCTACTGACAACAGACATAGGACCGCCGCATATCCACGCGACAATGTCAAAATTGAAAATTCCTATGCTTCCCCAGTTAAGAGCGCCGATCACCGTCAAGATAAGAGCAATTCTGTCTATTATCATAACAAAAACCTCAAAATAATATTAGTGGGTGATCCAATCCTTGCCCGAAAAAAGCGGGCTGATATTATTTTTGTCTTTTTGTGCGGTTTTATACAGATTGCGTTTTTTCAAATATTTGGCGTTTATTCGCCATTCTTTTTCTTTGACGATTTTTTGAATATTTTGCTTCTGAACAAAATGATATTCATAACTATGAAAAATACGACAAGTATTCCGAGCGTGAGCAAGGGCTTAGTTGCGGCGAGGATCGCCAAAAACATCAGCGGCAAGCCGAACACGATCGCGGGGAAATTCTGATATACAAGATTGTCGGCAACAGGTGTTTTGAAATCCTTATCGATCTCGCGGAGCAGAATTATACCCGTGCTCGCCGTGCCCGTGAGCATACCGTACATCGCCATAAACTGCTCCTCGACATATTCGGGAAACAGTGCCTTGGCAACGATGCGGTTATATATATAGGTAACGATCGTTCCCACAACGCAAAGGATAATGAGGATTCCCCAATAATTCTGGAGAGAATCGAGGCGGATCGCCGCAACACCCGCAACGATCATAAGGTCGAAGAAGAAGTTACTCGTACGGGTCATGAGAAAATTATTGACGTATTTCTTTCTGATGAGGTGCTTGGTGCGCAAAAAGTTCATAACTGTCTTTATGACGGTTGCCATCAGAACGCCAAGCAGGAAGTTGAAGCCGTAGACTACCGCTCTCATTCCCGGCAAAAGCTTGCCCAGTCCGAACATAAGGAGATACGCCGCCGCGTACGCGACCACTATGAGCGCGATCTGCACGGTCAGCTTATCTACGCTTTCCTGCATCGGTATCTCTCCTATTGTCTCGACCTTCTCGGTTGCGCTGCCGTCGGTCCTCTTGGAAAGCACGAGCTTGCCGCGGCGCTTCATAATATTCAGGTGAATAACACCGCCAACGCTGGAAACCAGAAATCCGATCGCCGCTACGGTCAGACCGAAGGATCTTCCGCCGATAAATCCGTAATCCATCTCATATATACCGCCGTAATTGAGCGCCTGACCAGTTCCCTGACCGAAGCCGAACGCCAGCAAAACTCCGCCAGCCGAGAAAAAGCCCTTAATGACCAACGCTCCGATTATGGTGATAACCAATCCAACGGATGCCTGAAGCAAATAGGTTGCTACCGTGGTAACGCCTGTGTTGAAGATCTCGGTAGTTCTCTTCTTAGTCATCTTACCGTTGCCGCTCTTGAACGCGGATGCGATAAAGCCAAGCGCAAGCGTATGATATGTAATGATCTCGAGATTTGCAGTTCCGTTTCCTCCAAACACAGCCGTATCAAACATAACGACTCCCGTTATCGCCTTATATATCCATGAAACGACGAGCAATATCGCGCCGCCGACAACAGAGGTGGGAATCAGTGATTTCTGCAAAAAAGGAATGCTTTTTTTAAGTATATTTCCTGCGAGAAGGCTCGCGAGCAGTACCGAAAAAAGAAGTATAAAGCCCCAGACCTCAGAGTCCCAAAAATTGAAGTTTTCCATCTATTTCTCCCTTTATAATATTTTTATAGCGGTGATAGATATGTACGTATTTAAGAGCGTTAAAGCGTTTTTCACCCTTGATCTGATATATCTTATCCTTATGATATATGTTCAGCTTGTTTTTGCCGAGCACGGCGACTGCCTGAAGCTCATCAAAGGGCAGATCGAGCTGCAAGCTGTCAGAAGCGATCTCAATGCAATTGCCGTAAAGTGACATTTCCGCCCCCTTGCAAAGCACGGTCTTTTTCTTATACGGAATGACCTCGCGCAAGGTGACTCGATCCCTCCACATCGGTTCGTCGGTATATTGAAGCACGTCAAGCCGTCCTGCGAACTCGCTTTGCGCGTCGTACCAATCGGCGACGAAGCGATACGGGAAGTCAAAGCCTACGCCCTCAAGCTCCTTAGTTGGCAGATATTTTACCCTTCTGCCGCATTTTTTACATTCTATTGTGTTACCGTGACTTTCAAGATTTGACAGTCCGCAATAATGACAATAATATATTGCGCGCTCGAGATATTCGGCGCTCTTTTTGTGATAAAAGCTTGCGTCTGCCCTTGCCTCGTCGACAAACAGCTCGTTTTTGATCGCGAGACAGAGCTCGTCGTCGGTCATATCGGCATATTCCTCGGGAGAGATGACCTTTGAAACAAATCCTCTCATTTTTCCCTTGCGAACGACGTCGCTCCAGCGCGGATGTACGCCGTAGCCGCCCTCTATGCGATACAATGCTATCGGCATTCCGAGCTTTTTCGCAAGCGGAGCGATCGAGGGGCTCATATATTCGGTCCTGCCGCTATACGTGCGGTTGCCCTCGGGCGCGATCGCGATCGTTCCGCCCTCCTTGGCGACCTTGAGGCAATTCAGTATAGCTTTGATGTCGGTGGTCTGCTTTTTGATCGGTATCGGTGCGACAAGGTAGCGGATAATTGAAGAAACAAAGCCCTTTGAGAAAATATCCTCGGTGGCGAGATAATAGACCGGACCGCGAAATGCCATTCCGACGAAGAACTGGTCGAACGCGGTCTGATGGTTATATAAAACGAGATAAGGGCGCTTTTCCTGTTCCCTAAATCTTTGCACCCTTACTCCGTATTTCAAATACGAATAAGGCCTCAGAACCAGGTTCAAGAGCTCTCTTGCAACCCTATGACGAGGCTTTATCCATTTTTTCTTCCTGTTTTTTTTCTTGCTCATCGCGCTTCTCCGTGTGCTCTGCACCGTTGAATTTACTAAATAAATATTAATTGTACGAATTAATTATAATTCATAAATGCCGTTTTTGCAAGTGCTTTTTTCAAAAAATCGCAATTTATTTACAAAAAATGGCAAATGTTGGGAGCTGTCAACAAAGGCGCAAAAATTGCCGAAAGCATTGACAAGCAAGCAAAAGTGTGGTAAAATCATAGTAATCGTTTAATCCTCAGCAAATCCAAGGAGAAAAGAAATGGGAGCAAGAAAAGGTAATTTATTGTCCGTCAGAGATGACATCAAGGTTCTTGACGTTACTCTCCGCGACGGAGGTCTTTGCAATAATTTTGAGTTTTCGGACGAGTTCGTTTCAAGGCTTTACAAGACGAACGTAAGAGCCGGTATAGATTATATGGAGTTCGGCTACAAGGCAAGCAAAAAGGTCTTTAACGAGAATGAATACGGCAAGTGGAAGTTCTGCAACGAGGAGGACATCCGCGCGATCGTCGGAACGAACAACACCGATATGAAGATCGCGGTCATGGCAGACGTTGGCCGCTGCGATTTCAAGACCGACTTTTTGCCCAAGAGCGAGAGCGTTATCGACATGGTACGCGTGGCGTGCTACATCCATCAGATCCCTGCGGCGATCGAAATGATAGAGCATTTCCACTCTCTCGGATACGAGACCACCTGCAACATCATGGCGATCTCGAAGTCAAGCTCGGATCAGATTGAGCAGGCGCTCGAGATGCTTGTAAAGACAAGCGTTGACGTGATCTATCTCGTTGACAGCTACGGCTCGCTCTATCCGGAGAACACCGCGGACTACACACAGAAATATATGAAGATAGTCGAGGGAACGAACAAATTGATCGGCTTCCACGCTCACAACAATCAGAATCTCGCGTTTGCGAACACCATCGAGACTCTTTCCTACGGAACCTCGTTCCTTGACGCGTCGGTTCAGGGTATGGGTCGCGGTGCAGGAAACTGCCAGATCGAGCTTTTGCTCGGATTTTTGAAAAATCCGAAGTACAATCTATATCCCCTGCTTCAATTTATGGAAAAATATATGCCTGAGCTCCGTAAAAACGGCGTGGTTTGGGGCTATGATATTCAGTACATGTTTACGGGTCTGCTCAACCGTCATCCCCGTGAGGCGATCGCATACACCGAGCAGAAGCGCACCGACGTTGCCGAATTCTATCATTCGTTGCTTGAAAACGAATAATCTCTGCAATATATTTGAATCACAAAGCCCGTGGCGGTTCAAAACTGCCGCGGGCTTTTGCTTTCCGATGCGCTTCCGTGATAAAAACAGCACAAAAGTGAAGAAAGCTCTTGCAAAATCACGCATTTTGTGGTATACTTTGGTTAATAATATCTGAAAGGAGATAATTATGGAATTCAACGTATACTTTCCCCTTCTTCTCGTTGCTTTCGCTGCGGTAGTGACTCTCTGCTACGTATTCGTACTGTTTCGCAGGGTTTCCCGTCTCAAAATAGCCAACAAGAAGGTTGAGGAGATTCAAAACTACATTCACGAGGGAGCTATGACCTTCCTGACCCGTGAATACAAGCTTATCATTCCGTTTGTTTTCGGTGTCGGCGCGCTTTTGGCGGTGCTCGGCTTCATCCCCGCGCTCAAGGGCGCTGAGGGTATCGGCTGGCAGGCTGCCATCTGCTTTGTCATAGGCGCTCTCTTCTCAGCCTGCGCGGGATGGATAGGAATGGCTATCGCGACCAAGGCAAATGCAAGAACCGCTATGAAGGCATACGAGGAGGGCATGTCAGGCGCGCTGAAGACCGCATTTGGCGGTGGCGCTGTTCTCGGTCTTTCGGTTGCAGGCTTCGGTCTTTTCGGACTTGTTGCAATTTTCCTTGTAGTCTACTTTATCACACATGACTACTCTGCTCCCGTACAGATTCTGACCGGATACAGCCTTGGCTGCTCGCTTATCGCACTTTTCGCGCGTGTCGGAGGCGGTATATACACCAAGGCGGCTGACGTTGGCGCGGATCTCGTCGGCAAGCTTGAGGCAGGTATTCCCGAGGATGACCCTAGAAACCCTGCTACCATCGCTGACAACGTTGGCGACAACGTTGGCGATATCGCGGGAATGGGCTCTGACCTTACCGAGTCCTACGTCGGATCTATCATTTCCTGTCTGACCATGGCGCTCTTTACAGGGCTTACTTTCAAGCATCTTTTGTTCCCTCTTCTTATCTGCGGAGTCGGTATTCTTGCCTCCGTGGCATCGGTCCTTATCGTCAGAGCGAGAAAATGGGCTGATCCTCACAAGGCACTCAACATCGCTACCTATATCGCTACCGGACTTGTAGTCGTTGCGGCAGTCCTGCTTGCGATCTTCTATCTTGGCGAATACAAGTATATGTTCAGCGTTATTACCGGACTTTTGGCGGGCATTGGCGTTGGATTCGTTGCCGAGCTTTACACGTCGGATGAATTCAAGTCGGTCAAGCAGATCGCGAAGGAATCACAGACCGGTCACGGCACGAATATCATCGCAGGTCTTGGAGTCGGTATGAAGTCTACCTGGCTCACTATTGCCTGCCTCGGAGCTGCTATCGCGCTCTCTTACTTCTTTGGCGGCGCGTACGGTATCGCTCTTGCCGCGGTCGGCATGCTCTGCACCGTCGGTATCACCGTTTCGGTTGACGGCTACGGTCCTATCGCAGACAATGCGGGCGGTATCGCCGAGATGTCGGGTCTTCCCGAGGACGTTCGCGGCATTACAGACAAGCTCGATGCAGTTGGAAACACCACCGCGGCTATCGGAAAGGGCTTCTGTATCGGATCGGCTACTCTGACCTCTCTTGCATTTATCGTTTCCTTTATCGAGGCGGTAAAAACTCACGTGCCCTTCTTCAGCATTCAGCTCAACGACCCCAAGGTACTGGTCGGTATGCTTGTTGGAGCAATGCTCCCCTATCTCTTCTCTGCTATGACCATCGCATCGGTCGGCAAGGCGGCGAACAAGATGGTTGAGGAGGTCAGAAGCCAGTTTGAAAAAAATCCCGAGATCCTTGAGGGCAAAAAGGCTCCCGACTACAACCGCTGTATCGATATTTCCACAAAGGCTTCTCTGCGTGAGATGATCGCCCCCGGTCTTCTGGCAATTCTCGCTCCTGTCGTTGCAGGTCTTATTCTCGGCGCGGCAGGTCTTGGCGGACTTCTTATCGGCGGTCTCGTTTCGGCGATCATGCTTGCCGTATTTATGGCAAACGCCGGCGGCGCGTGGGACAACGCGAAGAAGTTTATTGAAGCCGGAAACTTCGGCGGAAAGGGCAGCGACACTCACAAGGCGGCTATAACCGGTGATACGGTCGGTGATCCTCTTAAGGATACCGCCGGTCCTGCTATGGATATTCTTATCAAGCTGATGTCGGTTATCTCGCTTATAATCGTTCCCGTTCTCGTAAAGTTGACTCCCGTTTGGGATGTTATCGCAGATTTCTTTGCGAAGATATAAAATTAAAATAAAAGGGCTCTTACCTAAAGGTAGGAGCCTTTTTTGTTATAACGGTTTATCAAGCATACGGCTTTTTGTTGTCTGTTAAGCCTAAAATATAATCGGTTGAGGTTTTGTAGAATTTTGCCAAAGCGATCAAGCAGGACAGCGGCAATTGCCTTTGCTCATTTTCATACTGAGAGTATGTGTTTTGCTTTATATGCAAATATTTTGCGACCTCTGCTTGAGTTAAATTGTTATCTTCTCTTAAATCTCTGATACGCATAATTGGCTTCCCTTCCGTGTTTATAAAAAAATAATACCACATCTCGCTTTGAGATATTGACTTTTATCTCAAATTGTGATATAATTATTTTAAAAAGGAGGGATTTTTATGAAAAGCATACTTGAAGAGCTTTGGTACGGCAACATTCATTCCTACTCAAATACAAGCAAAGAAACTAAGGAGCTGATGGGATACATTGCTGATCATCACGACAACCTACTCGCAACGCTTACAGAAAAGCAAAAAGAGATACTTGAAAGGTTCGATGATTGCTATGCTGAACTAACGGATATAAATGAGCGTGAAATATTTGTGTATGCATTTCGGCTTGGGGCAAGGATTGCCATTGAGGTTATGGGATTTAGCATTGAATAAGTAAAAAGGGTGCCATAGGCACCCTTTGCTGTCTTATTAAGGACAACGGAGAGATTTTCGCGCAAGCTTTGCTTGCACCCTTGCAACTAAGGATTTTGTTCTCCCTCGCCCTATGGAGCTCGGTCGGCAAAATCCAAGTTGCTGCGACTCGAATTCGTCCACTTTCTCCGCCCCCCGGCGGCGTGGACGAATTCTCCCTCTCTCACCGCTACGCGGTGAGGTTCGAAGCTCCCTTCGGAGTCAAAAAGTAAAGAGGGTAGCGATGCTACCCTCTTTACTTTTTGGCGGAGAAGGAGAGATTCGAACTCTCGAACCGCTTTTGACGGTTACACGATTTCCAATCGTGCGCGCTCGACCAGCTACGCGACTTCTCCGTATTTGTTCGGCTTATAATTTTTCAGTTTTATCAGCGACTCAAATATAATATCACAAAAACTGCCCGTTGTCAAGCCTTTTTTGAAAAATATTTTCTTTTTTATTAATTTCACTCTTGACAAATACCCCCTCGGGGTATATAATCAAATTAGCAATATAAATATGACAGTTAGGGGCAAGTATTATATGGAAAACTGTTGCATAAAGACAAAAATGCGATCCGATGAGGAAAAGAAGGCGCTTATTAACCGTCTCAGTCGCATTGAAGGGCAGATCCGCGGAATTCGCGGCATGGTAGAAAAGGATGCGTATTGCACCGATATTCTCGTGCAGGTCTCTGCCGTTTCTGCTGCGCTTGGCAGCTTTAACAAGGAGCTATTATCCAATCACATCCGCACCTGCGTTTCCGACGATATTGCAAACGGTGGCGGCGAGAAGGTTGACGAGCTTATAGAATTATTGGCCAAGCTTCTAAAATAAAATTCGGCAGGTAGCAGCGTGAAAGTTACTCCCATCCGGTAGTAAAATTTACTTTTTCACGCGCGAATTTTGCCTTGACGGCAAAATTCATCGATTACTATTTGTGCCGCCACGTGGTTCCAGAAGTGAATTAAGTAAACTTTAGGGGCTCCCGTATGCGGCGGAATGGAGATTGTTATGAGAAAATACAAGGTTACGGGTATGAGCTGTGCGGCTTGCTCTGCCCGTGTTGAAAAGGCTGTTTCGGCTGTCGATGGCGTTAGCTCGTGCTCGGTCAGCTTACTGACAAACTCAATGGGAGTTGAGGGCAGTGCGAGTGACGAGCAGATAATCAAGGCAGTAGTCGATGCGGGCTACGGCGCAGAGGTCGAGGGCAACGGTGCTAAAGAGTCGAAAAAGCCCGACGGGGATCTTGGCAACGGTAAGGAGATCGCAACTCTCCGAAACCGTCTGATCGCATCGGCGGGATTTTTAATTATATTGATGTATATTTCCATGGGGCACGTTATGTGGGGTTGGCCTCTGCCTGCCTTCTTTTCGCAAAATCCCGTGGCGACTACCCTGCTTCAGCTTCTTTTATGCGTTATAATTATGGTGATCAACCAGCGGTTTTTTATCAGTGGATTTAAGGGTCTTATTCACCGTGCTCCGAACATGGACACGCTTGTGGCGCTTGGATCGGGAGCGTCGTTTGTTTACAGTGTCTACGCTCTCTTTATGATGAGTGCCGCGCAGGCAAACGGACAGATTGAGGCTTCGTACCATTATCTTCACGAGCTTTATTTTGAGTCGGCGGCAATGATCCTGACTTTGATCACCGTGGGCAAGCTACTTGAAGCGATCTCAAAGGGGCGGACGACGAACGCGCTTCGCGCTCTGATGGAGCTTTCGCCCGACACGGCGACTGTGCTACGAAACGGCGAGGAATTTGTCATTCCCACGGACGAGATCGTTAAGGGAGATATTTTCATCGTGCGGTCGGGAGAAAAGGTGGCGGTCGACGGCATTATTCTCGACGGCAACGGCGCTTTTGACGAGTCGATGCTGACAGGAGAAAGTCTGCCCGTGGACAAGTCCGTGGGTGACAAAGTCTCGGCGGGCACGATCAATTGCTCGGGCTATGTACGGTGTGAGGCTGTGCGCGTTGGTGAGGACACAACTCTCTCGCAGATAATCAAGATAGTCAGCGACGCCTCGGCAACAAAGGCTCCGATCGCAAAGGCTGCCGACAAGGTATCGGGCATTTTCGTGCCTGCGGTCATACTGATCGCGCTTGTCACGGGAGTTATCTGGCTTATTGCAAAAGAAACGGTCGGATTTGCGCTGTCACGCGCGATCTCGGTGTTAGTCATCAGCTGTCCCTGTGCACTTGGGCTTGCAACCCCCGTTGCGATCATGGTGGGCAGCGGCGTTGGTGCGAAAAAGGGTATTCTTTTTAAGACCGCGGAGTCGCTCGAAGCGACCGGTCGCGCAAGGGTGGTCATTCTTGACAAAACGGGAACGATAACGAAGGGTGAGATGTCCGTGACCGATATTCTTCCCTACGGCGAGCTTGACAAAGCCGAGCTTTTACGTCTTGCCGCATCTCTTGAAAAGCAGAGTGAGCATCCCTTAGCGGCGGCAATAGTCCTGCGCGCTAATGAGGCAGGGCTTGAGCTTTACGAAACAAGCGACTTTAAAATGACCGCCGGAAAGGGCGTTGAGGGTCATATCGACGGCAAGCGGATAGTTGGAGGCAATCTCGCGTTCGTGAGCTCTTGTTGTGAAATTCCGTCAAATGCTATATCGGATGCCGAGGCTCTTTCGGGGGTTGGCAAAACGGCGACTTACTTCGCGTACGGCGGAGAATTTGCGGGAATCATCGCGATCGCGGATGAGATAAAGGAAGACAGCCGAGATGCGATAATTGAAATGAAGAATATGGGTCTTCAGGTCGTTATGCTTACGGGTGATAACGAAAAGACTGCGCTTTCTATCGGGCACGATGCCGAGGTTGATGAGGTCATCGCGGGCGTTTTGCCGGACGGCAAGGCGGCGGCGATCGAGCGCTACAAAGCACAAGGTCGTGTGATAATGGTGGGCGACGGAGTCAACGATGCTCCTGCGCTTGCGAGTGCTGACGTTGGAATCGCGATCGGCGCGGGGACTGACGTAGCGATAGAGGCGGCGGACGTTGTTCTTATGAAGAGCAAGCTCTCCGATCTGCCGCGCGCGATCAAGCTGAGCCGTGCAGCTCTGAGAAACATTCACGAAAATCTTTTTTGGGCGTTCTTCTACAACGCCATTGGTATTCCTTTGGCTGCGGGGCTTTTCATTCCCCTTCTCGGCTGGCAGCTCAATCCGATGTTCGGTGCGGCGGCTATGTCGCTTTCAAGCTTCTGTGTTGTAACAAATGCTTTACGGCTCAATCTTGTCAACGTAAACAAGCCTTGTAAAAATAAAAAAACAAGCAAAAATACCGTCGCTACAGTAGCGGTGGAGAATAAAGGAGAAGAAAAAATGATCAAAACAATGAAAATCGAGGGAATGATGTGCCCGCACTGCTCGGGTCGCGTAAAAAGATGCCTTGAGGCACTTGATGCGGTAGCTTCTGCAGAGGTCAGCCACGAAAGCGGCACTGCGATCGTAACTCTCAG
Organism: Clostridia bacterium; assembly: GCA_017483305.1. Taxonomy (GTDB): domain Bacteria; phylum Bacillota; class Clostridia; order Oscillospirales; family CAG-272; genus SVTX01. The sequence continues at coordinate 1,768 of JAFULC010000014.1, read as the reverse complement.
CGCAAGTATCGATGACAGCGTGTTGAAAAGGACGGTTGAGGATCAGGGATACGAGGTTAAGGGTATTGAATAATTTTCCGAGGGAGGCGGCTTTTGCTCGCTTCCCTCTTTTTTTGAGGGCGCGGAATTTATTTAATTTAAAATTGTATTTATTTAATATTTACTGTTGTGAATTTTTGCCAAGTCATTGACAAAGACTTAAAAGTAGTGTATAATGTATTCGATAAAAGGGAGTAGTTTCCACAGTCTCGGCTGTGGCGGTCGACCCGTCAAAACGGCTTTCGCCCGGGTCGCCATAAACGTTCGTTTAAAACAAGACTTTTATCGTGCTTGTGCGCGATATCAGTCTTATTTTTTTTGGAAAGCTCCTATTGAAAGAAAGGAAACACAAATGGAAATTCTTTACGAAAACATTCTGTCTCTGTTTCAGGGTGACGGTTGGAAGTACATCGTCATGTGGGTGATCGGCGGACTTCTGATCTACCTTGCGATCAAAAAGGACATGGAGCCTACGCTTCTCTTGCCTCTCGGATTTGGTACTATTATGGTCAACCTTCCCTTCTCGGGTGCCATTGGACCTGAAGGTCCTCTTACCACCTTATTTGATGCGGGTATCGCCAACGAGCTCTTCCCCTTGATCCTTTTCATAGGTATCGGAGCTATGATAGATTTCGGCCCCGTGCTCTCCAACCCGAAGCTTATGATCTTCGGTGCGGCGGCTCAGTTCGGTATCTTCCTTACCTTCTGTCTCGCATCTATCTTCTTTGATATTCCCGATGCCGCTTCTATCGGTATTATCGGTGCGGCTGACGGCCCTACGGCTATCGTCGTTGCGCAGGCGCTTAATTCGAAATACACCGGAGCTATTATGGTGGCTGCATATTCGTATATGGCGCTCGTTCCGATAATTCAGCCCCCCGTTATCAAGGCTCTTACCACCAAAAAGGAGCGACTCATTCGCATGCCCTACAGAGCATCAAACATTTCCAAGAGCACAAGAATCCTTTTTCCGATCATCATTACGATCATTGCAGGTCTCGTTGCTCCTTCCGCAGTAGCACTGGTTGGATTCCTTATGTTCGGCAACCTTATCCGTGAGTGCGGAGTGCTTGATTCTCTTTCCGAAACCGCGCAGAAGGTGCTTGCAAACCTCGTAACCATTTTCCTTGGCATCACGATCGCAACGAAGATGGAGGCAACTCAGTTCTTGCAGTGGGAGACCCTCCTCATTCTCGGTCTCGGTCTCTTCGCATTTATCTTCGACACCGCAGGCGGCGTGCTCTTTGCAAAGCTCCTCAATCTCTTCCTCAAGGAAAAGATGAATCCTATGATCGGTGCGGCAGGCATCTCGGCGTTCCCCATGTCCGGACGTGTCGTTCACAAGATGGGACTCAAGGAAGACCCTCAGAACTTTTTGCTTATGCACTCTATCGGCGTAAACGTTTCGGGACAGATCGCATCGGTTATCGCGGGCGGTCTCATCCTCAGCTTCTTCGCATAATCGGGAGGTAATATTATGAATTTTTTGGATAATATAGATATTAACCGTTTTATTAATTCTCTTCAGTATATGTGGAAGGGAATGCTGTGTATCTTCATCGTTATTTTCGTTCTGATCCTTTTCGTTTATCTGCTCAACGGTATCAACAGCAAGATTGAAGCAAGAAAAAAGGCTAAGGAAGACGCGCAGCACGGAAGCGGACGCTGACGCAGGGTTATAAAGAAAAGAAGGCAGAGATCAGCGTGAGACTCTTACCGGAGTATCACG
>JAFULC010000013.1 GCA_017483305.1 Clostridia bacterium | reverse complement strand
GCATCTCTCGCTCACTCCATTCAAGGTCTCGCTTAGATTCCTTATGGACAAGGCGATTTTCCGTCTTATTTCGTTCAAGTCTTACGTCAAAATCAGCACAAAGCTCAACAACGTGACATTTCGCACCGTTTGATTCAAAAAGCTCTGTTACGGAGCGAAGATAGTCAAATTCGCTCTGCATATCAAAATCACACATATACGTAAAAATCAGACCCGGAAAATCTCCCTTGGCAAACAGCTCAAAAACCGTTTGGCGTATAGTAGTATTAAGCTCGCTCCATTCCTTGTCGGAATGCTTGAAAAGCTTACGAACAAGCTCTATTGACATATGATTATGAAAAAGCGTCAATTCGGTTATCCTCGCCAGTTCCTGCCCCACGGTCATTTTTCCCACTGCATGAGGTCCTATAATAATTAAAAGCGTTTTTTGCATATCTATCCCTTTCTGAAAATATCCAGCACATGATTAGTGGCTCCTACCATATCTTCACGCTCACAGATACTCAAGTGATATTTCATATATATTTCAAACACCTCGTCGCTCATTCCGTCCACGCACTCTTGCATCATGTGAGTCAGCATATCGGTCCCCACATAGTGAAGCCTCTCTGCTTTAAAATGTGACATAAGCTTATCTATATCTTCCCTTCGATAAAGCTGAAAAATATCTTCAGGTAGTGAGTATAGCTTGAAATTTTCATCTATCTTGCTTGACTTGTTCGCATCCAATATCATATTTCTACCAAAGCAATATTGATACATCGTCAGGTCACTCATACAGTATGCAACAAATATCAAACCTCCTGTTTTTGTTACGCGTATTGCCTCAGACAAAGCGGACATCTGATCTTCAACTGTATATAAATGATACATCGGACCGAGAAGAAGCGTCACATCGTATTTTTCGGACTCAATGCGCTCGAGACATATTGCATCTCCCTGTATTACGGAGATCTTTTCTTCGGGTGTGGTGTTCGCACGAAAGACGTCTATATTACATTTCATTAGCTCCACTGCGTCAACCTCATAGCCCTTTCGCGCAAAATAATGAGAATATTTACCCGTTCCCGCACCAATCTCCAATATACGCATTTCGGGCTCCAAGTATTTTTCAATATAATGCAACGTAGTTAGAAATTCAACCTGCCCCCTTTTTGTGTCAAAGCGAACATCCTCGTCGTGCGTCGTGTAGAATTCTTTAAGCGCTTCTATTCTATCCATAATCCTTCTCCTTAATAAAAACAAAAACGGTGCAACCCGAAATCAATCGACTTGCACCGTAGTATCCAAATTTCACAATCAGCAATCTATAAATACCGATCAACCTTGAAAATGGGTATGACGACACAAGCCCGAGGCGGTAATCCAGCAATAATCCGCGCCGTGCATATTGACGTTATTAATTTCAGGGGCAAATCTGAAGTAAGTCATGATTCGTCATATCCTTTCATAATTTTTTTACAGTATACCACCGTTTTTGTGTTTTGTCAAGGTCATTTTAAAATTTTATTAGATCGTATCATTCCCTACGGGTGTATGGAAAAGCCTTGCAAACTCGGACGAGGTCTTGCACTGCGGAAGTGCCCACATGACCTTCGCAACGACCGCTTCAGTGGTCATATCGTATGCCTCGGGCAGCTCGTACTTCTGCTTTATGCGTAAGCCCACCTGATAAACTCCCATATCACTTCCCTCGTGCGGCACCTGTGTGGTGATGACGATTCTGACACCCTTGGCGATCAGCTTTTCGATCTTTTCAACGAACTCGTCGTTGTCGTAGTACGGCAAGCCACCGACTCCGAAGCTTTCGATGATGACCGCGTGGTATCTGTCGGCAATAAAGTCGAAGATATCCGCGCTCATACCGGGTATCAGCTTGACCACGATGACCGAGGTATCTATCTCGTCACAGAAGGTCACGGGCTCTGTATATTTCTCCTTGATATAATATCGCACGACACCGCCTCGGATGAAGCCTATTTCAGGATAATCAATGCTCGAAAAGGCGTTAAAGCTCTTTGTTCTCGTCTTTCTCGCTCTCGTAGCGGCGATTATCTTATCTCCAAAGACGATATGAACTCCGCACGCGTTGTCGTCAGATGCGAAAAGGAAGGCATCGGTCAGATTTTCTCTGGCATCGGTGTCTCTTTTTTCTATCGGTATCTGCGCGCCCGTCAGGACTATCGGCTTTCTGCTGTTCTGTATGAGATAGTGCAGCATAGCCGCGGCGTACGCCATTGTATCGGTGCCGTGAGTTATGACGAAGCCGTCGTACTCGTCGTAAACCTTACTGATATAGCGCGAGACCTCAAGCCAATATTCAGGTCGCATATTGGTGCTATCCAGATTATAAAGCTGGACCGTTGAGACCTTGCAGATATTTCTGACCTCGGGCACGTGGGAAAGCAGCTGCTCAGATGCAAGTGCGGGCACAAGGCCGTTTTCGCTCTCCGCGGAGGCGATCGTACCGCCTGTGGTTATTAAAAGGATGTGTTTCATAAAAAACCTTCAGTTTGTAAAATCAATTCGTATTACCTTTTTGGGAGGAAAAAACTCTCCAAGCTCAATTCCAACCACTGTAGCATTATGTGGAAGATCAAGCGTACATACAAGCTCACGGGCGCTCTGTACCTGCTTTTCCTCTCCGCAGAACAGTGTTGCGTGAGGAACCCACTCGTAACCGTTAGCATAGTCATTTTCAAAACAGGAGCGCAGCTTCAAAAGCTCACTACATTTCTCGGGCTTTAAAAACAAGACCTTATCTCCAAAGCTATCCTGACCGAGAAAACGTATATCAAACGGCTTGATATTTTCCGCCGCCTTTTTTATGAGCTCTATCACCGCGTGAAGCTCGTCTGTAGCATAGCTACCAAGAGTTATATGGAAAGGTATACCCATAGTCTGTGTTCCCTCGCCTACATGCTCGATAATATCAGACTGTATTTCCCCCAGCTTTTGCTGTGCTTGGCTATCAAGCACTGCCATAACGGTCAGAAATTTTTTCTCGTCCATTTAAATACCAAAGCCTCCGTCGACTCCGATTATCTGTGCGGTAATAAAGGACGCCTTTTCACTTGCCAAGAAGTATACAAGCTCAGCAACCTCGGCGGGATCTCCGATTCTATACAGAGGTGTTTCCTCGCAAAGCGCATCGATGTCGTCGTCATCGTAGCATGCGTTCATATCGGTATCTATAACGCCCGGCTCGACACAGTTGACTCTTATTCCCGAGGGACCAAGCTCCTTTGCCATTGACAAGGTAAGACCTCTGAGTCCTGCCTTGGATGCCGAGTACGCCGCCTCGCAGGATGCGCCGCATCTTCCCCATACCGAGCCTACGTTGACTATAACTCCGCTCTGCTTGCTTACAAAGCTTTTTGAAGCAGCACGGCTCATATAAAAAGCACTTGAAAGATTGGTATTCATCACCTTTTGCCAGGTGTCGTCGGTCATATCGGTTACAAGCCCCGATTCGCTGATACCCGCATTATTTACAAGAACATCTATGCCTCCGAGGTACTCTACGGCTTGGTCAAATGCCCATTGCGCCTCCTCGGGATCGGAAAGATCCGCTTTTATCGGGTATGCTCCCGTTTGTGCGGCGCAGTCCTCTGCCGCATCATCGTTTGAACAGTAAATAAATGCAACGGCACAGTCATTTTCGGAAAAAAGCTCGACGCAAGCGCGTCCTATACCTCTTGATCCACCGGTAATAACGACCTTTTTCATATTCCGTCTCCAATCCTATAATCTTTTATATAGATTATAGCATTTTATTCTTGCTTTTTCAATAGAAATTTACAATTATTTTTGTCAAACCTCTTGAAAATGGTATTATTTTATTGTATAATATAATTTGGTATATAAATATTGCCATTGAACAGTAAAAAATTAAAAGTACATAATAACAGGAGGTCATTATGGCAAACGCAAGATACGAGTCCGCTAAGGAAATATACGCTAAGTACGGTATTGACACCGAAGCGGCTATCGCAAAGCTTTCCGACGTTCGCATTTGCATGCACTGCTGGCAGGCAGACGACGTTCTCGGTTTCGAGGGTACCGGCGCACTTTCCGGAGGCATTCAGACCACGGGTAACTATCCCGGACGCGCAAGAACTCCCGACGAGGTTTTTGCAGACCTTGACAAGGCTCTCTCCCTCATCCCCGGAACTCACAAGATCAACGTTCACGCTAACTACGCTATCGCCGAGGACGGCGAGGTTATCGACCGTGACACTATCGAGCCCCGTCACTTCAAGAGATGGGTAGAGTTCGCAAAGGCTCATGGCTGCGGTCTCGACTTCAACCCCACCTTCTTCTCTCACCCCAAGGCTAACGGTCTTACCCTTTCCAGCCCCGATGACGATATCAGAAACTTCTGGATCAAGCACGGTATCGCTTGTATCCGTATTTCCGAGTATTTTGCTAACGAGACCGGCTACCCCTGCGTTATGAACGTATGGACCGGAGACGGTATGAAGGACATCCCCGGCGACAGAATGGGTCCCCGTCAGAGATATGCCGACTCTATTGACCAGATCATCGGCTGTGGCTACGACAAGAGCAAGGTCTACGTTACAGTTGAGTCCAAGGTGTTCGGTATCGGTGTTGAGGCTTACACCGTAGGAAGCGGCGAATTCTCCCTCGCTTACGCTCTTACCAGAGGCATCACTCCTCTTATGGATAACGGTCACTATCATCCTACCGAGGTAGTTTCCGATAAGATCCCCGCGCTTCTCGTCTTCTCCGACAAGATCGCGCTCCACATCACCCGTCCTATCCGTTGGGACTCCGACCACGTTGTTGCTTACGACGACGAGACCCGCGAGATGATGAAGGAGGTCGTTCGTTGCGATGCTCTTGACAGAGTATTCCTCGCTACCGACTACTTCGATGCTTCCATCAACCGTGTAGCTGCTCTCGTTATCGGTATGAGAAACGTTCAGAAGGCTCTTCTCAACGCTCTTCTTACTCCTAACGCAGAGATCAAGAAGTATCAGGATGAAGGAAACTTCACTATGATGCTCGCTATGCAGGAAGAGATCAAGACTCTGCCTATGGGTGACGTTTGGATGGAGTTCTGCGAGAGAAACGGCGTTTGCGGCGACTCTTGCTGGCTTAAGGAAATCGAAACCTACGAAAAGGAAGTTCTCTCTAAGAGAGCTTAATGACAATAAAACACAAGCGACCGCCGCGGCGGTCGCTTGTGTTTTTATTTACTTGGTGCCTTTTTTAGTCAATATCAAGGCAATTATACCGCCAATAGCGGTTGCCGCACCGAAAAGGAACAGGACGGATATCACTCCATTATTTCTAAGCACATAAGACATAGTAGGCACACCTGCTCCACCGATTATACCGCCACCGTTTGTCTGCATAGACTCGACAAGTCGGTGAAATGTAACACCGTAAGCTATCACCGCCGCCAGAACAAGCAAGACACCGCATATTACGAAACACAAGGAAATCAAACGAAATTTTCTTCTATCCATATCCCACCTCCACTTGAAGTTATTTTGTTATTTCAAGCCGCCTTAAAAAATCATTCTCGAGATAAAAAGCGCCATCTCAGCGCCCTCGGGTACTTCAAACATACCCATCATCAAGGAGAAAACAAATCCGAGAGTTGTCAGACCCATAGATATAGCGCCGCAGATGATACCCGCGGTGCTTTTTCCCGTCTTGTTGCCGCAGCATTTAGCAATAATACCGAAAACGATCGCGAGAAGTCCGCAAGTGTAGCTTGAACAGCAGCAACAAAGCGAAACGATACCCAAAATCATCGATGCGATTGCAAGGCCGTTCATCGGGGGCTTGGTGAAAAGAAGCGGATTGGGATAGCCGTTGCTGTAGCTTTGGTTATTATCCTGCGAATTATCGTTTTGCGCGTAGGGGTTATTATTGAAGCTCTCCTGATTCTCCGAGCTTGTGCTTTCTTGATTTTGGTCGTTCTGATCGTAAGGATTATAAGGATTGTAATTCATATATCGGGATTCCTTTGCAAGTATTTTTACTTAAAATGAATATTTATCGATATTGGATATATCTACATTTCAATTATATCACCTTACTAAAGCAATGTCAAGAGATTTTAATAGACGGCGGAGATTTTTCTCGACACGCTGAAAGCACCGAGGCAGATTTGCCTCGGCGCTTTGATTATATACTGTACCCGCGCTTTCCGATTGCTTCGGTTATCATCCCGATACATTTTTTGCATGTCGTGTCGTCCGCCGCCTCTGCCATAACGCGAATGAGCGGCTCGGTTCCCGATTTTCTTAAGAGTATTCTGCCCTCTCCGTAAAGCTCCGCCTCTGCTTTTTTCACAGCGTCAAGCACCTCGGGATCGTTTACGACCTTCTCCTTATCCTCCTCGCGCACACGGACGTTTACTGTCATTTGCGGATAAAGGATCACAGGCTCGGCAAGCTTTGAAAGCGTCGCCTTTTTTGCAATCATAACTTCCATCATCTTGAGGCTTGTGAGGATACCGTCGCCCGTTGAGGCATACTGACTGAATATGATATGCCCCGATTGCTCACCGCCGATGCAGTTGTTATGCTCCGACATATAATCGTGTACGTTTTTGTCTCCGACGGCGGTCTTGGCGTAGTCGATGCCGATCTCGTCAAGAGCCTTGAAAAATCCGAGATTGGACATAACCGTCGCTACGACGGTATTGTTGGTCAGCTCGCCCTGCTCCTTGAGATAGCGTGCGTAGATATAAAGTATCTTGTCACCGTCGACCACGTTGCCGTTTTCGTCGACACAAAGGCAACGGTCAGCATCTCCATCGTATGCAAAGCCGACATCCATTCCGTTTTCAACGACGTATTTGCAGAGATTTTCAATATGCGTGCTTCCCGCATCGCGATTTATATTCGTTCCGTCGGGGTCGGCATTTATAACGTAGGTTTTTGCTCCAAGCGCATCAAAGACCGCCTTTGCGATATTCCACGACGCGCCGTTAGCGCAGTCAAGAGCGATCTTGTATTTTTTGAAGGAATAGAGCCCGAGCGAGATAAGATATCCGACATAGCGATTTCTGCCCGCAACGTAGTCGACCGTGCGACCTATTTTGTCCTTGGTCGCCATAGGGATCTTACCGAGCTTTCCGTCAAGATAGTCCTCGATCTTGTCGATCACCTCGTCCTCCATCTTCTCGCCCGAGGAGTTTATAAGCTTGATCCCGTTGTCGTAGTACGGATTATGACTTGCGGAGATCATTATTCCGCAGTCAAATGAATCAACCTTTGCGATATATGCCACCGAGGGCGTTGTGGTTACGTGCATAAGGCAGGCATCCGCGCCCGAGGCGGTAATTCCTGCGGCAAGCGCGTACTCAAACATATACGAGGATCGTCTGGTATCCTTACCGATCAGTATCCGTGCGCTCTCGTTATCATTTTTATGGTACTGTCCGTAATACCATCCTATAAAACGGCCTATCTCAAAAGCGTGCTCTACTGTCAGATTTACATTTGCTTCACCTCTGAAGCCATCTGTTCCAAAATATTTTCCCATAGCAACTCCCTAATTGTTTTTTCAGATACGCTTGACTATATTTCCCGCGGATTTATATATCGAGCCCTCGGGAATGACTCCTCTCACCGAGGAAAGCGGATAGACCGACGAGCCGCGACCTATGACTGTTCCCGGATTCAGTACCGAACCGCAACCGACCTCGACAAAGTCGCCAAGCATCGCGCCGACCTTTTTTCTGCCCGTTTCTATCATTGAGCCATCTATTCCCTTGATAACTACGGGAGTTTTATCGGATTTGACGTTGCTTGTGACCGCACCTGCGCCCATGTGAGACTTATATCCGAGGATACTGTCTCCGACGTAGTTATAGTGAGGAACTTGAACCTTATCGAAAAGTATTACGTTTTTCAGCTCGGTCGAATTTCCGACCACGCATCCCTCTCCAACCAAGGCAGAGCCCCTTATAAAAGCACAGTGGCGCACCTCGGTGCCGTGACCTATGATACACGGTCCGCCAATATGCGCAGTTGGAGCAATACTGGCGCATTTTGATACCCAGACGTCATCTCCAATTTTGTCGTATTCGTTTTCGCTCAGGCTCTGCCCGAGGTCAACTATTAGTTCTTTGATGGCAAAAAGGGCCTCCCACGGATAAGTATGTTCCGAGAGAAAGCCCTTTGCCAGCGTGTGTGATAAATCGTACAACGCCGCTATCCTTACCATTGCGGATTAATTCCTTTCTGATAAAAGATTTGATATTATGTTATTTATTTGAGCTCGACTACTGTAACTCCGCCGTCGCCCTCGCCCCACTGACCTATGCGGAATGTGGAGATTCGTTTATCTCCCTTGAGGAATTTCCAAAGCGCCGCCTTGAGCGCTCCCGTTCCCTTTCCGTGAATAAGTCTGACGGTTCTGACGTTGGCTAAAGTTGCCTCATCGAAATATTTGTCGACCGCAAGCCAAGCCTCATCGCCCGTCATTCCGCGCAGGTCTATCTCGTCCTTGAACGAGGTCGCTCTGCTGACCGAATAGGTCGATGCCTTGACCTTTTTATCCCCGCTCGTTACCGTAACGGTGTTTTCCTTGAGTCGCAGGTCCTTTATATTGACTCTTGTCTGAAGTATTCCCGCCTGAACGCGAACGTTACCCGATTTGTCGGGCTCCTCGAGGAGAGTGGCGTTAGTTCCGAGAGTCATTATCGTGACCTCATCGCCCTTCTTGAGCTTTCTGGGCAAAACGTAGTTTTCGTCTCGCTTGGGCTGCTCTACGGGATCGAATTTCGACGAGTTTTCACGCAGATGCTCACGAACCGCGCGGCGCGCGCTGTCAAGCTCGCTTCCGAGTCTTTCGGAGTCCTTTGCTTTTCTCACCTTATCCATCTGTTCAAGGATAAAGTCGCTCGATGCCTTTGCGCTCGCAACCATGCTTGAAGCCTTTTGTCTTGCCTTTTCAAGCTCCTTCTCGGATTCCTCGAGGCGTTTCTTTATCTGCCGCTCGGATTCAGTTTTGAAGCGCTCGTAATCGGCGCGCATAGCCTCGGTCTCTTCTCTGTTGCGCTCCATCTGGAGTCTGGTGCGCTCGAGCTGACCGATAATATCCTCAAACTTGCGGTTATCGGTGCTTATATAGTTTTCCGCGCTCTCGATTATGCTCTTTGGCAGACCGAGCTTTTCGGAAATCGCAAACGCGTTCGATTTACCCGGAGTACCTATAATAAGCTTATAGGTGGGCTTGAGAGTTTCGACGTCGAACTCACACGAGGCGTTGCAAACGCCCTCGGTATCAAGAGCGTACGCCTTAAGCTCGGCGTAGTGTGTCGTTGCCGCACACATCGCGCCCTTGCTTCTGACAAAATCAATTATCGAGACTGCGAGAGCCGCGCCCTCAACGGGGTCTGTTCCCACTCCAAGCTCGTCAAAAAGTACGAGCGAGCGGTTGTTTACACAGTCCATAAACGAAACTATATTGACCATGTGAGACGAGAAGGTGGAGAGCGACTGCTCGATGCTCTGCTCGTCACCGATATCAACGAGAATGTTGTCACAGACCGTAACTACGCTTCCCTCGTCGGCGGGGATATGAAGTCCTGCCTGCGCCATAAGGGTAAAGAGTCCGAGAGTTTTCAGGGTTACGGTTTTTCCTCCCGTGTTGGGACCCGTAATTATCATTGTATCGTAGCCGTCGCCTATACGGACGTTTATGGGAACGACACGCGATTTATCGATCAGGGGGTGTCTTGCTCTCTTAAGATCGACCGATCTGTCTTCAGTAACCGTGGGCGCGGACGCGTTCATAGCGATAGACATCTGCGCACAGGCAAAGCAAAACGCCAGCTCGGTTATATTGCGATAGTTGAGCCATATCGCGTCCGAGATCTCCGAGACCGCCGCCGACAGTGCCGCGAGGATCTTCTCTATCTCTCTTTGCTCCTTGGATTCAAGCACGCGAAGCTCATTATTCGCTTCCACGACCGCAACGGGCTCGACAAATATAGTTGCACCCGACGACGAGGTGTCGTGGATAAGTCCCTTTACCTCGTTTTTACATTCTGCCTTCACAGGAATGACGTATCTGCCGTTTCTTGTCGTAACGATGTTTTCCTGCAGATACTTCGAGTGGGAGCCTCCCTGAACGTATTTTTGGAGAGTTTCCTTTATTTTATTATTGGTAATTCTTATCTGTCTGCGGATATTGGCAAGCGTATCGGATGCCTCGTCTGCTATCAGCTCCTCGGAAATAATCGAGCGGCTGATTTTCTCCTCCAACGTTCTGTTGGGCATCAGGCGGTCGAATATCTCGTCAAGCACGGTATCAAACAGGTGGTTGCCGTGGCAATAATCAATAAGCATTCTTGCGGTGCGAAGAACGCCTGCTATCGATAAAAGCTCTCCGGGAGACAGCACCGCGCCCTTGTCTGCGCGCTCGCAGGACTCGGAGACGTCCTTGACCATACCAAACGTGGGCATTCCCTTGGCATCGCAAAGGCGCTTCGCGTCCGTGGTCCTTCTCTGTCTTTTAAGCACCGTGTCGATGTCGTCTGCGGGCATAAGAAGCCTTGCTACCGTTTTTGAGCCATCGGTGGGCGCATAGGTCGCCAGCATATCACATATTTTATCGAATTCCAGTGAACGTAATGTTTTTTCGTTAAAGCTCATTTTCTTAAATCTGATAACTTAAAGCGATCTTATTCTCTCGGTTATAGACCTTGCATCGAGTCGCGAAGCCTCAAGATAGGACTCTCCCGTCTTTCTTTCGACGAAGGCATCCTCTGCCGCGAGAATATCTGATCTTACCTTTTCATAATTTATTTTATTCTTCAAGTGCTCGGAAAGTGTCATTCCAAAGCCACCGTTTTTGATCTCTTCTTCGACAAAAATCAGCTTTCGGGGCATTTTGTCCTTGAAAATTGCCGCGATCTCATCGGAAAGCTTATCATACGGGGCGATATACTCGCAAAGCAGTATTCCAACGCTCTCACCACTCTCCTCCAGCAGCTTTTCAGCCTTTATGCACTCGGTCACGATGCGACCGTGAGTCACTATTATATTATCGGGCATATTTTCGGGTGAAAAATCACGTCTGACCGATATTTTTCCGTCAGATCCGTCCTTGTAGAATATCTCTACGACGGTTTCGCTCTCGTATCCGCTCGGGTAGCGGATAACCGAGGGATATTCGTCCTCCAGGGCGGTCTTCAAGGAGGCCTCAAGACCACGGTAGGTCACGGGAGAATATATTTTCATTCGGTTCATCTGCGAAGCGAACGCTACGTCAAAAATTCCGTGATGAGTCGCACCGTCGGCATTATTGAAGCCTGATCGGTCGACGCAGAACACCACGGGCAGCCCTTGAAGCGCAACGTCGTGGATCATCTGATCGTATCCTCTTTGCAGGAATGAGGAATAGACCGCAAAAACAGGCTTATAGCCGTTTGCCGCAAGTCCTGCCGCAAATGTCACCGCGTGCTCCTCGGCAATACCAACGTCGAAAAATCTTTCGGGATATGCCTCCGCGAAGCCGTCAAGTCCCGTGCCCGAGCTCATAGCGGCGGTTATGGCGCAGATCCTGTCATCGTCCTTCGCGAGCGAGCAAAGTGCCTTGCCAAGCTCACTTGAAAAATCGGAGCTTGCCGTATTGTTTGAGCTATTCGCGCGAAGTCCGTGATATTTATTCGGGTCGATCTCCGCAGGGGCGTAGCCCTTACCCTTTTTGGTTTTAAGATGCACAAGCACACTCTCACCCGCGTTCTTGGCGGCATTCAGAAGCGCCTCGACGTCCTCGTAATTATTTCCGTCGGCAGGTCCGATATAATAAAGACCCATATCCTCGAAATAGTTACTTCCATACAGGGAGTTTTTGATCGATTTTTTGATTCCCTTTATTGCATTAAAAAGCCATTTGCCAATAAGGGGGATCTTTTTGACAAAAGATACTGTGCGGCGCTTTGCCTTGAAATATCCGCTCTTTCGGCGAAGCTTTGCTATACTTGACGCAAATCTTCCGATATTTTTGGATATCGACATTTCATTTTCGTTGAGAATGATGATGAGCTTGAGATCCTTATCGCAATTGTTAAGCGCCTCGTGTATCATTCCGCCCGTAAACGCGCCGTCACCGAGCACTACGATAGTATAGGCATCGTTTCCGCTGAGCTGATCTGCCTTTGCAAAGCCAAGCGCGGCAGAAAGTGACGTTGAGCTATGACCTGCGCCAAAGCAATCGTATTCGCTTTCATCCCGGTTTGTAAAGCCGGTGATACCGCCGGGCTGTCTCAAGGTATCAAATCTGTCAAAGCGACCTGTCAGAATCTTGTGGGCGTAGCTTTGATGTCCGACATCGAAAATAATATGATCGCGCGGACAGTCGAAGACCTTATGTATTGCAACAGTCATTTCAATAACGCCGAGATTTGAGGCAAGATGTCCGCCATTCCTTTCGGTAACGGCAACTATATGCTCGCGCAGCTCCGTACAAAGCTCCTCCGCTTCGGCTTTATTCAGTTTTTTTACGTCCTCGGGAGAATTGACTCTACCGAGATATTTATATTCCTTTTCCACGGCTCAATTCTCCTTTCGACAAAATTGTACACATAGATATATGTATTATAACACTTTTTCTCGCTTTTGTAAAGTGGTTTGCAAAAATTCAACCTCTGTTCAGGTTAACATAAAAAAAGGAACCGCCACGGCGGTTCCTTTTTTTATGTTTTAATTACTTTGCAGCCTTGATACCTGCGGATGTTCCCCAGTAAATCATAGCGCCGGACTTCTTGATAGTCCAGTTGGAATCCTCGTCAGAGGTCTCCTCAAAGTACTCCTGTACGTCTTCCCAAGCATCGTTTGCGGCAGCCTTATCCTCAAAGTAGATAACGGTTACGTGCTCGCCGTCCTTGTTGGTACCGGTGATAACGGTGTCGATGTCATCAACGCCAAGGAGACGGAGCGCGGTGGGGATAAGGAGCTTATCCTCTGCTGCTGAATACTCATTGTCCTTAAGACTAGCAAGAGCCTTGTCAGGATCAGCGTTGGGGCCGCCACAGGATACGAGTACTACGCACATCATAACTGCAACGAGCGAAAGTGCAAGAATTCTTACGATAGATTTTTTCATTTCAAAAATCCCCTTTCTTAAAATGCAATATCATTATATCACTGTACAAATTTTTTGTCAATAGTTTTTTAACAAAATTCTCACCAAATTGACAAATTTAACAATTGTTAATAAACTTATCATTCCGTAATTTTTGATAAAAACCTACAATCAGCAGTGCAGCCGAGAAGATCATACAGAGATAAACAAATGCATTGCCAATAACGGTATACGGTGTCGTATTGCTTCTCAGATGAACGGTTGAAACGACGTATCCGCACTCGAGTGCGCCAAGCTCCTCCTTCACGTTTCCGAGTGGGTCAATGACCGAGGATATTCCCGTATTCGCGGATCGGACGATATACCTTCCCGTCTCGATCGCGCGGAGTCTTGACTGCGAATTGTGCATATCAAGCGCCGCGGAATCCCTGAACCACGAGTCGTTGGTGGATATGGCGATCAACTCTGCACCGTTTCGAGCCGAGTCAAGCATCAGGGTTTCATATATAGAGTCGAAGCAGATGCCGCATCCGATATTACCCGACTCGGTATTTATCACAAGACTCTCCGAGCCTGCGAGCAGATCGTCGTCAAGCATTCCCACGTTTGCAAGCGGAGGGATAAGGAACATAATAAGCTCACGCATAGGCACGAATTCACCGAACGGCACGAGCCTTTGCTTTGAATAGACCGTTTCTCCGAAGCTGCCGTCGGGCCTGACCTCGATCAAGGAGTTGTAAAGCAGACCGCTCTCATCATCCTCAGTAAATGCGGAAACCAATATGGTCACTTGATTTTGTTTTGCAAGATCGCTGACATAGGTACAAAGACTTTCATTGCTTAAAAGCACGTACGGAAGCGCGGTCTCGGGCCAGACTACTATCTCCGCACCGTCGGTAGCCGCTCTTTCGGTCAGATCGGCGTATATTTTTTTGGTGTTATCGAGGCTATCGAAGCTCCACTTGTCACTTGAAGAAACATTTCCCTGCGCCGCCGCAACACGCACCGCCTCTCCATCCTCACGATAGGTTGCCGTGACGACAACTCCAAGCGCAAGATTGAGACAGAAAAGCGAGATCGACAAAGCGATTCCGAGCTTTCTTATGCTTGTATTCTTCAGCGCAATTGCCAAGAGAAAATTGACCGCGATTATTATAAAGGTCACGAAATACGAGCCAAAGATTGCCGAGCTGCGCACGAGCAAGGTCGCATCGATCTGTCCGAGTGGCAATCTGCCCCAAGGAACCCCCCACCAGCCGACAGTCTGAAACCACTCTGCAACCGTCCAGACCGCTGCCGCGACAAACGGCGTAAGCAGTGGCAGCTTTTCTACTGTTTTCATTCTTGATATCGCCGTGATCAGAACGAATGCAAACGCGCTGAACACCGCCTGCAAAAATGACAGTCCGAGACACGCAACCAACACCACGACAAGCGAAGCGGCGTTTGTAAGCCCTGCGAAATCGAGGGGATACATATAGAAAAACCAATGCAAGACCACGGCATAGTAGATCCAGAAGAATACGAGCCCTCTGCCGTACATTTTTTTGAGCCTGATTTCCTTATCGCGTATACATTCAAGCAATACGAGCGCCGCAGGGATCACGGAGATCCACTGTAAAAATCCAAGCTCGGTTATTATCAAGGGGAGTGCGGTGAAAATGGCGCTGATTGCAAGCATCACGCCGAATTTGTGTTTAATAATAAACTCTTTCACTTAATTCTCTCCTTTCTTATCGGTAGGATGCTTATTTCCCTGCCGAGATCAATTTTTCGATTTTTTCCTCCGCGCCGACGAAGTCGGATACGAACCAAACGTCAGAGGCGTTGAGATTTACCTGCTTGCCCGACAGATAGCCGAGATAGCCGTTGTCCTCTCCAAAGTCGAACACAAGGCGGTAGGCGTAAAGCGCCTGATATTTGTATCCCTGCGCCCTGTCGTCGCGGTTGACTCCGTATTTGCCATCGCCAAGCAGCGCGTGACCTATATGAGCCATATGAGCTCTTATCTGGTGTGTTCTTCCCGTAACGAGCTCCACCTCCAAAAGACTATGCTCCCTCTTCTCCATTATGACCTTGTATTTCGTGATGATATTCTTGTATCCTTCCTTTTTCTTGTCGGATATACTCACAAGGTTGTTGGCACTGTTCTTTTTGAGAAATCCCGTGAGTGTATCTGCGCACTTTGGCAGCTTTCCGTGGACCGCGCAGAGATAGAATTTACGGATCTCATCGTTTTTGATCTTTTCGTTCATCACGCGGAGCGCCTCGGCGTTCTTCGCCGCGATAACTATACCTCCCGTATTTCTGTCTATACGGTTACAAAGCGCGGGGGCAAAGGACTGCTCCTCGCTGGGATCGTACTCGCCCTTCTGATAAAGATATGCCTTTATATGCATTATGAGCGTGTTGTCCGAGGCACTATCGTCCTCGTGGACGAGCACTCCCGGGCGCTTGTTGCAAAGCAGAATATTATCGTCCTCGTAAACGATATCGAGCTTTGGTGTTATGCGCGACAATGCTCCGTCGTCCTTTTCGGGCGAATCGAAAAATTCGTCGCGGATAAAGAGCTGTATCTCGTCACCCTCGGCGAGAACGTACCTTTGCTCCGTTCTTTTGCGGTTGACCTTTATCTTTTTCGTTCTTATGTACTTATACATAAGTGACGCAGGAAGACCCTTGACCGCTTTCGTAAGAAACTTGTCAAGCCGCTGTCCCGCGTCGTTCTTGTTTATCTTCAATATTTGCATAGTTAGCCTTATGATTAGATTTTTTCGCGCCTTTTTCGAGAAAAAGGTGCCCAAAAAGCTTTCCCCGAGGATAGTGGAAAATGAATTTTGTAACGTTTTTTCACGATTCCAAAACCCAAGCTGTCCGTATTTTTATCTATCCTTATCGGAGTTTTTTGGAGGTGTGGAACCTTTTTTGCAAAAAAGGTTCCACAATCCACCTCTCATCAAATGGTGCCGAAGATTCTGTCGCCTGCGTCGCCGAGACCGGGAACGATATAGGCGTGATCGTTAAGCTTTTCGTCAAGCGCCGCTGTGTAGATATCAACATCGGGGTGATCCTCCTGAACCTTTGCAACACCCTCGGGTGCGGCAACGAGGCACATAAACTTGATATGCTTACAGCCGTGCTCCTTGAGCTTGGTCAAAGCATCGCTTGCCGAACCACCCGTAGCGAGCATAGGGTCGACAAGGATGACTATTCTCTGGTCGATATCTGCGGGAAGCTTGCAATAATAGGTTACGGGAAGATGGGTCTCGGGGTCTCGGTAAAGACCGATATGTCCAACCTTTGCAACGGGAACGAGATCGAGAAGTCCGTCCACCATACCGATTCCTGCTCTGAGGATAGGAACGATCGCAAGCTTTTTACCCGATATCGTGTATGCCTTGGTCTTGCAGATTGGGGAATCGATCGTTATTTCCTCGAGAGGAAGGTCGCGGGTCAGCTCATATCCCATAAGCATTGCTATCTCATTGAGAAGCTCTCGGAAATCCTTGGAGCCCGTCTTTTTATTTCTCATAATGGAGAGCTTGTGCGCGATCAGAGGATGGTCTACTACGTGAAGCTTGCTCATAATTATATCCTTTCTGTCAGTGCAGATTATTTTGTCATAAATATTATACTCCTTTTTTCACTCTTTTTCAACCCCTATTTTCAAAATAAACAAAAAAGATGAGAGATACTATTTACAAAATCGTGTTTTCGTGATAAAATAATATGAAGACAATCAATTTTCAGAAAGGAGCCGATGATATCATGCTGACTGTGGGTATCTAAACGCTTGGCTGCAAGGTCAACCAATACGAATCCGAGGCTATTGCCGAGGCGCTCACCGAAAATGGCTTTAAGATAGCCTCGTGTGTCG
>JAFULC010000012.1 GCA_017483305.1 Clostridia bacterium | reverse complement strand
TTGATAACAGGTCTCAGCTACATCTACCTTCAGTATACAAAGCAAGGATATGAGATCTCCGTTGTCGGAGAAAGCGAGAACACAGCTAAGTACATCGGTATTGGTGTTAAGAAGGTTGTAATCCGCACAATGCTCGTATCCGGTGCGATCTGCGGTATCGCGGGCTTCCTTATCGTAAGTGCTCTCGACCATTCGGTTACTACAACCACAGTCGGCGGTCTTGGCTTTACAGCAATCATGGTATCGTGGCTCGCAAAGTTCAATCCCCTCGTTATGATCGGAACATCTTCGTTCATCACGTTCCTCGATCAGGGATCCTCTCAGATCACAACAAACTTCAACATTGACTCAGCGTTCCCCGATATGGTTGTCGGAATCGTCCTGTTCTTCATCATCGGCTGTGAATTCTTCATCGGATACCAGCTCAAATTCCGTGAAACAAAGAAAAAAGGAGGTAGCGAAAAGTGAATCAGTTCCTTGACTATTTACTCACATCTATTCCCCTCGGAATGACGTTCCTCCTCGGATGCACGGGTGAGATCCTCACTGAAAAAGCAGGTCATCTTAACCTCGGTATCCCCGGTATCATGTGGATGGGCGGCGCGTGCGGCTGTCTTGCGATAAAGCTTATGCACGGCTCAAATCTCCCGCCGTTCCTTATTGTCGTTATCGCGATCCTTGCCGCTTTCGTAGGCGGTGTTATCATGGGTGCAATTTACAGCTTCCTCACAGTTACACTCAAGGCAAACCAGAACGTAACCGGTCTTGCTATGACAACGTTTGGAGTTGGTACAACAAAGTTCATTATGTCCGGTATGGCTATCAATGCTATGCAGTACCTCTACGCGCTTGACTACTTCCGCTATCCTTTTGCGGAAAGCACCTCTTCGCTCAAGTACTGCGGCGTTATGGTTTATCTCGCAATCGCGATTGCCCTCGCTGCCTCGTTCATTCTGACTCGCACTCGCGTCGGACTTCACCTCCGCGCGGTCGGAGAAAACCCCGCAACGGCAGATGCAGTCGGAATCAACGTCAGCCTTTATAAATACACTGCAACCTGCGTAGGAAGCGGCATAGCGGCTCTCGGCGGTCTTTTCTACATTATGGACTATGCCGGCTCCTATGAGGCTTACAAGAGCGTAGAGGCTCTCGGATGGCTTGCAGTAGCGCTTGTAATATTCACGCTCTGGCGTCCGCATTTAAGCATTATTGGATCCGTTCTTTTCGGTATGCTGTATCTTGCAGGCTCGCGTATTCCCACACTTCTTGGTATCAAGCTCGACATTAGTGCAACGCCCCTCCTTCAGATGCTACCGTACGTTGTAACGATAATCGTTCTTATCGCAACAAGCATCAGGAAGAAACGCGAGAATCAGCCCCCCGCATCGCTTGGACTGCCCTATTTCAGAGAAGAAAGATAAAAAAAGAAACTGCTTCGGCAGTTTCTTTTTTTTACAAGTACAGCTCTATCGCCTGACCGATAATATCTGCCTCTCCACCTTGAACGCGACCGCCGAACTCTCCGTCGACTGTCCACGGTATAGCAATATCGGAGGTGAAGGAGACGTGCTTCGTGTGAGCGAATGTGATATACTCGCTCGATATATCCTGCGTCAGGACAGCGGTAAGCATCTTCGCATTGTTCGCGGGATTATCGGGCTGACGCACGAGAACAAGCTCCATCAGTCCGTCTGAAATACTTATATCATCCTTCATCTTCAGCTCAAATCCTCCGACGCTCTTTGAATTCGAGATCATTCCGTACAGAAAATCTCCGGTAATACTACCGCCGTCATATTCAACGGTCATCCTCCAAGGATGGATTGTCGAAAGACTTTTGATTCCCTCAAATATATATGCGCTCCGCCCGAGGCTGTTCTTGAGCTGCTGCGGAGTCTGGTATGACACTTCTGTAAAGGCTCCAAACGCAGCAACATACACAAACGGTCTGCCGCAGAACATGCTTACGTCAGTTTTTCTCGGCTTTCCAGATACGATATTTCGAGCAGCTTCGAGAGGATTTTTTGGTATTCCCCAGCTTGTTGCAAAATCATTTGTCGTTCCCGCAGGAATATAGCCGATCTGCGGTCTATTTGTGAGTCTCATAACCCCTGTAACAGTTTCATTAAGTGTTCCGTCACCACCGACACAAACAATAATGTCGAAATTCTCGCCCATGGTTGCCGCGATCTCGCGGGTCTCACCCTTACGCTGTGTTATATGAACTGATACTGAGTAACCGCCTTTAATAAAGCAATCGATCACATCCATAAGATGCGGACCAAGTGTCGTTCTAGCCGTAACGGGGTTTATAAGCAGAAGAAGTTTTTTCATAATCCTCCTAATCAATTAAGTTCTATGTTTTCTTTAATTATACATAATTTTTGTGTCACTTTTACTCAGTTTTTTTAACGGCACTGTTAATTTATTTTGAACTTCAAATAATTCGAGAAAACAAAAAAAGGAAATCACCTAAGTAGATGATTTCCTTAATTTGTTTGTCTAAAAAGCAAGGCGTGAATTACTTGTACTTACGCTTTCTTGCTGCTTCGGACTTCTTCTTTCTCTTTACGCTAGGCTTTTCGTAGCACTCTCTCTTGCGAAGCTCTGCCTGAATGCCCGAACGCTGACACTGTCTCTTAAATCTGCGGAGAGCACTATCAAGAGATTCGTTGTCCTTTACGATGATTCCTGCCATTT